>NZ_JBIWLV010000001.1:0-937264 GCF_044766345.1 Streptomyces sp. NPDC102278 | reverse complement strand
ACTGGGCCGAGGGGTGCGAGGGTGGCGGTGAGGGATGGGTCTCAGGAACCGGTGTGGGACGAGCGGCGGGTCGAGCGGAAGCGCTGAGGCCCTGCGGTGCGTTTCGACGGGCGGAGTCCGGCGCAGCCGACCGAAGCCGCTGAGGCCCCTGGGCCGAGGGGTGCGAGGGTGGCGGTGAGGGATGGGTCTCAGGAACCGGTGTGGGACGAGCGGCGGGTCGAGCGGAAGCGCTGAGGCCCTGCGGATCGAGCGGAAGCGTTCGGGGCGGACCACCCCGGCGCGGATTTCGAGGGGGAGACGGCGTGCGGCTGCGACCTGGCATCTGGCTCGTGGGGTGGGGTTCCCGAGGTGGCGCGGGTGCGCCCGGCCCGGGGGGTGGCCGGCTCGCCTGGCTGCTCCGGCCCGCGCCCCGGTCCCTGTGGGCGCTCTCCCTCGCGATCGTGCTGACGATCGCGGTCTCGACGAGCCTGCGGGAGAACTGGGGCTCGGACAACGCCTTCGTGGTCAAGGCCGCGGACGCGCTGCTGGCCGGTGTGTCCCCGTACGAGGACAAGCGGTTCCTCTACCTGCCGAGCGCGGTCCTCATGGCGGTGCCGGAGGCGCTGCTGCCCACGTGGGCGCTGCGCTGGCTGCTTCCGTTGGGGATGTCGGGGTTGATCGGGGTCGGGTGGTGGGCCGCGCTGCGGCTGTTCGCGGTGCCCGCGACGTCGCGGTTCGCGATCGGCGGTTTCGGGCTGTTCGCGCTGGCCTACAAGCCGTACCTGAACCTGGTGCTGATCGGGAACTGGACGGCGATCTCGGCGGCCGCCCTGCCGGTGGCGCTGCTGCTGGCGCACCGGCGTTCCTGGGCGGCGGCCGGGCTGGTGGTGGGCCTGGCGATCGCCTGCAAGCCGATGCTGGTGCCGATCGGCGTGCTGTTCCTGGTGGCCCGGCAGTGGCGGGGGCTGGCCGCGGCGGTGCTGACCCCGGTGGCGCTGTCCCTGCTGGGGGCGCTGTTGATGCCGAGTCCGACGCTGTTCTTCACCAAGACGCTGCCATTCCTGCTCCAGGGGCAGGACGAGTACGCCCTGCCGTGGGACGCCTCGCCGATCGCGGTGCTGCCGCGGCTGGGGGTGCCGGGGGTGTTCGCCGTGCTGGTGGCGTTCGCGGGGGCGGCGGGCGGCCTGTGGGCGGCCTGGGTGCGCTGGCGGCGTACCGATGACGTCGACGACGGTGAACTGCGGCTGGTCGAGACGGCCTGCATGGTGATGCTCGCCGCATTCCTGGTGTCACGGCCCTCCTTCGACCACTACCTCCTGGTGGTGCTGCCGCTGCTGCTGGCGTCGGGGGTCCGGGCCGGTTCGACGCCGCGCTCGCCCTGGTTCTGGGCGGCGTTGGTGCCGCAGGTGGCGGGGGTCCCGTGGCCCACCGAGCTGGCCCGCAAGAGGCGGGCGTTCCGCGACTGCGTGACGCTGTGCGGGCTCGCGATCGTGCTGGCGCGTCGTTCGCCGCGCTCCGTTCGGGTTACTCTGGACCCGGTAACAACTGCGGGGTCCCCACCCAGGACCGAACCGGAGTGCGCCGCGACGTCGACCGAGTCGGCATCGCGGACCGCGTTTTGACCCGTACGGGTCTGCTTGGGTACCCTGCTGGTTTGTTCTGCGTATTGGCTTGCTCATTCTCACGTGAAAGGGCCTTGCGCCGGTCCACCGGACCGATGACCAGCAGTTCACGCTCGGGTTGCGTCCCCGATGTGAACGAGGGCTGTCGTGATCGTCCGTGGTGACCCTGTCAGGACCTTCCCGTGGGGCTTGCGCCCTTGGGATACCACCACTGAAGAAGCGAAGGCATACGCGTGCGTACGTTCAGCCCCAAGCCCGGCGACATCTCGCGCCAGTGGCTCGTCATCGACGCCCAGGACGTTGTCCTCGGCCGTCTGGCGACCCAGGCCGCTGCCCTCCTGCGGGGTAAGCACAAGCCGACCTACGCCCCCCACATGGACATGGGCGACTTCGTCATCATCGTCAACGCCGACAAGGTTCACCTGTCCGGCAACAAGGCGACCCAGAAGATGGCGTACCGCCACTCGGGCTTCCCGGGCGGTCTCCGTTCGGTGCGCTACGACGACCTCCTGGCGAACAACCCGGAGAAGGCCGTCGAGAAGGCCATCAAGGGCATGCTCCCCAAGAACACCCTGGGCCGTCAGATGCTCTCGAAGCTGAAGGTCTACTCGGGCGACCAGCACCCCCACGCTGCCCAGCAGCCGGTGCCGTTCGAGATCACCCAGGTCGCGCAGTAGTTCCGGCCACCCCCTAAGACGTAGAAAATTCTGAGGAGCATCGTGGCCGAGACCACCGCCGAGACGACCCCCGTCGAAGAGTTCGAGGGCAACGTCGAGGAGTACACCAGCGAGTCCGAGGTCGTCGTCGAGGGCGACTACACCTCCGAGTCCCTTGCCGGTCGCTTCGGCGACCCCCAGCCGGCCGCCGGCCTGGGCCGTCGCAAGAACGCCATCGCCCGCGTCCGGATCGTTCCGGGCACCGGCAAGTGGAAGATCAACGGTCGCACCCTTGAGGACTACTTCCCCAACAAGGTGCACCAGCAGGAAGTCAACGAGCCGTTCAAGCTCCTGGAGCTGGACAACCGTTACGACGTCATCGCCCGCATCTCGGGTGGCGGCGTTTCCGGCCAGGCCGGCGCCCTGCGCCTCGGTGTGGCCCGTGCGCTGAACGAGGCGGACGTGGACAACAACCGCCCGGCGCTGAAGAAGGCCGGCTTCCTCTCCCGCGACGACCGTGCGGTCGAGCGCAAGAAGGCCGGTCTCAAGAAGGCCCGTAAGGCTCCGCAGTACAGCAAGCGTTAATCTGCGCCTGCTGTTCCGCAACGAAACCGCCCCGGCAGCACTCTTCGTGCTGCCGGGGCGGTTCGTTTACCGCCACAAGCGGCACATATTTGTCACAGCGGTCACAAGCGAAGCGTTAACTCGGGAGGACAACAGTGGGACGACTCTTCGGGACGGACGGTGTACGGGGCGTTGCCAACGCGGATCTGACGGCCGAGCTCGCGCTCGGTCTCTCCGTGGCGGCCGCACACGTACTGGCCGAGGCGGGTACGTTCGCCGGTCATCGGGCCACCGCGGTGGTCGGCCGCGATCCGCGCGCGTCCGGTGAGTTCCTGGAGGCCGCGGTCGTCGCCGGCCTCGCGAGCGCGGGCGTGGACGTCCTGCGCGTCGGTGTGCTGCCCACCCCGGCGGTGGCGTATCTCACCGGTGCGCTGGGCGCCGACCTCGGCGTGATGCTCTCCGCCAGCCACAACGCGATGCCCGACAACGGCATCAAGTTCTTCGCGCGCGGCGGCCACAAGCTGGCCGACGACCTGGAGGGTCGGATCGAGTCCGTCTACGAGGAGCACCGCACCGGCGCTCCCTGGGACCGGCCCACCGGCTCCGGCGTCGGCCGGGTCTCCGACTACGACGAGGGCTTCGACAAGTACGTCGCGCACCTCATCGGTGTCCTGCCCAACCGCCTCGAAGGCCTCAAGGTCGTTCTCGACGAGGCGCACGGCGCGGCCGCCCGGGTCTCGCCCGAGGCGTTCACGCGGGCCGGCGCGGAGATCATCACGATCGGCGCCGAGCCGAACGGCCTGAACATCAACGACGGCTGCGGCTCCACCCACCTCGGGCTGCTCAAGCAGGCCGTCGTCGAGCACGGCGCCGACTTCGGCATCGCGCACGACGGCGACGCGGACCGCTGCCTGGCCGTGGACGGCGACGGCGAGGAGATCGACGGCGACCAGATCCTCGCGGTGCTGGCGCTGGCCATGCGCGAGGCGGGCCAGCTGCGCGAGAACACCGTGGTGGGCACCGTGATGTCCAACCTGGGCTTCAAGCTGGCGATGGAGGGCGAGGGCATCCAGGTCGTGCAGACCGGGGTCGGCGACCGCTACGTGCTGGAGTCGATGAAGGAGCACGGCTACGCGCTGGGCGGCGAGCAGTCCGGCCACGTGATCATCCTCGACCACGCCACCACCGGCGACGGCACGCTGACCGGCCTGATGCTGGCCGCCCGCGTCGCCGCCACCGGCCGTTCCCTGGCCGACCTGGCCGGCGTGATGCAGCGGCTGCCGCAGGTCCTGATCAACGTCCCGGACGTGGACAGGACCCGGGTCACCACCTCGGCCGAGCTGGCGGCGGCGGTCACCGACGCCGAGCGCGAGCTGGGCACCACCGGTCGCGTGCTGCTCCGTCCGTCCGGTACGGAGCCGCTCGTACGGGTGATGGTGGAGGCCGCCGACATCGAGCAGGCCCGCGCGGTCGCGGGGCGGCTCGCGGACGTGGTGAAGTCGGCCCTCGGCTGACCGACCCGCACCTCAGCTTTTCCCGTGGCGGACCCAACGACCTCGTTGGGTCCGCCACAGCAGTTTCTGCGCGAACAGGGTCAGGATCCCGGCGAGCATGATCCCGCCGAGGTTCACCAGCAACTGCTCGACCGAGCCCCACATCTGGGCGAGTTCCCCGTAGCCCAGGGCCACGGCGGCGTTGGCGGCCGCGGGGACGGTGGTCACCGAGATCGCCACGCCGACCAGCGCGCCGGACTTCGCCGAGGTCAGCGAGAGCACCCCGGCCACGCCGGCGAGCAGCGAGACCACGAAGGACAGCGGGTCCGGCTTCCAGATGAAGCCGGTGTTCGGGCGGGGGCTGTCCAGCATCTCCTCGGAGAACTGTCCGATCGCGTCCATGCCCAGGCTGAACACCGTGGTGGCGGCGATCGCGACGGCGAAACCGATCAGCAGCGCGCCCAGTGAGCGCAGGGCGAGCCGTGGGGCGCGCCGCACGACCGCCGTGCAGACCCCGGCGAGCGGGCCGAACTCGGGCCCGACGGCCATCGCGCCCACGATCAGGACCGCGTTGTCGAGGACCACGCCGCAGGCCGCGATCATCGTCGCGAGCATCATGAAGGCGCAGTAGGTGATGGTGAGCGTGGACTCCTCGTGGGTGGCCTCGGTCAGTTGCTCCCACAGCACCGCGTCGGCGCCCTCGCCCGGCGCCTCCTCCTCGGCGGCGTCGGCCCGCTTCGACAGCGACAGGTCGATGTTCTCGACGGCGATCGAGCCGTCCTCGTCGATCCCGAGCGCCCGCAGTTCCCGGATCAGTTCGTCACCGGCCTCCCGGGCGACGTCGCACAGGACGAGATCGCCGCGGGGGTCGCGGCCGGCGCCCGGCAGGACGACGAGGTGGGCGGTGCCGACCGTGGACTCCACGACGTCGACGACGGCGTCCGTGCGTTCGGACGGGATGATCATCCGCAGATGCAGCATGGCCGCACCCTAGGCCCTGTCGTCGGGGATTCGCCCGGCCGGTGGCGGTCAGAGCTTGCGCAGGCTCAACTTCTGGACCTTGTGGTCCGGGCCCTTGCGGACGACGAGCGTGGCCCGACCGCGGGTGGGTGCCACGTTCTCCAGCAGGTTGGGCTTGTTGATGGTCCGCCACATGGTCCGCGCGTACTCCATGGCCTCCTCCTCGGAGACCTGCGTGTACTTGCGGAAGTACGAGAAGGGGTTCTGGAAGGCGGTCTCGCGCAGCTTCCGGAAGCGGCCCAGGTACCAGCGCTCGATGTCCTCGGGGCGCGCGTCCACGTACACGCTGAAGTCGAAGTAGTCGGCGAGGCCCACGCGGGTGCGGCCGTCCTTGCCGGGCAGGGCCGGCTGGAGCACGTTGAGCCCCTCGACGATCAGGATGTCCGGGCGGCGCACGACGAGTCGCTCGCCCGGGACGATGTCGTAGATGAGGTGGGAGTAGACGGGGGCGGTGACCTCGTCCTTGCCCGCCTTGATGTCCGCGACGAACCGGGTGAGGGCGCGGCGGTCGTACGACTCCGGGAAGCCCTTGCGGGCGGTCAGGCCGCGCCGCTGGAGTTCCTTCATCGGGTACAGGAAGCCGTCCGTGGTGACGAGCTCCACGCGCGGGTGCTCGGGCCAGCGGGCCAGGAGGGCCTGGAGGAGACGGGCCACCGTGGACTTGCCGACCGCGACGGAGCCGGCGACCCCTATGACGAAGGGGGTGCCCGTCTGGGCGCCGTGGCCGTTGCCCGCGTCGCCGAGGAAGGTGTTGAGGGTGCCGCGGAGATTGTCGGTGGCGCCGACGTACAGGTTGAGCAGGCGCGACAGCGGCAGGTAGACGTCCCGTACCTCGTCGAGGTCGATCACGTCCCCCAGACCGCGGAGCCGCTCGACCTCCTCGGCGGTGAGGGGGAGGGGGGTCCGCTCGCGCAGGGCGCTCCACTCGGCCCGGGTGAGGTCGACGTACGGGGAGGCGTCGGGAGCCCGGCGATGGCCGGCGCGCTCCGTCGCGCGGTCCGGCGTGCTTCGTGGCGGCGAAGTGATCACACTGCCATTGTCGGGGCTCGGGACCGCTTGTGGGTGGTGGGGTCGGTCACGTGCGGGGCGGGCCGGGGGCGGGATCGCGCGGCCACGGTCTCGATTCGACGTCACGGTCGGTATCGCCAGGGTCACGATTGCGCCGATGGCCGATCAAACCTGATCGGGTGATCGGGTTTTACTTTATCTTGATGTTTGCCGCGGCTCCGATGCGCGCCCCTCACCAGGGCGTTTCCGGGGCCGTCCGGCATGCCTTCCGAGTTTTCTGTGTACCGCCTGTGGGGGAGAAACACCGTGCGTTCCGCTTTTGTCCGTCGTACCGTCCTGACCGCTTCCGCCGTGTCCCTGACGCTGCTGGCCACCGCCTGTGGCTCCGACAAGGCCTCCGACACCACGACGGACGCCAAGGCGTCCGCGGGCGCCTCGTCGTCGGCCGCTCCCGCCGCCAAGGGGAAGACGGCGGCCGAGCTGGCCCCGCTCCTGGTCACGCAGGCCGAGCTGCCCACGCACAAGATCGAGCCGTTCAAGGAGGAGAAGACCGCCCCGGTCGACTCCGACAAGCCCGAGTGCAAGGTGCTGGCCCAGGCCCAGTCCATGCAGCCGCTCGCCACGTCCACCGGTGTGGGCCGGATCATGGCCGTCGAGCTGCCCAAGCCGGCGGCCGAGGGCGCGAGCGTGGACGAGAAGCTGGAGGCGGCCATGGGCGCCCTGAAGTCGACGGCGACCTCGGTCACCCTCTCCTCCTACGACGGCAAGGGCGCCGAGGACGCGTTCGCCTCCGTCAAGACCGCGATCACGGCCTGCGCCGGCGGCTTCGCCATCAGCTCGGAGGGCGAGAAGACCCCGATCGGGAACGTCACGGCCCAGCCGGTGACCTCCGGTGACGAGGCCGTCGGGTTCTCCACCGTGATGGACATGGGCGACGGCCAGAAGAAGAAGACGCACACGGTCGTCGTGCGCAAGGGCAACACCCTGGCGACGTTCTGGGCGCTGAACCTGGCCGGCGACTCCGAGCAGCCGAAGGTCGTCGTCGACGCGCAGGTCAAGAAGCTCGGCTGACCCCGGCGGCGGCGGCGCCGCCCCCGCCGCCCCGGCGAACTCGCCGGGACGGTGGGGGCGGCTTTTTTCGTCCTGTTCAGGTACCGGGCAGGAGGCCGACCACGGCGTACCCTGCCGCCTATGTGCGGAATTGTGGGTTACGTAGGAGCGCAGTCGGCGCTCGATGTGGTCATCGCCGGACTCAAGCGGCTGGAATACCGCGGCTACGACTCGGCGGGCGTCGCCGTGGTCGCGGACGGGGAACTCTCCTCCGTCAAGAAGGCCGGGAAGCTCGTCAACCTGGAGAAGGAACTGGTCGGGCGCCCGCTGCCGGCCGGGTCCACGGGCCTGGGACACACGCGGTGGGCGACCCACGGCGGGCCCACCGATGCCAACGCGCACCCGCACCTGGACAATTCGGGACGCGTGGCCGTCGTGCACAACGGAATCATCGAGAACTTCGCCGAGCTGCGCGCCGAACTGGCCGAGCGCGGGCACCGCCTGGAGTCCGAGACGGACACCGAGGTGGTCGCGCACCTGCTGGCGGAGCGGTTCGGGGTCTGCGGGGACCTCACCGAGGCGATGCGGCAGGTGTGCCGTCTCCTGCAAGGGGCGTTCACGCTGGTCGCGGTGCACGCCGACCAACCGGACGTGGTGGTCGGGGCGCGCCGGAACTCGCCCCTGGTGGTGGGCGTCGGGGAGAACGAGAACTTCCTGGCCTCGGACGTGGCCGCCTTCATCGCCCACACCCGGTCCGCGATCGAGCTGGGGCAGGACCAGGTCGTCGAACTGCGCCGTGACGGGGTCACGGTGACCAACTTCGACGGATCGGTCGCGTCCGTGCGGGCGTACCACGTGGACTGGGACGCCTCGGCGGCCGAGAAGGGAGGGTACGACTACTTCATGCTCAAGGAGATCGCCGAGCAGCCGAAGGCCGTCGCCGACACCCTCCTGGGCCGCATCGACGCGAGCGGCCTGCTGACGCTCGACGAGGTGCGCATCCCGCCCTCGGTCCTGCGCGAGGTGGACAAGGTCGTGATCGTGGCCTGCGGTACGGCCTACCACGCGGGGATGATCGCGAAGCTGGCCATCGAGCACTGGACCCGCATCCCGTGCGAGACGGAACTGGCCAGCGAGTTCCGCTACCGCGACCCGATCCTGGACCAGCGGACGCTGGTGATCGCGATCTCGCAGTCCGGCGAGACCATGGACACCCTGATGGCGCTGCGCCACGCGCGCGAACAGGGCGCCAGGGTGCTGGCCGTCTGCAACACGAACGGCTCGACGATCCCGCGCGAATCGGACGCCGTGCTGTACACGCACGCCGGCCCGGAGGTGGCCGTCGCCTCGACCAAGGCGTTCCTCACGCAGCTGGTGGCCTGCTACCTCGTCGCGCTGTACCTCGGGCAGGTACGGGGCACCAAATGGGGCGACGAGATCGAGTCGGTGATCCGGGAGCTGTCGGACATCGCGGCGGCCGTGGACACCGTGCTGGAGACGATGGAGCCGGTACGGGAGCTCGCGCGCTCGCTCGCCGACAAGAACACCGTGCTCTTCCTCGGCCGGCACGTGGGCTACCCGGTGGCGCTGGAGGGCGCGCTCAAGCTGAAGGAGCTGGCGTACATGCACGCCGAGGGCTTCGCGGCGGGCGAACTGAAGCACGGGCCGATCGCGCTGATCGAGAAGGACCTGCCGGTGGTGGTGGTCGTGCCGTCGCCGCGCGGGCGCTCCGTGCTGCACGACAAGATCGTGTCGAACATCCAGGAGATCCGGGCGCGCGGTGCGCGCACGATCGTCATCGCGGAGGAGGGCGACGAGGCGGTGGTCCCGTACGCCGACCACCTGATCCGCATCCCGGCGACGCCGACGCTGCTCCAACCGCTGGTGGCGACCGTGCCGTTGCAGGTGTTCGCCTGCGAGCTGGCGACGGCGCGGGGCAACGAGGTGGACCAGCCGCGTAACCTCGCCAAGTCGGTGACCGTGGAGTGAGCCAAACGCGCGGGCGCCGATCCGTCGCCGCGGTGGTGACGGCGGAACACAGGCTGCGTGGGAGTGGTGTGCGTCGTGATTGTCGGTGTGGGGATTGACGTTGCCGAGATCGAGCGGTTCGGCGCCGCGCTGGAGCGGACGCCGAACCTGGCCCGACGGCTCTTCCTCGACTCCGAGTTGACGCTGCCGAGCGGCGAGCGGCGCGGTACCGCCTCGCTCGCCGCCCGGTTCGCGGCCAAGGAGGCGCTGGCCAAGGCGCTCGGGGCGCCCGGCGGGCTGCTGTGGACCGACGCCGAGGTGTACGTGGAGGACACGGGACAGCCCCGCCTGCGGGTGTCCGGGACCGTCGAGGCCCGGGCGCTGGCCCTGGGCGTGAAGTCCTGGCACATCTCGCTGAGCCACGACGCCGGTGTGGCCTCGGCCGTGGTGATCGCCGAGGGATAGCGGCCCGGCGCCGGTGCGGGCGGCCGGGGCGGGTCGCGCCGCGCCGGCCCGGACGACCGGGCCGGCGCCGGTTTTTCGGGCAGGCTGATGCCATGCGTACTGCTTACAGCGTGGAGACCGTACGGGCCGCCGAGCGCGAGCTGATGGCCGGCCTGCCGGAGGGGGCCCTGATGCTGCGGGCGGCGGCCGGCCTGGCCGCCGTGTGCGCGGGCCTGCTGACACGGCGTCGGGGCAAGGTGTACGGGGCGCGGGTCGTGCTGCTGGTCGGCCCCGGGGACAACGGCGGCGACGCGCTGTACGCCGGCGCGCGGCTGGCCCGGCGCGGCGCCGGGGTGACGGCGGTGCCGATGGACCCCGCCCGGACGCACCCGGGCGGGGTCGCCGCGCTGCTGGCCGCGGGAGGCCGCCTGGCTCGGGACGTCGCGGAGCACGCCGACCTGGTCGTGGACGGGCTCGTCGGCATCGGCGGGCGGGGCGCGCTGCGACCGGCGGCCGCCGCGCTGGTGGAACGCATCCCGGCGGGCGCGGTGGTCGTCGCCGTGGACCTGCCCAGCGGGGTGGACGCGGACACCGGGGAGGTGGCGGGGGCGGCCGTACGGGCCGACGTCACGGTGACCTTCGGGGCGCACAAGCCCGGCCTGCTCATCGACCCGGGGGCCGCGCGGGCCGGGGTGGTGCGACCGGTGGACATCGGGCTGGAGCTGCCCGCGCCGGAACTGGAGGCCCTGCAACACGCCGACGTGGCGCGGCTGCTGCCCGAGCCGACGGCGGAGAGCGACAAGTACCGGCGCGGTGTGGTGGGCATCGTCGCGGGCTCCGCGCGCTACCCGGGCGCGGCGGTGCTGGCCGTGGCGGGCGCGCTGCGGGGCGGCGCCGGGGCGGTGCGGTACGTGGGGCCGGCGGCGGACGCGGTGCTCGCCCGGTACCCGGAGACGCTGATCGGGCCGGGCCGGGTACAGGCGTGGGTGGTCGGGCCGGGGCTGGGGGACGCGCGGTCCGACGAGGTCGCGGGCGTGCTGGCGCAGTCCGACGTACCGGTGCTGGTCGACGCGGACGGGTTGCGCGGCCTGGACCCCGAGGTGCTGCGCGGGCGGTCCGCGGCGACCCTGCTGACCCCGCACGCGGGGGAGGCGGCGGCGCTGCTGGGGGTGTCCCGGGAGGAGGTGGAGGCGGGTCGGCTGGCGGCGGTGCGCGCGTTGGCGCGACGCTACGGCGCCTCGGCCCTGCTGAAGGGCTCGACGACGCTGATCGCCTCCGACGGCGAAGCGCTCGTCCGGGTCAACCCGACGGGGACGCCGTGGTTGGCGACCGCGGGCAGCGGGGACGTGCTGTCCGGGGTGGCGGGGTCGCTGTTGGCGGCGGGCCTGTCCGGGGCGGACGCCGGGGCGGTGGCGGCGTACCTGCACGGACTGGCCGGCCGCTTCGCCTCCGACGGGGCGCCGATCCTCGCGCAGCAGGTGGCGGACGCGGTGCCCAGGGCCTGGCGGGACGTCCGGGCCGGGTGAGACCGCTCCCGGTCGGCCCCCGACACGCGGGGGAGCGGAGCCCCCGGGGGGTTCTGAGAGACTGTGCGGGATGAACGAGACACCGACGCGCGCCTACGCCGAGATCGACCTTGCCGCCGTGCGGAGCAACGTGCGCGCGCTGCGCGAGCGGGCGCCCCGGGCCGAGCTGATGGCCGTCGTCAAGTCCGACGCCTACGGGCACGGGGCCGTGCCCTGCGCCCGCGCGGCCCTGGAGGCCGGGGCGACCTGGCTGGGGACCGCCACGCCCGAGGAGGCGCTCGCGCTGCGCGCCGCCGGGATCGGGGCACGGATCCTGTGCTGGCTGTGGACGCCCGGCGGGCCCTGGCGGGAGGCCGTCGAGGCCGACGTGGACGTCGCGGTCAGCGGGATGTGGGCGCTGGAGGAGGTACGGGAGGCCGCGCGGGCGGCCGGACGCAGCGCGCGGATCCAGCTCAAGGCCGACACGGGGCTCGGCCGCAACGGCTGCCAGCCCGCGGACTGGGCCGAACTGGTCGGCGCCGCCGTCGCCGCGCAGGCGGAGGGGACCGTCCAGGTCACGGGCGTCTGGTCGCACTTCGCCTGCGCCGACGAACCCGGGCACCCCTCGATCGCGCTACAGCTCGCCGCCTTCCGCGACATGCTCGCGTACGCCGAGAAGGAGGGCGTCGAGCCCGAGGTGCGGCACATCGCCAACTCGCCGGCCACGCTCACGCTGCCGGAGGCCCACTTCGACCTGGTGCGCTGCGGGATCGCCGTGTACGGCGTGTCGCCCGCGCCCGAGTTGGGGACCCCCGCCCAGCTGGGGCTGCGGCCCGCGATGTCCCTCAAGGCGTCCGTGGCGCTCGTGAAGAACGTTCCCGTCGGCCACGGAGTCAGCTACGGGCACCACTACGTGACGGAGCGGGAGACCCGCCTGGCCCTGATCCCCGTCGGCTACGCGGACGGTGTCCCGCGCCACGCCTCCGGCTCCGGGCCCGTCCTGGTGGGCGGTGAGATCCGGCGGGCGGCCGGGCGGGTGGCCATGGACCAGTTCGTCGTCGACATCGGTGACGCCGACGTCGCGGCGGGCGATCCGGCGATCCTCTTCGGCCCCGGTGACCTCGGCGAACCCACCGCCGAGGACTGGGCTCAAGCGGCGCACACGATCGCGTATGAGATCGTCACCCGTATCGGGGGGCGCGTGCCTCGGGTGTACCGCAACGGCTGAGTGAGGACGGCGACGGCGTGAGCGAGAACTGGCGCAAGGCCGGCTGGGCCGGAGCCGCGATCGGTGTGATGGCGGCCGGCGCGGCCGCCGGTGTCGCCGTCGAACGGATCACGGTGGGCCGCGGCCTGCGGATGAAGGCCCGACTGGCCCTCGACGCCGCGGGGGACTACGGCTCCCTGCGCGGCGCCGAGGGGACGGCCCTGGCCGAGGACGGCACCGAGCTGTACTACGAGGTGGACGAGCTGCCCGCGGCGGACCCGGACAAGCGGCGCCGGCCGCGCCGCAAGGCCCCGCCCGCCGTCACCGTCGTCTTCTGCCACGGCTACTGCCTGGGCCAGGACTCCTGGCACTTCCAGCGGGCCGCCCTGCGCGCAGTGGTCCGCGCCGTGTACTGGGACCAGCGCAGCCACGGCCGCAGCATGCGCGGCCTCGCCCAGGCCGACGGCGAACCCGTCACGATCGACCAGCTCGGCCGCGACCTCAAGGCCGTCCTCGACGCCGCCGCCCCCGAGGGGCCGCTGGTGCTGGTCGGGCACTCCATGGGCGGCATGACCATCATGGCCCTGGCCGAGCAGTTCCCCGAGCTGGTGCGCGACCGGGTGCTCGGGGTGGCGCTGGTCGGCACCTCCAGCGGGCTGCTCGGGGAGGTGACGTACGGACTGCCGGCGGTCGGGATGGGGGCCGTGCGGCGGCTGCTGCCCGGGGTGCTCAAGGTCCTCGGCTCGCAGGTGGAGCTCGTGGAGCGGGGCCGACGGGCCACCGCGGACCTCTTCGCGGGCATGATCAAGCAGTACTCGTTCGGCTCGCGGGACGTGGACCCGGGCGTCGCGCGGTTCGCCGAGCGGCTGATCGAGGCGACGCCGATCGACGTGGTCGCCGAGTTCTACCCGGCGTTCCAGATCCACGACAAGACCGCCGCGCTCCAGCGGTTCGCGGGCGTCCCCGTCACCATCGTCGCGGGCGACCGGGACATGATCACCCCCGCGGAGCACAGCGTCGCCCTGAAGGAGGCACTGCCGGCCGCCGAGCTGGTGGTCCTGGAGAACACCGGGCACCTGATGATGCTGGAGCGCCCGGAGATCGTGACCGGGCTGCTGACCGGGCTGCTGGCCCGCACCGGAGCCGTGCCGGACACGGGATCCGAAGCCGCTAACGTTGGCGGGCATGGAAGAAGCACCGCGGGAAGCGCAGCGCAGCCAGGCTCCTGAGGCCGGCGCCGCCACCGAGAACCTGATCACCGTCGACTCGCCCGAATCCATGCGGGACCTGGGCCGTCGCGTCGCCGCCCTGCTGCGCCCCGGCGACCTGGTCCTGCTGACCGGCGAACTCGGCGCCGGCAAGACCACCCTCACCCGGGGCCTGGGCGAGGGCCTCGGCGTGCGCGGGGCCGTGACCTCGCCGACCTTCGTCATCGCCCGGGTCCATCCGTCCCTCGGCGGCGGCCCGGCGCTGGTGCACGTGGACGCGTACCGGCTCGGCGGCGGCCTGGAGGAGATGGAGGACCTCGACCTCGACGTCTCGCTGCCCGAGTCCGTGGTCGTCGTGGAGTGGGGCGACGGCAAGGTCGAGGAACTCTCCGACGACCGGCTGCACGTGGTGATCTCCCGGGCGGTCGGGCACGAGGAGGTCCTGGACGACGTACGACAGGTCACCGTGCGCGGCATCGGGTCGCGCTGGGCGGACGCCGGGCTCGCCGGACTCGCGGGATCGACCGGGCGGGCGGATCGGGCCGCGCGGTAAAAGGTACCGACAACTCGTCGGGAAAACGTTGCGCCGGTGGGTACGCTCGTGGTGACATGGTAGCGAGCGCTGGTTAGGTATACCTAAGTACGGCGTCCCGGGCCCGTCCAGGAGGCATCCATGTCGGCAGCAGGAGCAGCAGCGGGAGCGGAGCGAACGCCCCGCACGGTCGTGTCCATGCGAGCCCTGCTCGCCTCGTGCGCGGCCGCCGCGGCCATCTCGACGCCGCCCGCGTGCGAACCGGCCTCCCGGGCGCCCGCGAACACGGAACAGGCCGCTCCGGAGTCCGAAGCGGCCTGATTCCCACGTACGGGTGAAACGGGCGGACCCGCCGGCGGGTCAGGGAACGACGACGACCTTCGAGTTGATCGTCGCGAACGTCCACATCGCGTCACCGTCGAGCCGCGACATGCGGATGCCGCCGGTCTTCTTGGCCGGGTCCGGCGCCGGCGTCTTGCCGTCCACCCGGGCGCTGAACCCGATGGAGACGCCGTCCACGCTCGCGAACCGCACCACGTGCTCGATCGGCGCCCCGTCCGAGCCCGGCACCGCGCCCGCGCGGGAACCGACGACGTAGGTGCCCGCCGCCGGGTGCACCGTGCTGGGCATCACCGCGAAGGTCTTCGCCGCGCGACCGTCCTGCGCCACCAGCCAGACCCGCTTGCCGGACACCGAGTACACGACGCGTTCCCCCGTGCCCGAGCCCTCCGGCACGGCCGTGGTCTTCGCCGGGTCCTGCTTGGCGGGGGACTGGCTCGGAGCGCCGGACGCCGGTGCCTGCGGGGAGGCCTTCACGGGGTGCGCCGGCGCCGTCGCGGAGGCCTGGTAGCCGAGGAAGCCGACGGCGGCGAGCGCCGCCACGGTGAGCCCGGCCACGATTCCCGAGCTGCTGCGTGCCACCTTGCTCCACCTCTCCGCGTGGTTCTGAAAGCGTTGTGCCGAAACGATCCGACGGGGCCTGCCCCGGGGCGTCCGGGAGGCACCTCGCGGTACCCCGGTCGAAAGGTAGCAGTCAGGGTGCCCGACGACCGGCCGGAAGGGCCCGGGGCCCCGGAGTCGTAGGCTGTTCGCGTGCTCTTGCTCGCTGTAGATACCGCCACGCCCGCCGTCACCGTCGCCCTGCACGACGGCGAGTCCGTCCTCGCCGAGTCGAACCGGGTCGACGCCCGCCGCCACGGGGAGCTGCTGCTGCCCTCCGTCGACAAGGTGCTCGCCGAGGCCGGGCTGAAGCTCGACGCCGTCACCGGCATCGTCGTCGGCGTCGGCCCCGGCCCCTACACGGGACTCCGGGTCGGCCTCGTCACCGCCTCCACCTTCGCCTCCGTCCTCGGCGTCCCCGTCCACGGCCTGTGCACCCTCGACGGGCTCGCGTACGCCGCGGGCACCGCCGGAGTCGAGGGCCCCTTCGTCGTCGCCACCGACGCGCGGCGCAAGGAGGTCTACTGGGCCCGCTACGAGGACCCGCGCACCCGCGTCGGCGAACCCGCCGTGGACCGCCCCGCCGACATCGCCGAACAGGTCGCCGGCCTGCCCGCCGTCGGCCAGGGCGCCGTGCTCTACCCGGACGTCTTCACCGACGCGCGGGCCCCCGAGCACCAGTCCGCCGGCGCCCTCGCGGCCCTGGCCGCGGAACGACTGGCGGCCGGGGCGGAGTTCCTGCCCCCGACGCCGCTGTACCTGCGCCGCCCCGACGCCCAGGTGCCCAAGAACTACAAGGTGGTCACCCCGCAGTGACGGCCCCGACCGTGGTGCTGCGCGACATGCGCTGGTGGGACATCGAACCGGTGCTGGAGCTGGAGCACGTGCTCTTCCCCGAGGACGCCTGGTCCGCCGGGATGTTCTGGTCCGAACTCGCCCACGCCCGCGGCCCGCACGCCACCCGCCGCTACGTGGTCGCCGAGGACGGGACCGGCCGCCTGGTCGGCTACGCCGGACTGGCCGCCGCCGGCGACCTGGGCGACGTACAGACCATCGCGGTCGCCCGCGAACAGTGGGGCACCGGCCTCGGCGCCCGACTGCTCACCGACCTGCTGCGCGCCGCGACCGCCTTCGAATGCGCGGAAGTGCTCCTGGAGGTGCGCGTGGACAACACGCGGGCCCAGAAGCTCTACGAGCGCTTCGGCTTCGAGCCCATCGGATTCCGACGCGGCTACTACCAACCGGGCAACGTCGACGCGCTCGTGATGCGCCTCGCCGACCCCGCGAACTCCCTGAACTCCGCACAACCCGTGAGAAGTGAGTCCCATGGCTGACGAACCCCTCGTCCTCGGCATCGAGACGTCCTGCGACGAGACCGGCGTCGGCGTCGTCCGCGGCACCACCCTGCTGGCGGACGCCATCGCGTCGAGCGTCGACGAGCACGCCCGCTTCGGCGGGGTCGTCCCCGAGGTCGCCTCCCGGGCCCACCTGGAGGCGATGGTGCCGACCATCGAGCGCGCCCTGAAGGAGGCCGGGGTCAGCGCCCGCGACCTCGACGGCATCGCCGTCACCGCCGGCCCGGGCCTCGCCGGCGCCCTGCTCGTCGGCGTCTCGGCGGCGAAGGCCTACGCGTACGCCCTCGGCAAGCCGCTGTACGGGGTGAACCACCTGGCCTCGCACATCTGCGTCGACCAGCTCGAACACGGCCCGCTGCCGGAACCGACCATGGCCCTGCTGGTCTCCGGCGGGCACTCCTCGCTGCTCCTGGCCCCGGACATCACCACCGACGTACGGCCGCTCGGCGCGACCATCGACGACGCGGCGGGCGAGGCCTTCGACAAGATCGCGCGCGTGCTCCAGCTGGGCTTCCCCGGCGGCCCGGTCATCGACCGGCTCGCGCGCGAGGGCGACCCGAAGGCGATCAACTTCCCGCGCGGACTGACGGGGCCGCGCGACGCGGCGTACGACTTCTCCTTCTCCGGTCTCAAGACGGCCGTGGCCCGCTGGATCGAGGCGAAGCGGAAGGCCGGCGAGGACGTGCCGGTGCGCGACGTGGCGGCCTCCTTCCAGGAGGCGGTCGTGGACGTGCTGACCCGCAAGGCGATCCGCGCCTGCAAGGACGAGGGCGTCGATCACCTCATGATCGGCGGCGGTGTGGCGGCCAACTCCCGGCTGCGCTCGCTGGCGCAGGAACGCTGTGACGCCGCCGGGATCGTGCTGCGGGTGCCGCGTCCGAAGCTGTGCACGGACAACGGCGCGATGGTGGCGGCGCTGGGCGCGGAGATGGTCAAGCGGAACCGGCCCGCCTCGGACTGGGACCTGTCCGCGGACTCCTCGCTGCCGGTGACGGAACCGCACGTGCCGGGAACCGCGCACGCCCACGACGACGCGGACGGCGGCCACGGGCACGCACACGGCGGACACGGGCACTCCCACGATCACGACCACGTGCACGAGCTGAGCAAGGACAACCTGTACTCGTGAGCACCGTCACGCTGATGTGGGAGGCCCGCGCCGTCGCCGGGCGGGGCAACGAGCTGCTGGAGTGGGCCCGTTCCCAGGTGCTGGCCCGGGAGCCGGTGCGCCGCGAGGTGTTGCGCGCGGCCCAGGACCGGGTGCTGGTGCTCACCTGGTGGGACGCCCCCGAGGGGGCGGCGGCGCAGCTCCCCGAACTGCCCGAGCCGGCCGCCGACCTGATCACCCGGGCCGTGCACCGCTGGCGGTTCGAGTCGGTGGAGGTCACGGGCGGCTGAACGGGGCGGTGGCCGGGCCCGGCGCGTCCTTCCAGGCTCCCTCCGGCGGTCCTGGAGCGGCCCCCGCTACGGTCGTGCGCATGTCTCGCCGTGACCTGCCTCCTCCGCCCCCGCCCGCGCACCTGCGCGAGTGGCTGGACGAGTCCGTCGTACGGGCCGACCGCGCGCGCTCCCTGGCGGAACTGGTCCGCCGCAGCCTGGGCCTCGAACGGCTCCTGCTGCTCTGGGCCGTCGCGGCCGTCTTCGCCCTCGGCTGGTCCTTCGTCGGGATGGCCCTGATGGCCTTCGAGGAGGGCGGCCCCCTCGCCCGCGTCCTCGGCCTCGTCTTCGCCGCGCTCGCCGCCGGCGTGGTGGTGCCCGCCGGCATCTGGTTCGGCCGGGGCGCCCGGCTGGACCGGCGGATACGGCAACTCCAGTGCGCCTGGGCGGCCTCGGACCGCGACCCGGCCGTCGACCGGCGGCTGCGCGCCCCCGGCCGGAGCCTGGCCTGGCTGCTGGCCTCCCTCGCCCTGGGCGTCCTCGGACTCCGGGTGACCTTCGGGGCGGCGACCGGAACGCGGCCGGGGGAGGGCCCGTACGCGGAGCTGCTCCTCCCGATGGGACTCGGCCTGATCCTGTGGGTCACCGCCCTGCTGGGCCTCGGCAAGGCCGGCGCCCACTACCGCTGGGCGGTGTGCGCCCTGCGACCCGCCGAGCCCGGGCCGGGGGCCCCGGCGCCGTCCGGGCGGCTCAGTCCCGGGGCGCCGGCGCGCCGATCAGCATCGACGGGGCGCCCGCCACGCGCGTCAGGAACACCGTCGCGGAGTTCGGGCCCTGCGGCTTGACCTTCCTGCGCAGTTCCTCGGGCTCGATCGCCGAGCCCCGCTTCTTCACGGTCAGCACGCCCACCCCGCGCTCGCGCAGCAGGGCCTTGAGCTTCTTGAGGCCGAAGGGCAGGACGTCGGTGATCTCGTACGCGGTCGCGTACGGGGTCGCGCGCAGCTCGTCGGCGGTGATGTAGGCGATGGTCGGGTCGATGAGCCGGCCGTCCAGCCGCTCGGCGACCTCCGCGACGAGGTGGGCGCGGATCACGGCGCCGTCGGGCTCGTAGAGCCAGCGGCCGACCGGCCCGGCCTGCGGATCGGGCAGCGGGTCGGAGGTCTCCAGCGCGCGCGGTCCGGGCAGCAGGGTGGCGCGCACGGTGCCGGGCGCGGTCCCGAACCACAGCACCGCCTCCTTCACGTCCCCCTGGTCGGAGATCCACTCGGCCTCCGCCTCGGCGGGCACGGCCTCGTGCGGGATCCCGGGGGCGATCTTGATGGCGGCGTACCGCGCGGTCCGGGCGGCCTCGACGGCCCAGGAGAGCGGCGGCGAGTAGCCCTCGGGGTCGAAGATCCGCCCGCGTCCGCCGCGCCGGGCCGGGTCGATGAAGACGGCGTCGTACCCCGCGGTGTCCACGTCCGTCACGTCGGCTTCCCGGACCTCGATCAGGTCCGCCAGCCCCAGCGCGGCGGCGTTGGCCCGCGCGACGGCGACCGTCAGCGGGTCGTGGTCCACGGCCAGCACCCGGATCCCGAGGCGGGCCAGGGCCAGGGCGTCGCCGCCGATGCCGCAGCACAGGTCGGCCACGCTGCGTACGCCCAGGGCGGCGAGCCGCTCGGCGCGGTACCCGGCCACCGAGGCGCGGGTGGCCATCTCGCCGCCGCCGGGCGTGAAGTACATGCGGAACGCGTCCTCGGCCCCGAACTTGGCGACCGCCCGCTGCCGCAGCCGGGCCTGACCGAGCGCGGCGGAGACCAGCGCGGCCGGGTGCTCGCGGCGCAGCCGGGTGGCGAGGGCGAGCTCCTGTGCGGGGTCGTGGTCGCGGAGCGAGTCGAGGAGGGCGTCGCCCTCGGGGGTGAGCAGTGCGGCGAAGTCTTCGGGGGTCACCGGTTCATTGTGGGCCAGTCGATGGAAGGTCCGGATCCGGTCGAGGTGTCGCCGGGGACGCGCCGGGCGGTGCTGTAAGGATCCGGCGTTATGCAGCCTGTACGACAAAAGGGAAATAAGACGCAACAAGGTCACCGGTCAGCGGCGCGTCCGCGCGGCCGGTACGGCGTGGCCCTCGCCGCGCTGCTGGTCGCCGCCCTCGGCACGGCGTGCAGCTCCACGGAATCGGGCCCCGTCACCAAGCCCAAGACCGGCGCCGAGGGCGCGGCGGGCGCGCTCCTCAACCCCGCCGAGCGGGCCAAGGCCGCCCAGCAGGCCCGGATCGCCGCGGCGAAGCGCTGGGGCCTGGCCAAGGTGCCGCTCGTCGCGCCGGCGCCGCCGAAGACGAAGCCGGAGATCACCACGCGAGACGGCTTCGAGGTCGAGGACCAGGAGGAATACCCGCCGGTCTTCACCACGGTCCCCACCGAGGAGAAGGTCGTCTTCCTGACAGTCGACGACGGGGCCGAGAAGGACCCCGAGTTCCTGAAGATGATGAAGGAACTGAACATCCCGTACACGGCGTTCCTCAGCGACTACGTCGTGAAGGACAACTACCCGTACTTCAAGGAGATGCAGGCCGCCGGCGTCACCCTGAACAACCACACGCTCAACCACCGCTACATGCCGGCGCTCTCCTACGAGAAGCAGCGCGAGGAGATCTGCGGCCAGCAGGACACGATCCAGAAGCAGTTCGGCAAGCGGCCGAGCCTCTTCCGGCCGCCGTACGGCAACTACAACCAGGACACGCTGCGCGCGGCCAAGTCCTGTGGCATCAAGGCGGTTCCGCTGTGGAACGCCGAGGCCTTCCCCAACCGCATGGACTGGCGCGAATGGGACCGGGACCTGCACGCCGGCGACATCATCCTCACGCACTTCCGCGGCAAGGAGGACTGGAAGGCCACCATGACCGACATGGTGCGCCACACCCTGAAGACGGTCACGGACAAGGGCTTCGCCATCGGGCGGCTGGAGGACTACGTCTGATCCCCGTCGACTGATCCCCGGCGGCCGACGAGCGGTACGCGTGCGGAATCCCTCCCCGCGGGGAGACCGGCTCCGCACGCCCCGCCGCACCGCCGGTACCGCGCCCTCCGCGGCCCCGCCGGGTCATATCAACGGAATATCCCCATCCGGGTATACATTCCGCACGTGCGTATGACTTTCAAACACCTTTCCCGTACCGCTCCTTCAGGGGGCGCGCGTCACCCGCGCGGACGTCACCCCGGTCCCGCCGCCCGCCGAGGGGTGGCCGGGGCGCTCGCGGTCGGCGCCCTCGTGGCGTCCCTGGCGGGATGCGGCAACAGCGTGGAGCCCATCGAACGACTGGGCCGCAAGACGAAGCCGGAGACGGGTGCGGCGTCCCCGTCCCCCTCGGCCCCGGCCGCGGCGTCGAGCGCGCCCGCCGGAGCGCCCGCGGCGGCGGAGCAGCCCTACCGGAAGTGGGGCCTGACGGCCCCGGTCGCGTACGCCCCCAAGCCGGCGCAGAAGCCCCGACTCCCCAAGCCCGCCCCGGGCAGGCCGGCGCTCGTGGACCGGATACCCGTGGCCCCCGCCGAGAAGGTCGTCTTCCTGACCTTCGACGACGGCGCGGAGAAGAACCCCGAGTTCCTGAAGATGGCGGCCGACCTGAAGCTGCCGATCGGCATGTTCCTCACCGACAACGTGGCCTCCTCCGACTACGGGCACTTCCAGGCCCTGCGAGACAACGGCAGCGGCAGCACGATCAACAACCACACCCTGACCCACCCCAACCTCCGGACCCTGCCCTACGCGGCGCAGAAGAAGGAGATATGCGGGCAGCAGGAACGCCTGGCGAAGCGGTTCGGCGCCAAGCCGAAGCTCTTCCGGCCGCCGTTCGGCAACTACAACGACGACACCCTCAGGGCCGCCTCCGAGTGCGGCGTCTCGACGGTCGTCCTCTGGCGGGCGTCGATGCAGATCAACGACTTCCAGTACGCCGAGGGTTCCGCCCTCAAGCCGGGCGACATCATCCTGGCCCACTTCCGCGGCCCCGCGGAGCTCAAGGGCTCCACCGAGACCGAGATGACGACCCGGATGCTGAGGCGCATCCAGGAGCAGGGCTACGCGATAGGCCGCCTGGAGGACTACCTCTAGACCGCCCGCAGGACGGCGCGGAACCCCGGCGGGACCGCGCAGGACCGCGCGGGATCGCGCGGGACGGCGCCCGGGAGGCTACCCGCCGGCGGCCGCCCCCGACGGCGCGGCGCGGCCCTCCGGCCCCACCCGCACCACCGGGGTGATCGTCGTCTCCGCCGGGCCGTGGGCGTCCGCCTCGCGTTGGCGTTCCGCGCTGTCGCTGATCCGCAGCAACAGGGCGATCATGATCCAGTTGGCCAGCAGCGACGAGCCGCCCTTCGCCAGGAACGGCAGGGCCTTGCCCGTCAGCGGGATCAGGCCCGTCACACCGCCCGCGACCACGAAGACCTGGAGTGCCAGCGCCGCCGACAGGCCCACCGCGAGCAGCTTGCCGAACGGGTCGCGCGCGGCCAGGGCCATCCGCAACCCCCGCTGGACGAGGAGCGCGTACAGGAGCAGTACCGCCATCACCCCGGCCAGGCCGAGCTCCTCGCCCACGGTGGTCAGGATGAAGTCGCTGCGCCCCGCGAACGCGATCAGCTCGGGGTGGCCCATGCCGAGGCCGGTGCCGGTGACGCCTCCCGTGCCGAAGCTGAACAGCGCCTGCGCGGACTGGTCGGAGACCACCCCCGGCGGCCGGTCCTTCCAGTAGTAGGAGAGCGGATTCAGCCAGGCCGCCACCCGGCCCTTGACGTGCGGTTCGGTGGAGCCCACCACGAAGGCGCCGACCGAGGCCATCAGCACCCCGCACACGATCCAACTGGTGCGCTCGGTGGCGACGTACAGCATCACCACGAAGACGCCGAAGAAGATCAGCGACGTACCCAGGTCGCGTTCGAAGACGAGCACCAGCATGGACAGGATCCACACGGTGATGATCGGCCCGAGCTGTCGCATGGGAGGCAGCCGGACACCCAGGAACCGCCGGCCCGTCAGGGCCAGCGAGTCCCGGTGGATCACCAGGTAGCCCGCGAAGAAGATCGCGATCATGATCTTGACGAACTCGCCCGGTTGGAGCGAGAAGCCGCCGACGACGATCCAGCGCTTCGCGCCGTAGGTGTCGGCCGGCGAGAACACCGGGGCGATCAGCAGCACCAGCGCCACGGCCATCGTGATGTAGATGAACCGCTGCAACAGCCGGTGGTCGCGCAGCAGCGCCACCACGAGGACGCAGGCGGCGACCCCGACCACCGTCCACAGCAGCTGGCCGGGAGCGTTCGCGTCCGAGTTGTACCGCTCGATGTACCCCTGGTCGAGCCGGTGGAGCAGGACCAGCCCCAGCCCGGTCAGCAGCATGGCGAGCGGGAAGATCAACGGATCCGCGTACGCCGCGAACCGGCGGATGCCCAGGTGCCCCACCAGCGACAGCAGCGTCAGGCTGACGGCGAAGCCGGTGAGGTTGCGCGGCAGCTCGTCGTTCATCGCCAGGCTCGCGGCGCAGTGGCCGAAAACGGCGATGCCGACGACCAGGACCAGGAGCAGGGCTTCGGTGCGGCGGCGCGCCCCCGCCGCCGTCAGGGGCCTCAGTCCACGCACGGGACGCCGCCACCGTCGATCTCCTCCGGCCGCGAGGGGGCGGGAGACGGCGGTGCGGGCGGCGGTGAGGACGGTGGGGACGACGCGCCCGGTCCGGAGGGAGCGGCGCCCGGCGCGCTCGGACGCGCAGGGGCCTTGGGCCCGATCTGCTCGGCAATGAGGCGCTTTATCTTCATATCATCTACGACGTTGATGTCCCCGTCATGGTTCCTTGCGAAGCCCTCGACGGGGAGTGTCGTGAAGTGCACTTTCCCACCGGACAGGTTCTTGGCCTGCCGCACGAACGACAGCAGGTCCCAGCCGGCGTCGGTCACCACGTCCTGCTTCGCCGTGTCGACCAGCTTGATCAACTTCACCGGGTCCGTGAAGGTGCCCGCCTCGTTCGGCTTCTTCGTCGCACCCGCCAGGAACGCCTGCTGCCGTTTCGTCCGGTCCAGGTCGCCGCCCGGCAACCCGTGCCGCTGCCGGACGAAGGCCAGGGACTGCTGCCAGTTCAGCGTCTGCGGGCCGGCGGGGAAGTCCGCACCCGAGTACCTGTCCCGCACCGCCTTGTTCAGACAGACCGGCACCCCGCCCAAGGCCGCGGCCAGGTGGTGGAAACCGGCCAGGTTCAGCTCCGCGAAGTGATCGACCGGCACGCCCAGGAAGGCCCGTACCGTCTCGATCTCGGCCTTGCGTCCCGCCTCCCGGCCCTCCCGCTCCAGCCGCCGCCGGTCCTTGGCCCCCTCGCCCGCCCGCTGCTCCTCGCGCCGGGCCTTCGCCCGCCGTCGGGCGCGGCCAGTCGGCCGCCGGGCGGCGGGGTCCGGGTGTCGAGTTGCGCGGCGCCCTTCCGCGCGGCGAGCTCGGTGCGGCCGGTGGTGTTGTCGAGCAGGTTGGCCCGCAGCAGCGTGTACAGCCACAGGCCGCCGGCGCCGAGCATCGCGGTCATGGCGAGGGCGGCGGCCGCGGCCGCCCGGGCCCGCAGGGTCCTGACCACCGTCGGGCGCCATCCGGTAGCCGGTTCCGTGCACGGTGAGGATGGAGCGCCGCCCGAACGGCGCGTCGATCTTCCGGCGCAGCGAGGACACGTACACCTCGACGATGTTCGGGTCGATGGCGTGCGGGACGTCCCAGACCTCGTCGAGGATGTCCTGCTTGGCGACCGCCCGGCCGGGCCGTTCCCTCAGGCAGCCGAGCACGCCGAGCTCGCGCGCGGTGAGTTCGATCTCCCGCTCGCCGCGCCTGCAGCGGCGACCGGACGGATCCAGGACGAGGTCGCCGGCCCGCAGGACGTCGACCCGCGGGGTGCCGGCACGACGAACGAGAACGGCTTGGTGAGGTGGTCGTCGGCGCCCGCGTCGAGCCCGTCGGCCTCGTCGTGCTCGCCGTCCTTGGCGGTCGGCATCAGCACGGGCGTGCGGTCGCCGTGGGCGCGCATGCGGGTGCAGATGTCGTGGCCGCCGAGGCCGGGGAGCATCAGGTCGAGGAGCACGGCGTCGTACGGGCCGCCGGTGAGAGCGAGGTCCAGGCCGCGGTGGCCGTCGTGGGCGACCTCGGCCCAGTGACCGTCGGCGGACAGGCCGAGCCGCAGGGACTCGGCCAGTCCCGCTTCGTCTTCGACCACCAGGATGCGCACGGGCTCAAGCGTCACGTATCGGTCGCCGGACCCGATGTCGGGCCCGGGGTCGGCACCTCAACGGCCGCCGAACGCCTGTCCGAGAGGCGGGTCGGGCGACTTTCGCGGGAGTCGGCGCGGGGGCCCGGAGCCGCGTTCGCAGGGTCGGCCCGGCTCGGAACGCCGCCCCGGCGCGCGCCTCGCCGGAAGCCAAATTGGCACTCCGCTTGACCGAGTGCTAATCACCGGAATAGTGTCGCACCTGGCACTCACCCCTGGTGAGTGCCAACGCAGCGACAGGCAGGTCCGGCACCCGCGACGACGGATCGACCTGGTCGCCACCTCAGACAGTTAACCCCGGATCTCCGAAGGGGGAGGTCGGATCGTGACGACCACCAGCTCCAAGGTTGCCATCAAGCCGCTCGAGGACCGCATTGTGGTCCAGCCGCTCGACGCCGAGCAGACCACGGCTTCCGGCCTGGTCATCCCGGACACCGCGAAGGAGAAGCCCCAGGAGGGCGTCGTCCTCGCGGTCGGTCCGGGTCGCTTCGAGGACGGCCAGCGTCTCCCGCTGGACGTCAGCGTCGGCGACATCGTGCTGTACAGCAAGTACGGCGGCACCGAAGTCAAGTACAGCGGCGAGGAGTACCTCGTCCTCTCGGCTCGCGACGTCCTCGCGATCGTCGAGAAGTAGTCGGAGCGGGCAAGAGGAGCGATCCTCTTCCGCTTCACCAGTTTTGCTTTGAGCTGCGCCCCTGGTCACCCCGCTGATTGCCGGGCGGCGAGGGGCGCAGTTCGTTGAACCCGATTTATCGAGAGGGCTGAACCGCTTCCATGCCGAAGATTCTGAAGTTCGACGAGGACGCCCGTCGTGCCCTTGAGCGCGGCGTCAACAAGCTTGCCGACACGGTCAAGGTGACGATCGGCCCCAAGGGCCGCAACGTCGTCATCGACAAGAAGTTCGGCGCTCCCACCATCACCAACGACGGTGTCACCATCGCCCGTGAGGTCGAGCTGGACGACCCGTACGAGAACCTGGGCGCGCAGCTCGTGAAGGAGGTGGCGACCAAGACCAACGACATCGCGGGTGACGGCACCACCACCGCCACCGTGCTGGCCCAGGCGCTGGTCCGCGAGGGCCTGCGCAACGTCGCCGCCGGCGCCTCCCCGGCCGCCCTGAAGAAGGGCATCGACGCCGCCGTCAAGGCCGTGTCCGAGGAGCTCCTCGCGACCGCGCGTCCGATCGAGGACAAGTCCGACATCGCCGCCGTGGCCGCGCTCTCCGCGCAGGACACCCAGGTCGGCGAGCTCATCGCCGAGGCGATGGACAAGGTCGGCAAGGACGGTGTCATCACCGTCGAGGAGTCCAACACCTTCGGCCTGGAGCTGGAGTTCACCGAGGGCATGGCCTTCGACAAGGGCTACCTCTCGCCGTACATGGTCTCCGACCAGGAGCGTATGGAGGCCGTCCTCGACGACCCGTACATCCTGATCAACCAGGGCAAGATCTCCTCCATCCAGGACCTCCTGCCGCTGCTGGAGAAGGTCATCCAGGCCGGCGCCTCGAAGCCGCTGCTGATCATCGCCGAGGACGTCGAGGGCGAGGCGCTCTCCACCCTCGTCGTCAACAAGATCCGCGGCACCTTCAACGCGGTCGCCGTCAAGGCCCCCGGCTTCGGTGACCGTCGCAAGGCGATGCTCCAGGACATGGCCACCCTCACCGGTGCCACCGTCATCGCCGAGGAGGTCGGCCTCAAGCTCGACCAGGCCGGTCTGGACGTACTGGGCACCGCGCGCCGCGTGACCATCTCCAAGGACGACACCACCATCGTCGACGGTGGCGGCAGCTCCGAAGAGGTCCTCGGCCGCGTCAACCAGATCAAGGCCGAGATCGAGTCCACGGACTCCGACTGGGACCGCGAGAAGCTGCAGGAGCGCCTGGCGAAGCTCGCCGGTGGCGTCTGCGTCATCAAGGTCGGCGCCGCCACCGAGGTGGAGCTCAAGGAGAAGAAGCACCGCCTTGAGGACGCCATCTCGGCGACCCGCGCCGCGGTCGAGGAGGGCATCGTCTCCGGCGGTGGCTCCGCCCTCGTCCACGCCGTGAAGGTGCTGGAGGGCAACCTCGGCCTCTCCGGCGACGAGGCCACCGGTGTCTCCGTGGTCCGCCGCGCCGCCGTCGAGCCGCTCCGCTGGATCGCCGAGAACGCCGGCCTCGAGGGCTACGTCATCACCGCGAAGGTGGCCGAGCTCGACAAGGGCCAGGGCTTCAACGCCGCCACCGGTGAGTACGGCGACCTGGTCAAGGCCGGCGTCATCGACCCGGTCAAGGTCACCCGCTCCGCGCTGGAGAACGCCGCTTCCATCGCCTCGCTGCTGCTCACGACCGAGACCCTGGTCGTCGAGAAGCCGGCCGAGGAAGAGGGCGACGCCGGTCACGGCCACGGTCACGGCCACAGCCACTGAGGTTGAGCCGCAGGGCGCCCGCCGTTTCGGCGGGCCCCCGCTGATCCGAGGGGAGGCCCCGGTCACACCGCCGAGCGGTGGGACCGGGGCCTTCCCCGTGTCCGCGTCCGACGGTGCGCCGTGTCCGCGTCCGACGGTGCGCCGTGTCCGCGTCCGGCCGGCCCCCGGGCCGCGTCCGGCCAGTACTACGCGGCGTTCGTCATGCCCATCTGCCGCATGAGGCCCGGCGCGTCGTAGTACCACCAGCCCTCCGCCACCTGGCCGTTCTCGATGCGGAAGGTCGTGCAGCCCGACATCGTGACCTCCTTCCCCGTCGGCGGGACCCCCATGAACTCGCCCTTCTGCGTACCGGTCCAGGCCCACAGGGTGGTGACGCAGTCGCCCTCGGCGATCTGACGGTGCAGGTCGAACGAGAAGTCGAACGCGTCGCGCCACATGCCCATCGTCCGCTTCATGCCCTGGCGGCCGTCGCCCGTGCCGGGCGCCGCCATGATGTCGTGGTCGGTGTAGTCGGCCGCGACGCACTCGTCGACGACCGCGAAGTCGCCCTTCTCCGCGACGTCCTCGAAGATCCGGTTCACAAGGAGCTTGTCGAGGTGCTCGTCCCGGACCACGTCCAGGTTCGTGAACGTCGGCATGCCCTCGCAGAGGGCCACCATCTCCTGGAACATCCCGCCCGTCTCGGGGAGTCGGGAGTTCTTCATGGCGTCCTCGTACGAGGGGAACTCGACGAGGTCGAGATAGTGCGTCCCCGCTTCGCGGTCCCTGCCGATCATGGTGTGCGTGACCGTGCGCCGACCGCTCGACCGCTGTGCCCAGCGGTCGATGAGGGCGTTCATCTCCTCGAACCGCGTGGTTTCGTAATCGATCACCTGTACGAATGTCATCGCGCCGCCTCCCGTACTGGATGGGACAGGTCCAGTTTAGGGAGATTTCACCCGTTTGGCGGGTTTGGGTGGCTCAGATGTGTCCCGTCGGGATGACCGTCGTAGTGGTCGTCCGCGTCACTGCGGGCCGTACTTGCGACCCGTACGGGAGGACACACCGCCGAGCAGCCCCCGCGGGGTCAGCTTCACCACGCCCATCAGCGCCTTGTAGCGGGGATCCGGGATCGAGACGGTCTTGCCGCGCGCCAGGTCGGCCAGCGCCGACGCCACCAGTTTGTCGGCGTCCAGCCAGAGCCAGCCCGGGATGTTGTCCGTGCCCATGCCGGCCCGCTCGTGGAACTCCGTCCGCACGAAGCCCGGGCACAGCGCCATCAACCGCACCCCGGAACCCGCCAGGTCCTTCGCCGCGCCTTGGGTGAACTGCACGACCCAGGCCTTGCTCGCCCCGTACGTGCCGCGCGGCAGGAAGGCGGCGACCGAGGCCACGTTGATCACGCCGCCGCGCCCGCGCGAGCGCATCGACTCGCCGGCGGCCGAGGTCAGCCGCAGCACCGCCTCGATGTGCACCTTGACCATGGTCAGCTCGTCGGCCATGGAGACGTCGAGGTAGCGGCCCTTGTTGCCGAAGCCCGCGTTGTTGACCAGCAGGTCCACGGGGTGGGTGCGGTCGCCGAGGCGGGCCTCGACCGCCGCGATGCCCTCGTCCGTGGAGAGGTCGGCCGTCAGCACCTCCGCCTCGATGCCGTGGCGGTCGTGCAACTCGGTGGCCTGCTCCCCGAGTCGCTTGGTGTCGCGTGCCACCAGCACGAGGTTGTGGCCCTGGGCGGCGAGCCGCCGGGCGAAGGCGGCGCCGATGCCCGCCGTGGATCCCGTAATCAACGCAGTCGTCATGTGCGCAACCTAGTCGCCGCCACCGGGCCCTGTCGTCACGGTCCCGTCCGCTCCGACGGACCCGGCGTCAGGGCCGGCTCGCCGTGCCGCAGTTGATAGGCGCGCACGATTTCCCGCGCGGCCGGCTCCATGGCCCCGCCCGCGGCCAGGGTGCGCGGAAGCAGCGCCCGTTCGGTGGTGAAGGCGCGGAACCAGAACCCCACCGACACCTCGTGGTCCGGCCGGTGCAGGATCTCGACGGCGTCGCCCGGCGACACCGACCCCTCCTCGATCACCCTCAGGTACGCGCCCGGCCGGCCCTCCCGGGTGAACCGCTTGACCCATCCGCGCTCGCCCAGGGCCCCCTGGAACGTCCGGCACGGGATGCGGGCCGAGGCCACCTCCAGGACGAGGTCCCGTCCCACCCGCCAGCGCTCGCCGAGCCGTGCGTCGTTCAGGTCGATGCCGCAGGTGGTGAAGTTCTCGCCGAACAGCCCGCCGGCCAGCGGGCGCCCCAACTCGGCCTCCCACCAGTCCAGGTCCTCGCGGGCGTAGGCGTACACGGCCTGGTGCTCGCCCCCGTGGTGGCGCAGGTCGCAGACGTCGTCCCCCTCGACGCCGCTCGCCCCGACACCCTTGGGACCCGGCGCGAAGACCCGCACCGGGCCGGGAACGGGCCGCTTGCCGATGCCGGTCAGCGCGCCCTGCGCGTCGGAGTACCCGACGGACTTCGCGCGGCCGACGTTCACGGAGATCAGATGCATGCGGACAGGCTAGTCGAGCCCTCTCAAAGGATCCGCCGGGTATGGGCGCCGCGGTCAAAGGTGCCCTTATGCTCGAAGGGTGATCGAAGCACGTCATCTCCGGGTCCTGCGCGCCGTCGCCGGGACCGGCTCCTTCTCCGCCGCCGCCCGCGAGCTGGGCTGCACCCAACCGGCCGTGTCCCAGCAGATGAAGGCGCTGGAGCAGTCGGCCGGCACCCCGCTGCTGATCCGCACCGGCCGCGAGATGCGGTTGACCCAGGCGGGTGAGGCCCTGGTCCGGCACGCCGCCGGCATCCTGGCCGGACTGACCGCCGCCGAGGAGGAGGTCGCGGCCATCGCCGGGCTGCGCGCCGGCCGGGTGCGGCTGGTCTCCTTCCCCAGCGGCAGTTCCACCCTGGTGCCGACCGCGCTGGCGGCCATGCGCGCCGAGCACCCGGGCACCCGGATCTCCCTGGTCGAGGCCGAGCCGCCGCGCTCGGTCGAGATGCTGCGCGAGGGCGACTGCGACGTCGCGCTCGCCTTCCGGTACGGGGGCTCGTCGACCTCCGCGGCCGAGTGGGAGGACCTGGTGGTGCGCCCGCTGCTCACCGACCGTCTCGTGGGACTGGTCCCCGAGGGGCACCGACTGGCCGGGGCCGAGCGGGTGGGCATGGCCGAACTGGCCGGGGAGCCCTGGATCGCGGGCTGCCCGCGCTGTCGCCGGCACCTGGTGGAGGTGTGCGAGGACGCGGGCTTCACCCCGCGCATCGACTTCGCCACCGACGACTACCCGGCCGTCGTCGGCCTGGTGGGCGCGGGGCTCGGCGTGGCCGTGCTGCCCGAGCTCGCGGTGGAGTCCGTACGGGCCAAGGGCGTCAGCACCGTGGCGGTGGAGCCCGCCGTGGAGCGGGAGGTCGTGGCGCTGACCCTGGCGGACCTGGCGCGGGTCCCCGCCGTGGCGGCGACGCTGACCCAGCTGGAGCGGGCCGCGACGCGGTGACGGGGGTCGGCGCCCGACGGACCCCGGCGCGGGCCGCGGGCCCCGCCGGGCGGTCCGTCGGGCACTTCGCCGTACGGCGGTACGGCCGGGCGGGTGACGGACCGGGCCCGGGGGGCCCGTGACGCGCACGGGCGCCACGGATTCGAGGAAACGTTCCTTCGGGCGTTTCGGGCGATCCGGCTAGTGCGGTGCGATCGGGCCGATCGTGCTCGACGCGGGGATCAGGCGGTGGCGGGCCCGACCCATCAGCTCTTCGCGTTCGTCCTCGGTGAGGCCGCCCCACACCCCGTAGGGCTCGCGGACGGCGAGGGCGTGGGCGGCGCATTCCGAGCGGACCGGGCAGCGCATGCAGACCTCTTTAGCCGAGGCCTCGCGCGCGCTCCTGGCCGCGCCCCGCTCGCCTTCCGGGTGGAAGAACAGGGAGCTGTCGACCCCGCGGCAGGCAGCCAGCAGCTGCCAGTCCCAGAGGTCGGCGTTCGGTCCGGGGAGGCGGGAGAAATCTGCCATTGGTAGTCCCTCTTGGTGCCGGTACTGAGGCGGATACGGTCCATGTCTCCACACCTACTGTCGGAGTAGATGTAAATATGACTCATTGGGAATCTAGCCTCAGACACGTGCCAAACGGAAGGAAAGCCGCCAAATAGGGCATAGCTCCAGATGGAGGACAGGCCGCCCGCGCCTCCGACGTCGTGATCGCTTCCTCACGTAGAGTGCCGAACGTGTCCGTCTGACCCGTAACTCTTTCGAGTGACCATCGTTGAGAGTGCGAAGGCGGTTGAACCAATAAGTTCTCGGACAGGTGTCCGGGGGCATCGACCGCACAGGTGACGATACGTACCAGCCTGGAGGCTCAAGGTGACGCGCATCAGCAGCTGCGGAGGGCGGTCATGACATCCGTCCTCGTCTGCGACGACTCCCCGCTTGCCCGAGAGGCGCTCCGTCGCGCGGTTGCCACCGTGCCCGGCGTCGAGCGTGTGACGACGGCAGCCAACGGCGAGGAAGTCCTCCGCCGCTGGGGTGCCGACCGTTCCGATCTGATTCTGATGGATGTACGGATGCCCGGCCTGGGTGGTGTCGAGACGGTCCGCCGGCTGCTCTCGGCCGACCCCGGTGCCCGCATCATCATGCTGACGGTCGCCGAGGACCTGGACGGCGTGGCCCTCGCGGTCGCCGCCGGCGCCCGGGGGTACCTGCACAAGGACGCCTCGCGCGCCGAACTGCGGGCCACGGTCACCCAGGCCCTCGCCGACCCGACCTGGCGACTGGCCCCGCGCCGGCTCCGCTCGGCCGAGATGGGCGCCGCGCCCACGCTCACCGCGCGCGAGATCCAGGTGCTGGAGGGCATGAGCCACGGCCGGTCCAACGCGGAGATCGGGCGAGAGCTCTTCCTCTCCGAGGACACGGTCAAGACGCACGCCCGTCGGCTGTTCAAGAAGCTGGGCGCCTCGGACCGGGCGCACGCCGTGGCGCTCGGGTTCCGTTGGGGCCTGGTCCGCTGATCGCGGACCGTTGAGAGTGTCCCGCCCGGACCCGGTGCGAAACCGGGGATTGGCGGGGCACAATCCGGGGGACGTGTCGCTTCGTGCGCGATGCCGCATCCTTGAGGGTGTGCCGCATTCTCGAAGATGCGGCCTAGGGACCATTCGGGCCGAGCGGAGGGGAGGGCGCAGGCGATGAGTTCTGGCGCACCCGCTCATAACGCTTCGATGCACAACAAGGACCACGGTGCCGCGAATGCACCCGTGCCAAGGCACCATGGATTGATGCGCGACGACGAGGCCCCGGGGTCACCTGCGGCCACAGGCTCCACCGGCACCGCCAAGGGCGGCGGGGCCGGGGCCGTCAGCGCCCTCGTCCGCCGAGCCGTGGAGGGCGACGAGCAGGCCACGCACGATCTGCTGGCCTTCGTACACCCCCTCGCGATCCGCTACTGCCGCACCCGACTGTCCCGCCTTCCGGGTGACGCTCGTCACTTCGTCGAGGACTTGGCGCAAGAGGTCTGCGTGGCCGTCCTGATGGCGCTGCCGCGCTACCGGGACACCGGGCGCCCGTTCGAGGCGTTCGTCTTCGCCATCGCCGCGCACAAGGTCGCCGACCTCCAGCGGGCCGCCATGCGGCACCCGGGGAGCACGGCCGTCCCCTCCGACGAGATGCCCGAGCGGCCCGACGACTCGCTCGGCCCGGAGGAACGCGCGCTGCTCAGCAGCGACGCCGCCTGGGCCAAGAAGCTGCTGGCCAACCTGCCCGAGAACCAGCGCGAACTGCTCGTGCTGCGGGTCGCCGTCGGACTGACCGCCGAGGAGACCGGGCAGATGCTCGGCATGTCCCCCGGGGCGGTGCGCGTGGCCCAGCACAGGGCGCTCAGCCGCCTCCGGGCGCTCGCGGAGCAGTAGACCGCCGAGATCGCGGGCCGGGGTCCAGTAGTAGGAACCGACGAAAATTCTGCTTGACCTTGGTCGTGGAATGAGACGCGTCGCGATCCCGTTAGCATGGACATCCGCGCTGAGCAAGACCATTTGGGAAGGTGTCATGACTGTGAACGCCGATGGAGTGCCCGACAAATTCGCCACACTCGGCCTCACGTATGACGACGTGCTGCTGCTCCCGGGCGTGTCGGACATGGCGCCGGACCAGATCGACACCTCCTCCCTCATCTCGCGCAACGTCCGCGTCAACGTCCCCCTGCTGTCCGCGGCCATGGACAAGGTCACCGAGGCGCGGATGGCCATCGCGATGGCCCGCCAGGGCGGCGTCGGCGTCCTGCACCGCAACCTCTCCATCGTCGACCAGGCGAACCAGGTCGATCTCGTGAAGCGCTCCGAGTCCGGCATGGTCACCGACCCGATCACCGTGCACCCCGACGCCACCCTCGGCGAGGCCGACCAGCTCTGCGCGAAGTTCCGCATCTCCGGCGTCCCGGTCACGGACGCGGCGGGCAAGCTGCTCGGCATCGTCACCAACCGCGACATGGCCTTCGAGTCGGACCGCAGCCGTCAGGTGCGCGAGGTCATGACCCCGATGCCGCTGGTCACCGGCAAGGTCGGCATCTCCGGCGTGGACGCGATGGAGCTGCTGCGCCGCCACAAGATCGAGAAGCTGCCGCTGGTCGACGAGGCGGGCACACTCAAGGGCCTCATCACGGTCAAGGACTTCGTCAAGGCGGAGAAGTACCCGAACGCCGCCAAGGACAAGGAAGGCCGGCTGCTCGTCGGCGCGGCCGTCGGTGTCGCGGGCGACGCGTACGAGCGGGCCCAGGCCCTGATCGAGGCGGGCGCCGACTTCATCGTCGTCGACACCGCCCACGGCCACTCCCGTCTCGTCGGCGACATGGTCTCCAAGATCAAGTCGAACTCCTCCGTCGACGTCATCGGTGGCAACATCGCCACCCGCGACGGCGCCCAGGCGCTCATCGACGCGGGCTGCGACGGCATCAAGGTCGGCGTCGGCCCCGGCTCCATCTGCACCACCCGCGTCGTCGCCGGCATCGGCGTCCCGCAGGTCACCGCGATCTACGAGGCCTCGCTGGCCGCGAAGGCCGCGGGCGTCCCCGTCATCGGCGACGGCGGTCTCCAGTACTCCGGCGACATCGCCAAGGCGCTGGTGGCGGGCGCCGACACGGTGATGCTCGGCTCCCTCCTCGCGGGCTGCGAGGAGTCCCCGGGCGAGCTGCTCTTCATCAACGGCAAGCAGTTCAAGTCCTACCGCGGCATGGGTTCGCTGGGCGCGATGCAGTCCCGCGGCGAGCAGAAGTCCTTCTCCAAGGACCGCTACTTCCAGGAGGGCGTGGGCGGCGACGACAAGCTCATCCCCGAGGGCATCGAGGGTCAGGTCCCCTACCGCGGTCCGCTCTCCGCGGTCGTGCACCAGCTCGTCGGCGGCCTGCGCCAGTCGATGTTCTACGTCGGCGGCCGAACGGTTCCCGAGCTGCAGGACCGCGGCCGTTTCGTCCGGATCACCTCGGCCGGCCTCAAGGAGAGCCACCCGCACGACATCCAGATGACGGTCGAGGCGCCGAACTACTCCCGCAAGGGCTGAGCGGCCCCCACCCGCGCATGAAGGGGCGGTTCCGGTTGATCCGGGGCCGCCCCCTCCTCGTTCCGGGCCGGGGAACGCGCCCGCGGCCGGGCGGACCGCGTCCGTACAGCGGTCACCGGAACGCGGGCCCCCGGGGTTCGGGGATACTGGACGGGCAGACCCACAGGAAAGGCCACCACACGTGACTGAGATCGAGATCGGGCGCGGCAAGCGCGGCCGCAGGGCGTACGCGTTCGACGACATCGCCATCGTCCCGAGCCGGCGTACGCGGGACCCGAAGGAGGTCTCGATCGCCTGGCAGATCGACGCGTACCGCTTCGAGCTCCCCTTCCTGGCCGCCCCCATGGACTCCGTGGTCTCCCCGCAGACCGCCATCCGGATCGGCGAGCTCGGCGGCCTCGGCGTGCTGAACCTCGAAGGTCTGTGGACCCGGTACGAGGACCCCCAGCCGCTGCTCGACGAAATCAACGAGCTGGACGAGGAGGCCGCCACCCGCCGCCTCCAGGAGATCTACGCCGCGCCGATCCAGGCCGACCTGATCCGGCAGCGCATCAAGGAGGTGCGCGACTCCGGTGTCGTCACCGCCGCCGCGCTCTCCCCGCAGCGCACGGCCGAGTTCTCCAAGGTCGTCGTCGACGCGGGCGTGGACATCTTCGTGATCCGCGGCACCACGGTGTCGGCCGAGCACGTCTCCGGCGCCGCGGAGCCGCTGAACCTCAAGCAGTTCATCTACGAACTGGACGTCCCGGTCATCGTCGGCGGCTGCGCCACCTACACCGCGGCCCTGCACCTGATGCGCACCGGCGCGGCCGGTGTCCTGGTGGGCTTCGGCGGCGGCGCCGCGCACACCACGCGCAACGTGCTCGGCATCCAGGTCCCGATGGCCACCGCCGTCGCGGACGTGGCCGCGGCCCGCCGCGACTACATGGACGAGTCCGGCGGCCGCTACGTGCACGTCATCGCCGACGGCGGCGTGGGCTGGTCGGGCGACATCCCGAAGGCCGTCGCCTGTGGCGCGGACGCCGTGATGATGGGCTCCCCGCTGGCCCGTGCCACGGACGCGCCCGGCAAGGGCAACCACTGGGGCATGGAGGCCGTCCACGAGGACGTGCCGCGCGGCAAGAAGGTCGACCTCGGCACGGTGGGCACCACCGAGGAGATCCTGACCGGCCCGTCGCACTCCCCGGACGGTTCGATGAACATCTTCGGCGCGCTGCGCCGCTCGATGGCCACCACCGGCTACAGCGAACTCAAGGAGTTCCAGCGGGTCGAGGTCACGGTCGCGGACTCGCAGCACCGCCGCTGACCGACCACCACGTCCGTACGCCGGAGGGCCGGCACCCCGATCGGGGTGCCGGCCCTCCGGCGTGTGCGGGACCGGTGTCAGTCGCTGGTCTTCTTGGCCGCGCCGAAGGCGACGAAGCCGCCGATGCCGAGGAAGAGGTAGTCCATGGCCTCGGCCGATTCCTTCCAGATGTCGTTCAGGCCGCCGATGCCCGGCTCGCTCAGGACGTCGGCGAGACCGATGTGGGCGTAGTCGGCGAGCGCGAGCGCGATGAAGAACAGCTGACCGAGGTAGACCGCGCCGATCGAGAGGATCGCGCTGACCACGGGCAGGGCCGGGTTCCTGCCGCCGACCTTGCCGGCGGCGAGGCCGACGAGGAGCCCGACGCCGAGCGCGGCGTAGCCGACCTGGCGGTCGATGGCGTTCATGAGGGCGCCGTACGCTCCGGCCGCGACCAGGGCGGCGACGACGGCGGCGAGGATGCCGAGACCGACGTTGCCGCCGCGGGCCGGGGCGGGGGCGGGGGCGGCGGTGTAGGAGTCGGGCGCGGGCGGCTGGAACTGCTGGCTCATGAGAAATCCCCCCAGGGATCACGGCACACGTGTGTCCACCGGGACGTATGTGCGAGATAAGGAACGCCGCAGGCTAACAGCAGCCCCTGACATTCGGCGGGGGTTTTTCGCGCACGTGTGTCCGGCGCCGGGGCGGGGCGCGGACGGTGCGGGGGCGCTGCGGGGCGGGGCGGATGGTGCGGGGCGGCCCGGCGGGGCCGCCCCGGCCGCACGCGTCCGTACCGGGCGGGGCGGCGAGGCCTCAGAGGCGGTGCGCCGCGCCGGCCGGGCTGGCGCCCCGGGTGTCCAGCAGGAGCTGTGCCTTGACCGCCAGGCCCTGGAGGTCGTAGGTGCGGTGGTGCTGGAGCAGGATCGTCAGGTCGGCGTGGGCGGCGGCCTCGTACAGCGAGTCGGCGCGCGGGACGGGCTGGTCGCGGACCCGCCAGGCCGGGATGTACGGGTCGTGGTAGCTGATCTGGGCCCCGAGGTCGATGAGCCGGCTGGCGATCTCGCGGGCCGGAGAACCCTCCTGGTCGGCGAGGTCCGGCTTGTACGTCACCCCGAGCAGCAGGACCCCGGCGCCGCGGGCGGACTTCCCGTGCTCGTTCAGCAGGGCGGCGGAACGCTGGATGACGTACTGCGGCATCCGGTTGTTGATCTCCTGGGCCAGGCCGACCATGCGCAGCGGGTGACCGGGGGTGCGGGTGGTGTGGGGGAGGTAGTTCGGGTCCAGTGGGACGCCGTGGCCGCCGACGCCGGGGCCGGGGCGGAACGCCTGGAACCCGTACGGCTTCGTCTCGGCGCACCGGATGACGTCCCACAGGTCGACCCCGAGGTCGTGGCACAGGACGGCCATCTCGTTCATCAGGGCGATGTTCACGTGCCGGTAGTTGGTCTCCAGCAGCTGCACGGTCTCCGCCTCGCGCAGGCCCCGGGCGCGCACCACCTTCTCGGTGAGGCGGGCGTAGAAGGCGTGCGCGGACTCGGTGCAGGCGGGGGTGAGGCCGCCGATCACCTTGGGGGTGTTGGAGATCCCGTGGGTCCGGTTGCCGGGGTCGTGCCGGCTGGGGGAGTAGGCCAGGTGGAAGTCCCGGCCCGCGCGCAGCCCGGATCCCTCTTCGAGGATCGGGCGCAGGTAGTCCTCGGTGACCCCCGGATGGGCGGCGGACTCCAGGATGACGGTGGTGTGCGGGCGCAGTCGGGCGGCGAGCGCGCGGCCCGCGTCGCCGACGGCGCCGAGATCGAGCGCACGATCGGCGCCGAGCTGGGTAGGGGCGCAGATGACGGCGGTACGGACCCGGCCCAGTTCGGCGGGGTTGGTGGTGACCCGGAAGCCGGCCGCCGACATGCGGCGGATCTCGGCGGCGGTGAGGGTGCTGTCCGTGGCCGGACCGCTGTCGAAGCCGACGGTCTCGATTCCGGCGGCGACGGCCGCCTGAGCGAGAGGGAGGCCTAGGTGGCCGAGTCCGATGACGGCGAGATCTGCGGGCATGGAGGTGCCGTCCCTTCCCTTCCCTTGCATGAGGGGGCTGGGCGCGCAAGTCCTGTGGAAGGCTGGAGCAGGCGCAATGTCAGACTAGGCGTATATATGACAGATATGTCGCATTGTGGGGTGGTGGCTGCCGTTGTGTTGTCCACAGGCGGTGGCCGATGTGAGGACGGACGGTCAGAATCAACAGCGGGGAATGTGAGCGGGATCACCCGCATCGAGCGGGGATTCCCCCGCACCAACGGGAGGCAGCCGTGAGGACAGCGACACTGGGACCGGTTCAGCGGGCCGAGGCACTCGCCCGGATGGCCGAACGGGAGCTGGACGTGCTGGTCGTGGGCGCGGGCGTGGTCGGCGCGGGCACCGCGCTCGACGCGGCCACCAGAGGCCTGTCCACCGGGCTGGTGGAGGCACGGGACTGGGCCTCGGGCACGTCGAGCCGCTCCAGCAAGCTGATCCACGGCGGACTGCGCTACCTGGAGATGCTCGACTTCACGCTCGTCCGCGAGGCCCTGAAGGAGCGCGGCCTGCTGCTGGAGCGGCTCGCGCCGCACCTGGTCAAGCCGGTGCCGTTCCTGTATCCGCTCCAGCACAAGGGCTGGGAGCGGCTCTACGCCGGCTCGGGCGTGGCCCTGTACGACGCGATGTCCTTCTCCAGCGGGCACGGGCGCGGGCTGCCGACCCACCGGCACCTCTCGCGCAAGCACGCGCTGCGGATCGCCCCGGCGCTGCGCAAGGACGCCCTGGTGGGCGCCCTGCAGTACTACGACGCCCAGATGGACGACGCCCGGTACGTCGCCACATTGGTCCGAACGGCCGCGGTGTACGGCGCGCAGTGCGCGAACCGGGCGAGAGTGGTCGGCTTCCTGCGCGAGGGCGAACGCGTGGTCGGCGCGCTGGTGCGCGACGTGGAGGGCGGCGGCGAGTACGAGATCCGCGCGAAGCAGGTCGTCAACGCCACCGGGGTGTGGACGGACGACACCCAGGCGCTGATCGGGGAGCGCGGGCAGTTCCACGTACGGGCCTCGAAGGGCATCCACCTGGTCGTCCCGAAGGACCGGATCCACTCCTCCACCGGCCTGATCCTGCGCACGGAGAAGTCCGTGCTGTTCGTCATCCCGTGGGGGCGGCACTGGATCGTCGGGACCACGGACACCGACTGGGACCTCGACAAGGCGCACCCGGCGGCGTCCAGCGCGGACATCGACTACCTGCTGGAGCACGTGAACTCGGTGCTGGCCGTTCCCCTCACGCGCGACGACGTCCAGGGGGTCTACGCGGGCCTGCGGCCCCTGCTGGCCGGCGAGTCCGACGCGACGAGCAAGCTCTCGCGCGAGCACACGGTGGCGCACCCGGTGCCGGGGCTCGTCGTGGTGGCGGGCGGCAAGTACACGACGTACCGGGTGATGGCCAAGGACGCGGTGGACGAGGCGGTGCACGGGCTGGACCAACGGGTCGCGGAGTGCGTGACCGAGGACGTCCCGCTGGTGGGCGCGGAGGGGTACCGGGCCCTGTGGAACGGACGCGCCCGGATCGCCGCGCGTACCGGCATCCACGTGGCGCGCGTGGAGCACCTGCTGAACCGGTACGGGTCGCTGACGGAGGAACTGCTCGATCTGATCGCGACGGATCCGGGGTTGGCCGAGCCGCTCACGGGGGCAGAGGACTACCTGCGGGCGGAAGTCGTCTACGCGGCCTCGCACGAAGGGGCCAGGCACCTGGACGACGTGTTGACGCGGCGGACGCGGATCTCGATCGAAACTTTCGACCGGGGCACGCGATCGGCGCGGGAATGTGCGGAATTGATGGCTCCGGTGCTGGGCTGGGACAAGAAGCAGATCGAGAACGAGGTCGAGCACTACGAGAAGCGGGTGCAGGCGGAACGGGAATCACAGCGCCAACCGGACGACCAGACGGCGGACGCGGCCAGGCTGGGAGCTCCCGACATCGTTCCGTTGTAACTCCGGGATGCGGAAGGGGGAACCGTCGCCCCGGGGCGCCCGTCCGTTGCGGAGTGAGCAACAATGAGGTTTCTGCCGGGGCGGGTTAGCGTGCCCCTCGGCGGCTGCCGGGGCAGCCGGGCAGGCTGCACGATCGCAGAGGGGACGCATGTCGAAGCCGGAGCACACCGAGTCGCCGGATTCCGCGGGTAAGGCGCCGAGCGCCGAACCGAGCACCGAGCCGGCGGGTGTGAAGCCGAGCCGGCGCGAGGCCGCGCCCGCGGCGGAACCCGAGGGCGCGAAGCCCGGCGCCGCCAAGTCCGGCGCCGCGAAGGCGGACCCGGCCGGGGCCGCCGCCGACAAGGCGGACACCCCGCCGGGCGACGGGCCGCGGGACGCCAAGCCCGGCGCCGCGAAGCCGGGTCCGTCCGCGACGGCCTCCGCCCCGGCGCGGCCGAATCCGGCCAAGTCGCCCGCCGCGAAGGCGGAACCCGAGGACGCCGCGCCGTCCGGCGGGTCCCCGGCGGCCGGGTCCGAGCCGGCCGGGTCCGCGGCTGCCGCCGCCGGCTCCGAGCCGACCGAGGTCGCGTCCGCCGCCCCGGCGGTCAAGCCCGACCTGAGGAAGGCCCCGGCCGTCGGCGCGACGCAGCCCGCCGCGGACGCGAAGCCGCTTCCGAAGCCGCGTACGACCAAGGCCGCGACGCCGGCCACCGCGCCCGCCGGCAAGCCCGCGTCGGGCGCCGGGACGTCCGATTCGGCCGCCGGGAAGTCCGCGCCCCCCGCCACGTCCGGCCCGAAGAAGGCCGCTCCCGCCGCGAAGGCGGAGCCCGCGTCGGCCCTCAAGGTCGCCGCCGGTGAGCCCGAGGACGCCAAGCCCGCCCCGGCGAAGCCGGATCCGGCCAAGCCCGGGGCCGGGAGGCCCGAGGTCGTGCCCGCGCAGCGGTCGCCCGAGGGCGCGAAGCCCGCCCCGGCCACGGCGGAAACCGGTCAGGACGAAGGGCGGTTGCTCGCCCGCCGCTACCGGCTCGGCTCCGTGCTCGGCAAGGGCGGCATGGGCACCGTGTGGCGCGCCGAGGACGAGATCCTCGGGCGGACGGTCGCCGTCAAGGAACTCCGCTTCAGCATGGGCGTGGACGAGGACGAGAAGCGCCGGCTCATCACCCGCACCCTCCGCGAGGCCAAGGCGATCGCACGGATCCGCAGCGGCGGCGCCGTCACCGTCTACGACGTCGTGGACGAGGACGGCCGCCCCTGGATCGTCATGGAACTCATCGAGGGCCCCTCCCTCGCCGAGTTCGTGCGCGAGCGCGGCCCGCTGACGCCCCGCCGCGCGGCCGAGGTGGGGCTCGCCGTCCTCGACGTCCTGCGCGCCGCCCACGATCAGGGCATCCTGCACCGTGACGTGAAGCCGTCCAACGTGCTCATAGCCGACAGCGGCCGAGTCGTGCTCACCGACTTCGGCATCGCGCAGGTCGAGGGCGACCCCTCCGTCACCTCCACCGGCATGCTCGTCGGCGCCCCCTCCTACATCTCTCCCGAGCGCGCCCGGGGCCAGAAGCCCGGCCCGCCCGCCGACATGTGGTCGCTCGGCGGCCTCCTGTACGCCTGCGTCGAGGGCGTGCCGCCGTACGACAAGGGCTCCGCCCTCGCCACCCTGACGGCCGTGATGACCGAACCGGTGGAACCGCCCAAGAACGCCGGCCCGTTGACCGAGGTCATCTACGGCCTGCTGGTCAAGGACCCGGCCGGGCGGCTCGACGACGACCGCGCCCGGGCGATGCTGAAGGCGGTGCTCGACGCCCCCGAGCCCGCGCCGGCGATGCCCCCGGCCGTCGAGGAGACCAAGGCCATCTCCCTCGCCGACGCCAAGGAGGCGGCGGACAAGGTCGCGGCCGACAAGGCGGAGAAGGCCGAGGCCAAGGTGGCCGCCGAGCGCGCCGCCGCCGCCAAGGCCGCCGAGAAGGCCGCGGAGAAGGCGGAGAAGAAGGAACGCGAGCGGCGCGAGCGCGAACAGCGCGAGCGGGCCCGGGCCGCGCTGAAGTCCGCCCGCAAGGCCGCGGCGGCCGAGGCCGCCACGGCGGCCGCCGCCGCTTCGACGGCGTCGGCCGCAGAGGCCCCGTCGTCCCGTCCCAAGCCGGTCCCGGCCTCGCTCACCGATGTGATGTCGCGCCGTACCATCGCGCTCGCGATCGCCGGTGTGGTGGTGGTCCTGGCGGTGATCGGCTCGCTGATCGTGTGGGCGTTCAGCGGGGACGACGACAAGGGCAAAGGCAAGGCCGGACCCCTGCCGTCGGCTTCCGGCGCGGTGACCCCGGGGGCGGCCGCCGGGGCGTCGGCGGGCTCCGCCGGCAAGGGCTCCCCGAACGGGGGGTCCGGCGGGGGCACGAAGAGCGGCGAGCCCAGCCCGGGGCAGAGTCCCGCGCAGAGCCAGGGCCAGACCCAGGGCCAGGGCCAGGGGCAAGGTCAGAGCCAGGGCCAGGGGCAGGGGCAGGGTCAGAACGCGGGCCAGACGCAGGGTCAGGGCAGCAGCCCGGGCACCGGGTTGCCGGCCGGCTACGCGAAGGTCTCGGACCTCCGGTTCCACTTCTCCATGGCGATGCCCGAGGGCTTCCGTCAGACCGACACGGCCGGCGAGAACTCCGGCGCCATATACAGCCGCGACGGCGGCTTCCCGCGCATCCAGGTCGACTTCACCGACAGCCCGACGGGCGACGCGCGCCTGGCCTGGGCCCAGTTGGCCCCGGCCGTCGCCGACAGCAGCACGGGCTACCGCCTGATCAAGTTGGACGGCGTGGGCTACCGCGACTATCCGACCGCCGCGGACTGGGAGTTCGAGCGCGAGCAGAAGGGCATCAAGGTTCACGTGCTGAACCGGGGCTTCAAGGTGGACGGGAAGCACGGCTACGCCATCATGGTCAGCTGCCCGGCCGACCAGTGGGACGGCCCCGAGTGCACCCAGATGCGCAAGACGGCGTTCGACACCTTCCAGCCCCTGGGCTGAGCCCGGTCGTCCCCCGGCGGGGGCGGGCCTTGCCAGGCCCGGGACGCGGGCGCCCCGGGCGACGTATCGTGTCCGCGGGAACCATGGGGTTGGGTACCGCACTCGGGGGAGGCGATGTGGAGGACTACGCGGGTCGGATCCTGTCCGACCGATACCGTCTGCCGCTGCCGCCGTCGGACGAGTACGAGCCCGTCGAGACCCGGGCCTTCGACACGCGCAGCGGTCAGGAAGTCCTGGTCCGGCAGGTGCCGTTGCCGGAGATCGTGGACGCGGAGCTGCTGGACGGGACGGGCGGTCCCGCGGCCGGGCGTCGATCGCCCGGTGAACTCCCGGCCGTGCGACGGGCCATCGCGGCCGCGCAGGCGGCCGCCTCGGTACCGGACCATCCGCGTCTCGACCAGGTCTTCGACGTCTTCGCGGAGGGCGGTTCGCTGTGGATCGTCAGTGAACTGGTCCCCGCACGGCCGTTGGCGGCCCTGATCGCCGAGGAGCCGCTGAGCCCCTATCGGGCGGCGGAGGTCGCCGCCGACGTGCTGACCGCGCTGCGGGTGCTGCACGCCCACGGCTGGACCCACCGCAACATCACCGTCCGGACCGTGTTGATATGCGACGACGGCCGGGTGGTCCTCACGGGGCTCGCGGCGGGCGCCGCGGAAGAGGCGCTGTGCGGCTACGACCCGGTGCCCGAGGGCGCCGGGATCGGTACGGAACTCTCCGTACCCGAGCCGATCGATCGCCTCCCCGCGCCCCAAGAGCCGCCGCCCGCCGCAGAGTCCGGCCCCCCGGCCGCGCCCCGGACGCGTCCGCCCGTACGGGAGTCCGGGGGCATCGAGTACGCGCCGCTGGTGGCCCCGGGGTACGACACCGGGCCGCGGTACTCCGACCACATCGCCGCGCAGCGACCCCCGGTCCCGGTGCTTCCGGCGCTTCAGGCGGGTCCCGCGGCCGTCCCGGCCCCCTCCGACGAACCGTCCGACCTCAAGGCCGCCGCGCGGGCCGGAACCATCGCCGCCTACCGCGCCGGCGCGCGGGCCGCCGCGGCCAAGGTCGAGGAGGAACGCCGGGCGGCCGCGGGCGCCGCGCCCGAGCCGCGCCCCGAGGGCTCGAACCTGCCGCAGGGGTACTCGTACCCGTACGGGGGCCCGGACGCCGCGCCGGCCGCGCCCTGGCACGGCGCCACCCCGCGCCGCCGGCCGGACCAGGACACGACCGCCGACGAGCGGGAACCGGCCCCCGAGCGGGACTCCGGGTACGCGTCGCCCCCCGAGCCGGATCGGGCCCCCGGCCCCGCGTCCGCCGCGCAGTCGCCGGGCGCCGCGGACCGGCCGGCGCTGCCCGCGCAGCTCGCCCTGCCCCAGGGGTACCGCCAGGCCGAACCCCCGGACCCGACCGGCCCCTTCCCGACCGTGCGGCCGGACGAGCCGCGGCCCGGGACCGGGGTCGCCGTACCCCGCCCGGCATCCGCGCGGCCGGCCCCGCCGTCGCTGCCCCGCCCGTTGCCCCGACCGTTGCCCGAGCCCGTCCCGCCGGCGCCCCCGCAGCCCGCCGGCGTCGTCGGCTGGTCCGGTACGCGCGTCGGCGGCGGTGGCCCGAGGACCGGGCTGGACGCCGAGCGCGCGCGGCAGACACGGATGGCCGTCGTGGGCGCCGTCACCGAACGCTGGGCGCCCGAGCAGGCCGGCCCCGTGCACGGACACTGGCAACTGGCCGCGCCCGTCGGGCCCGCCACCGACCTGTGGGCGCTCGGCGCGCTGCTGTACCGCGCGGTCCAGGGGCACGCCCCGTACCCCGAGGAGAGCGTCCCCGACCTCGTGGAGATGGTCTGCTCCGAGCCCCCGGCCTTCGCCGAGGAATGCGGCCCGCTGCGTCCGATCGTCGAGTCGCTGCTGCGCCAGGACCCCACCGAACGGCCCGACTTCGAGGAGCTGCGCGGCTGGCTGCGTTCGCTCGTGCGCTCCGCCCCCGAGCCCGACGGCGCCTTCGGGATGCTGCCGATGCCGGAACCGGATCCGGCGCGGCTGCCCGTCGTGCGCAGGCGCGGCGACGTGCACGGCCGCCACCGCAGCGCGGACGCCCCGCGCCGCGCCCCGCGCTCCCTCGGACGGACCCTGCTGGTCGGCGTCCTCGCGTTACTCGCGGCGGCGGTGGGGTACGCCCTGCTCTTCATGCCCCGCGCCGCGGACCAGCGGGCGGGAGGGGAACCGGACGGCTCCACCCCGAAGCCCCCCGTCTCCTCCGCGCCGCCCACGTCCGGCCAGGGGCCCGGCCGGACGCCCTCGGGCACCCCGGAGTCCAAGCCCGCCTCGCAGAGCAAGGCCCCCGTGCCCGCTCCGCCCGGGTACACCACCCAACAGGACCCCGAACACTTCGAGATGGCGGTTCCCGACGGCTGGGAGCGGCGCGGCATCAACGAGGCGGGCCAGGTCCGTTACGTGGACGGGCAATTCGTGTTGACGGTGGTGCCCGGACGGGACAAGGTCGAGGGCGGCAAGCCGGATCCGCTCACGTACCAGAAGGACAAGGAGCCGGAGCTGTCCCCGTACCGCAACTCCAGTTGGGCGAGCGGTGGGGACGTCAAGTCGACCACGGTCGGCCAACAGGTCCGGGTGACCGGGCGGTACACGTGGATCGACTCGGCGGGACGGAGCGTCGTGGCACGGAACTTCGTCGTCGCGTTGGGCGGGGTCTACCACGTGGTCCTGGTGACCGGGCCGCAGGACGAGGAAGGAAGGGTCACCGAGGTCTTCGAGAAGGCCACGGGGAGTTACACATCAGGGGGTTGACAGAGCGCTGACGGCGTGTCAATGCGGCGATTGCGTCACAGTGCTGTCTCACGGCGCCCGCGCGGTGTCGGCATCGCGCGCAAGCTCCGTAATCTGGCCCGAAGTGCACAGAGCGGCGAGGTTTCGTGGAACAGCAGACAGGTGCGGGTGCGGTGCTCGCGAGCCGGTACAGGCTCGTCGAGCCCATCGGCCGCGGCGGCATGGGCAAGGTGTGGCGCGCGCATGATGAGTTGCTGCACAGGACCGTGGCGGTCAAGGAGCTGACGGCAGGTCTGTACGTCGCCCAGGCCGACCGGGAGGTCATGCACGCCCGGACGCAGAAGGAGGCCCGGGCCGCGGCCCGGATCCAGCACCCGGCGGTCGTGACCGTCCACGACGTGTTGGAGCACGACGACCGCCCGTGGATCGTCATGGAGTACATCGACGGCCCCTCCCTCGCCGAGGCGGCGAAGGCGGCGGGCCGGATCGAGCCCCGCGAGGCCGCCCGGATCGGGTTGCACGTACTGGGCGCCCTGCGGGCCGCGCACGCCGTGGGGGTGCTGCACCGGGACGTGAAGCCGGGCAACGTCCTGCTCGCCAAGGACGGGCGGGTCCTGCTCACCGACTTCGGCATCGCCGCGATCGAAGGCGACTCGTCCATCACGCGCACGGGTGAACTCGTCGGCTCCATCGACTACCTGGCCCCCGAGCGGGTCACCGGCGGCGCCCCCGACCCGTCCTCCGACCTGTGGTCGCTCGGTGCCACCCTCTACACCGCGGTCGAGGCCCGCTCGCCGTTCCGGCGCACCTCGCCCATCTCCAGCCTCCAGGCCGTCGTCAACGACGAGCCGCCCGCCCTGCGCCAGGCCGGTGCGCTGGGGCCCGTCATCACGGCGCTGCTGCGCAAGGACCCGGCGGAGCGGCCCTCGGCGGCGGAGGCCGAGCGGATGCTGATCGAGGCGATGGAGGGACGGGAACCCAGGGCGGCGCAGGCGTACGTCCCGACGCGCGCGATGAGCGCCGAGGAGCGGGCCCCCGCCCGGGAGGACGACCCGTCCCGCGAGTCCGGGCGGGAGCCCCGGACGCGCCCCGCGGCGGGCGCCGTGGGCGGTGGAACGGGTGGTACGACCGTCCTTCGCGAGCAGCCGTCCCCCGCCGCCGTCCCGTTCCCGGGCCGCCTCAAGCGGGCGGCGGCGGTGGCGCTGGTGGCGGCGCTGCTCGGCGGCGGCGGGGTCTTCGGGGTCCTCAAGTACACCGAGGGCAGGGCCGAGGGCGAGGACAAGAACGTCAGCGCCCCCGACCAGGGGCAGTCCGGCGGCGACGACGAGCCGCAGGCGGCCGCCCCGCCCGCGGGCTGGAAGAAGGTCGTCGACCCGGCGGGCTTCACGCTCTTCGTGCCGCAGGGCTGGGAGCGCCAGATGAACGGCACCCAGATCGACTACACCCCCGACAACGGCAACCACTTCCTGCGGATCGCCTTCGACCCGACCCCGGACTACGACAACCCGTACGTGCACCTGCTGGACCTGGAGAAGCAGCTCAAGCAGCGGTCGGACTACAAGCGGCTGAAGCTGGAGCAGAACGGCTACCGGGACACGGTCCGCGCCGCGATCTGGGAGTTCACCCTGACCGAGAAGGGCACGCACGCCGGTCCGCGCCGGGCCATCGAGCAGATGTACGTGGCCCCGGACGACACCGAGTACGCGGTCTACATGTCGAGCCCGGCCGCCGACTGGGCCAAGACCCGGCAGCAGTTCGACACGGTGCTCAGCGGCTGGCAGCCACCGCCCAAGGCGGGCTGACGGGGGCCGGGGGCACCTCGGTCGGCCATCCTGCCAGCGATCACTGGCGGAAATGGCAAAATCCGGTTACCCACGGGTACCCAAAGGACCGCAGGCGGAATACGCTCACCGCCATGACGGACTCGCAGGCCCCCACCACCCCCCTCCGCGCCGCACCGCGGCCCACCAACCCGGTGGCCGCCGCCCCGGCCGGCGCCCGTACCGCCGCCGACGTGGTGACCCCCGACCTGGTCGCCCGGCTGACCCGCGGAGTGATCGGCTCCGGCCGCACCGCCAACCACACCCCCTTCACCGGGGACAAACTGGCGGACCTGCCCGAGGCCGGACCCGAGGACGTGGCCGAGGCCTTCGCCCGGGCCCGCGCCGCCCAGCCCGCCTGGGCCGCCGTCTCCGCCCGGGGCCGGGCCGCCGTCCTGCTGCGCTTCCACGACCTGGTGCTGGACCGGCAGGCCGAGGTCCTCGACCTGATCCAGCTGGAGACCGGCAAGGCCCGACTGCACGCCCACGAGGAGGTGCAGGCCGTCGCGGTCGCCGCCCGCCACTACGGCCGCAAGGCACCCTCGTACCTGCGCCCCAAGGGCCACACCGGCGCCATCCCCACCCTCACCAAGGTCACCGAGCTGCGCCAGCCGCGCGGGGTCGTCGGCCAGATCGCCCCCTGGAACTACCCCCTCGAACTGTCCGTCGGCGACGCGCTGCCCGCCTTCGTCGCGGGCAACGCCGTGGTCATGAAGCCCGACACGGAGACCGCGCTCACCGCCCTGTGGGCCCGCGACCTGCTGATCGAGGCCGGACTGCCCGCCGAGGTCTTCCAGATCGTCCTGGGCGAGGGGCCCGTCGTCGGCCCCGAGGTGGTCCGGCACGCCGACTACGTCTCCTTCACCGGTTCCACCCGCACCGGCCGCGAGGTCGCCCGGGGCGCGGCCGACCGCCTCGTCGGCGTCACCCTCGAACTCGGCGGCAAGAACGCCATGCTCGTGCTGCGCGACGCCGACGTGGAGAAGGCCGCCGCGGGCGCCGTCCGCGCCTGCTTCTCCTCCGCGGGCCAGCTGTGCATCTCCATCGAGCGGCTCTACGTCCACGAGTCGATAGCGGACGCGTTCGTCGAGCGGTTCGCCGCCCGCACGAAGGCCATGCGGCTCGGCAACTCCCTCGCGTACGGCGCCGACATGGGCTCGCTCGTCGGCGAACGCCAACTGGAGACCGTACAACGGCACGTGGACGAGGCCGTCGCCAAGGGCGCCACCCTGGTCGCGGGCGGCGTCGCCCGACCCGACATCGGCCCGCTGTTCTACGAACCCACCATCCTCGACGGCGTCGAGACCCCCATGGCGGTCTGCGGCGAGGAGACCTTCGGCCCGGTCGTCTCGATCTACCGGTTCACCGACGAGGACGAGGCCGTCGCACAGGCCAACGCCACCGCGTACGGGCTCAACTCCAGCGTCTGGACCAAGGACGCGCGGCGCGGTCACGCCGTCGCGGCCCGCCTGCGCACCGGCACCGTCAACATCAACGAGGGCTACGCCCCCGCCTACGGCAGCGCCCAGGCGCCCATGGGCGGCATGAAGGACTCCGGCCTCGGCCGCCGGCACGGCTCCGAGGGCATCCTCAAGTACACCGAGGCGCAGACCGTCGCACACCAGCGGCTGCTCCCGATGGCTCCCTCGCTGGGCATGGACGACGAGAAGTACGCGGCGTTCATGACCCGCAGCCTCAAGGTCATGAAGGCGCTCCGATTCCGTTAGGCACCACCGCCCGGGAGGCAACGCAGTGTCGTACGACTACGACTACGACGTGATCGTCATCGGATCGGGCTTCGGAGGGTCGGTCTCGGCACTGCGGCTCACCGAGAAGGGCTACCGGGTCGGCGTCCTGGAGGCAGGACGCCGCTTCACCCGCCAGAGCCTGCCGAAGAACAGCTGGGACCTGCGGAACTACCTGTGGGCCCCGGCGCTCGGCCTGTACGGCATCCAGCGGATCCACCTGCTCGGCAATGTGATGGTGCTCGCCGGCGCCGGTGTGGGCGGCGGCTCGCTGAACTACGCCAACACCCTCTACGTGCCGCCCGCCGCCTTCTTCGAGGACCGTCAGTGGGCCTCCATCACCGACTGGCGCGAGGAACTCGCCCCGTACTACGACCAGGCCAAGCGGATGCTCGGGGTCCGGCTCAACCCGACGACGACCCCCTCCGACGTCCACCTGAAGGCGGTCGCGGAACGGATGGGCGTCGCCGACTCCTTCCACATGGCCCCGGTCGGCGTCTTCTTCGGGGACGGCGAGGACGCCGAGGGCGGACGCCGGGCCAGGGCCGGCGAGGAGGTCGCCGACCCGTACTTCGGCGGCAAGGGCCCCGCCCGCAAGGCGTGCACCGAGTGCGGCGAGTGCATGACCGGCTGCCGGCACGGCGCGAAGAACACCCTGAACGAGAACTACCTGCACCTCGCCGAGCGCGCCGGCGCGGTCATCCACCCCATGACCACCGTCACCGCGATCTCCGAACACCCCGACGGCGGCCACCGGGTCCGCACCGTCCCCACCGACCACCGCCGCCGCGGCAAGGCCAAGGTGTTGCGCGCCCGGTACGTGGTCGTCGCGGCGGGCACGTACGGCACCCAGACCCTGCTGCACACCATGAAGGACCGGGGTGAGCTGCCCCGGCTCTCGGACCGGCTCGGGGAGCTGACCCGCACCAACTCCGAGGGCCTGGTCGGCGCCCAGACCGACGACCGGCGCTACCGCAGGCGGCACGGTGAGGACCGCCGGGCCGACTTCACCCACGGGGTGGCCATCACCTCGTCCGTGCACCCCGACGCGAACACCCACATCGAGCCCGTCCGCTACGGCAAGGGCTCCAACGCCATGGGGTTCATGACCATCCTCCAGGTGCCGTACTCCCGGCACCGGGTCCGGGCCTGGTTCGCCCGGACCGCCAAGCACCCCGTGCAGTTGGCGCGCTCGCTCTCCAACCGGCGCTGGTCCGAGCGGACGATCATCGGCCTGGTCATGCAGTCGCTGGACAACTCCCTCACCACCTACCGCAAGCCCGGCGGGATCGGGAAGGGCCTGCTGACCGCCCGCCAAGGCCACGGCGCCCCCAACCCGGTACAGATCGCGGAGGCCACCGAGGCCGCGACCCTGCTCGCCGAGGAGATCAACGGGTTCGCGGGCAGCAACGTCGGCGAGCTGATGGGCACCCCGCTGACCGCGCACTTCCTCGGCGGCTGCCCGATCGGCGAGAGCCCGCGGGAGGGCGTCGTCGACCCGTACCACCGGCTGTACGGGCACCCCGGCATCTCGGTGGTCGACGGCTCGGCGGTCTCCGCCAACCTCGGGGTCAACCCGTCGCTGACGATCACGGCGCAGGCCGAGCGGGCCATGTCGTACTGGCCGAACAACGGCGAGCAGGACCCGCGCCCCGCCCAGGGCGCCGGCTACGTCCGCCTCTCGGCCGTGGAACCGGTCCGACCGGCCGTCCCGAAGGACGCCTTCGGCGCGCTGCGACTGCCGTTCCTCGCCATCCCGGAAATGCCTCCGAGGCAACCGGAACCGGAGCACTGAGGTCGGATCCGAGCCCGAACGACAGCGGCGGACACCGCGCTCCCCCTCCGAGCGCGGTGTCCGCCGATGTACATGAGTGACCGGTGGTCGACACAGAAGGTTGTAGCGGAATCGCTTCGACGGGGCTGTGGTGTCCATCACACGGTCAACGAGGCAACCGCTCCGCACCCCGGACGGTCAACGGGGGCATGAGAAAGCGCATCTCCCTCCTGGCCGCCTGCGGCCTGGTGGCCGTGGGACTGGCCACCACCCCCGCGCACGCCGCGGACCCCGCCTTCCCGCTGGTCGGCCCCACCGCTCTCGCGCTCCCGCTGCCCCCGGCGACCGGGAGCCCGAGGGAAGAGGCGCTCGTCTTCTCCCTGGACGTCCCCCGGGCCGGCGCCGGCTTCGGCGGGGAGGCCGTCCTCACCGTCGACCTGAGCAGGATCGCCGGCGTCGCGACCGTCCGGGAGAACGCCGGCGGAGCCAAGGAGAAGTGCGCGGCGAGCGCCACCGCGCTCGTCTGCACCGTCCGCGGCACCCTGCCGCGCGTCGAGCTCTCCGTCGCCGCCGCCGAGAACGCCAAGAACGGCGACACCGCCGAGATCACGGTCACCGGGACGACGGCCGGGGCCACCATCACCCCGACCACCACCAAACTGACCGTCGGCGGCCCGGACCTCGTCATGCGGGAGATGGCGCTCAAGCGCGACCCGCTGCCCGGCGAGAGCCAACCCCTGCCGCTCGCGTTCACCAACGCAGGCACCCACCCGGCCAAGGGCGTGGTGCTGGAACTGGAGACCACGCGCGGCGCGAGCCTCGTGGAGACGTACGACAACTGCCGCACCCGCACCGTCGCGGACGTCACCACGGCCCTGTGCGCGGTCGACGGGGACTTCCTGCCGGGCGAGACCTACGAACTCGCCGGCGAGAGCCCGCTGCACGTCAAGGCCAACCGGAACGCCTACAGCGACCGGCTCGGCTACGGCATCCACCCGGCCGGCGACGAGCCGAAGGCCGCGCAGTGGGACGGCAAGACCGCCACGGGCAAGCGCCTGACCGTCGCCAAGCGGGCCGCGAAGGCCGCCGCGAACGCGCGCGGCGTCGACCTGAACCCGGGCGACAACCGGCGCACCTTCGACTTCCAGACCCGCAACACGGCCGACTTCACGACGGCGGCCGTGTCCCTGGAAGGCGACCTCGGCGACACCCTCACGACCGCGTTCGCCTTCGAGAACAAGGGCCCGGCCTGGATCCGCGCGCAGCGCGCCGGCGACTCGGCGGCCCGCACCGTCATCGTCGTGCCCGAGGGCGTACGGGTCCTGCGCAAGCCCGCCGGCTGCACCGCCACCAACGCCGACGGCCGCGAGCGCGCCGAGCAGCTCGGCGCGCCCCGCTACGTGTGCGCGCTCGGCGACGCCGTGCGCGAGAACGAGCGGGTCGTCTACCCGTTCGACCTCAAGGTGGAGAAGACCCTGGTCAACGCCAAGGGTTCCGTCACCGTCGGGGACTGGGGCGCGAACGCGCCGCGGCCGCACGCCTTCGACCCGAACCCCGCCAACAACACGGCCGTCCTCGTGGTGAACGCCGACGACGCGGGCACCGGCCCGCGCCCGACCCCGCGTCCCTCCACGAGCGCGGGCACCCCCTCGCCGAGCGCCTCCGCGACCCCGTCGGCCACCGCGTCGGCGACGGCCGCCGGACTCAAGGGCACGGGTACCGGCTCGGGCACGGGCACCACCGCGCAGGGCGGCGGCAACCTCGCCTCCACCGGCGTCACCGCGGGCCCGATCGCGCTCGGCGCCGCCGCGCTGATCGCCGCCGGCGGCGCGCTGTACGTGGCGGTCCGCCGTCGGGGTCCCGTGCGCACGTAGTCCCGCGCGCGGCCTTCCCGCGCGGCTTTCCCCCGCGCGCGGCCTTCCCGCGCGCACAGCACAACGGCCGGCCCGGGGCGTCCCCCGGGCCGGCCGTCTTCTCGTGTGGTGGCCGGGCCGCTGTCCCCTGCGGTCCGGTCACGTGATGGAGCGAGGTCCCACGACGCACGACCGTCGGGCCGTACGTCTCATCGCTCCGGCAGAGCCACGCGTGGTGGTGCGGGCCCGCGCCTGGCGGACGCGGACACCCCCTCAACGAAGGGCGCCGGGGCCGGTCACGGTCCGGACGAGTGACGAACACCCGCCCGCGACCGGACCACCCGGGCCCCCGCCTCAGACACGGCCCCGGCACAGCTCCAGCAGGGTCATCGCGAGCTGGGTGCCGGGCTTGCCGAGGGCGTCGCTCCAGTGCGAGAGGACCTCCATCTCGCGTGAGAGGTGCACCCGGCGGCCGCCCGAGCCGATCCGGGCCTCCTGGATCACCGTCGAGACGGCCATCCGCTCCTGGATCAGGCCGATGATCCGGTCGTCGATGGCGTCGATCCGCTCGCGGGAGTCGGTGATGAGCTGCTCGGGGGTGGTGACGGACATGAGGTTCTCCTGTGGGTGGTGGATCCGACAGGAGCGGGAACGCAGGAGCGCCCCGGTCCTGTCGGACCGGGGCGCTCTGGGAAGTCAGCGGCTCAAGCGAGCATCACGATGACCCATGGCGACCGGACCGACCGGTGCCATAGGTAAAGAGGAAGCTCAGCTGCTCGCGCATGGAACGGATTATGACCTTCCACCCCGCTCCCGGCCAAACGGGTTCGGATGGTGAGACGAAGCGCCCCACCCGTCCCCCGTTAGAATCGACAAAACAAACCCTCTTCCGCCGGAAGGCCTGCCCGTGCCTGAAGCACACACCGCCGCCCACGACAGCGCCCCGGACACGGTTCTCGTCGTCGACTTCGGTGCCCAGTACGCCCAGCTCATCGCCCGTCGCGTCCGCGAGGCCCGGGTCTACAGCGAGATCGTGCCCGGCACGATGCCCGTGGCCGAGATGCTCGCCAAGAACCCCAAGGCGATCATCCTCTCCGGAGGCCCGTCCTCCGTGTACGAGGAGGGTGCGCCCACCATCGACCGCGCCCTGTTCGAGGCCGGCGTCCCCGTCTTCGGCATGTGCTACGGCTTCCAGCTGATGGCGGTCACCCTCGGCGGTCAGGTCGACAACACCGGCGCCCGCGAGTACGGCCGCACCCCGCTGGCCGTCTCCAAGTCGGGCTCCACCCTCTTCGAGGGCACCCCCGACAACCAGTCGGTGTGGATGTCCCACGGCGACGCGTGCTCCGCCGCCCCCGAGGGCTTCACCGTCACCGCCTCGACGAACGTCGTCCCGGTCGCGGCCTTCGAGAACGACGAGAAGAAGCTGTACGGGGTCCAGTACCACCCCGAGGTCATGCACTCCACGCACGGTCAGCAGATCCTGGAGCACTTCCTCTACCGCGGCGCCGGCCTGGCCCCCAGCTGGACCACCGGCAACATCGTCGAGGAGCAGATCGCGGCCATCCGCGAGCAGGTCGGTGACAAGCGCGCCATCTGCGGCCTCTCCGGCGGCGTGGACTCCGCCGTGGCGGCGGCGCTCGTACAGAAGGCCATCGGCTCGCAGCTCACCTGCGTCTACGTCGACCACGGCCTGATGCGCAAGGGCGAGACCGAGCAGGTCGAGAAGGACTTCGTCGCGGCCACCGGCGTCCAGCTGAAGGTCGTCGACGCCCAGGAGCGCTTCCTGAACGCGCTGGCCGGCGTCTCCGACCCGGAGACCAAGCGGAAGATCATCGGCCGCGAGTTCATCCGCGTCTTCGAGCAGGCCCAGCTGGAGATCCTCCAGGAGGACGGCCCGGCGGTGGCCTTCCTGGTCCAGGGCACCCTGTACCCGGACGTCGTCGAGTCCGGTGGCGGCAGCGGCACCGCGAACATCAAGTCCCACCACAACGTGGGCGGCCTCCCCGACGACATCGAGTTCGAACTCGTCGAGCCGCTGCGCCAGCTGTTCAAGGACGAGGTCCGCATGGTCGGCCAGGAGCTCGGCCTGCCGGACGAGATCGTCCAGCGCCAGCCCTTCCCCGGCCCCGGCCTCGGCATCCGCATCGTCGGCGAGGTCACCAAGGAGCGCCTCGACCTGCTCCGCGAGGCCGACGCCATCGCCCGCCACGAGCTGTCCGCCGCCGGCCTCGACCGGGAGATCTGGCAGTGCCCGGTCGTCCTGCTCGCGGACGTCCGCAGCGTCGGCGTCCAGGGCGACGGCCGCACCTACGGCCACCCGATCGTGCTGCGCCCCGTCTCCTCCGAGGACGCGATGACCGCCGACTGGACGCGCATGCCGTACGAGGTCCTCGCCCGGATCTCCACCCGCATCACCAACGAGGTGCCGGACGTGAACCGCGTGGTCCTGGACTGCACGAGCAAGCCCCCGGGCACCATCGAGTGGGAGTAGTCCCCACCCGACCCCGCCGTACCCGACGAAGCCGCCGTTCCCCGAGAGGAGCGGCGGCTTCGCCGTTGCCCTGGCCAGTTCAGGGGGGCGCCGGTACCTTGCGCCGCGATGCGACGCCGAGCGAGGAGTGGCCATGCCGGACCAGCAGCCAGCCCCGGAACCCGTTCCCGCCGACCGGTTGCGCTTCGAGCTGCCGCCCCGGCACGCGGACCCGGCCGACGAGCGGGCGTACCGCAAGGAACGGCTCGCCGGGGCGCTGCGGCTGTTCGGGCGGCTCGGGTACGAGGACGGGGTCGGCGGGCACGTCACCGCGCGGGACCCCGAGTCCGAGGACCGCTACTGGGTGAACCCCTTCGGCCGGGCCTTCGCCGGGCTGGGCGCCGACGACCTGCTGCTGGTCGACGGGGACGGTCGGGTGCTGCTGGGGGAGCGGCGGGTCAACCAGCTGGCGTTCGCCGTGCACGCGGCCGTGCACCGGGCCCGGCCCGAGGTGGTGGCGGTGGTGCGCACGCGGGCCCCGTACGGCGGGGCGCTGGCCGCCCTCGGCGAGCTGTTGGCCCCCGTGACCCGGGAGGCCTGCGCCTTCTTCGAGGACCACGCGCTCCTCGACGAGTACGCCGAGGACGGTGACGGCGAGCGGATCGGCCGCGCGCTCGGCCCGTACAAGGCGCTGATCCTGCGCAACCAGGGGCTGTTGACGGTCGGGGACTCCGTGGACGCGGCGGCCTGGTGGTTCATCGCGGCGGAGCGGGCCGCGCAGGTGCAGCTGATCGCCCGGGCCGCCGGGAAGCCGGTCCCCGTCGACCGCCGCGCCGCGCTCGCCACCAGGGAGCGGTTCGGGACGGACCTCGCGGCCTGGGTGAGTTACCAGCCGCTCTGGCAGAGCGTCGCGCCGTAGGCCCGGCCTCGCGCCGCCGGACGGGTGACGTCAACATCATGAACGGTTAATCACCTGCTCTGACATCGTGCGCAATCCGGAGCACCGGCGCAGTGGTGCACAATTCGCTGGCATTGCACCGGAGTTCAGAGAGGCGGCACGCACGTGGCTGTCCAAGAGATCCCCAGAAGTACCCACGGTGGCGCCTGCACCTGCGACGACTGCCCCCACGGCGCCAGGGAGGGACACCGCCGGGCGGTGGCCGCCTTCCTGGAGAAACGCGAGGAGTTCGCCGCCGGGCAGGGCCTGCCCGCCGCCGTGTCCCGATCCGCCGGCGCCTCCCGCCAGTGGGTCTCCGACGAGCTGACCCTGTCCGCCCGAACGGTCGCCGACCGGGGCCGCGAGGCCGGGCACTCCTGGCTGTACCTGTTGTCCCGGCGGGCCGTCCTCGCCCTGTGGATCGCCGCCGGGGTGCTGCTGCTGGTCCAGGTCGGCACCGCGCTGGGCGCCGGCTGGTCGTCGGCGCGCACCGCCGGACTGCTGGCCGCGCTGGTGCTGGTCGCGCTGCTCACCGTCGGATCCCGGGCCCAGTCGCTGCGCGGCGGGCTGTTGGCCCCGCTGGTCGGCGAGGACAACCGGCTGTCCACCTCCAAGGCGGTGCCGAGCGCCTGGCTGGTGCTGATCGCCTTCTCCACCCTGCTGCCCGCACTGCGGCTGGCCGTCTCCTCACCGGGACCCGAACGCGACGCCCTGTACGAGGGGCTGGCGCTCGGGCGGGCGCTGCCGTTGCTGGCGGTGCTCGGGCTGACGTCGGGGGTCGCGGTGCTGGTGCGTCGCGTGGTCGCCGTACGGATCATGGGTCAGCGGCTGCAGAAACTGCCCGCCGACCGGCCCTCGGGCGCCGACCTGCTGACGGACGACGCGGGCCGGGGGAGCCTCGCGGACGCCCAGTACGTGCTGGTCTCCACGGTGGTGCTGGCCTTCGCGGCGGTGTCGCTGGCCCGCTTCCCCGACCGGCTGCCCCGGCTGCCGTGGGCGCTGGCCCTGCTGGTGGCCCTGTCGGCCGCCGTGTACCTCGCGGCGAAGTACGCCGAGGGCAGCCGCCCGCTGGTGCTGTCGGTGGTGCGCAGACGGGAGCCCGGGGACCTGGACGCGGCCGTCCGCCCCGGGGACGACATCGAGATCCGGGGCGTCGGCTTCGTACCGCCCGGCGCGCAGACACCGGAGATGCTGGCCCGCCTGGTGGTGCGGATCGGAACGGTCCACGTGCACGTGCCGTTGGTGCCGGTGGCCGGAGGGTTCACCAACCCGTCCGACGTGGTGCTGACCGTGCCGGTGCCGGCGGAGGTGGAACCGGGGCGCGTCGACGTCCAGGTGGTGACCGCCGCCGGAGTGGAATCCAACCGCTGCGGCATCGACGTGGCGGAGTGAACGGCGACGGGGTAGACATGGGGCGTGACCCGAACTGACGTCCCTTCCGGTGCCGCCCCCGGACTGCGGGAACTCGCCGCCCGGCACGCCCTCCTCCCCCTGCGGATCTTCCTCGGCGTGACCTTCGTCTACGCGGGCCTGGACAAGCTGACCGACCCCGCGTTCCTCTCCGCCGGCGGTGACGGCTCCATCGGCGGACTGATGCGCGGCGTCCGCGACACCTCCGCGATCCCCGCCCTGGTGGACCTGGCGCTCAAGGCGCCCGTCGGCTTCGCCGTCACCCTGGCCATCGGCGAGATCCTGGTGGGCCTCGGGGTCCTGGCCGGACTGCTGACCCGGATCGCCGCCCTGGGCGGGGCGTTGATCGCGCTCAGCCTGTGGCTCACGGTCTCCTGGGCGGTCACCCCGTACTACTACGGCAACGACCTGATCTACCTGATGGCCTGGACCCCGCTGATCCTCGCGGGGGCGCCCTACCTGTCGCTGGACTCCGTGATCCGCTCGCGCCGGTCCCGGCGCACCGCGTAGGTCACCACCCCGACGACGGCCGCGAGGGCGAGGCCGCCCACGGCCATCGGGACCACGGCGAACCAGGGCAGGTCCACCTCGCCGGCCGCGTCCAGCAGGCAGAGCGTGCCCGCGGTGAGCAGGACCAGCCCCGCGATCAGCCGTCCCGGCTGGAACTCATGACGCCGCACGGGCCACCTCCACCTGTCCCACACCCGCTTCGAGGTGCAACTCGATCGTTCCGCCGGCCTCGGTGCCGGCGGCGGGGAGCAACGTCTCCAGCCGGTGCTCGCCACCGGTCTTGACGCGTACGTTCCCGCCGGTCTCGCCGGGCAGCCGCAGGTCGCCCAGCCGGATCGTCAGGTCCGACCGCGCGGTGACCTCACGGGGCACCAGCACCTTCAGCCGGCCCGCGTCGATGGAGGCCCGGACGGCCAGCGTGGTGCCCTTCGGCACGTCCAGCCGGCTCAGGTCCAAGGTCGCGAGCCCCGTGCCCGCCGCGTACGAGGGCCGCACGTCGGCCACCGCGGCGGGCCGCCACGAGACGTCCCGCCAGTCGGTGCCGATCTCCTTCGGCAGGGCGCCCGCCACCGCCAACAACCCGGCGGTGATCAGGGACAGCAGCACGGTGCCGAAGCCGGTGCGGCCCTTGACCGAGCTGACGGCCAGCCCCAGCCCGAAGACGACCAGCGCGCCGGCCAGCCCCACCGTGAGCGCGTGCGAGAGCGTGCTGCCCTCCCACACCGACGCGGTGGCGACGGCCCCGCCGAACAGAGCCAGCACGAAGACCCGCCCGCCGATGCCGCCCCGCCCGACCGTCCGGGAAACCTTTGCGGCGGGCGTCGGCGCCCGGTCCGCGGGGGCGTCCACGTCCGCCGGACCCCACAGGTACCCGGTGGCCCCCACGGGACCCGTCGTACCGTCCTTGACCAGCGGGTCCCGCCACCAGGACGGGCTGCCGGGCGAGGGCGGCGCCTGTGTCTCGGGCGGCGGCACCGGCCGGTGCGCGGGCGGAACCTCCGCTTCGGGCGCCGTGGTCGGCCGCCGCCGGGACCAGTACGAGGCCCCGCCGAGCGCCAGGATCACCAGGATCGAGAACACCCCGAGCCCGCCGTTGTCCGCCATCGACAGGAACAGCGCGCAGCCCACCAGCGCCGTGAACAACGCCGCCAGCGTCGCCCCCTCCACCCGGCCCGTCAGCAGCTTCTTCGCCTCGGACTCCTCGTCGCCGTCCTGGGGGAGCAGCAGCCAGGCGAACCCGTAGAAGATCAGGCCGACGCCACCGGTCACGGCGAGGACGGCCAGCACGATCCGGAACACCACCGGGTCCAGGTCGAAGTACCGGCCGAGGCCCGCGCACACGCCGGCGAGCACCTTGTCGCGCCTGCCGCGCCGCAGGGGAGGGTGTTCGGGAGGGGCGGGAGCCCCGGAATCCGCCGGCGGGGCCTCGTGTACTTCGGTCATGCGTCCATGGTGACGGGCCGTCCGCCCCCGGGGCATCCGGCCCGACCCTGGGACAACCCTGATATCCCCCCGATCGAAGTGGGGGGCCGCCCTGATGCCCCGCGCCCGCCGACCGTGTGACCATCGGTGACATGCCCGCCGCAGCCGCCCCCCGCATCCCGCACGTACAGGAGCCCCCACCGGGCTCCGAGGCACCGCCCCGCAAGCTCTACCGGAGCGCCGACGGGCGGATGCTCGGCGGAGTCGCGCGCGGGCTCGCCGGACACCTCGGGCTGCCCGTCGTCTGGGTCCGCCTCGCGTTCCTCGGCCTGTTCATGTGGGGGGACGGCCTCGGCATCCTGCTGTACGCCGCGTTCTGGGTCTTCGTACCCCTCGGCATCGGCGGGCGCACCGGACACCGCTCCTACTTCGAGACCCTCGCCGACGGCAGCCGGCGCCTGCGCAAACCCGACAAGGGGCAGATCACCGCGCTGATCGCGCTGTGCGTGGGCGCGGGCATCTTCTTCTCCCAGCTGCGGGTCGGCGGCGCCAACGGCCGCTACATCTGGCCGACGTTGCTCGTCGGCGCCGGCGTGGTGCTGGTCTGGCGGCAGGCCGACAACGCCCGCCGCGCCCACTGGAGCGCCGCCGCCGGACGGCACGGCCGGCTGCTCCAGGCCGGCCGGGCGCTCGCCGGCGTCGTGCTGGTCTGCGTGGGCCTGACCGTGTTCATCGTCGTCCGGGGCTCCGCCGCCCAACTGGGCAACGTCCTCACCGCCACCCTCGCCGTCCTCGTCGGCGTCGCCCTGCTCGCCGGCCCCTGGCTGATCCGGATGACCCAGGACCTCTCCGAGGAACGCCTGATGCGCATCCGCGCCCAGGAACGCGCCGAGGTCGCCGCCCACGTCCACGACTCGGTGCTGCACACCCTCACCCTGATCCAACGCAACGCCGAGGACGTCGGCGAGGTCCGCCGCCTCGCCCGCGCCCAGGAACGCGAACTGCGGAACTGGCTGTACAAGCCCGAGGGCACCGGCAAGGACGAGGCCGAGGAACCCACCACCCTCGCCGACGCCGTGAAGCGCACCGCCGCCGAGGTCGAGGACCACCACGGCGTCCCCATCGAGGTCGTCGTCGTCGGCGACTGCCCGCTCGACGAGAAGCTGGCCGCCCAGATCCAGGCCGCACGCGAGGCGATGGTCAACGCCGCCAAGTACGGTGGCGAGGGCGGACCGGTACAGGTGTACGCGGAGGTCGAGGGCCGCACCGTGTTCGTGTCCGTACGGGACCGCGGACCCGGATTCGACATCGACGCGGTACCGGACGACCGCATGGGCGTACGAGAATCGATCATCGGCCGGATGCAGCGCAACGGCGGGACCGCGCGACTGCGGTCAGCGCCCGACGGCGGCACGGAAGTCGAGCTGGAGATGGAGAGGGCGGCGAACGCAGCATGACCGAGGACAACGCGAACACCGGCGCGCCGACCGGGGGCGCCCCCGACGCCGGCCCGGGGAGGGTCCGGGTCGTGCTCGTCGACGACCACCGGATGTTCCGCACCGGCGTACAGGCCGAGATCGGCGAGACCGCGCGGACCGGAGTCGAGGTCGTCGGCGAGGCCGCGGACGTGGACCAGGCCGTCACCGTCATCACCGCCACCCGCCCCGAGGTGGTGCTGCTCGACGTGCACCTGCCCGGCGGCGGCGGGGTCGAGGTGCTGCGGCGCTGCGCCCCCCTGATGTCGGCCGCCGAGAACCCGGTGCGCTTCCTGGCGCTGTCGGTGTCGGACGCCGCCGAGGACGTCATCGGGGTCATCCGAGGCGGCGCGCGCGGCTACGTCACCAAGACCATCACCGGCGCCGACCTGGTGAACTCCGTCTTCCGGGTGCAGGAAGGGGACGCGGTGTTCTCCCCCCGACTCGCCGGCTTCGTGCTCGACGCCTTCGCCTCCACGGACGCGCCGCCCGTCGACGAGGACCTCGACCGGCTCACCCAGCGCGAGCGCGAGGTGCTGCGGCTGATCGCGCGCGGGTACGCCTACAAGGAGATCGCCAAGCAGCTCTTCATCTCGGTCAAGACCGTGGAATCCCACGTCTCGGCCGTGCTGCGCAAGCTCCAGCTCTCCAACCGGCACGAGCTGACCCGCTGGGCCACCGCCCGCCGCCTGGTGTGACGCGAGGGGATCCCGGGGCCCCGGCCCTGTGATCCACGACGCACCGGCCGGGGGGAACCGGGGCGGGCGCCGCAGGCCTCTTCGCCGGCGTGACGAGCCTGACCGGGACCCCCCTCTTCGTGACGGCGATCGCCCTCGTGGTGATCGCCGTGCTCCTGCCGCTGCTGCTGTGGGGCAAAGCCCGCGGGCCCGCCGTCGTACGCGTCGCCACCCGCGGCCTGATGGTGGTCTTCGCGCAGGTCACCGCGATCGCGCTGGTGTTCGTCGCGATCAACCGCGAGGAGCACTTCTACGCCTCCTGGGGCGATCTGCTCGGCACCGGGAAGTACGTCACCGCCGCCCCCGACCTCGGCCCGGACGGGCTCGGCGGCGCGAAGCCGGCCGAGGTGGCCCGGGAGCCCAAGGTCCGTCAGGAGTTCCGGCCCGTCGACGGCCTCGGCGGCCGCGTCCGCACGACCGAGCTCGACGGAAAGATCTCCGGGGTCAAGGGCGACGTCATGGTGTGGCTGCCGCCGCAGTACGACGACCCCGCCCACAAGGACCGCACGTTCCCCGTCGTCGAACTGATCCCCGGCATCCCGGGCACGGGCAAGTCCTGGTTCCAGGGGCTCAAGGCGCACGAGGTGCTGGAGCCGCTGATGAGGAACGGCACGGTGCAGCCGTTCATCCTGGTCTCGCCCCGCGCCATGCTGCTCGGCAACGGCGACACCGGCTGCGCCAACATCCCCGGCAAGGTCAACGCCGACAGCTGGTTCAGCGTCGATGTCCGCAAGATGGTCGTCGACAACTTCCGGGCCTCGGACGAGGCCCGGACCTGGGGCGTCGCCGGCTACTCGGCGGGCGCGTACTGCGCCGCCAAGCTGGCGATCCTGCACCCCGACCGCTACAGCGCGGCCGTCTCCCTGTCCGGCTACAACGACCCCGGCCAGGAGCCCAGCTCGCTGGTGGCCAAGGACCCCGAGCTGCGCCGCGCCCACAACCTGAAGGAGTTGCTCAAGGCCCGGCCCGCGCCGCCGGCGGTCGCGCTGTGGATGTCGGGCGCCGAGCACGACGGCTACCTGTCCGGGACGGACCTCAAGGCCCTCGCGCGGAACCCGACGACGGTGCACGCGGAGAGGATCACCGGCGGCCACAACCTGGAAGCCTGGTCCAGGCAACTGCCGCAGACCTTCGGCTGGCTCAGCCGGCAGGTCAAGGCGCCGTAGGAGCCCGTGGGCCCGCGTCTACGCGGGCCGAGAGGCGCCCGCCCAGGGCATCGAGTCCACCGGGGCCACCCGGACCGTCGAGCCGGGTCGCGGGGCGTGGATCATCTGACCGTTCCCGATGTACAGGCCGACGTGGGTCACCCCGGCGTAGAAGAAGACCAGGTCACCCGGGGCCAACTGGTCGCGGGAGACGCGGCGCCCGGCGTTGATCTGGGTGTAGGTGGTGCGGGGCAGCGCGACCCCGGCGGAGCGCCACGCGGCCTGGGTCAGCCCTGAGCAGTCGAACGAACCAGGCCCGGTGGCGCCCCAGACGTAGGGCTTGCCGATCGCCCCGTGCGCGAAGGCGATGGCCCGCGCGGCCCGCGAACCGTCGGCGGGCGCCGGCGCGGCGCTCCGCGCGGCGACCGGTGACACCGCTCCGGCCGGCGCGGCCGCGGTGGCGGTCGTCGGCGCCGAGCGGGCCTCGTACGCCGCCCGCTCCTGCGCGGTGAGCTTGGCCAGCAGCCGCTTGGCGCCGGCCAGTCTGCCCTCGACGAGCGCCTTGGTCTCGGCGAGTTCGTCCCGCCGCCCGCGCAGGTCCGCCAGCCGCCCCGAGGCCTTCTCGCGCACCTTCGCGACCTGCTCCAACTGCGCCCGTACGGAGGCCACCTCGGCCGCGGTGCGGTCGCCGGTCCGGCTCAGGAACGCGGCCCGCTCCAGGTACTCCTGCGGGTCCTCGGCCATCGCCAGCTGGACCGCGGGCCCCAGGCTCCCGCTGCGGTACTGGCCGGCGGCGAGCGCGCCCAGCGCGCCGCGCGCGGTGTTGAGCCGGTCCGTCCTGCGGGCGGCCTCGTCGCGCAGGCCCGTCAGCGCCCGTTCGGCCTCGTCGGCCTTCTCCTTCGCCCCGTTGTACCGCTCGGTCGCCGCCTCGGCCTCCTCGTAGAGCCGGTCCACATCCGCCGCGACCTGCGCGGGAGTCTGACGGGGCTCGGCCTGGGAGACGCCTTCGAAGGCGGTGGCGGTGGCAGCGCCCGCGAGGGCGAGGGTGGTGGCCGCTGTCCGTACGGCGGGGCCGGAGAGCGGGCGCTGCCTGGGCTTTCGATGACTTGCCACGGGGGCGTCACGTCCTTCCGTTGGTCTTGGGGGAGGACGGTAAACCTGGAGGTAACGGCCCGATGACGAGATGACTCGAACCGACCGCAGTTGACCGGTCGGTGCCAGAGAAGGGCGATAAAGAGAGGGGCGATGGTCAGTCCGCCGCCCGCGCCGGCGGGGCCCGCAGCCCCGGGAAGGCCGTCCGGGCCTGCGTAGAGTGGGCGCATGGCCGCCACTCCCGCCGCTGAACCACCCCACCCCGACGTCGACCGGCTGGAACTCGTCGAGGTCCTCGCGGCGCTCGGGCACCCCGTCCGGCTGGAGATCGTGCGCAAACTCGCCTCCGGAGCGGAGGCGTCCTGCGGCGAGGTGGTGCCCGACCTGCCCCGGTCGAGCGTCACGCACCACCTCAGGACGCTGTACGAGAGCGGCGTGATCGCCCGCCGCCCCGCCGGACGCCGGCTCTACCTGGCCCTGCGGCGGGAGGACCTGGAGCTGCGCTTCCCGGGCCTGCTGGCGCTCGTGCTCGGCTGACCCGCTTCCGCAGGGGCCCGCCTCCGGACGGGTCCGGACAGGCCGGATACGGGCATATGCCGCCGATTTTTCGGGGCCGGGACCGGCTGTCGGTCCGGCCCCCTAAACTCGGAAGGCGATGAGCAGCCTCTTTGACGACAGTTTCCTGGCGGACCTCTCCCCCTCCGACGAGGTCCCGCCGCCGCCCGAGGATCACGCCGCCCCGGAAACGGGCGCGGACGACCTCTTCGGCGGCCGGTTCGACGTACCCGTGAGCGGGGACGCCTACTACCGCGACGGGGCGCCCAGACCCGTCATCGACCCGGTGGCGCTCCTGGACGGGCTCAACACCGAGCAGCGCGCCGCCGTGGTCCACGCGGGCTCCCCGCTGCTCATCGTGGCCGGAGCCGGCTCCGGCAAGACCCGGGTCCTGACCCACCGCATCGGACACCTGCTGGCCGCGCGCGGGGTCCACCCGGGACAGATCCTGGCGATCACCTTCACCAACAAGGCCGCCGGCGAGATGAAGGAACGCGTCGAGGGCCTGGTGGGCCCGCGCGCGAACGCCATGTGGGTCTCGACGTTCCACAGCGCGTGCGTGCGCATCCTGCGCCGCGAGTCGAAGCGCCTCGGCTTCACCTCGTCGTTCTCGATCTACGACGCGGCCGACTCGAAGCGCCTGATGGCGCTCGTCTGCCGCGACCTGGACCTGGACCCGAAGAAGTTCCCGCCGAAGGCCTTCAACGCCAAGATCTCGAACCTCAAGAACGAGCTCATCGACGAGGACGCGTTCGCGGGCCAGGCGGCGGACGGGTTCGAGAAGACGCTGGCCCAGGCGTACGCGATGTACCAGGGACGGCTGCGCGAGGCCAACGCCCTCGACTTCGACGACATCATCATGACGACGGTGCACCTGCTCCAGGCGTTCCCGGAGGTCGCCGAGCACTACCGGCGCCGCTTCCGACACGTCCTCGTCGACGAGTACCAGGACACCAACCACGCCCAGTACACCCTGGTGCGCGAGCTGGTCGGCACCGGCTACCCGGACCTGCCGCCCGCCGAGCTGTGCGTGGTGGGCGACGCCGACCAGTCGATCTACGCCTTCCGCGGCGCGACCATCCGCAACATCCTCCAGTTCGAGGAGGACTACGCGGACGCGACGACGATCCTGCTGGAGCAGAACTACCGCTCCACGCAGACCATCCTGTCCGCCGCCAACGCCGTCATCGAGCGCAACGAGAACCGCCGCGCGAAGAACCTGTGGACCGAGGCCGGCACCGGCGCGGTCATCACCGGCTACGTCTCGGACACCGAGCACGACGAGGCGCAGTTCGTCGCCGACGAGATCGACCGACTGACCGACGCCGGGGACGCCAAGGCGGGCGACGTCGCGATCTTCTACCGCACGAACGCGCAGTCCCGCGTCTTCGAGGAGATCTTCATCCGCGTCGGCCTGCCCTACAAGGTCGTCGGCGGCGTCCGCTTCTACGAGCGCAAGGAGGTCCGCGACGTCCTCGCGTACCTGCGCGTCCTGGCGAACCCGGAGGACAACGTCCCCCTGCGCCGCATCCTGAACGTACCCAAGCGCGGCATCGGCGAGCGCGCCGAGGCGATGATCGACGCCCTCGCGATGCGCGAGAAGATCACCTTCCCGCAGGCGCTGCGGCGCGTGGACGAGGCGTTCGGCATGGCCGCGCGCTCGACCAACGCCGTGAAGCGGTTCAACGTGCTGATGGAGGAACTGCGGACCATCGTGGAGTCGGGCGCGGGCCCGGCGGTGGTGCTGGAAGCGGTGCTGGAGCGGACGGGCTACCTCGCCGAGCTCCAGGCGTCGACCGACCCGCAGGACGAGACGCGGATCGAGAACCTCCAGGAACTCGCCGCCGTGGCGCTGGAGTTCGAGCAGGCCCGCGCGGCCGACACGCAGACCCCGGTGGCCGATGCCGATGCCGGTGTGGATGTGGACGCCGACGCGGACGTGGACGCCGCCGCTGCCGCGGCCGGTCCCGGACCGGGCACGCTCGCGGAGTTCCTGGAACAGGTCGCGCTCGTCGCGGACTCCGACCAGATCCCCGACGAGGACACCGACGGCAGCGGCGTCATCACGCTGATGACCCTGCACACCGCCAAGGGCCTGGAGTTCCCGGTGGTCTTCCTGACCGGCATGGAGGACGGGGTCTTCCCGCACATGCGCGCGCTGGGGCAGACCAAGGAACTGGAGGAGGAGCGACGCCTCGCGTACGTCGGCATCACGCGGGCGCGCGAGCGGCTCTACCTGACGCGCTCCTCGATGCGCAGCGCCTGGGGCACGCCCTCGTACAACCCGCCGTCACGCTTCCTGGAGGAGATCCCGACCGAGTACCTCACGTGGAAGCGCACGGGCGCGACCCAGAAGCCGGCCGGACCGATGCGGAGTTCGGGCTACGGATCGGGCTCCTCGGGCGGCTCCGGTTCCAGGAGCTCGTTCGGGACCTCGCCCGAGTCGTTCCTGTCCTCGTCGCGTACCAAGTCGGGCCCCTCGGGGTTCGCCACGCGGCGCGCCGCCGACAAGCCCGTCATCACGCTGGTGGTCGGGGACCGGGTCACGCACGACCAGTTCGGGCTGGGCACGGTCATGGAGGTCAAGGGCGCCGGCGCGGACGCCCAGGCCACCATCGACTTCGGGGACGACAAGCCGAAGCGGCTGCTGCTGCGGTACGCGCCGGTACAGAAGCTCTAGCGGCGGGCGGCGGGCGGCGGGCGCGGACCGCGGGCGACCGGCCGGGCCGGGTCCACCCGCGGGCGCCGGTGGGAAGGGCCGGGCTCAGCTCGGGTCCAGGCCGTGGCTGCGCAGCCACGCCTGGGGATCGATCGGGGAGCCGCCGCCGGGCCTGACCTCGAAGTGCAGGTGCGGGCCGGTGGAGTTGCCGGAGTTCCCGGAGTACGCGATCACGTCACCGGCCTTGACCTTGCCGGACCGGATCTTGGTGCTGCTGAGGTGGCAGTACCAGGTCTCGGTTCCGTCGGGCGAGGTCAATATGGCCATGTTCCCGTAGGCGCTGTTGAACTGGGTGCGCACGGTGCCGTCGGTGGCGGCCATGACCGGAGTGCCGTACGAGACCGGGAAGTCGATGCCGGTGTGCACCGACATCCACATGCCGCCGGCCTGGCCGAAGCCCGCGCTCAACCCGTGCTGGGCGACCGGGACGGCGAACTTGGGGCGGGCGGCCTCCTTGGCCGCTGCCTCCTCGGCGCGCTTCTTCTTCTCTTCCAGCTGGCGTTCGCGGAGGTCGATGCGCTCCTGGGTGCGGCTCGCCCGGTCGGCGAAGTCGCCGGCGTCGGCGCTGAGCGCGGCCAACTGCGTGTCGAGCTTGTTGTTCGCGGCGACCGGCTTCACCGAGGCCGGGTCCGGCGCCGCCATCGTGACGGGTTCCTCGGCGGGCTTCTCCGCGCCACCGGTGAGCCCACCGACGGACGCGGCGGCGACCCCGGCGACCCCCATCACGCAGGCGGAGGGAACGGCCACCGTCAACAAGGCGGAACGCTTCGCCGGAGTGCGGCGCCGGCTGTTGCCGCCCGCCCTCGCGGAGTTCTTGACGGCGCCCTTGGCGGGAGCGGCGGCGCGGCGCGTGCCCCGCGGCTCGTTCTCCGCGCGGGGGGTCACGGGCATGGCCTGGGTGGGCATGTCGTGCACGGCGCCCCGCGGTTGTGACTCGTCGTCCGGGAGCGCGTCGGGGACGGCCTCGAAGACGGCGGTGTCGGCGGCGTGCAGATCGTCGGTCGCGTAGGGATCGGCGCCCGCGTACGGATCGCCGCCCGGGTACGGGTCGCCGCTCGGGTACGGATCGGCGACCGTGATCGGGACGACGGTCGTGGCCTCGTACGCGGGCTCGTAGCCGGCCTCGTACGCGGGGGAGTCCGCCGGGGCGGCCGGCGTGGTGTCGTAGCCGTAGGTGTACGCGTATCCGCCGTCGGGCTGGGGCGGGTACTCCTGGACACCCGCGTTGACCGTCGTGGCGCCGGTGAGGTCGTTCGTGACGGCCCCGCCGTTCCACGCGGTGGCGTCGTAGGCGCCGGTGTCCTGGCCGTAACCGGTGAACGTGGACCACTGGCCGGTCTGCTCCGCGCCGCCGGACTCGTAACCGACGGACGTCGGTTGGTAGTCGGGGCCGGCGGAGTTCCAGGCGCTCGCGTCCCACTGCCCGGTGGTGTCCTCGGGGACGCCCTGGGTGGGGACGGTCGACAGGTAACTCTCCTGCGAGGCCCAGGCGGTGGCGTCGTACGTACCGGTGGACTCGTACGAGCCATAGGCGTCGTAGGTGCCGGATACACCGTAGTTGTAGCCCTGGCCCTGCGTTTCGTAGGAAACATAGGGCTGGTCACCAGCGAAAGCGGTGGTGGAAAGGCCGTCGTACCCGGTTTCGGGGTACTGGCCCGACGGGGGGCGGTCGTTCACCAACTTCTCTTTCGCCTCGGCGGTGGGGGGCCTGGGTGGCCGGTGAACTCAAGGTTCACCGGAGGAGAGCAGTGGCGCGACTGTACCCGTCGGTCACAGGCAACGACAATCTTCGGCGGAGGTCGGTATCGCGGGAACCGGGCATTCGGCCGCCTTTCGGTCGCACAAAGACGCAGCCTTGGCCTTGAGTTCGAAATGTGTTCGACTCCAAGGGCGGAATGTGTGAGAGGTCCCCCTCCGCGAAAGCGCCCGGTGGGGAGGGTGCGACGAGGATCGAGTGGCCCGTCGTCACCGTGTGTCAGAGCGGAGCCACCGGTTCCGGTGCGGGTGGCGCCGGTTCGCCGGTTTCGTCCCGGATCCCGGTGTGTCGTGGCACTGTTCGTCGGGGGCTCAGATGGCCACGCTGCCCTCGGCTCCCGGATCGGGGGCGTTGTCGGGGGTCTGGTGAGGGGTCTGGTTGGCGGCCCGGTCGGTGGTGTGGCTTGGGGTGTGGTCGGTGGCGCGGCTTGCGGTCCGGTCGGCGGTGCGGCTTGGGGTGTGGTCGGTGGCGCGGCTTGCGGTCCGGTCGGCGGCTTGGTCGCCTGTGTGGGACTGGGCCGTCAGGTCGTCGAGCGCTCGACGCACCGCGGCGATCACGGTGGGGTGGACCGCGAGGGCCAGGTGCCCGATACCGGTGACCAGCACGTTCTCCGCGTCCAGGTCCGGATGTTCGATGCGGGCGGTCCCGGTCGGCGCCATGATCGCGTCGAACTCGCTCCAGAACGCCACGCACCGGGTCCGGCAGCCGGGAGAAGGCGCGGCCAGTTCGGCCATCACCGCGGAGCCGGGTCGCATCTGGCGCACCAGTGGATGCGCGTTCATGAAGGGGGCCACACGCGTGCCGGCGTGCGGGGTGCCCAGCGTGACGAGCGTCCGCACGCGGACGTCACCGCCGAGCCGCTGGACGTAGTACCGCGCGACCAGTCCGCCGAGGCTGTGCCCCACGAGGTCCACGCGCTCCTGCCCGCTGCGCTCGCACAGGTCCTCGACGCGACGGGCGAGATGGCGGGCGGTGGCGCGCAGATCCCGGGTGAAGGGCGAGTAGTTGTACGTCTCCACGCGCCGCAGTCCGTCCGCCCCGAGCGCGCGCCGCAGCAGGACGAAGATCGAGCGGTTGTCGTTGAAGCCGTGCAGCAGCAGGACGGGCGGGCGCTGCCCGCAGGCCCCGGCGGCCGGCCCGGCGGCCGGCCGCTCCTCCCGTAACCCGGTGGGATACAGCAGCAGGTGCCCCGTGAGCACCACGGCCTCCAGTGCGACGGCGCGCAGGGCGGCCCCGGAGGCGACCAAGGACAGGGGGAGGGGCAGCGAGAGCGGGAAGGGCCGGGGTGGGGGCGGCGGTGAGGACGGCGACGGGGACGGCCGTGGGGGTGGGGACGGGCGGTTCGGGGCGGCGGACACCGCGACCGCGCCCGGCACCGATCCCGAAACGGAGGCCGACGTCGGCGCGGGCCCCGGTACGACCGTCGGCACGGACCTCGACACGGACCTCGGCGCGGACCTCGGGACGGGATACGGGACGGGATGTGGGACGGGATGCGGGAGGGACGGCGGCGTGCTCGACAGCCCCATGAACGGCCTCCCCTGGGCCTCTTGGGTACGTGGCTGGGTACGCGGCCGTACTGCCGATATGGCCCCACCGCCGTGCCGGGCGGCTGTCGGCGCGGTGGTGGGGCGCCTCGGTGCGGTGAATCAATGGCGTCCCACGTGTGATTTCCCCCTCCTGGTTGACCGCGAAACGGCGGCGTGCGCGATGCTGTACTTAACGTTCGTTCACTCGGGAGGCAGTGCGATGGGTGTGACCGGTCCGATCCGTGTGGTGGTGGCCAAGCCGGGTCTCGACGGCCACGACCGCGGCGCCAAGGTGATCGCGCGTGCGCTGCGGGACGCGGGCATGGAGGTCATCTACACGGGCCTCCACCAGACCCCCGAGCAGATCGTCGACACCGCGATCCAGGAGGACGCCGACGCGATCGGCCTGTCGATCCTCTCGGGCGCGCACAACACGCTGTTCGCGCGCGTGCTTGAGCTCCTCAGGGAGCGCGACGCGGAGGACATCAAGGTCTTCGGCGGCGGGATCATTCCGGAGGACGACATCGCCCCCCTCAAGGCCAAGGGCGTGGCCGAGATCTTCACCCCGGGCGCCACGACGACGGCGATCGTGGACTGGGTCAACGGCAACGTGCGCCAGGCCTGAGCCGTTCCTCTCGGCCCGTGCGGGGCCGGCGGTAACCCGCGGCGCGTCATGGGCGCGTTGGTGGGGCGTTGCCGGGTCCGGTATGTCCGGCGATGCCCTGCGGTGCGTGCTGGGGTTCTTGGGGGCGCGTTGCCCGGGGCCCGGCGTGTCCGGCGATGCTCTGCGGTGAGTGTTCGGGTTCTTGGGGGCGCGTTGCCAAGGGCCCGGCACGCCCGGTCTGGCCGGCAGCGCGATGAGCCCCCGCCCGGGCCGGGCCCCCTGAGGCGGCCGGTCCGTCCGACCCCGCTCCACCCCGTGCCGGATCCGCCCGTACGGCCCGACCCGGCGTCGGCCGGACTGCCTTTCGACGCGCCTGCCCGTCGGCCGGAACGTCCGCTGGTGCCACTGCCCGTCGGCCGGGACCTCCGTCGTTCCCGCTGCCCGTGGGCCGGGATGTCCGTCGTTCCCACCGATCGTCGGCCGGGATGTCCGTCGGTTCCGCTGCCCGTGGGCCGGGATGTCCGTCGTTCCCACCGATCGTCGGCCGGGACGTCCGTCGGTTCCGCTGCCCGTCGGCCGGGACGTCCGCCGGTGCCACTGCCCGTCGGTCGGGACGTCCGTCGTTCCCACTGCTCATCGGCCGGGACGTCTGTCGGTCCCACTGCCCGTCCGTCGGAACGTCCGTCGGTCCTACCCGGCCTCGATCTGCCCCGGCGTCGCGTCGATCCGGCGGCCGGTCGATCGGCATGACGGAGCTCCGCCTGGCCGGTCCGCGCCGCCCCCACGGCAAGGTCGGGCGGCGGGCCGGACGGAGGGTCGGCCGGACGGCGGTCAGTCGGGCGGGGTCAGTTCCGCGAGCATCGCCGCGCGCACCCGCAAGGTGGCCACCAGTCGCTGAAAGGCCTCCGCCCAGTAGGCCGCCGCTCCCGGCGACGCGTCCGGCGGGTCTTGCGAGGCCGCCGTCAGCGCTTCCAGGCGACCCGCTTCCGCCGGATCCAGGCAGCGCTCCGCCAGACCCATCACCCCGCTGAAACTCCACGGGTAGCTCCCGGCCTCCCGCGCCGTGTCCAACGCGTCGACCACCGCCCGTCCCAGGGTCCCCGCCCACGGCACCACGCAGACCCCCAACAACTGGAACGCCTCCGACAGGCCGTGGGCCCGGACGAACTCCGCCACCCACTCGGCCCGTTCGCCGTCGGGCAGGATCGACAGCAGCTTCGCCCGCTCCGCCAGCGACGCCGTACCCGGTCCCGCCGCGGGTGACGCGGAGGCCGAACCGAGCAACGCCTTCGACCATCCCGGATCACGCTGGCGCACCGCCGCCCGGCACCAGGCCGCGTGCAGTTCCTCCGCCCAGCCCTCGGCCACCGGCCATGCCACGATCTCCGCCGGGGTCAGCCCCCCGAACCGCCCCCGCCAGCAGGACAGCGGCGCGGCTTCCACGAGCTGCCCCAGCCACCAGGCCCGCTCCCCACGTCCGGCCGGCGGTCTCCTCACCACCCCGTCCCGGAGCATGCCCGCGTCGCAGTCGGCGGGTGGTTCCACCCCCTCGGGGCCCACACAGGCCAGGGCCCGCCGCGCCATCCGACCCGCCAGCGCCGAACCCGTCAACGCGGACAGCAGTTCGGCCGCCGTCGCCCGGACGTTGCGGCTCCGATCGCCCAGGGCCGACTCCAGGAACGCTTCGTCCGCCGGCGACAACCCGACCCGCAACGAGTCGAGGAACATCAGCCGGTCCTCGGCCCGCTCGGTGGGCCAGGTGGTCGTCAGCAGCCGGGTCGCCGCCGCCGGTTCACGGGCCCGTACGGCGCCCAACAGGGCCACCCGCTCGGCGAACAGGCCCTCTTCCCAGAGGCGTTCCACCCCCGCCCGGTCCGCCGGGTCGGGCAGCTCCCCGGCGCCTCCCGCCCCGCCGCGCAGCGCGAACCGCCAGTCCGGATTCAGCCGGGCCAGCCACAGGCCCCGCGCCCCGGTGAGGGCGAGGGCCGGCGGCCGCAGATCGGTCCGGGCCCGGGCTGCGTCCAGCAGCGCCGGTACGAGAGCCGCCGGCGCGCGGTAACCGTGGCGTCCGGCGGCCGCCAGCCACTGCGGCAGCAACTCCGTCAGATCCGGGGCGGCCCCCCGCCGCCCGCCGGACCCGCCCGCGGCGGTCCGGCCCGCCAGCAACCGCGCGAGCCGCCGGTTGGCGGCGTCCGGCGGCTCCGGTCGCGGATCGTGCGCCGCCGGCTCCGGCCTCGGGGCCGCCTCGGCCGGTCGCAGTCCGGCCCGGCGCCGTACGGTCTGCACGGCCGCCGCGTCCAGCAGGGCCTCCGGTGAGCCGCCCCGCCGCCCCGTGCCCAGCAGCGCGGCGCCGACCAGCGCGTCCCACTCCTCGTGTCCCGTGTCCATGCGACCCCCTCCCTCGTGATGTCCCCGTGCTGATGTCCCCGTGCTCCGGTCCCGCCCCCTCCGCGGGACCGGAGCAGTATGGTGATGTATCGCGTTAAATCACTCTTCAGCTGGCGTGGTTGTCGTCCATCAAAGCCCCCCGGCTTTCTCGTTCACACACGACGGCGCCCCCGCGCCGCCGTTCCCTCCCCAGCGCCGACGCTCCCCCGCGTCGATCGCCTCCTGCTCTTTCCCGTCGGTCCGACCCGGCCCCCCGGCCCGGTCAGACCAGCGGTATCGGCTCGGCCGATCCCGGCTGCCAGGCCGTCAGGGGCGTGAACCCGCGATGGCCGACCTCGCCGAACACCGTCACCGGGCCGCCGCCCGACAGCGCCGTCAACTGCCACAGGCCCGCTCTGGACCTGCTGCCCTCGGCGGGCAGGGGCACCGGCAGGGCGGACGTTCCCTCCCAGTCCGCCAGTTGCCAGACCGCCTCGCCCGGTATCGGCACCACCGGACCCAGCACCACCGGCCAGGACTCCAGCCAGGGGTCCTCCCGCAGGGCGGCCCCGTACGCCTCCAGGGCGGCCCCCGTACCGATCCCGGCCGGCGCCCCGACGCCCGGTATCGGCGCCGTCAGACGCTCCCCGAGGTCGACACGCAGCCCCGCGGAACCCGGTCGGAAGCGGGCTTGCGCCTCCCACGCCAGTCCGATCGGCAGCGCCAACCCCGGAGGCCGCCCCGGTGGACCGAAGTCCAGCACCAGCGCCGGACGGCCGCTCTCCTGCCCCCGCAGCCAGATCCGGCGGGTGGTCAGCCGCCCGTCCGGGGAAACCGAGTCGTACTGCGCCAACACGAGCCAGCGATCCCGTACGACCTCGCTCTCCGCGGACACCGGCAATCCCACCCGGCTCCTCGTCGTCGCGACCAACCGCTCCGGCAGCCCGGACACCCCCAACCAGGCCTTGTTCAGCAGGTGCAGCAGCGCGAACTCCTCAAGCATCCGGGCGGGCCAGCCGGGGCCGCAACCGGGTATTGTCCCCAACTCCCGCACCCGCGCGGCCAGTCCGGGGGCCTGGGCGTCCACCATCCGCGCCGCGGTCTCCTCCCAGCCCGCGTACCCCGCCCGTTCCTGCCCGGCCAGGCCTTCGTGCAGCAGATCGCCGAGCCGCCGCTCCAATTCGACGACCCCCGCCCCCACCCGGGCCGCCCGCCGCTCGGCCCGCCGGCGAGCCCCCTCCTCGTCCGTCGGCCCGGCCGGCCCGGCGGACGGCCGCGCGGCCTTCTCCGACCGCCCCGTCAGCCACTCCTGCGCCCAGTCCGGCGGCGCCGCCGGCTCGCCCACCCCTTCCGCCGCCCACAGCAGCAGCAGCCCCAGCGCGTGCTTGCACGGGAACTTCCTGCTCGGACAAGAGCACTTGTAGGCGGGACCCGTCAGATCCACGACCGTCCGGTACGGCCGACTGCCACTGCCCTTGCACGACCCCCACAGAGAACCGGAAGCGGAACCTCCGATCTGCGACCACGGACCCGCCTCACCCAGCCTTCCCCCCGCCTTTCTCGACGCATCGTCAGGAGCCAGAGCCAGTACCTGTTCCGCCGTCCAGCGGACCTCCTGCTCAGTCATGTGTTCCACCGTAGAGACCCCCACTGACAATCGCCCTGACCTGCAACGACTGTGCCGTCGGCGGGCGTTGTCAGTGGCGTGGTGCACCGTTGTCACAGCAGTCCGAGGCGGCTGCCGAGCATTGGAGGGGGACCATGAGCATGCCCGAGAACGGCACCGCTGCCGAAGTGCTGCGCCCGCACGCCGAAGACGCCTTCGCGCACGAACTGAAAGCCTTGGCCGCGGCCGACGACCGGCCCCGCCCGAGCCGCTGGAACCTCTCCCCGTGGGCCGTCGCGACCTACCTCCTCGGCGGGGAACTGCCCGACGGCACGGTCATCACCCCCAAGTACGTCGGCCCCCGCCGCATCGTCGAGGTCGCCGTCACCACCCTCGCCACCGACCGGGCCCTGCTCCTCCTCGGCGTCCCCGGCACCGCCAAGACCTGGATGTCCGAACACCTCGCCGCCGCCGTCAGCGGGGACTCCACCCTCCTCGTCCAAGGCACCGCGGGCACCCCCGAGGAGGCCATCCGGTACGGCTGGAACTACGCCCGCCTCCTGGCACACGGCCCCAGCAGGGAGGCCCTCGTGCCCAGCCCCGTCATGCGCGCCATGGCCGACGGCATGACCGCCCGCGTCGAGGAACTCACCCGCATCCCCGCCGACGTCCAGGACACCCTGATCACCGTCCTCTCCGAGAAGACACTGCCGATACCAGAACTCGGCCAGGAGGTGCAGGCCGTGGGCGGCTTCAACCTCATCGCCACCGCCAACGACCGCGACCGCGGCGTCAACGAGCTCTCCAGCGCGCTCCGCCGCCGCTTCAACACCGTCGTCCTGCCTCTGCCCGCCACCGCCGAAGCCGAGGTCGACATCGTCGCCCGGCGCGTCGACCAGATGGGCCGCGCCCTCGACCTGCCGGCCGTACCCGAGGGACTGGAGGAGATCCGCCGCGTCGTCACCGTCTTCCGCGAGCTGCGCGACGGAATCACCGGCGACGGCCGCACCAAGGTCAAGTCGCCCAGCGGCACCCTCTCCACCGCCGAGGCCATCTCCGTGGTCACCGGCGGCCTGGCACTCGCCGCCCACTTCGGCGACGGCGTCCTGCGCTCCTCCGACGTGGCCGCCGGAATCCACGGCGCCGTCGTCCGCGACCCGGCCGCCGACCGCGTCGTCTGGCAGGAGTACCTGGAAACCGTCGTCCGCGAACGCGACGGCTGGAAGGACTTCTACCGCGCCTGCCGGGAGGTGTCGGCATGAGCCCCGCGGCCGCCGGGCCCCTGCTGTTGGGCGTTCGACACCACGGGCCGGGCTCCGCCCGCGCGGTACGCGCCGCGCTCGACGCCGCCACGCCGCGCGCGGTGCTCATCGAGGGACCACCCGAAGGCGACGCCCTGCTGCCGCTGGCCGCCGAGCCCGGCATGAGACCGCCGGTCGCGCTCCTCGCGCACGCCGCGGACGACCCCGGCAGGGCCGCGTTCTGGCCGCTCGCCGGGTTCTCCCCGGAGTGGGCCGCCCTGCGCTGGGCGCAGGAACGAGACGTTCCCGTCCGGTTCATCGACCTGCCCGCCGCGCACACGCTCGCCGCCGCCCGGGATCCGCAGGCACCCGACCCCGACGCCGTACGGATCGACCCCCTCGCGGTCCTCGCCGAGACCGCCGGCTACGACGACCCCGAGCGCTGGTGGGAGGACGTGGTCGAGCACCGGGGCAGCGGAGCCGTCCGGGACCCCCGGGCGACCTTCGAGGCCCTCGGCGAGGCCATGGGGGCCCTGCGCGAGGCGTACGGGGACGGCGGGCACCCGAGCGACCGCGTGCGCGAGGCACACATGCGGCAGCGGATGCGCGCCGCCCGCAAGGAGTTCGGCGACGCCTACGCCGTGGTCTGCGGGGCCTGGCACGTCCCCGCCCTGCGCGCGAGGACCACCGCCGCAGCCGACAAGGCCTTGCTCACCGGGCTGCCCCGGGTCAAGGTGGAGACCACCTGGGTGCCCTGGACCCACCGCCGGCTCGCCCGGGCGGACGGGTACGGGGCCGGCGTCACCTCGCCCGGCTGGTACGCCCATCTCTTCGAGTCCCCGAACCGGCCCCTCGAACGCTGGCTGACCCGGGCCGCCGGGCTGCTGCGGGCCGAGGACCGGCAGGTCGGCCCGGCCCACGTCATCGAGGCGGTCCGGCTCGCCGAGACCCTGGCCGTCGTGCGCGGGCGCCCCGTGCCGGGACTCACCGAGACCCTCGAGGCGATACGGGCGGTGATGTGCGACGGCTCCGACGTCCCGCTCGCGCTGATCGAGGACCGCCTCGTCGTCGGCGACGTCCTCGGCGAGGTCCCCGACTCGGCGCCCGTCGTACCGCTCCAACGGGACCTGACCAGAGCGCAGCGCAGTCTGCGGCTCAAGGTCGAGGCGCAGGAACGGGACCTGGAACTGGACCTGCGCAAGGACACCGACGCGGCCAAGTCCCTCCTGCTGCACCGGCTGCGGCTGCTCGGGATCGACTGGGGGACGCCCACCGCCTCCCGCGGCAGCACCGGGACCTTCCGCGAGACCTGGCGGCTCCGCTGGGAACCGGAACTGTCGGTGCGGGTCGCGGAGGCCGGCATCTGGGGCACCACCGTCGTCGGCGCCGCCACGGCCAAGGTCGAGGCCGACGCGGTCGCGGCAACGGAGTTGGGCGAGGTCACGGCCCTGGCCGAGCGGTGCCTGGCGGCCGGGCTGTCCGAGGCGCTGCCCGCCGTGCTGCGGGCCCTCGCGGACCGGGCGGCACTCGCCACCGACGTGGCGCGGCTCGCCGAGGCCCTGCCGGCGCTGGCCCGTTCGCTGCGGTACGGGGACGTGCGCGGCACCGACGCGGCGGCCCTCGGCACGGTCGCGGCCGGCCTCGCCGACCGGATATGCGTGGCGCTGCCGCCCGCCTGCGCGGCGGGCCTGGACGCCGAGGGCGCGGCCGAACTGCGCGGGCACGTGGACGGGGTGCACGGTGCGATCGCGCTGCTGGAGGTGGACGGCCTGCCGGAGCGCTGGGCGACGGTGCTGCGGACCCTGGCCGGGCGGGGCGGCGTGCCCGGGACGATACGCGGCCGCGCCACGCGGCTGTTGCTCGACGACGGGCGGTTGCCGGCCGAGGAGACGGCGCGGCTCATGGGGCTGGCGCTGTCCCCGGCGGCCGTCCCGGCCGACGCGGCGGGCTGGATCGAGGGCTTCGCGGGCGGCGGCGCGGGCGGCGGCACGCTGCTGATCCACGACGACCGACTGCTGGGCCTGATCGACGGGTGGCTGGTGTCGGTGCCGGAGGGGACGTTCATCGATGTCCTGCCCTTGCTGCGCCGGACGTTCGGGGCGTACGAGGCGGGCGTGAAGAGGACTCTGGGCGAGCTGATCCGCCGCGGCCCAGGAGGCCGGTCCGGGAGGGACCGGGCCGGTGCGGGCCCCGAGGGCTTCGCCGCCGACCTGGACCCGGCACGGGCAGAAGCGGGGGCGGACCTGGCACGGCTCATCCTCGCGGCACCGGCGGCATGACGACGCCGACGCCGGGACGGGCGGGTCCGGCGGGGCGGGCGGGCCCGGTGAGGCGGGCAGGTTCGGTGTGGCGGGCGCGACGAAGGGGGACGGAGTGATCGGGGACGGGCCTATGGGGGACGGGCCTATGGGGGGCGGGCAATGGGGGACGGGTCGATGGGGAGGACGGGCAACATGACGACGACGGGGACCGGCCCGGCAGGGACAGCCTCGACGGGGACCGGTCCGGCGGAGACGCCCACGACGGGGACCGGCCCGGCAGGGACAGCCTCGACGGGGACCGGTCCGGCGGAGACGCCCACGACGGGGACCGGCCCGGCAGGGACAGCCGCGACGGGGGCCGGTCCGGCGGAGACGCCCACGACGGGGACCGGTCCGGCGGGACCCGGCCCGACGGGGGCCGGCGCGGTGGGGAGCCGCGCGGACGGGGGCGGCGCGGCGGACGGGGAGCGGCTGCGTCGCTGGCGGATGGTGCTCGGTGGGGGCGAGGGCGACGGGACCGGTCGGGCCCTCACCGGGCGGGACGCGGCGATGGACGCCGCCCTCGGCGCCCTGTACGGCGGCCCCGGCGCAGCCGGCAGCGGCAGGCCGCGGGGCGAGCGGTCCGCCGGTCTGGGCGGGTCGGCGCCCCGGGTGGCCCGCTGGCTCGGGGACATCCGTACGTACTTCCCGACCTCCGTGGTCCAGGTGATGCAGCGCGACGCCATCGAGCGGCTCGGCCTGTCCACCCTGTTGCTGGAGCCGGAGATGCTGGAGGCCGTCGAGCCGGACGTCCATCTGGTCGGCACCCTGCTCTCGCTGAACAAGGCGATGCCGGAGACGACCCGGGAGACCGCGCGGGCCGTGGTCCGCAAGGTGGTCGAGCAACTGGAGAAGCGGCTGGCGGCCCGCACGCGGGCCACGCTCACGGGCGCCCTGGACCGTTCGGCGCGGATCGGCCGCCCGCGCCACCACGACATCGACTGGGACCGGACGATCCGCGCCAACCTCAAGAACTACCTTCCCGAGCACCGCACGGTCGTTCCCGAGCGGCTGGTCGGATACGGCCGGGCCGCCCGGTCCGTGAAGAAGGAGGTGATCCTCTGCATCGACCAGTCCGGCTCGATGGCCGCCTCCGTCGTCCACGCCTCCGTGTTCGGCGCGGTGCTCGCCTCGATGCGCTCGATCGCCACCCGCCTCGTCGTGTTCGACACCGCCGTGGTGGACCTGACCGACCGGCTCAGCGACCCGGTGGACGTCCTTTTCGGCACCCAGCTCGGCGGCGGCACGGACATCAACCGGGCCCTCGCCCACTGCCAGTCCAAGATCACCCGGCCCGCCGACACGGTCGTCGTCCTCATCAGCGACCTCTACGAGGGCGGCATCCGCGACGAGATGCTCAAGCGGGTCGCCTCCATGAAGGCGGCCGGAGTGGAGTTCGTGGCCCTGCTCGCGCTGTCCGACGAGGGCGCGCCCGCCTACGACCACGAGCACGCGGCGGCGCTCGCCGCGCTCGGGGCGCCCGCGTTCGCCTGCACCCCCGACCTGTTCCCGGACGTGATGGCCGCCGCGCTGGAGAAACGGCCCCTGCCCCTGCCCTGAACCCCTTGGCCACCGGTGGCCTCAGGCGGCACACCGGTGGTCCACCGTCCGCCCCACCCGCCGTCCACCCCGGCGGACACCACCCGCTCATCCCCGGCCCATCGCGTCCGCACATCGGCAGATCACACGAACGCGCAGTTCAACCGTCAGGCGATCTGTGACAGGTATCACCGCTCAGGTGTGATCTGCGATTTAGGGACCCACGGCCCACGGGGATAACCTGCGGGACGGACATGCCGCGTCCACGGTCACCGTGTGCGCCTTCCTTGTGACAGCGCCGTCACGTTGCCCTCCGCGGCACGCCCACGCAGATAGCAGACAACCGCGAATCACTGCGAATCTTTGAAGACAAGGGACGGACGCGCGTGGACCTGTTCGAGTACCAGGCGAGGGACCTCTTCGCCAAGCACGGTGTACCGGTGCTGGCCGGTGAAGTGATCGACACGCCTGAGGCGGCGCGCGAGGCCACCGAGCGGCTGGGCGGCAAGTCGGTCGTCAAGGCGCAGGTGAAGGTCGGTGGCCGAGGCAAGGCCGGCGGCGTGAAGCTGGCGGCGACCCCGGACGAGGCCGTGGCCCGGGCGACGGACATTCTCGGGTTGGACATCAAGGGCCACACGGTCCACAAGGTGATGATCGCCGAGACCGCTCCCGAGATCCTGGAGGAGTACTACGTCTCGTACCTCCTCGACCGCACCAACCGCACCTTCCTGGCCATGGCCTCGGTGCAGGGCGGCATGGACATCGAGGAGGTCGCGGAGAAGACCCCCGAGGCCCTCGCGAAGGTCCCGGTCAACGCCAACGAGGGCGTGACCATCGAGAAGGCCCGCGAGATCGTCGCCCAGGCGAAGTTCCCGGCCGAGGTCGCGGAGAAGGTCGCCGAGGTCCTCGTGACCCTGTGGGCCACCTTCATCGCCGAGGACGCGCTCCTCGTCGAGGTCAACCCGCTCGCGAAGGTCGCCAACGGCGACGTCATCGCGCTCGACGGCAAGGTCTCGCTCGACGAGAACGCCGAGTTCCGCCAGCCGGGCCACGAGGAGTTCGTGGACCACGCGGCCGCGAACCCGCTCGAGGCCGCCGCCAAGGCGAAGAACCTCAACTACGTGAAGCTCGACGGCGAGGTCGGCATCATCGGCAACGGCGCGGGTCTCGTCATGAGCACCCTCGACGTCGTCGCGTACGCCGGTGAGGCGTACACCTCGGCGAATGGCGGCGGCGTCAAGCCCGCCAACTTCCTGGACATCGGCGGTGGCGCCTCCGCCGCCGTCATGGCCAACGGCCTGGAGATCATCCTCGGCGACCCGGACGTCAAGTCCGTGTTCGTCAACGTCTTCGGTGGCATCACCGCGTGTGACGAGGTCGCCAACGGCATCGTCCAGGCACTCCAGCTGCTGGCGGACAAGGGCGAGGCGGTCACCAAGCCGCTCGTCGTCCGCCTCGACGGCAACAACGCCGAGCTGGGTCGCAAGATCCTGTCGGACGCCAACCACCCGCTGGTGCAGCGCGTGGACACCATGGACGGCGCGGCCGACAAGGCCGCCGAGCTCGCGGCTGCGAAGTAAGGGCAGAGGTCACAGACTCACATGGCTATCTTCCTCAACAAGGACAGCAAGGTCATCGTCCAGGGCATGACCGGTGCCACGGGCATGAAGCACACCAAGTTGATGCTGGCTGACGGCACCAACATCGTCGGCGGCGTGAACCCGCGCAAGGCCGGCACGACCGTCGACTTCGACGGCACCGAGGTACCGGTCTTCGGTTCCGTCGCCGAGGCGATGGAGAAGACGGGCGCCAACGTCTCCGTCCTCTTCGTCCCGCCGGCCTTCGCCAAGGCCGCCGTCGTCGAGGCCATCGACGCCGAGATCCCGCTGGCCGTCGTCATCACCGAGGGCATCGCGGTGCACGACTCCGCCGCCTTCTGGGCGTACGCGACCGCCAAGGGCAACACCACGCGGATCATCGGCCCGAACTGCCCGGGTCTGATCACCCCCGGCCAGTCCAACGCCGGCATCATCCCGGGCGACATCACCAAGCCCGGTCGCATCGGTCTCGTGTCCAAGTCCGGCACGCTGACCTACCAGATGATGTACGAACTCCGTGACCTCGGCTTCTCCTCCGCCGTCGGCATCGGTGGCGACCCGGTCATCGGCACCACGCACATCGACGCCCTCGCGGCGTTCGAGGCGGACCCCGACACCGACCTGATCGTCATGATCGGCGAGATCGGCGGCGACGCCGAGGAGCGTGCGGCGGACTTCATCGCGAAGAACGTCACCAAGCCGGTCGTCGGTTACGTCGCGGGCTTCACCGCCCCCGAGGGCAAGACCATGGGCCACGCCGGCGCCATCGTCTCCGGTTCTTCCGGCACCGCACAGGCCAAGAAGGAAGCCCTGGAGGCCGCGGGCGTGAAGGTCGGCAAGACGCCGACCGAGACCGCCAAGCTGGCGCGCGAGATCCTGAACGCCGCTCAGTAGGCAGTCGCTGTACGCGTGTACGGGCGTGGCCCGCACCCTTCGGGGCGCGGGCCACGCCCGTTTCGCGTGGTACCGCCCGCGTCAGCCCACCGTGGGCGTGAGGCGGTCGGGCCGGGCGGCCGGGTGGAAGCGCAGCGTGTCGTGGAGTTCCTTGCTCCGCTCGGTGAGCGCCTGCGGACCGCTGTGCGGGGGCACCCCGGAGACGTTCGCGCCGGGGGAGACCGGGGGCTCGTACCGGGTCGGCGCGGTCGTCAGCGTGTACGCCGTCGCCACCGCGATCACGGCGGTCAGGCCGACCGCGGCGCGGGACCACAACCGGGCCCGGCGCTCGCACGACAGGCGTACGAGGGACGGCGCGCGCGGCTCCAGCCGGACGGGCGGGCGGACCGCGCCCAGGCGCTCGCGCAGCAGGGCGGAGTGCCGTTCGGGCGGTACGGCGGCCAACTCGGGGATCCGGTCGGCGAGGTCGGCGTGCGCGTGGAGCAACCGGATACCGGCGGTGGGGGTGCTCGCCTCGGTCTCGGCAGCGGTGTCGGGCAGGTCGAGACCGACGCCGTCGTAGAGCAGCACCGTGCGGCGGTGCGTGCCGGGCAGCGCCAGCATCGCGTCCATCAGGATCCGGTCCGCGGGCTCCACCGGAGCCTGGTCGGGGTTGCGGTGGGCGCGGCGGAGCCGCTGCCAGGGGGAGAGGGCGTGCTCGTACGCCGCCGCGCGTACCCAGCCGACCGGATCCGGGTCGGTGGCGACCTCGGGCCAGCGCTCCCAGGCGTTCTGGAACGCCCGCTCGACGGCCCCCACGGAGAGGGCGCGGCGGCCGGTGAGCAGGTAGGTCTGGCGTGCCAGGGCGGGGGCGGCGTACGCGTAGAGCGCGTCGAAGGCCTGGGCGGGGGTGAGGGCGCCCCCCGGGGCCGGCGTTGCCTCAGCCGCGGGGTCCTCCCGGTCCGTCTGGTCCTTCTCGGCCGGGTCCTCCTCCTGAGGCTGGGCCGTGGCCTCGGTCTTGGCTGCCGGTTCCGTCCCCTCGGCGCGGCCCGCCTCGTCGTCCGCCGTGTCGGTCTCGGCCGCCTGAGCCACCCTGTCCGGCGTGGCCGTGTCCCGCGTGGTTTCCTCGGCCTCGATCCCGGCGGCGGGCGCCGTCGCCTCCTCGGCCTTCGCCGTCTCGGCCTCAGCGGCGGGCGCGGCAGGGGTCTCGGGCGCGCGGGTTCGGCCGCTCGGGGGTGCGGGAGGCGGCTCGGCGCCGCCCGGGTGCCCGCCACCGGCGGAACCGGACTTCACCTGGGTCTTGGACTCGTGGCGCGCCAAGGAGGCCGGCGGCTTGGCGGCGCGCTTCGCGGCGATCTTGGGCCGCTTGGGGGACCCGGCAGGGCGGCCCTGACCGCCGGCGGCGAAGGCGCGTACGGCGCCGGCCATGCGCCGGGCGGGCTCGGATGCGGGCGTGCCGCCCGCCTCGGTATCCGCCTCCGCGTCGGAGCCGGCGTCCACCTCCGGAGGCGGCGCGGGGGCGATGTCCTCGGCCGTCGCGGCCTCGGGTGTCGGGGCGGGCTTCGTGTCCTCGGCGTTCGTCGCGCCGGAAGCCGCCGCCTGTTCGGCCTGTTCGGCTTGTTCCGCCTGGTCGGCCGGCGGCTCGGCGGGCGCGGCTTCCTTGGCGGCGAGGTGGGCGAGCAGCTTGGCGTAGGCCTCGCGCTTGCGGCCGCGCGGCTCCGCGCGGCCGTTCTCCCAGGAGCGCACCGTGTTCGTGGTGACGCCCAGGGTCGACGCGAGGCGCTTGTGCGTCAGCTCGGCGGTCTCGCGCAGCCTGCGGCGTTCCTTGGGGGAGGGGAGGTCGGTCTCCCCGGTGGCAGAGGTCGTCTCGACGTCCTGTGTCATGCCACACTCCCCGCGACCCGGCAGTCCTGCGCGAAAAAGTACATAAACGTATATTGAGCGACACCACGGACATTCGCCTGTTACCCGCCCATAGCGCGTGTCGTTGGCACCATGGCGGGGTGACCCAAGTGACCGAACGCGGGACCCTGTTGCCGACGGCCCCGCGGGCCGCCGCGCGGCGCCGTTCACCGGCCGCCGCCGCCTGTGTACTGGGCGGCGCCGTGGCCGCCGGACTGGGGCTCGGCTTCCTGGCCGTGCTCGTGATCGTGCTGTGGATCAGTTCCCCCTACCCCGACAGCGGTCCCGGCGGTGCGCTGCACCTCGCCGCCGGGCTGTGGCTACTGGCCCACGGGACGGAACTCGTCCGCTACGACACCCTTTCCGGTGTACCGGCGCCCGTCGGAGTGACCCCGCTGCTCCTGGTGGCGCTGCCCGTCCTGTTGATGCGGCGGGCCGCGCGCCTCGGCAGCGCCTCGGGCGACGGCTCCCTGGACGAAGAGGTGCTGCCGCCCAGCGTGGTCTTCTCGGCCGTGACCTGCGGATACCTGGCCGTCGGAGCGATGGCCACGGTGTACGCGGCGGGCGGCCCGATGCCGGCCGATCCGCTGAGCGCCGCCTGGCACGTGCCGCTGGTCGCCGTACTGGCCGCCGCCGGCGGAGTGTGGGAGGCCCGGGGCAGGCCGCCGGTGACGCTCCCGCCCTGGGCGCCCGCGTGGGCGGTCAGGGGCGTACGAACGGCAGGCGCGCGCCCCCGCTACGCGCTGGCCCTGCGCTCCGGCGCGGCCGGGGCGCTCGTCCTCCTGGGCGGGGGGATCCTGCTCGTCGGAGCCTCGCTGGCGTGGCACGGCGCGGAGGTCCAGGGATCCTTCCTGGCGCTGACCGGGGTGTGGTCGGGACGGTTCGCGGTCCTGCTGCTGGCGCTCACGCTGATCCCGAACGCGATGGTGTGGGGCGCGGCGTACGGGCTGGGGCCCGGCTTCGCCCTGGGCACCGGCGCGACCGTGACGCCGCTCGGCTTCGGGGGGTCACCGGCGTTGCCGAGGTTCCCGCTGCTCGCGGCCCTGCCGCCGGAGGGCTCCGGAACGCCACTGACCTGGGCGGCGGTCGCCGTGCCGGTGGCCGCGGGGCTGGGGGTCGGATGGTTCGCGGTACGGCGGGCGCGAGAGGTCTCGTACGGGGAGACCGCGCTCACCGCGGCGCTGGGGTCCGTGGTGTGCGGGCTCGCGATGGCCGGCCTCGCGGCGGCGGCGGCCGGGCCGCTGGGGGCGGCGGCCCTGTCGAACTTCGGACCGGTGTGGTGGCAGGTGGGCGCGGCGGCCACGGCGTGGACGTTGGCGCTGGCGGTGCCGTTGGCCGTGGCGGTGCACGGGTGGCGGACCCGGCCGGTACGGGGGTCCGCCGAGGCGGACGAATGGCACGACGACGGAGTGCGGGAGCTGCGCTGGGCGGCGCTTCGGCGGGCGGCGTCGCCGTTGGTTCCCGTGGGGGCGGGGTCGGGGTCGGCGGGTCGCCCGGAGGCTCGTCCGGGGGTTTCGCCTCCGCCGGTGCCGGTGCCGGTGCCGGCTGCCGTGCCGATCGTGGCCGTCGCGGCGGTGCCGGTGGCGCCGCCGGTCGTGTCCGTCGCGCCGCCGGTGGCGCCGGTGGCGCAGGCCGCTGTGCCGGAACCGCCCCTGGCCGTTGCCGAAGGGGTCGAGCCGCTTCTTCCCGGGGTGGCCGGGGCCCGCGTTCTGTCGCGGCGGCCGTCGGAGTAGTCGTCGGAGTGACGGCGTCGTCGCTGCCGGCCCCGGCTCGCCGGGCGCCTCAAACGCCGGCGGGGCTGGATGTGGCGGGGTCGGGCGCCTCAAGCGTCGGGCGGCTGGATGTGGCGGGGCCGGGCTCGGCCCGTCGGGGTGGCTGCGCCGGGCGCCTCAAACGCCGGCGGGGCTGGATGTGGCGGGGTCGGGCGCCTCAAGCGTCGGGCGGCTGGATGTGGCGGGGCCGGGCGTCTCAAGCGTCGGGCGGCTGGATGTGGCGGGGTCGGGCGTCTCAAGCGTCGGGCGGCTGGATGTGGCGGGGCCGGGCTCGGGCCGTCGGGGTGGCTGCGCCCGTCGGGGCGTCCTTGACCGGCCCCCCCCGCACCCGCCTTGGCCGGTGGTGGGGTTGGGGGTGGGGGTCAGCGTTGGACCTTCAGGACCTTGCCCAGGAAGTTGTCCGGGAGCATGGTGTTGCACTGGAGTTCCGCGGTCTTCGTCAGCGCGTCCTCGCGGCACACGTAGAAGTCCTTGTAGGCGAGCTGCAAGGCGTACGAGCTCATCGCCAGCAGCAGCGCCAGCGACGCCGTGACCAGGCCGCTGATCGCGGCCGTGCGCTGGGGGCGGGCCGCCGGGCCGAGCGCGGCGAGGCCGCCGGGGGCCGGGGTGGCGGCCGGCGCCGGCGTGGTGGTCGGGGTCGCGGCCGCGGGGGCGGTGTCCGGGGACGCGGCCGGGCGGCCGCGGAGGGCGCTGATGCCCCAGTACATGGCCAGCGCGCCGAGCAGGAGCCCCACCGACGGGATCCCGAAGATCCCGAAGAAGAATCCCCACATGCCCGCGAGCAGGGCGTACCGCGCACGCCGCTGGATCGGGTCGGTCGGGTCCCAGCGGGCCGGGCCGTCGGGGCCGGAGGGGCCCGGGGCCTGGTCCCGGTCCTGGTCGGGGCCGCCGCCGCGCGGCTGCCACGGCTGGTCGGGCCGGCCTTCCGGGGGAGCCGCGAAGGGGTTGTCGTCGGTCGAGGGGTCGGGCTGACGGCGGTCCGGCATCGAGTGCGTTACTTCCCCTGTTGTCGTGCGGCCAAAGGCGTCGCGCCGCGTCGTTTGTGGCTTGTATGCCAGACGCTACCGCCCGGCCGTCCCCCCGTCCCTCGGGGGCGGTCCGGTGTGCCGGTATCGTTGCAGGCGGTCGGTGGCTTCGTATGGTTCCCCGTATACCGGTGCCCCGTAGTTTCATGCGATCGCACAAGACGAACGCCGTATTCACGTGAGAAAGGGCCGTACATGGCCGCCTCCCGCCTGGTCGTGCTGGTCTCAGGTTCCGGCACCAACCTCCAGGCCCTGCTCGACGCCATCGACGCCCACCCCGAAGGCCCCGAGGGTTTCGGCGCCCGCGTGGTCGCCGTCGGGGCCGACCGAGACGGCATCGCCGGGTTGGAGCGTGCCGAGAAGGCCGGGATCCCCACCTTCGTGTGCCCGGTCAAGGCGTACGCCACCCGCGCGGAGTGGGACGTCGCCCTCACCGAGGCGACCGCCGCCCACGCGCCGGACCTGGTGGTCTCCGCCGGGTTCATGAAGATCGTGGGACGGGAGTTCATCGACCGCTTCGGCGGCCGGTTCATCAACACCCACCCCGCGCTGCTCCCCGCGTTCCCCGGTGCGCACGGCGTGCGCGACGCCCTCGCCTACGGCGCGAAGGTGACCGGCTGCACGGTCCACTTCGTGGACGGCGGCGTGGACACCGGTCCGATCATCGCCCAGGGTGTCGTCGAGATCCGGGACGGGGAAGACGAAGCCGCTCTCCATGAGCGCATCAAGGAAGTCGAGCGCACGCTGCTCGTCGACGTCGTGGGGCGCCTGGCCCGGCACGGCTACCGCATTGAGGGACGAAAGGTAACAATCCAGTGACCGCCGCAGACAGCAGCAGCAACGACCCGACCACGACCCAGCGGCCGATCCGTCGTGCGCTCATCAGCGTCTACGACAAGACGGGACTGGAAGACCTGGCCCGCGGCCTGCACGAGGCGGGCGTCGCGCTCGTCTCGACCGGCTCCACCGCCTCGAAGATCGCCGCGGCCGGTGTGCCCGTCACCAAGGTCGAGGAGCTCACCGGCTTCCCCGAGTGCCTCGACGGCCGCGTCAAGACCCTGCACCCGCGCGTGCACGCCGGCATCCTCGCCGACCTGCGGCTGGAGGACCACCGCAACCAGCTGGCCGAGCTCGGTGTCGAGCCGTTCGACCTGGTGATCGTCAACCTCTACCCCTTCCTGGCGACCGTCCAGTCGGGCGCGACCCCGGACGAGTGCGTCGAGCAGATCGACATCGGTGGTCCGTCGATGGTCCGCGCCGCCGCCAAGAACCACCCGTCGGTCGCCGTGGTCACCAGCCCCGAGCGCTACGCCGACGTCCTCACCGCGGCCGGCGGCGGCGGCTTCGACCTGACCGCCCGCAAGCGGCTCGCGGCCGAGGCCTTCCAGCACACCGCGGCCTACGACGTGGCCGTCGCGTCCTGGTTCACCAACGCCTACGCCCCGGAGCCCGAGGCCGTCCTGCCCGAGTTCCTGGCCGAGGCCTGGGAGCGCAAGTCGACCCTGCGCTACGGCGAGAACCCGCACCAGGCCGCCGCCCTCTACACCGACGGCCAGCCGGGCGGTCTCGCCAACGCCGAGCAGCTGCACGGCAAGGAGATGTCCTTCAACAACTACGTGGACACCGAGGCCGCGCGCCGCGCCGCCCACGACCACGAAGAGCCCTGCGTCGCGATCATCAAGCACGCCAACCCGTGCGGCATCGCCGTGGACAAGGACGTGGCCGCGGCCCACCGCAAGGCGCACGCCTGCGACCCGCTCTCCGCCTTCGGTGGCGTCATCGCCGTCAACCGCCCGGTGACCGTCGAGCTCGCCGAGCAGGTCGCGGAGATCTTCACCGAGGTCATCGCCGCCCCCGACTACGAGGACGGCGCGGTCGAGATCCTGGCGAAGAAGAAGAACATCCGGATCCTGAAGGTGGCCGGCTCCCCGCACCAGCCGGGCGACCTCAAGCTCATCTCCGGTGGCGCGCTGCTCCAGCAGAGCGACACGTTCGAGCAGGGCGCGGGCCGCGCCGAGGGCGACGACCCCGCCAACTGGACCCTCGCGACCGGTGACGCCCTCTCCGCCGACGAGCTGGCCGAGCTCGCCTTCGCGTGGAAGGCCTGCCGCGCGGTCAAGTCCAACGCGATCCTGCTCGCCAAGGACGGCGCCTCGGTCGGCGTCGGCATGGGCCAGGTCAACCGCGTCGACTCCGCGAAGCTCGCGGTCGAGCGGGCGGGCGCCGAGCGCGCGCGGGGCTCGTACGCCGCGTCCGACGCCTTCTTCCCCTTCCCCGACGGGCTGGAGATCCTGACCGCCGCGGGCATCAAGGCCGTGGTCCAGCCGGGCGGTTCGGTGCGTGACGAGCTGGTCATCGAGGCGGCCAAGGCCGCGGGCGTGACGATGTACTTCACCGGTACCCGCCACTTCTTCCACTGATCGGACCCCGGCCGAACACGCCGAAGGCCGCGCCCCCTTCCGGAAGGGGGCGCGGCCTTCGGCGTACGCGCCTAGTTGGCCGGGCGGTTGAAGTACTGGCTTGCGTCGCCCTTGGCGAGGAAGACGATGATGAGGATGCCGAGCACCAGGCTGATCAGGGCGAACACGTTCGCGGTGAGCAGGCTGATCAGGCTGAACAGGACCACGACCGAGGCGTAGACGATGCCGGAGACGCGGACGCCGCCACGGCCCTTGCCCAGCTTGGCGCCGGTGAGGATGGCCCACAGGGCGAAGCCCAGGATGAGGAGGCCCACGACGATCATGATGCCGGCGCCGAGGCCCGCGGCCTTGTCCACGTCGGTGCTGCTGAGGCTCGATCCCGATGACTCGGCCGAGCCGGTGATCATCTTGGCGACCCAGGCGGAGGCGACCATCGCGATGACGCCCATGAGCGCCTGGAGGCCGCCCAGGATGTAGAGCATGATCCGTGCGCCCTTGACGCCACCGGGCATCTCCACGGACATGCCCGGGTAACCGCCCGGGTAGGCCGGGGCGCCGCCCGGGTAGCCGTAGCCGCCCTGGGGCGGGACGCCCTGCGGGGCCTGCTGCGGGTAGCCGTATCCGGGCTGGCCGGGCTGGCCCTGCGGCTGCTGCTGTCCGTACGGGTTGTTCGGGTCGCCGAAGCTCATCTTGGGGTGTTCCTCCGTGGAAGTGCGGGGACGCACGGCACTATCGGAGGAACTCTGCGTTTCTCTGCGGTCCGCCCCCCGGCACTGCCCGCGGCACTCATTGCCCGTCATCGTGGTCCGGCCGACCCCGCGTTGTCCAGCCAGGGCGCGAACGGCGCGCCACTTGTTGTGCAAGTGCAATGAACCACGTCATCCGTGTACACCCGGTGGTCCCGGGAGAACCCTTGACTGGAACCGGGGCCACTCCATCCGGGAGGATGGGGGGCATGACCGCCCAGATTCTCGATGGCAAGGCCACCGCAGCCGCGATCAAGTCCGAACTGACCGCCCGCGTGGCGGCGCTGAAGGCCCGGGGCATCACCCCCGGCCTCGGCACCCTGCTGGTCGGTGACGATCCGGGCAGCCGCTGGTACGTCAACGGCAAGCACAAGGACTGCGCCGAGGTCGGCATCGCCTCCATCCAGCGCGAACTGCCCGCGACGGCCTCCCAGGAGGACATCGAGGAGGTCGTGCGGGAACTCAACGCCAACCCGGAGTGCACCGGTTACATCGTCCAACTCCCGCTCCCCAAGGGCATCGACACCAACCGCGTGCTGGAACTGATGGACCCGACCAAGGACGCCGACGGCCTGCACCCCATGTCGCTCGGCCGGCTGGTGCTGAACGAGCCGGGCCCGCTGCCCTGCACCCCGTACGGGATCGTCGAACTGCTCCGCCACCACGGCGTCGAGATCAACGGCGCGCACGTCGTGGTCCTGGGCCGCGGCATCACCGTGGGCCGCTCGATCGGTCTGCTCCTGACGCGCAAGTCCGAGAACGCGACCGTGACCCTGTGCCACACCGGCACGCGCGACCTCTCCGGGCTGCTGCGCCAGGCCGACATCGTCGTGGCGGCGGCCGGCGTCCCGCACCTGGTCAAGCCGGAGGACGTGAAGCCGGGCGCGGCCGTCCTCGACGTCGGCGTGAGCCGCGACGAGAGCGGGAAGATCGTCGGCGACGTGCACCCCGGTGTCGCCGAGGTAGCCGGCTGGATCTCGCCGAACCCGGGCGGTGTCGGCCCGATGACCCGCGCCCAGTTGCTCGTCAACGTCGTCGAGGCGGCGGAGCGGACCACCAGTGCGGGCTGAGCGCGACACGGAACCGGCGGAACCGGCGGAACGGGCGGAACCGGCACACGCCCCGGCGTCGGCACCGGCGGCGCCCGAGGCGGGCGCGGCGGGCACGTCGGGCACGTCCGGCGGTGAGAGTGATGCGGGCGATGCCCGCGGTACGGGTGAGATCCACGGCGACAGCGACACCGGCGGCGATACCGAGACCGATACCGGCAGTGACGCCGACGGGTCGGAGGCGGCGGGGGCGAAGTCCCGTCGCTTCCCCTCCGTCACCCGGGACACCGCCCGCCCCGAGGGCGGCGGACGGGCCGCGCCCGGGGGCGCGCCCGCCCCGGCGCGTCAGTGGCCGATGCTCAGCGTGCTGGCCGCGACCGCGATCGGGCTGCTCACCACGGCGATCGGGTACCCCCGCGTCGGCTGCCTGATCATCGGGGTCGCGCTGATCTCGGGGGCGGTGATGCGCCGGATACTGCCGTCGGTGGGGATGCTCGCCGTGCGGTCCCGGTTCACGGACATGGTCACGTACGGGCTGCTGGGCGTGTCGATCACGCTGCTCGCACTGGTCGTGCAGCCCAAGCCGTGGTTGACCATCCCCTTCCTGACGGACGTGGTCCGCTTCACCGTGCGCTAGCCGGCCAGTGCCGTGACCGGAAAGGTTCACCGGGGCGCGTCTCACTCGGCGCGCCCCGCCCGGTCAGGCAGGCCAGTACCGCCGCGACGGCCGGCTGGGCCTCGGTGCCCGCCCGGAGCACCGCGTCCAGCGTGCGACCCCGGCCCGGCAGCTCCACGACGGCGACGCCGGGCGGCGGGGCGTCGCACAGCAGCCTCGGCAGGATCGACACGGCCCGGCCGGTGGCCACCAGCCACAGGCCGGCCCGCAGGTCGGCGCACTCGTGCGGGATGCGCGGGGTGAAACCGGCGTTCCGGCAGGCGTGCAGCAGCATGTCCCGGCAACTGCTCGGCGCCGGCGCGGACACCCAGTCGGCCGCGCGGAGCGCCGCGAGCCCGTCCCGCTCGTACCCCGGCAGCGAGTCCTGCGGCAGGGCCAGGCACAGCGGGTCGTCGAACAGCGGCACGGTGGTGGTGCCGCTCGCCGGCGGGGCACCGAGCAGCGGGTACGCGTAGGTCACCGCGAGGTCGAGGCGGCGTCGGCGCAGCAGCGGGACGGCGTCCTCGGGGTCGGCCTGCACGATGCGGGGCCGCAGTCGGGGATGGCGCACGGCGAGCGAGGCCAGCAGCGGGGCCGCCACGGTCGCCAGCGCGCTCGGGGCGCAGCCGATGACGATCTCCCCGACCGGGTCGGTGTCGAGGGCCCGTACCGCCCCCTCGGCCCGTTCCAGCGCGGCCAGTACCGGTTCGCAGGCGGCCGCGAGGGCCCTGCCCGCCGCGGTGAGTCGCAGTCCGCGCCCCTCCCGTTCGACGAGCGCCGACCCCGAGTCGATCCGGGCGATGTACGACGCCCTGGACGAGCGGGGCGACGCCGTCGACGCGGTGGCGTGCGCGGCGGGAAGCGTCCCGTTACGCCCCCTGGGCGAGTTGACCGTGGGGGACGTGCGCGGCGGGCTCGAAGGCAAGGCCGTCAGCCAGATCGAGCTGGTCCGCCAGGGAGCGGCGCGGCTGCCCGCGCACGCCTCGTACACGCTGATCACCGGGATCCTGGCCCGTGAACCCCTGTTGACCGGCTCGGTCGCCTCCCTCGTCAACGGCGCGGTCGAGGCCTTCGTGAAGGCGGCGGCCATCGAACTGCCGGGCCGGCAGCGCATCAACGCCGTCAGCCCCACGGTGTTCGTCGAGTCCCTCGACGCGTACGGGGACACCTTCGCGGGCTTCGACGCCGTCCCGGTGGCGCGCGCCGCGCACGCCTACGTCAAGTCCGTGGAAGGCCACCGCACCGGCGAGCTCTTCCGGGTGGAATGAGGGCCGCGCCCGCGACGCCGCCTTCGAACGCCGGGGTCCGTGTGCCCTGCACCACACGGACCCGGGGGTTGGGCGCCCCGCGGGTCGGATAGCCTGACCGACGGATGTCTCTTCACGTCAAGATTCACAGGGTCGGGGAGCGGCGTCCTCCCAGCACAGGGGGCAGGGACGCCCCATCGCCAGCTGTCTAACGGAGAAGGCCATGACCCGCACTCCCGTGAATGTCACCGTCACCGGCGCCGCCGGACAGATCGGCTACGCGCTGCTCTTCCGCATCGCGTCCGGTCACCTCCTCGGCGCGGACGTGCCGGTCAAGCTCCGCCTCCTGGAGATCCCGCAGGGCATGAAGGCCGCTGAGGGCACCGCCATGGAGCTTGACGACTGCGCCTTCCCGCTGCTCGCCGGCATCGACATCTTCGACGACCCGAACAAGGGCTTCGAAGGTGCGAACGTCGCGCTGCTCGTGGGCGCCCGCCCGCGCACCAAGGGCATGGAGCGCGGTGACCTGCTCTCCGCCAACGGCGGCATCTTCAAGCCTCAGGGCGCCGCGATCAACGCGCACGCCGCGGACGACATCAAGGTCCTGGTCGTGGGCAACCCGGCCAACACCAACGCGCTCATCGCGCAGGCCGCCGCCCCGGACGTACCGGCCGAGCGCTTCACCGCGATGACCCGCCTGGACCACAACCGCGCGATCTCGCAGCTGGCCGCCAAGACCGGCGCCGCCGTCTCCGACATCAAGCGCCTGACCATCTGGGGCAACCACTCGGCGACCCAGTACCCGGACATCTTCCACGCGGAGATCGCCGGCAAGAACGCCGCCGAGGTCGTCAACGACGAGCTGTGGCTGGCCGACACCTTCATCCCGACCGTCGCCAAGCGCGGCGCCGCGATCATCGAGGCGCGTGGCGCGTCCTCGGCCGCCTCGGCCGCCAACGCCGCCATCGACCACGTGCACACCTGGGTCAACGGCACCGCCGCGGGCGACTGGACCTCGATGGGCATCCCGTCGGACGGCTCCTACGGCGTCCCGGAGGGCATCATCTCGTCCTTCCCCGTCACCACCAAGGGCGGCACCTACGAGATCGTCCAGGGCCTGGACATCAACGAGTTCTCCCGTGCGCGCATCGACGCGTCCGTGGCGGAGCTCGTCGAGGAGCGCGACGCGGTGCGCGAGCTCGGCCTGCTCTGATCGAACCCGTACGAACGACGGAGCGCCCCGGCCAAACCTGGCCGGGGCGCTTTGGCGTGAATCCGCCTGTCAGGTCGATATGGGCGAAAACTGAAGTCAGTCGGTGACCGACAAGCCGATCCCCCAGCAGACCGCCGACGGCACCTGGGGCCGCCGGGGGGGTGCGGCACCGCGGGGGCACCCGTTGGACGAGGCGCGCGGTCAGCGGACCGGATCGGCCGCCGGGTCCGCCGGGTCCGCCGGGGGTTCGCCGAAGCGGGCCAGGGCCAGCGAGCCGGCCACGGCCACCATGAAGCCGAGCACCGCCAGCCACGCGAGCCCCTCGCGGGTGCGGTCCCCGAGCCACGCCACCCCCACCACCGCCGGGCCGATCGTCTCACCCAGCACCATGCCGGCCGTGGCGGCCGTCACCGAGCCGCGCTGCAACGCGGAGGTGAGCAGCAGGAAGGCGGCGCCGCCGCCCAGCAGGAGCGCGTACAGGGCCGGGTCGGACAGCGCCGACCAGGAGAACCCGTCGATCAGGCGGACCGCGACCTCCACCACCCCGAAGCCCGTGCCGGCCGCGAAACCGAGCACCAGCGGCCGGGAGCGGTCCGGCAGACCGCCGGCCGCCGCCCCCACCAGCAGCACCAGGACCGCCACCACCAGCAGCCCCCACTCCAGGGCGGGCGGACCGGTCCCGGAACCCTCCTCCCCGGAGGCGAGCCCCAGCATCAGCAGGCCCGCGCACACCACCGCGACGGCCACCCACTCCATCCGGTTCAGCCGGACGCGCAGCAGCCGGGCCGCGACGACCGCCGTCACCGCCAGGCTGGCCGCCAGCGCCGCCCCCACCGCGTAGATCGGGATGTGCCGCAGGGCGATGATCTGGAGGACGAAGCCGACCCCGTCCAGGCCGAGCCCCGCCAGGTACCGCCACTGGCGCAGGGCCCTCAGCAGCAGTGCTGCGTCCACCCCGGAGCCCGTTCCCGGCTCCGCCGCCCGGGCCGCCATGGCCTGGAGGACCGACGCCGTACCGAAACAGACCGCCGCACCGAGTGCGCAAATCATCCCAATGAGCACGAACTGACTCTAGGTCACCGTCGTGACAAGGGTGTGACGACGGCTGGATTCCATCCCCCGGTCACCCCGCTCTAGTCTGTCGGGAGCACGCCACCCAGGGGGAGCGAACTCACATGGACACCAGCAGCACCAATCGGCGCCGGATGCGCTCGGGCGCCGTCGCGCTCGGAGGCATGGGTCTGCTCGCCGCGACCCTCGTCGCCTGCGGCAGCAGCGACGAACCCGACAAGCGCTGCGCCTCCCGCTCCACGCTGAACCACCTGAACAACAAGGAATGCAAGAGCGGCGGCACCGGCGCGTACTACTACGGCGGCACCGTCGCCAACGGCAAGGTCAACGGCGGCAGCTTCGACAAGTCCGCCGTCACCCGGGGCGGCATCGGCAAGAGCCACTCCGGCTCCAGCGGCGGCTGATCCCCGGTGAAGCGGCACACGATCGAGCCCCGCCCGAACTGGCAGCGGACCGTCGAGGAGCAGGGGCTGATCTACCCCCTGACCCGGTACCCCGACGACACCCTGCGCCCCTACTGGGACGAGAGCGCGTACTACTCGTTCTCCCTCCCGGAGGTCGAGGCGCTGGAGAACGTCGTCGAGGAACTGCACGCCATGTGCCTCGCGGCGGCGGCCCACATCGTCGAGCACGACCGCTTCGCCGACCTCGGCGTCACCGACCCGAAACTGGCCGCCCGCATCGCCGAGTCCTGGCGCCGGCGCGCCGAGCAGCCGTCCCTGTACGGCCGCTTCGACCTGCGCTACGACGACTCCGGCGGCCCGGCCAAGATGCTGGAGTACAACGCCGACACCCCCACCTCCCTGGTGGAGGCGGCGAGCCCGCAGTGGTTCTGGATGGAGGAGCGGTTCCCCGGCGCCGACCAGTGGAACTCCCTCCACGAGCGGCTCGTCGAGGCGTGGCGCCGCCAGGCCGAGCTGCTGCCGCCCGGTCCGGTGCACTTCGCGCACTCCGAGACCGACGAGCTCGGCGAGGACCTGATGACGGTCGCCTACCTCCAGGAGACCGCGGAGCAGGCCGGCCTGGACACCGTCGCGATGTCCGTCGAGCAGATCGGCTGGGACAGCCTGTCCGGCCGGTTCGTCGACGAGAAGCTCCGCTTCATCCGCGGCATCTTCAAGCTCTACCCGTGGGAGTGGCTGGCCACGGACGAGTTCGGCCCCCAGGTGCTGGGCACGTACGACCACGGCGGCGGCTCCGGCAGCACCGCCTGGATCGAGCCCCTGTGGAAGATGCTGCTCTCCAACAAGGCGCTGCTGGCGATCCTGTGGGAGCTGTTCCCCGAACACCCCAACCTGCTGCCCGCCTACCTCGACGGCCCGCGCGAGCTCGCGGACACCACCGGCTACGTCGCCAAGCCCCTGCTGGGGCGCGAGGGCGCCGGGGTGACCCTGCACGAGGCGGGGGAGGGCGCGCGGCCGTTCGCCCCGGTGGACGGCGAGACGTACGTCTTCCAGGCCCTGGCCCCGCTGCCCGACTTCGACGGCAACCGGGTGGTGCTCGGCGCGTGGGTCGTCGAGGAGGAGGCGGCGGGGCTGGGCATCCGGGAATCGGCGGGACCGGTCACGGACGAGTACGCCCGCTTCCTGCCCCACGTCATCCTCTGACCCGGCTGCCCGGCTGCCCGACTGCCCGACTGCCGGGCAGCCCGGTAGCCCGGCAGGCGGTCAGGCGGTCAGGACGTCAGGCGGTCAGGTCGACAGCACCGACCGCAGCTGGTCCAGGCCCCAGTCCAGGTCCTCCTTGGAGATCACCAGCGGGGGCGCGATCCGGATCGTGGAACCGTGGGTGTCCTTCACCAGCACCCCGAGCCCCATCAGCTTCTCGGAGATCTCCCGGCCGGTGCCGCGCGCGGGGTCGATGTCGACGCCCGCCCACAGTCCGCGACCCCGTACGGCGGTCACCGCGCCCCCGCCGACCAGCAGGTTCAGCTCGTGGTGCAGGTGGTCGCCGAGTTCGGCGGCCCGCTGCTGGTACTCGCCGGAGCGGAGCATCGCGATGACCTCCAGGGCGACCGCGCAGGCGAGCGGGTTCCCGCCGAAGGTGGACCCGTGCTCGCCCGGCCGGAACACCCCGAGCACGTCCCGGTCGGCGACCACCGCGGAGACGGGCACGACCCCGCCGCCGAGCGCCTTGCCCAGGATGTACATGTCGGGGACGACCCCCTCGTGCTCCAGGGCGAAGGTCTTGCCGGTGCGGCCCAGACCCGACTGGATCTCGTCCGCGAGGAAGAGGACGTTCCGTTCGCGGGTGAGTTCCCGTACGCCCCGCAGGTAGCCGGCGGGCGGCACGAGGACCCCCGCCTCGCCCTGGATCGGCTCCAGCAGCACGGCCACGGTGTTCTCCGTGACGGCGTGGGAGAGCGCGGTGAGATCGCCGTACGGGACGATCTCGAAACCCGGGGTGTAGGGGCCGAAGTGGTCGCGGGCCTCGTGGTCCGTGGAGAAGGACACGATGGTCGTCGTCCGGCCGTGGAAGTTGTCGGCCGCGACCACGATCTTGGCGTGGCCGTCGGGGACGCCCTTGACCTCGTACCCCCACTTGCGGGCCGTCTTCACCGCCGTCTCCACGGCCTCCGCGCCCGTGTTCATCGGCAGCACCATCTCCTTGCCGCACAGCGCGGCGAGTTCGGTACAGAAGTCCGCGAAGCGGTCGTGGTGGAAGGCGCGGGAGGTGAGGGTGACCCGCTCCAACTGGGCGCGCGCGGCGTCGATCAGACGGCGGTGGCCGTGGCCGAAGTTGAGGGCGGAGTATCCGGCGAGCATGTCGAGATACCTGCGGCCCTCCACATCGGTCATCCACGCGCCCTGCGCCGACGCGACGACGACGGGCAGGGGGTGGTAGTTGTGCGCGCTGTGCGCGTCGGCGGAGCGGATGGCATCAGCAGTATTCGACACGGGGTCTCCGATCGTCCGTCAGGCCTGTGACGAGGGTGGCGTCACTGTCCATCCTCGCTCGTACGACGGACGGAGAAACCTTTCTCGTGGCGCGCCCGCTAAGGTGGGCCCCACGCACGGCGACTGGCGCACGGAGAACGGACTCCGGGGGAGTCGTGCGCGCACGACCGCACACAGGGCCGCTCGCCTGGGCCTCGCGGGGACGAGAGACACCATCGACCCCGGAGGAGCCGCCATGACCGCGCGCCGCCATCCCGCCCTTTCCGCGACCGACCCCGAGTTGGCGTCCTTCGTGGAGGCGGAAGAGGTACTGCAGGCCGAGACCCTGCGCCTGATCCCCAGCGAGAACTACGTGTCCGCCGCCGTGCTGGAGGCCTCCGGCACCGTCCTGCAGAACAAGTACAGCGAGGGCTACCCGGGCCGCCGCTACTACGAGGGCCAGCAGAACATCGACCGCGTCGAGGCGCTGGCCGTCGAGCGGGCGAAGGGCCTGTTCGGCGTCGACCACGCGAACGTCCAGCCGTACTCCGGCTCCCCGGCCAACCTCGCCGTGTACCTCGCCTTCGCGAAGCCGGGCGACACCGTGATGGGCATGGCCCTGCCGATGGGCGGCCATCTCACGCACGGCTGGGGCGTGTCCGCGACCGGCTCCTGGTTCCGGGGCGTGCAGTACGGCGTCCGCGCCGACACCGGTCTGATCGACTACGACGCGGTGCGCGACATGGCCCTGGCCGAACGCCCGAAGATCATGTTCTGTGGTGGCACGGCCCTGCCCCGCACCATCGACTTCGAGGCCTTCGCGTCGATCGCCAAGGAGGCGGGCTCGATCCTCGTCGCCGACGTCGCCCACATCGCCGGCCTGATCGCGGGTGGCGCGCACCCGTCGCCTGCCGGGCACGTGGACGTGATCTCCACGACCACCCACAAGACCCTGCGCGGTCCGCGCGGCGCGATGCTGATGTGCCGCGCGGAGCACGCCAAGGCCATCGACAAGGCCGTCTTCCCCGGCCTCCAGGGCGGCCCGCACAACCAGACGACGGCCGGCATCGCGGTCGCGCTGCACGAGGCGGCGCAGCCGGCGTTCGTCACGTACGCCCACGCGGTCGTCGCCAACGCCAAGGCGCTGGCCGCGGCCCTGCTGGAGCGGGGCTTCGACCTGGTGTCGGGCGGCACCGACAACCACCTGATCCTGATGGACCTGACCTCGCGCGGGGTCCCGGGCAAGATCGCGGCCAAGGCGTTGGACCGGGCGGGCATCGTCGTCAACCACAACACGGTCCCGTTCGACCCGCGCAAGCCGTTCGACCCCTCGGGCATCCGGATCGGCACGCCGTCGCTGACCTCGCGGGGCCTGACGGCGGACCACATGCCGGCGGTGGCGGACTGGATCTCCCGCGCGGTCGACGCCGCGGCCGCCTCCGACGAGGCGGCGCTGTCCGTGATCCGCGCCCAGGTCACCGAGCTGATGTCCGCGCACCCGGCCCCGGGCCTCCCCCTGTCCTGACCCGGGCCGACTGTCCTGACCCGGGCCGCGATCCGGCGCCGCCGGCGTTCCCGGCCCGGCCGGCGCCTGGGGCGCCGCACCCGGGTCCGGGAGCCGGAGCGGCGCCGGCGGTTCCGGTTCCGTCCGGCCGGAAATCGGTCGCTCGCTCCGGGCGGGATCCGGCCGGCCGGCTACGCGCGGGTACGGCCGGGCACCGCCCGCCGGGACCGGGGCCGGGATGTGATCCCGCGCTCATCCGGCACGGGATCCGGCCGGCGCCAGGCCCGAGACGGCCATCGCACCTGAGAGAATGAGGCCATGGCTTCTGATCGTCCTCGCGCGCTCTCCGGCATCCAGCCCACCTCCGGTTCGTTCCACCTCGGGAACTACCTCGGGGCCATTCGTCAGTACGTCGCCCTGCAGGAGACGCACGACGCCTTCTACATGGTCGTCGACCTGCACGCGATCACCATGCCGCAGGATCCCAAGGACCTGCGCGCGAACACCCGGCTCTCCGCCGCCCAACTGCTCGCGGCCGGCCTGGACCCCGAGCGCTGCACGCTTTTCATCCAGAGCCACGTGCCCGAGCACGCCCAGCTCGGCTGGGTCATGAACTGCATCACCGGCTTCGGTGAGGCGAGCCGGATGACCCAGTTCAAGGACAAGTCCGCCAAGCAGGGCGCGAACAACGCCACCGTCGGCCTGTTCACGTACCCGATCCTCCAGGTCGCGGACATCCTGCTCTACCAGGCCGACGCCGTGCCCGTCGGCGAGGACCAGCGCCAGCACATCGAGCTGACCCGCGACCTGGCCGAGCGTTTCAACACGCGCTTCGGCCGGACCTTCACCCTGCCCGCCGCGCACATCGTCAAGGAGGTCGCGAAGATCTACGACCTCCAGGACCCGGCGATCAAGATGTCGAAGTCCGCCTCGTCCCCCAAGGGCCTGGTCAACCTCCTCGACGAGCCCAAGGTCACCGAGAAGAAGATCAAGAGCGCGGTCACCGACACCGAGGCGGAGGTCCGCTTCGACACGGAGAAGAAGCCCGGCGTCAGCAACCTGCTCACGATCTACTCCACCCTCACGGGCGACGCGATCCCCGAGCTGGAGGCCCGGTACGAGGGCAAGGGGTACGGCGCGCTGAAGACCGACCTGGCCGGTGTGATGGTCGATTTCGTCACACCGTTCAAGCGCCGCACCCAGGAGTACCTGGACGACCCCGAGACCCTGGACGCCGTGCTGGCCAAGGGCGCGGAGAAGGCTCGCGCGGTCGCCGCCGAGACCCTGGCGCAGGCGTACGACCGCCTCGGGTTCCTGCCCGCCAAGCACTGACCGACAGAGGGCCCTGGCGGTTCGGGGGGTGCTGGCATCACACTGATGCGGCGGCCCCGATCACGGGGCGGACGGACGCGACAGCGACGCGCACGCGAAGCGACAGACGACGCGACAGACGACGCGACAGACGACGCGACAGACGGAGGAGACAGACGTGGGGACCGTAACGCTCGGCGTTTCGATCGCGGTCCCGGAGCCGTACGGCAGCAGCCTTCAAGAGCTGCGGGTCGGCTTCGGGGACGCTGCCGCGCACGGCATCCCCACGCACGTCACGCTCGTGCCGCCCACCGAGGTGGACGCCGAGCGGCTGCCGGCGATCCAGGCCCACCTGGCCGAGGTCGCGGCGACGTTCCGCGCGTTCGCGATGCGGCTGGAGGGCACCGGCACCTTCCGCCCCCTCTCGCCGGTCGTCTTCGTCCGGCTCGTCGAGGGCGGCGCCGGCTGCACCCGCCTCCAGGCCCTGCTCCGGGACCCCGAGGGGCCGATCGACCGCGAGCTGGCCTTCCCGTACCACCCGCACGTCACGGTCGCCCACGGGATCTCCGAAGAGGCCATGGACCTGGCGTTCACCACCCTCTCCGAGTACGCCGCCGGCTGGCTGTGCGAGGGCTTCGCACTCTACGAACAGGGCTCCGACGGGGTCTGGCGCAAGCTGCGTGAATACCCTTTCGGCACGGGCCCGACCGGCGTTCCGGCACAACTGGGCTCACCCACCGATGAAGCGGCCGGCAGGACCGCGCGTCGCTCGTAGCGAAGCGGCCGCAAGGCCTGGAACGTGCGGAATCTGAGCCTGCGCAGGACCAGGGCGTGGAACGGGCGAGCCGTCGGGCGAAAAGTCACAATCGACGACCGTAGCCTTCAAAACCGACAATCCCGGCTATTTCCGGCAGCTCATTTACGGTGACCCCATGGACTGGCTGACGAAACTCCCGGTGATCGGCCCCTTGGCGGCCGCGGCGATGCGGACGCACGCGTGGCGGTCCTACCAGCGGCTCGACCTGGTGCACTGGACCCGGCTGGCCGCGGCGATCACCTTCATCAGCTTCCTCGCGCTCTTCCCCTTGATCACCGTCGCCGCCGCCGTCGGCGCGGCGCTGCTCGGCAAGGAACAGCTCGACCGGCTGCAGAAGAACCTCGCCGAGCAGGTGCCCGGCATCTCCGACCAGCTCGACCTCAACGCGCTGGTGGCCAACGCGGGCACCATCGGGCTCGTCGCGGGCGCACTGCTGCTCTTCACCGGCATCGGCTGGGTCGGCTCGATGCGCGACTGCCTGCGCGCCGTGTGGGGGAAGGACGACGAGGACCTGGGCAACCCGATCGCCCGCAAGGGCAAGGACGGGCTGGTGCTCCTCGGCCTCGGCGGCGCGGCGCTGTGCTCGGCGGCCGCCTCGATCCTCGGTTCCAGCGCCGTGGGCAAGTTCGGCGGCTGGCTCGGCATCCCGCGCGAGGGCGCGGGCGGCGCGCTGCTGAGGTCCGGGGCCTTCGTGGTCGGCGTGGTGGCCGCCTTCTTGCTCCTGCTGTACGTGCTGACCCTGCTGCCCGGGGTGGAGCCGCCGCGCGGCCGGCTGATCCAGGCCGCCCTCATCGGCGCCGCCGGTTTCGAACTCCTGAAGCTGCTGCTGAGCGGCTACATGCGGGAGGTCGCCGCGAAGAGCATGTACGGGGCCTTCGGCGTGCCGATCGCTCTGCTGCTGTGGATCAACTTCACGGCGAAGCTGCTGTTGTTCTGCGCCGCCTGGACGGCGGCCGGCGACGACGCGGACGGTGACGGCTCGGAGGGCGGCGACGCGGAGGGCGATGGCGCGGGCCCTTCCGCGGGGCCCGCGCGCACGGCCTGATCCGAAAGACAGACCCTGGCTAGACGAGGTCCTCGTCGCCCCGGCGACCGCGGCGCGGCCACCGCCGGTTGACCACGAACGCCCCGCCCGCCAGCATGGCCAGCGCCCCGCCCGCGATGCCCAGCGCGGTGCCGACGCCGCTGCTCCCGGAGTCGTCGCCGCCCGCCGACGCCGCGTTCTCGTGCGATCGGGCGGGGGCGCCGTGCGACTTGGTGTCGGCGCTCTTGGGCGGCACCAGCTCACCGACCGGCTTCACCTTCCCGGAGGCCGAGAAACCCCAGTCGAAGAGCGCGGCGGTCTCCTCGTACACCGAGTTGGCCCCGTCCGAGCCCGGATTCATCACCGTGACCAGCAGTTTCTTCTTGCCCTGCTGGGCCGCGCCGGTGAAGGTCGAGCCGGCCATGCTGGTGTTGCCGTTCTTGACCCCGGCGATGCCCTTGTAGGGGGAGAGCCCGTACGCGCCCGTCATCAGCCGGTTGGTGTTCTGGATCTCGAAGTAGTCGCGGTCCTTGCCCGTCTCCTGCAAGCCCGGGAACTTCGCGCTCGCCGTGCCGCAGTACTCCCGGAAGTCGGCCTTCTGCAGCCCGGAGCGGGCGATCAGGGTGAGGTCGTACGCGCTGGAGACCTGCCCCGGCGCGTCGTACCCGTCCGGGGAGACCACGTGCGTGTCGAGGGCCTGGAGCTCTTCCGCGTGCGCCTGCATGTCCTTGACGGACTTCTCGATGCCGCCGTTCATGGCCGAAAGCACGTGCACGGCGTCGTTCCCCGAGCGGAGGAACACACCGAGCCACAGGTCGTGGACGGTGTACTCGTGGTCCTCCTTCACCCCGACGAGGCTGCTGCCCGCGCCGACCCCGTCCATGTCCTGCTCGGTGACCTTGTGCACCTGGTTCTTGGGCAGGGTCGGCAGCACGGTGTCCGCGAACAGCATCTTCATGGTGGACGCCGGGGGAAGCCGCCAGTGCGCGTTGTGCGCCGCCAGCACGGCGCCCGTCTCGGCGTCCGCGACGATCCACGACCGCCCCGTGAGGTTCGTGGGCAGCGCGGGCGCGCCGGGCAGCAGGTTCACCTGGGTGCCCGGTTGGCCGAGCGTCGTGCCGCCGACGGTGGACATCGACGCCGGGGGGCCACCGTCCATCGGCGGTCGGCCCTTCCCGTCGGCGGGCGGCGCCGGGGCGGCGTGCGCGGGGACCGTGATCATCGCGGGGACCAGCAGCGCGGCGGACAGGACCGTCAGCGCGGTCTTCTTGGCATACACGCAGGTGAAAGTACATCCCGATGGGCTGTCCACCGTCGCTGACCGGCCAACCCGCCGGAACCACCGCCGGTCTAGCCCACCCTGGCGCGTCCGTCCCGGGGACGAATCCGATACTGGGGACATGAAACTCAGCCGCACCGCCTCCTGGTTCCTGCTCGCCTTCGGAGTGTGGAGCTGGATCATCTGGGTGTCCTTCGTCCGGAACCTGTGGAAGAACGGCAGCGGTCTGGCCTTCGACACCGCCGGCGACCCCACGACCTACTTCTGGGTCCACTGTGGACTGGCGGTGGCGTCCTTTCTCCTGGGGACGGCCGTTGGTGTGATCGGGTTGCGTTCCCTTCGCGCGCTGCGGCGTGAATCACGATGACCGTAATCGTGGTCGCGCTCGTCGCGCTCGCCGTACTGGGCCTGTTGGCCCTGGTCCACCGCTGGCTGTGGATCCGCCTGGTCCGCGACACCACCCGACCGGGCGCCCTGCCGCGCCGGGCGGGGACCGCCCTGGCCTTCGTCCTGCCGCTCGCGGCCGTCGCCGCCCTGGTCGCCGGGCGCGCCGGGGCGCCGTTCCGGCTCCAGCAGGCGGTGGCGTGGCCGGGGTTCATGTGGCTCGCGGTGCTGCTGTACCTGACCCTGGCGATGCTCGTCGGGGAGGTGGTCCGCGCCGTCTGGCTCCGCCGGATCGAGCCGCGGGCCGCGCGGACCCCCGCCCCGGCCTCCGCCCCGGTCAAGGCCCCGGCTTCCGCCCCGGCCTCCGACCCGGCCCCGGCTTCCGTGCCGGTGGACGCGGCGGCGGCACCCGACCCGGCGGCGGAGGCCGCGCCCGGTCCCACGCCCGCCTCCGGGCCCGTCTTCGATCCCGCCGTCCTCACCCGGCGCCGGTTCGTCGCGCGGACCGTCGGCGGGACCGCCGCCGCGGCCGCCCTCGCGACGGTCGGGTACGGGACGTACGGGGTGCTGCGCGGGCCGCGCGTCAAGCGGGTGCGGGTGCCGCTCGCCAAGCTGCCCCGCGCCGCGCACGGCTTCCGGATCGCCGTCGTCAGCGACGTCCACCTCGGGCCGATCCTCGGCAGCGCCCACACCCGACGGGTCGTGGACGCCGTCAACGGAACCCAGCCCGACCTGATCGCCGTCGTCGGCGACCTGGTCGACGGGAGCGTGCCCGACCTGGGGCGGGCCGCCGAACCGCTGCGCGGCCTGCGGGCCCGGCACGGATCGTTCTTCGTCACCGGCAACCACGAGTACTTCTCGGGCGCACAGCAGTGGGTCGACCACGTCCGGGAGCTGGGGCTGCAGCCCCTGGAGAACGCCCGCCGCGCCCTCCCGTACTTCGACCTCGCCGGGGTCAACGACGTCGCGGGCGAGAGCGAGGGCCACGGCCCCGACTTCCGGGCGGCCCTCGGCGACCGCGACCGGTCCCGGACCGCCGTCCTCCTCGCCCACCAGCCGATCGTGATCCACGACGCCGTCCGGCACGGGGTCGACCTCCAGTTGTCCGGGCACACCCACGGCGGTCAGCTCTGGCCCGGCAATCACCTCGCCGAGCTCGCCAACCCCACCGTCGCCGGCCTGGAACGGTACGGCGACACACAGCTGTACGTGTCCCGCGGCGCGGGCGCCTGGGGGCCGCCTGTTCGCGTCGGCGCGCCGTCCGACATCACCGTGGTCGAACTCGCCTCATATCAGGCCTGACCAGGCATGACATGCCTTCCACTGGCCGATTTTCCATGATCGGGTGACCGATAGTCGGATACCGGGTTCGAATATCGGGGTGCAGGGGATGCGGTCTGTCCGCTCGAAGGTGATCGCGGCCGCTCTGGTCCTCGCAGGCCCGGCTCGGAGGCCCCCGTCCCGGACGCGGCCTCCGCCTGCCGGTTCCTCGGCCGGAAGCTGACCACGTACCAGTGTGAGCCGCGCCCGGACGCGAAGTTCTCGGGCGGCCGCGCGATCACGGCGCAGGACGTCAAGCACTCCTTCGACCGGATCAAGAAGATCAACTCCGCGCAGGGGCCGGCGCCGCTCTTCAACACCCCGGAGTCGGTCAAGGCCGGGGGGCGGACGGTCACCTTCAACCTCTCCGCGCGCGACGCCACGTTCCCCTTCAAGATCGCTGCGGGGGCCGCCTCGATCGTCGACCGCGAGAAGTACCCGGCCGGGGCGCTGCGCCGGGACGGCAAGGTCGACGCCTCGGGCCCGTACGTGCTCGCCGCGTACGAGGCAGGCCAGAGCGCCGAGCTGAAGCCGAACCTGGAGGACTTCCAGAAGCAGTACGCGGCGGGGGCCTTCGACGCGTACACCCTGTAGGACCTCGACTGGCTGTAGCGCCACGCCCCGGGGCGACGGCCCCGAACGGCGTCGGACCCCTACCCCTTCCCGGAGTCGGGAGCGGGGTCGGGGTCCGAGGCACGCTTGCGGGACACCACCGTCCGGGCCATGCCCGGCAGGAAGTCGGCGAACAGCTCGTGCACCTCCCGCACCAGCGGTCGCAGCACCCGGAACCGCGCCAGGATGATGCCGCGCGTCGTCAGCTGCGCGCCGCGCTCGGCGAGCCGGCGGGTCTTCTCGCTGTCCGGCGAGCGGTCGAAGACCCAGTACAGGACCAGCCCCATCTGCGAGAGCCACATCAGCTCCGGCAGTACGTCGGCCAGCTCGTCCGGCACCTTCGTCTTCGCGCCCGCCAGCACCTCGCGGTGCATGTCGATCGCGGCCTTGCGCGCCGGTTCCGATTCGGGCGAGAAGGGGCTGAGGGGGCTCTCCGGGTCGGCCGCGTTCTTGAAGAACTGCGAAGCGAACTCGTGGTACGGCGCGGCGATGTCCAGCCAGCTCGTCAGTACGCCCGCGAGCCGCTTTTGCAAGTCGGTCTCGCTGTCCAGGATGGGCCGGACCGCCGCTTGGTGTGCGGCGCCGATCCGGTCGTAGAACCCCTGGACCAGGTGTTCCTTCGAGGCGAAGTAGTAGTACGCGTTGCCGACCGAGACCCCCGCCTCCTTGGCGATGACCCGCATGGTCGTCTTGTCGAAGCCGCGCTCCTGGAAGAGCCGGAGCGCGGTTTCGAGGATGAGCGTGCGGGTTTGCTCGCTCTTGGGAGCCTTCTGATCAGTCACGGTGTCCGACCTTATCGGGGTACGGCGCATCGGTCTTCACAGGCCGCATCCCCGTGCTCCGCTTCGCCGTTGGTACGGACCGCGGAGCGCCAGGCGGAGGCGGTGTGCATCGCCGCCCGGGCGAAGGGCCGGCCGGCCGGGGTGGCCAGCCAGTTCGCCTTGGGCCGGTGCTCGGCCAGGGCCCACAGGCACACGATGAGGGCGTCGGTGTCGGTCCACACCTGGCCCCGGTCGCCGATCACGGTGATCCGCCGGAGCGTCTCCTCGTGGTCGAGGCCGGGGAACAGGCGCCGGGCCTCGTGGGATCCGGCCGGGACGAGCCACAGGGGCGTGAGCCACCGCTGCGTCAGGAGCCAGTGCCGGATGTGGACGCAGAGCGGACAACCGGCGTCGTACAGCACCGTCAGGTGTCTGGTCGGGATGCTCGTGTCGGTCATCGGGATCAGGCCCGGGCGGGCGCGGTCCAGCCCTGCGGGGCGACCGGCGGGGTGTGCTGACGCTCCATGATGCCCCGGCGGCGCATCTTGTTGAGGACCCACACGTTGCCGAGGTGCATCACGCCGAGGACGAGCAGGACGACGCCGAGCTTGACCGACAGGGCCTCGAAGAGGCCGCGGGCCTCGGTGATGGTCTCGGCCGAGCGGAGGTAGAGCGTCACGAAACCGATGTTCACGAGGTAGAAGCCGACCACCAGGAGATGGTTCACGGCGTCCGCGAGCTTCTCGTTGCCCTGGAGGACGTCGGCGATGAAGACCCGGCCGTTGCGGGTGAGCGTGCGGGCCACCCAGATGGTGAGCCCGATGCTGATGACCAGGTAGATGACGTACGCGATCACGGTGAGGTCCATGGTCCCCAGCCCCCTTGAACGTGTTCAACTGCTGACGTCGCTGACTGTAGACCTATTTTTGAACAGGTTCAAGCCTGCGGGCGGGCCCGCCCCCGGCCGTGCGTCAGGACCGGAGCGCCGCCCACCCCACCAGCAGCGCCGCCGTCTCCTCGGGCCGCTCCAGCGAGGGCAGATGACCCGCCCAGGGCAGCTCCACGTGCTCGGCACCCGGGACCAGGGAGGGCAGTTCGGCGGGGAAGTCGCGGAAGTCGGGGATGTCGTGGGCGCCGCCCACCGCGAGGACGGGTGCCGTGATGCCGGCGAGATCGACGGGCCGCTCGGGGAGTTCGAGTTCCCCGTCGGCGGACAGGCCGGCCCGGAGGATGGCGAGCTGCATGTCCCGCACCAGGGCGTGCGCCGCCCCGTCGGCGTCCGGGCCGAGCCACTGGCGGGCGTTCAGCTCGGCCGCGCCCTCCAGGTCGCCGGCGTCCAACAGGGCCGCCTCGGCGGCGTTGAAGGCCGTCAGGGCCGCTCCCCGCCGGTGCGCCGGCCGGGCCGGACAGAGCAGGGCCAGGGCGCGGACCCGCTCGGGCGCGTGCGCGGCGAGCCGCAGGGCGACCCGGCCGCCGTACGAGGAGCCGACGAAGGCGGCCCGCCGGATGCCGAGCGCGTCCAACAGGGCGAGCACGTCGCCGTCGTCGCTGTACGGGGCGGTGGCGGCGGGGGACTCGCCACAGGTGCGGAAGTCGGGCCGGACCACCCGGAACCCGGCCTCGACCAGGGGGGCCCACTGCCCGTCCCACATGCGTCGGTCACAGACGGAGGAGTGCAACAACACCAAGGCCGGCCCGTCTTGGGGGCCGGCCACATCATGCGCGAGGATCATGCCCCGATCCTCGCGCCCCGCCCGCCGCGCCACCACCGGATATCGGGCGCCGGGCGAGCGGCCGTCCCGGGGCCGCGCGGCCCCGGCGCCGTGTCACATGCTGAGCGATCGGGCGTAGTTGAGCTGGCCCATGACCCACTGGAAGGTGTACGCGTCCGTCGCCGGGATCATCGTGGAGTGGTGCCGGCCGCCGCTGGTGACGGTGACCTGGACGTAGCCCGTGGTCACCTTCTCCTTCATCAGCAGGAACAACAGGCCGACGAGACAGAACAGCGCGAAGCAGATCGCCAGCACGATCGCGTGCGTCGGGATCTTCTCCTCGGTGCGGGACATGTCCATGGCGTTCCACACCGCGCCCCTGAGCGGCATCGTGCCCGCCGGGGTGATGATCTGGTCGCCGGAGACGGTGATGTCGCCGAGGGAGAGGGGCGCCCCGCCGGCACCGTGGCCGGGGGCGCCCATCGGCATCCCGCCCCCGAGGGTGGGCTGGTAGGCCGAGTAGGGCTGCGGGTAGCCGTAACCGGGGTTCCCCGGACCCCACCTGTAGTCGTCCTGCGGGCCCACGGCGCCCGGGTCACCGGAGTACGGGTTCGGCTGCTGCTCGCTCATGCGCACGATCCTTCCACAGCCCGCCGGCGGCCCGCGCCCCCCGGTCGCGAAATGGTCCGGGAACACCGCGGGCCCGCACCCCCGGAGAGGGGGTGCGGGCCCGCGACGACACGGCGTCGGATCAGAAGCGGCGCGTGATCAGCGCACGCTTGACTTCCTGGATCGCCTTGGTGACCTCGATGCCACGCGGGCACGCGTCGGTGCAGTTGAACGTGGTGCGGCAACGCCACACGCCGTCCTTGTCGTTCAGGATCTCCAACCGCTGCTCACCGGCCTCGTCGCGCGAGTCGAAGATGAAGCGGTGCGCGTTGACGATCGCCGCCGGGCCGAAGTACTGGCCGTCGTTCCAGAACACCGGGCACGAGGACGTGCACGCGGCGCACAGGATGCACTTGGTGGTGTCGTCGAAACGCTCGCGGTCCTCGGCGGACTGCAGGCGCTCGCGCGTCGGCTCGTTGCCCTTGGTGACCAGGAACGGCATGACGTCCCGGTACGCCTGGAAGAAGGGCTCCATGTCGACGATGAGGTCCTTCATCACCGTGAGGCCCTTGATGGCCTCGACCGTGATGGGCTTCTCCGGGTTGATGTCCTTGATCAGCGTCTTGCAGGCGAGCCTGTTCTTGCCGTTGATCCGCATCGCGTCGGAGCCGCAGATGCCGTGCGCGCACGAGCGACGGAAGGTCAGCGTGCCGTCGAGGTCCCACTTGATCTTGTGGAGACCGTCGAGCACGCGCTCCTTCGGGTCGATCTCGATCTGGAAGTCCTGCCACTGAGACTCGTCCGAGATCTCGGGGTTGAAGCGGCGGATCCGGAAGGTGACCGTGATGAACGGCGAGGCGGCGGCCGCCGCCTCCATCTCGTCCGTCTTGGACAGGGTGGGGGTGGCCATCAGTACTTACGCTCCATCGGCTGGTAGCGGGTGACGACGACGGGCTTGTAGTCGAGACGGACCGTGTCCGTGCCGTTGTCGTCGACCTCGCGGTACGCCATGGTGTGGCGCATGAAGTTGACGTCGTCGCGGTTCGGGTAGTCCTCGCGGTAGTGACCGCCGCGGGACTCCTTGCGCGCGAGCGCGGACACGGCCATGACCTCGGCCAGGTCGAGCAGGTTGCCCAGCTCGATGGCCTCCAGCAGGTCCGTGTTGAAGCGCTTGCCCTTGTCCTGGACGGACACGTTCTTGTAGCGCGCGCGCAGCTCGGCGATCTTGTCGACCGCGGTCTTGATGGTCTGCTCCGTACGGAACACCATCACGCAGGCGTCCATCGTCTCCTGGAGCTCCAGACGCAGGTCCGCGACCCGCTCGTGGCCCGTGGAGTTGCGCAGGTGCTCGACCAGCTCGACGACCTGCTGCGCCGGGTTCTCCGGCAGCTCGACGTAGTCGTGCGCGTGGGCGTACGCGGCCGCCGCGATGCCCGAGCGCTTGCCGAAGACGTTGATGTCCAGCAGCGAGTTGGTGCCCAGGCGGTTCGCGCCGTGCACCGAGACGCAGGCGACCTCGCCGGCCGCGTACAGGCCCGGCACGACGGTGGTGTTGTCGGCCAGCACCTCACCCTCGACGTTGGTCGGGATGCCGCCCATGGCGTAGTGCGCGGTGGGCTGGATCGGGATCGGGTCCGTGTACGGCTCGATGCCCAGGTAGGTGCGCGCGAACTCGGTGATGTCCGGGAGCTTCGCGTCGAGCTGCTCCGGCGGGAGGTGCGTGAGGTCCAGGTACACGTGGTCCCCGGCGGGACCGCAGCCGCGGCCCTCGCGGATCTCGGTGTAGATGGAGCGCGAGACGACGTCACGGGACGCGAGGTCCTTCATGACCGGCGCGTACTTCTCCATGAAGCGCTCGCCGTCCTTGTTGCGGAGGATGCCGCCCTCACCGCGGGCGCCCTCCGTCAGCAGGATGCCCATGCGCCAGATGCCCGTCGGGTGGAACTGGAAGAACTCCATGTCCTCCAGCGGCAGACCGCGGCGGTAGCAGGCCGCCTGGCCGTCACCCGTGAGGGTGTGCGCGTTGGAGGTCACCTTGAAGAACTTGCCGGTGCCGCCGGAGGCGTAGATGACGGACTTCGCCTGGAACACGTGGATCTCACCGGTGGCGAGCTCGTACGCGACCACGCCGGCCGACTTCTTGACGCCGTCCTCCTCGACCAGGAGCTGGTCCAGGACGTAGAACTCGTTGAAGAACTCCACGCCCTCCTTGACGCAGTTCTGGTACAGCGTCTGGAGGATCATGTGGCCGGTGCGGTCCGCGGCGTAGCAGGACCGGCGGACCGGCGCCTCGCCGTGGTTGCGGGAGTGCCCGCCGAAGCGGCGCTGGTCGATGGTGCCGTCCGGGGTGCGGTTGAACGGCAGGCCCATCTTCTCCAGGTCGAGGACCGCGTCGATGGCCTCCTTCGCCAGGATCTCGGCGGCGTCCTGGTCGACCAGGTAGTCACCGCCCTTGACCGTGTCGAAGGTGTGCCACTCCCAGTTGTCGTCCTCCACGTTCGCCAGCGCGGCGGCCATGCCGCCCTGCGCGGCGCCCGTGTGGGAGCGGGTGGGGTAGAGCTTCGTCAGCACCGCGGTGCGGCTGCGCTTCGTCGACTCGATGGCGGCGCGCATGCCCGCGCCGCCCGCTCCGACGATGACGGTGTCGTACTTGTGGATCTTCATTGGTTTCGCCTCAGCCCCGTTGCCTAGCGGATGTTCGGGTCGAAGGTGAAGATCACCAGCGTGCCCAGAAGGATGGTGAACACCGTGGCGGTGTAGAGCAGGCCCTTCAGCCACAGACGCGTGTTGGCGCGCTCCGCGTAGTCGTTGATGACCGTGCGCAGGCCGTTGGAGCCGTGCAGCATGGCCAGCCACAGCATCAGCAGGTCCCAGACCTGCCAGAACGGGGACGCCCATCGGCCCGCCACGAAGGCGAAGCCGATCTTGGAGACGCCGCCGTCCAGCACCAGCTGGATGAGCAGGTGGCCGATGACGAGCACGACCAGGACGATGCCCGAGAGGCGCATGAAGAGCCACGCGACCATCTCGAAGTTGCCGCGGGTCGAGCGCGGCGTCTTGCCGGTGCGCTTGCGCGGGGCCTCGATGTACGGCGCCGGGTTCTCGACGTCGTAGAGGGAGGCCCCCTCGACGTCGCCGATGGCCGTCTTGGTCATTTCGGGAGAAGTGTCAGAAGACATGCGCGTCACTTCCCGAACAGTTCGGCTGCGGCGTGTCCCAGGACGGGGTACAGGGCCCCGACCATCAGGACGACCCAGATGCCCACGACGGTCCAGAGCATCTGCTTCTGGTAGCGCGGGCCCTTGGCCCAGAAGTCCACGGCGATCACGCGGAGACCGTTGAGCGCGTGGAACAGGATTGCGGCGACGAGGCCGTACTCCAGCAGCGCGACGATCGGAGTCTTGTAGGTAGCCACGACATCGTCGTACGCCTCGGGTGAGACGCGGACGAGAGCGGTGTCGAGGACGTGTACGAACAGGAAGAAGAAGATGAGGACGCCGGTGACTCGATGAGCCACCCAGGACCACATTCCTTCCCGGCCGCGGTACAACGTTCCAGCCGGCACGGAAAACCCTCCGGAAGCGGGGCGGGGGCCAGCCGGCTTCTTTGTCGGTCGGGCCCGGCCGGGTACGGTCCTCCGGCCCCGGACATCGTAGCGACGCTTTGTCGGTTCCCTTGCGCCGGGTCCATCGGTGTGATCAAACAGGCACGGACGGGCTATCCCACAGGGGCGAATAGCCCGAAATCGGCCGCAGACAGCCCATCGGACGAGGTCAGTCGGTCCAAGAGGGCGGGCAGTCGGTCCAACAGCCCGGCGAGTCGGGCCTGGGCGAGCCGGCGCAGCTCGTCCGCCGAGATCGAGCGTTCCTCGTCCACCTCGTGAGCCATCCTCCGGCGGATCGCGGCCAGCAACTGGTCCGCCTGCTCCTCCGGGGGGTGTCCGTCCAGGCAGATCACGAAGGCGTGACCGAAGGTTCGTTCGTACTCCGCCCGGGCCGCGTCGAGGGCGAGCCGGGCGGCGTACGAGGCCCCGTGCCCGAGTTCCGCCGAGGCCTCGCCGGCCAGGGCCTCCGTCAGGTCGGCCTGGGAGAGGTCGTACGAGGCCTCGTCGGCCGCGGCCAACAGCGAGGCGACGTCCGGATACGGTCGGTGCGCGGTCATCCGGTGCGCCCAGCGTCGGCTTCCGCAGCAGAATGACAGGGCCGCGTGGGCCGCTTCGGGCGAGAGGGCGTTGAACCGCGTCAGCCCGGATCCGTGAGAAGGGTCGGAGCCGCCACGAACCTGTGCCGGAAGGTGGCTGGACAGCGGGGGGCTCCTCGGGGCGTGGCGTGGGTGTATCGCCACGCTAGCGACGCAGGGCAGGGTGTGTCGTACCCATCCGAGGATTTCACTCGTAAGTGAGCCGAAAGGATGACGTCTGGCGTGTATGACCAGCCGGAAGAGGGGAAGACGACCGAGGCCGCCACCCCCCACAGGAGAGGCCCCGGTCGCCGTCCGACACGGACTCGTGCGACAAGCCCGTATCCCTGTCAGCGCCCCGGATGCGTTTTGTGTCACACCCCGCTCCGCACAGGGTTGGTCGCCCGCTGTACAACTCGTGGACGAGAGGTACTTGAAAGCCGTAACGTGCGGATTTGCGCCACACGTACAGGACAGTGAACGGGTTGGGGACTTTGCTGGGGGACGACGCGGAGCTGACCGCCGCGGTGCTCGCGGCACAGGACGGCGACGAGAACGCGTTCCGTGCTGTGTACCGCGCCGCGCACCCACGCCTGCTCGGATACGTACGCACGCTCGTCGGCGACGGCGACGCGGAAGACGTCACCTCCGAGGCCTGGCTGCAGATCGCCCGCGACCTCGACTCCTTCACCGGCGACGCCGACCGCTTCCGCGGCTGGGCCGCCCGCATCGCCCGCAACCGGGCCCTGGACCACATCCGCATGCGCGGCCGGCGCCCCGCCATAGGCGGCGACGAGAGCGAACTGACCGGACACGCCGCGGACTGCGACACGGCGGGCGCGGCCATGGAATCCCTCTCCACCGGCCTGACCATGGCCCTCATAGCCCAGCTCCCGCAGGACCAGGCCGAGGCCGTCGTCCTGCGCGTGGTCGTGGGTCTGGACGCCAAGAGCGCCGCCGAGACCCTCGGCAAGCGCCCGGGCGCGGTGCGCACCGCCGCGCACCGGGGCCTGAAGAAGCTCGCCGAACTGCTGGGCGCCGAGGCCGGCGTCGATCCCGACGCCCTCGTGCTGTCCGATCCGGACGCGGGGACCGCCCTCCACTTCGGTCATAATGCCGAGGGCCGGGCCAGGGGCGGTGGGGGCGTGCGAGATCTGGACGCCGTACCGGCCCAGCGCGGCCGCGGCGGGGGCCTCGTAGAACAAACCGGTGTGACGCATTCACGTTGGCGGACGCAGAAGGACATGTGATGGCCGACGAGCGCGACAGGTGGCTGGACAAGGCCGCGGCGGACAGACTGCTGCGCGGCGAACCAGCGCTGGGCCCCGACGCCGACCCGCGCGACCGGGCCGCGGCGGCCCGACTGCGCACCGCACTCGACGCGCTGACCCCACCGCTCGCCCCCGGGCGGGAGCTGCCCGGCGAGGCCGCCGCCCTGGCCGCGTTCCGCGCGGCCCACGGCGTCGACCGGTCGGCGACGGGCCCCGCGGACCGGGCCGACGCCGAGCGGCCGACCGGTCGTGAATTCCTGGTGGACCTGGTCCCCGCACCGCCCGTGCGCGTCCGCGTACCCGCGCCGCGACGGCGCGGCGCGCCCGTGCGGCTGGGGCTCGCGGCCGCCCTGGCGAGCGTCGCCGTCGGCGGGTTGGCGGCCACCGCCGGCGCCGGGCTGCTGGACCGCCCCACGCACGAGGCCGCGGGCCCGTTGCCGAGCGTCTCGGTCGGCGCGGACTCGGACCCCACGGCGTACGGCGACCTCGTGGGCCCGACGCGTTCCGCCCCGCAGCCCCGGCCCACCACCCCGCTGCGGGACGGCGGCGGGAGCACCACCCGGGCCCCGGGCGTCTCGCCGACCCCGGACGGCGGGTCCCGCATGACCCCCGAGACCATCGGGGGATCGACCGCGGGACCCATCGCCACCGGCTCGGGCCCCGTCGGCACGGACGACGTCGCCGAGGAGAGGCCGGACGAGAAGGGCTTCGGCAACTCCACGCCGGACGGCGCCGGCAAGGACCGCGACCGGGAGGTCAGGATCCGGGCGGCCAGGGACCTGTGCGAGGAGTACCGCATGGGTCACATCGTCGGCGAGCGGCGCGACCACCTGATCCGTCTCGCCAAGAACCGGGCCAACATCGCGCGCTTCTGCGAGGACCTGCTGGACGGCCCCGGCGGCGTCAAGAACAGTCCCGGAAGCAACGCCGGGGGAGACGTCCCGCAGTCGCCCACCCTGAACCCGGGCGGCGCGCTCGGCTTCCGCACGAAGAGCTGAACCGTCGCTGTAACACTTTTCGAATCGCCGGCGCAGTACATATCGAGCCGACTGGTCATCGGCCGCGCATGAGCCGGGGTTCCCCCCGTACCCCTGGGCTCTGCGCAACCGGCGCGGGCGGGGCACGTTCCCCCGGCCCTGCCCGCGCCCTTTACCTCCGGACCCCGCCGCGCTCGCGGCTCACCAGTAGACGACGACCTTGTCGCCCACCTCCACCTGGTCGAACAGCGCCGCCAGCTTCCCCTTGTCCCGGACGTTCACGCATCCGTGCGAGGCGCCGGAGTAGCCGCGGGCCGCGAAGTCCGACGAGTAGTGCACCGCCTGGCCCTGACTGAAGAACATCGAGTAGGGCATCGGCGTGTGGTAGATCGTCGACGTCCAGTCCTTCGCCTTCCACTCGACCTTGAACTCGCCCTCGCGGGTCGGGGTGTTCTCCGACCCGAAGCGCACGTCGAACGACGAGACGATCTTTCCGTCGATCATCCAGGCGAGGGTCCGGCTCTCCTTGCTGATGCACATCACCCGCCCCCTCATGCACCGCGGGTCCGGCGTGTCGACCTCGATGGTGGTCGGCGGCCGCAGCTCGGCCGCGGTCGGCTTCCTGCTGGCCCCCTGGACGCTCTTCCAGGTCGCCTCGTCCACCGAACCGGTCGCGGGCAGGCCGTGTCCCGACTGGTAGGTCTTCACCGCGGCGGTCGTCTTGGAACCGTAGAAGCCGGTGGGCGCCACCGACATCAGCTTGAGCTGCTTGAGTCGTGCCTGGAGTTCGCGGATCTGCTCGCTCTCGTCACCGTTCGCCATGATCGGCCTGACGGCGGGCGACTGCGAGGCGGAGGCCGACGGGGAGGGCGACGCCGAGGACGAGGACGAGGGTGACGCCGACGGCGAGGCGCCACCGGGCTTGTCGTCCGCGCCGGAAGGCGAGGCGGAAGGGGACGGCGCCGCCGTGGACGCCGACGGGGCCGAGGAGGCGGAACCCTTGGATTCCGACTTCTGCGGCCCACAGGCGGTCGCGGCGAGCGCGACGGCGGTGGCCAACCCGAGCGTGCGGATCATGAGTCTCTGACGTGGCATTGCGGTCCCCCGATTTCAGCGTTGTGTAACTAGGTGATGCCTCACGGCCATGGAGAGTTGCGGACGCTCGCGGGATGTTGCGCCATTGTGACCAGCGACCATCACGGCGCGGACGACCCGGGCATCGGCTGGGGGAGGTTGTATCAGTCCCGGGCCGGTCGGTTCCACGAAGAAACGCGTCGGGTGGCGCGTACCGGACGGACGGGAAGGCCCTGCGGCGGGCGGCGGTGAAATGACTGTCGGACGATCGCAGCGGCGTGGGACACTCGCGCCATGCTGGGTGTCACCGATCTGCCGACGTATCTCGCGGGCCTTGTCCTGATCGTCCTCCTCCCCGGACCGAACTCGCTGTACGTACTGTCCGTCGCGGCGCGCAAGGGGGTGCGGCAGGGGTACAAGGCCGCCTCCGGCGTGTTCACCGGGGACACCGTCCTGATGGTCCTCACCGCCGCCGGCGCGGGCGCGCTGCTCCAGGCCAGCCCGGTGGTGTTCACGGTGGTGAAACTGCTCGGGGCCGGCTACCTCGCCTGGCTCGCCGCAGGCATGATGCGGGCCGCGTGGGGGATGTGGCGCGACCGTGCGCTGCACCAGGAGGAGGCGCTGGCCGAACCCGCGCCGGCGGACGAGCGGCCCTACCGGCGGGCGCTGGTGGTCAGCCTGTTCAACCCGAAGGCCATCTTGTTCCTGCTGTCGTTCTTCGTGCAGTTCGTGGACCCGGGGTACGCCTACCCCGCCCTGTCGTTCCTGCTCCTCGGCACGCTGTCGCAGCTGGCCAGCGTCCTGTACCTGTCCACGCTGATCTTCACCGGCACCCGTCTGTCGGCGGCCTTCCGTCGCCGCAAGCGGCTGTCCGCGGGCGCGACCTCCGCCGCCGGCGTCCTCTTCCTCGGCTTCGCCGCCAAGCTCGCCACGGGCTGAACCCACCGCGCGGTCGGCTCCCCGTGGTCGGCTCCCCGCGCGGTCGGCTCAGAGCAGCCGGCGCAGGACCGGGAACCGGCGCAGGAGCCGGCGTCCCGCCCGGCGCACGGCCGGGTTGCGCGGAAGGAACGACAGCCGCGCCGGGACCCCGCCCGGCAGCGCCAGCGCCGTCAGGCGGCGGCGCCTGAAGTACCGCGCGGTCTCCGGCGTCGGGCCCGCGGCCAGGTAGCGCTCCGCCTCCGCCCGCCGGTCCGCCAGCACCCGCGGCTGCATCGTGAAACCGACCGCCGCCACCAGGGCGGGCAGGTCACCGCCGGCCCCAGGGGGCCGATCCGCCCCCGCGAGGTCCGGCAGCAGCGCGTCCACCAGGACCAACGGGATCCGGTTGCTGTTCTCGTACGGCGTCAACCGCTCCAGCATGGCTTCCGTCCCGGTCCGGGCGACCGGAATCCCGTAGAGCTCCGAAGCCGTCAGCAGACCCGTCGAGAAGCAGCCCACCACCAGCGCCGGCCGCAGCCGCTCGTACAGGGTCTCCGCCAACACCGGCTCCGCGATCACCGTCAGCCGCGCCCCCAGCCGCCGCGCCTCCTCCTCGGCCCGCCGCGAGTACGCCGCCGGGGCGCTCGGGTGCGGTTTGAAGACCAGCTCCCGATGGCCCCGGGCGTACGCGCCGCGCACCATCTCCACGTGCAGGTCCTCCTCCTCCGCCGCGGAGATCAGCTCCAGCGCGGCGAGGTACTGGCCCAACAGGACCGCCGGGGACTCGCCGACGTCCGCCGGCGGCCGTCCGTACGCCGTCAGCTCCGCCAGCACCTTCAGGAAGTCCGCCGAGGGCAACGACTGCGCCCGCACGCCGAACTCCGTCAGCAGCAGGGGCTCCAACCCCGGTACCAGGTCCAGGTGCAGGACCCGCCGCACCCGCATCCCGATCCGCGGGTCCAGCCGGACGCGGGTGGGGCCGTAACTCATCAGCCCGTCGGCGTACACGTCGACGGCCGCGCCCGGAAACACCTGGCACAGGCCCTGGGCCGGCGGCACCTGAAGGGACTCCACGACCAGTTCGACCCGGTCCTCCCCGAGCCCCCAGGCCACCCTCAACTGCCGCTCCCACAGGGGGACGTCCTCGGGGCGCGGGGTCCAGACGCTCGGATGCTGCGGCGCGATGACCGCGTTCCAGTCGCGCACCTCGTCGAAGCGGGGGCGCAGCGCGTCGAACCCCGGCATCCCGGTGAGCCCGGGGGTGATCTCGTGGGTGACGGAGTGGTTGCTCGTCAGCAGGATCCGCCGGTGGGCGGGCGGGAAGGCGCCCGCGTCGATTCCGGCCGCGAGCGTCGCCGCGCCGTACAGGGTGGAGGCGAGGAAGATCTGGGTGACGTTCACGCGGCGGCTCCCGCCGGCCCGCGACGGCGCAGCCGGCGCAGCAGCGTGGAGCGCTCGGCGTCCATCGAGTCCAGGGCCTGCTCCAACACCGCGCGGGGCATGCGCGCGAGGGCGCCCGCGCTCACCGCGCGGAGTTTTCTGGCCACGGCCGGTTCGAACCTTTCGATGGATCCGATGTGGTGCGCGATGATCGCGCAATAGGTGCGGACGGCTTTCGGGAGCAGCAGATCGGATTCCCGGTCCGCGGTCGTATCCGAAAGCACCTGATCGAATGCGCGAATGAAATCGAGTTGACGCTCGTCACCGATCTGGGTCAGCGAGGTCGAAATGCCCCGCCGATAGAAAACCCCCGGCAGGCCGACCGGCGCGAACGACGCCGCCTCCCGGTGCAGCCGCCAGATCCACGGCCGGTCCTCCGCCGTCCGCAGCCCGTCGGTGAAGTGCAGCAGCCCCCGGTCCAGCAGCCGCCGGTGGTACATCCCGGCCCAGGCGTACGGATAGTCCACCGCCGTGGCCCGACAGGCCGGCAGGATCCCGGATCGCGGATCCGCCACGACCCCCTCGGGCCCGTACGGGACGCGCTGCACACTGCGCGCCCGCCCCGTGACCTGGACATGGTCCGTACGGACGAAATCGCAGTTCAGGGCCTCGATGGCGGCCAGCGTACGGGCCAGGTGACCGGGCGCCAGCCAATCGTCCCCGTCCAGGAAGGCGAGGTACTCGCCGCGCGCCGCGTCCAACCCGGTGTTGCGGGCGGTGGCCAGGCCGCCGTTCTCGTCCCGTCCGAGGAACACCGCGCCGGGCAGCTCGGCGGCGGCCCGCTCCAACAGTTCGGGCGTCCCGTCCGTCGACCGGTCGTCGACCAGCAGGAACTCGAAGTCCTCCCGAGCATTGAGTGCGAGGCTTTTCAGGGCATCCGGGGCGTATGTCTGCACGTTGAAGAACGGCACGACGACAGAGAGCTTGACCACCAGCGAGACATTAGGGCGCCGTCCGTCATTCACCGTGACCCGGGTGCGGATTCCATGTGAACGAAGCGGGGCGGGCGCGTTAACCGGTTCGGTTTCGCATTTCGTCGACGGGTTGTTAACCAGCTGTTGTGCGCTCGTTGGGCCGATCACCGGAAATGCGGAATAGCTTCGGCCGGGTGCCAGCCAGTAGCAGTCGTGGCGATCGACGCATCGCCGTACTCGCAGATTCCGACACGCGGTGGAAATGGGGTGCCCTCACCGCGCGCCGCCTCGCACCCGATCACCGGCCCACCGGCTACCTGTTGCGCGGCCGGGCCACCCCCACGGCGCGCCAACTCGGCGAGGTGGGCGTGGAGACGGGCGCGGGAACGGGCGCCGGCGCCACCGCGCCGACCGAGGTGACCTGCGCCGAGTTCCTCGCGGAGATCGCCCCCGGACGCGACCGGCACGACGTCGTCGTCCTCGCCCTCGTCGGGGGCGCCGTCCAGGCCGTCCTGCACGGAGCCCGCGCACTGTGGCCCGACCCGGCCGCGCGCCCCGTGTTCGTCACCGGCTACGTCGGAGTCGTCTACGAGAAGCTCGCCGACGGTCTGCTGCTGCGGCACGGCGCCGACCTCGTCCTCGCCAACTCCCGCCACGACGCGGGCCGGTTCCGTGCCGTGTACGAGGGCGTGGGCGCCGACCCGGACGCCGTCACCGAGACCGTGCTGCCCTTCCTGGGAGGCGCCCCCCACGTACCCGACGCGGGCCGCGCCCGGACGGTCGTCTTCGCGGTCCAGCCCTCCGTGCCGGAGAGCCGCGCGGACCGCGCGTACCTCCTCGCGCGGGCCGCCGGGCACGCCCGACGCCACCCCGATCGACAGGTGGCGGTCAAACTGCGCAGCCGGCCCGGGGAGCACACCACGCACCTTGAGGAGCACCCGTACCAGCGGCTGGCCGCTCACCTGCCGGGCGGACTGCCCGCCAACTGCCGCCTGGTGTACGGGAACATGGGCGAGGTCCTGGACGGCGCCGACCTGCTGGTCACGGTCTCCTCCACCGCCGCCCTGGAATCCCTGCACCGGGGCATCCCGACCGCCGTCCTGACCGACCTCGGCGTCCGCGAGGCGCTCGGCAACCACCACTTCCTCGGCTCCGGTTGCCTGACCTCCTGGGACCGACTGGACGAGGGGCTGCTGCCGCGGGCGAACCCGGGCTGGCTGGCCGACCAGGGCGTGGCCCCGATCGCCGGGCCGGGCGCCGCCGCACGGGGCTCCTCCACGGCCGCAGCCGAGCCCGTCGACCCCTTCGGCGCCGCCCGCGCGCGAGTGGCCGAACTCCTCGGGCGGGAGCAACTCCCGCCCCTCGCCCCGTACTACACCCCGGCCACCGCCCCCGGATACCTTCCCGGCATCCTCGCCCGGCACCACCTCGGCCGCGACGGGACCCCGCTGCCCGGCGCCGCCCGACGGGACGCGGGGCGGTCCCCGGCCCGCCGCTGGCTCCGCGCGCACCTGCGCGAGGCCGCGCGGGGCGCGTACCGGCACGGCGTACAACGCGTGGCCCCCGTGATCCGGCGCCTGGGGGAGCTGTGAGCGCCCGCCCGGCCCCGCGGGCCCACGCCGCCGGCCCCGGGCCGCGGGTGCTCGCCGTGATCCCCGCCCGCGGCGGCTCCAAGGGCGTCCCGGGCAAGAACCTCGCCCAGGTCGGCGGAACCCCGCTCGTGGCACGGGCCGTACGGGCCTGCCTGGCCGCGCCCACCGTCACCGACGTGGTCGTCTCCACCGACTCCGAGGCCGTCGCGGGGGCGGCCCGGGCCGCCGGGGCCGACGCGGTGCGGCGCCCCGCCGCGCTCTCCGGGGACACCGCGAGCAGCGAGGCCGCCCTGCTCCACGCGCTGGACTCGTTCGAGGAACTCCACTCCGTCACCGTCGACGTGGTCCTCCTGGTCCAGTGCACGAGCCCCTTCCTCACGCCTTCCGACGTGGAGTCCGTCGCCGCCGCCGTTGCCTCGGGCGCGGCGGACTCCGCCCTGACCGTGGCCCCCTTCCACGGCTTCCTCTGGCGGGCGGACGCCGACGGCTCGGGCCTCGGGGTCAACCACGAGACGAGCCACCGCCCCCGCCGCCAGGACCGGCCCCAGGACCTGCTGGAGACCGGCGCCGCCTACGCGATGGCCGCCGCCGGGTTCCGTACCGCCCGGCACCGCTTCTTCGGCCGCACCCTGCCCGTCGCCACCGACCCGGCGCGGGTGCTGGAGATCGACGACCCGCACGACCTGGCCCGGGCCCGCCTCGTCGCCCCGCTGTTCGACCCCCACCCCGGACCCGACCCCCACCCCGGACCCGACCCCCACCCCGGACCCGAGCCCCTCGTACGCCCCGACCCGAACCCCGTACCCGCACGCACCGTTCGAAGGACGTCACCTGTCATGAGCGTCACCGCCAACTCCCGCCTGCGCACCTTCGGGTCGCGCACCGCCGGCCCCGGCCACCCCGTCTACGTCGTCGGCGAGATCGGCATCAACCACAACGGCGACCTCGGCAACGCCTTCGCGCTCATAGACGCCGCCGCCGAAGCCGGCTGCGACGCCGTCAAGTTCCAAAAGCGCACCCCGGAGATCTGCACCCCGCGCGACCAGTGGGACATCGAGCGCGACACCCCCTGGGGTCGGATGACCTACATCGACTACCGCCACCGCGTCGAGTTCGACGAGGCCGACTACCGCGCCATCGACGAGCACTGCGCCAAGCGCGGCATCGACTGGTTCGCCTCCCCGTGGGACACCGAGGCCGTCGCCTTCCTGGAGAAGTTCGACGTCCCCGCCCACAAGGTGGCCTCCGCCTCCCTCACCGACGACGAACTGCTGCGCGCGCTGCGCGCCACCGGACGCACCGTCGTCCTGTCCACCGGCATGTCCACCCCCCGGCAGATCCGGCACGCCGTCGAGGTGCTCGGCAGCGACAACATCCTCCTCTGTCACGCCACTTCGACCTACCCGGCCAAGGCTGAGGAACTCAACCTGAAGGTGATCGACACCCTCCGGGACGAGTACCCCAACGTCCCCATCGGCTACTCCGGCCACGAGACCGGCCTGCAGACCACCCTGGCCGCCGTCGCCCTCGGCGCCACCTTCGTCGAGCGCCACATCACCCTGGACCGCGCGATGTGGGGCTCCGACCAGGCCGCCTCCGTCGAGCCGGGCGGCCTGACCCGCCTGGTCCGCGACATCCGCACCATCGAGACCGCCCTCGGCGACGGCGTCAAGCGCGTCTACGAGTCCGAGCTGGCCCCCATGAAGAAGCTCCGCCGCTTCCAGGGCGACCTCACGGCGGTCTGACCGCCCCGCTCCGCCCGGCGCGGCCCGCGGTCCCGGCGCGCGCGGTACCCCCGCACCTGACGAGGAGAACGTGGTGACCCCTTCCGCATCCACCCTGGCCTTCGTGGAGAGCCCGGTCCAGTTGCTGAACGTGCTGGAGTGGGCGCACGCGCGCCGAGCCGACGACGGGACCGCCCGGCCTCACGACGCCGCCGCCCGCGCCGACGACGGGACCGCCCGGGCTCACGACGGGACCGACCGCACGGCAGCCGACCGCACGGCAGCCGACCGCACGGCCGCCGGCCGGCTGCTGGACGGCGTCCCGAGCCAGTGCGAACGGTCCACCGCCGCGGCGGCCCCCGGGAGCGGGGTCCCCGGGGACCGCGCCGGCGGCCCCCGCCCCGGAGCCGGGGCGTCGGGTGCGCAGGCACCGACCATCGTGGTCCTGCCGCCCACCGACCCGATGTCCCGCGGGCAGCTCCGCCGGGTCGCCGCGCTCGCCCGCGACGAGGGGTACACCGTCCACTGGCAGGAGGCGCGCGGGGGCGCCGGCGCTCCCTTCAGGGCGCTCGCGGCGCTCGCCGCCGACGTGCGCGGGGCCGAGCGGATCGTGGTGGGCGACCCCTTCTCCCGCTTCGTACAGCTCCTGCTGGCCCCGGCGCGGGCCGCCGAACTGGTGGTCGTCGACGACGGCACCGCCACCATGGAGTTCGTCGCACAGCTCGGGCGCGGGGAGCGGCTGCGCCGCTGGCACCGCACGGGGTCCGGCGCCGGGGCCCGGGTGCGCGAGCTCGCGTACGCCCCGGTGTCCGGCACCGCGCGCCGCAGGCTGACGCCGGGCGGCGGTGGCCGCGGGGTGGAGGTGTTCACCTCGATGCCTGTCACCCCGCTGCCCGGCATGGACGTCCGGCTCAACGACTTCGCCTGGACCCGGGCGCGCTTCGGCCCGCCCCGCCTGACCAGGGGAACGGACCTGGTCGGCACCTCGCTCGTGGAGACGGGCGTGGTGGATCCGGCCCGCTACCGGGCCGCGGTCCTGGCCCTGACCAGGGAACACGGCGCGACCCGGTACTTCGCGCACCGCCGCGAGTCCCCGGAGAAGCTGCGCGCCCTGAGCGAGGCGACCGGGCTGGAGATCGTACGCCCGGACCTGCCGCTGGAGCTGATCGCCCGGCGGGGGCCGGTGGGCCGCACCATCGTCAGCTTCCCGTCCACGGTCGTCCACACGCTGCCGTACGCCCTGATCGGCACGGGCGTCACCGTGGCCGTGTGTCAGGTCGACCCCCAGTGGCTCACCGCCGCCGCCTCGCCGCGGGCCCACGGCTTCCTGGCCGGGGTCACCGACACCGCCCGTGATGTGCGCAGACTCCCTGCTCAGGCCGCCCCGGCGGCCGGATGAGCGCGCGAGTTTACCCGCGCACGCATACGGTCATGCGTCCAGTGGTCGGGTTTCTTTCCCCTAACGGCATGAACTTTTTGTGATCTCCAGCCAGTTGACCCATCGGTGGGCCTACCCTTAAACGGGTGAACCAGTTGATGTCCCGCGAGTCCCAGACCGCCCTGCCCGGCAAGCCCGACCGGCCCGAGCTGCCCGGCAAGCTTCCGGACCACCTGCGTGCCGAACTGATCGCCTTCCGTCGGGACTTGCACATGCATCCCGAGTTGGGACACCAGGAGGTCCGCACCACGGCGGCGATCAAGGCCCGCCTGGAGCGGGCCGGCCTGCGACCACGGGTGCTGAAGTCCGGCACCGGCCTCATCTGTGACGTGGGGACCTGGGACGGCGGCCGGCCGATGCTGGCCCTGCGCGCGGACATCGACGCCCTGCCCATCCCGGACGCCAAGGTGCACGCCGAGTACCGGTCCACCATCCCGGACCGGGCCCACGCCTGCGGACACGACGTCCACACCTCGGTCGTGCTCGGCGCCGGCCTGGTGCTGGCCGAACTCGACCGGCAGGGTCTGCTCCCGCACCCGGTGCGGCTGCTCTTCCAGCCCGCCGAGGAGGTCCTGCCCGGCGGCGCGAGCGACGCCATCGAATCCGGGGTGCTGGACGGCGTGGGCAAGATCATCGCGGTGCACTGCGACCCCCGCGTGGACTCGGGGCGGATCGGACTGCGGTCCGGCCCCATCACCTCGGCCTGCGACCGCCTGGAGGTCACCCTGGCCGGTCCCGGCGGGCACACCGCCCGCCCGCACCTGACCACCGACCTCGTGACGGCCGCCGCGCGGGTCGCCGTGGACGTTCCGGCCGTGCTGGCCCGCAGGATGGACGCCCGCTCGGGCATGTCGGTCACCTGGGGCCGGATCGAGTCCGGGCACGCCTGCAACGTCATCCCGATGCACGCGGAACTCTCCGGAACCGTTCGCTGCCTGGACATCGACGCCTGGCACGAGGCCCCCGACCAGATCCACGCGGCCATCGACGAGATCGCGACCCTGCACCGCGCCAAGTCGGAGATCACGTACGTCCGGGGCGTCCCGCCGGTGGTCAACGACCCGGCGGTCACCGAACTGCTCCGCGAGTCCATGGCGGCCCGGCTCGGCGTGGAGTCGATCGAGGACACCGAGCAGAGCCTGGGCGGGGAGGACTTCTCCTGGTACCTGGAGCACGTCCCCGGCGCCATGGCCCGGCTGGGCGTCCGCAAGCCCGGGGACACGACCAAGAAGGACCTGCACCGGGGCGACTTCGACGTGGACGAGTCCGCGATCGGGGTCGGTGTGGAGTTCTTCACCGCCGCGGCCCTGCTCGACGGGCAGGACGAGGCCCGACTGGACGTCCGCCGGGGGCGGTCGGTCGGGTAACGCCGCCCGCGCGGAGTCGGCCCCCCGGCAGGAGCCGCGGACATGGTCGCGGTCCGGGTCGCGGTCCGGGTCGCGGTCAGGGCCGGGCAAAGTCCCTACATCATGCGGTGGCCCGCGGGTATACGTGTCCAGCCCTTGGTACACAAGGGCTGGACCCGAGAGGAGTCACCGAGCGGTCACTGTCCGGTTCGCGACGATCCGATAACGACTCATGAACGGGCCTTTAACTGACATCTACGCGCGTTACGATCGCCGCGAAACCAGCGCCGGTCGTGGCGCTTCGGTCAGGTTTTGAAGGAGCCTCCCCTTGCGCCGGATCACCAGGATCGCCACCGTGGGCCTCGCGTCCGCCGCGCTGGCCCTTTCGGCCACCGCCTGTGGCGGTAAGAAGTCGTCTGACACCCCCTCGTCGTCCTCCTCGGACACGAAGGCCGCTGCCGGCGCCGCCATCGCGTACGACATCGGTGGCCGCGGCGACCAGTCGTTCAACGACGCCGCCTTCGCGGGCCTCGAGAAGGCCAAGTCGGAGCTGAAGATCACCACCGCCGAGGCGGAGCCCACCGACGGCGAGGGCGAGGCCGACAAGGTCCAGCGCCTCACCGAGCTGGCCCGCAAGGGCAACAACCCGGTGATCGGCGTCGGTTTCGCCTACGCCCCGGCCATCAAGAAGGTCGCGCCGAAGTTCCCGAACACCACGTTCGGCATCATCGACGACACCTCGGTGACCGGTAAGAACATCGCCAACCTGGTCTTCAACGAGGAGCAGGGCTCCTACCTCGCCGGCGTCGCCGCCGCCAAGGTCTCGAAGACCGGCACGGTCGGCTTCATCGGCGGTGTCGAGGTTCCGCTGATCAAGAAGTTCGAGGCGGGCTTCACCCAGGGCGTCAAGGACACCAACCCGAACGCCAAGGTGCTGTCGGCCTACCTGACGCAGCCCCCGGACTTCGGTGGCTTCTCCAAGCCCGACCTGGGCAAGGCCGCCGCCAACGGCCAGATCGACGCGGGCGGTGCCGACGTGGTCTACGCCGCCGCCGGTCTCGCCGGCTCCGGTGCCATCGAGGCCGCCTCGGCCAAGGGCAAGTGGGCCATCGGCGTCGACTCCGACCAGTACAACCAGGCCGGTCTGTCGAAGTACAAGGACCGCATCCTGACCTCGGTCACCAAGGACGTCTCCGACTCGGTCTACAACCTGATCAAGTCGGTCAAGGACGGCAAGCCGCAGAACGGCGAGATCCGTTACGGCCTGGACAAGGACGGCGTCGGCCTGGCCGACTCCAACCCCGAGTACAAGAAGATGGCCGAAGTCCTCGCCGCGGTGGAGAAGGCCAAGGCCGACATCATCGCCAAGAAGATCACTGTCAAGACCGCCCCGTAAGGGCCGTCCGACATGCGGTAATGGTCTCCGGGGTCCGGGAAGCGGTCTCTATCGCTCCCGGGCCCCGAGCCGTGTTCTGTGTTCCTTGTGGTCAGCTGGCCGCAAGTTTTCACTTTCGACAGTGCTACGCGCGTAGAGGCATCGTGGACGCGATACCTTCTCTCCCCGCCCTGTCCTCCTGCCTCCAGCTCCTTCCGCGCCAAGGAGAGTGCGTCATCAACGCGTCCAGCCCCCCTCTCGCCGTAGAACTGCACGGCATCACCAAGCGCTTCCCCGGCGTCGTCGCCAACAAGGACATCGCGATCACCGTCCGCAAGGGCACGGTCCACGCCCTCGTCGGTGAGAACGGCGCCGGCAAGTCGACCCTGATGAAGATCCTCTACGGCATGCAGAAGCCGGACGAGGGCACCATCGCCATCGACGGGGAGCAGGTCACCTTCTCCAGCCCCGGCGACGCCATCGCCCGCGGCATCGGCATGGTGCACCAGCACTTCATGCTGGCCGACAACCTCACCGTCCTGGAGAACGTGGTTCTCGGCGGCGAGAAGCTCTACGGCATCGGCGCCAAGGCCCGCAAGAAGATCAAGGAGATCTCGGACGCGTACGGCCTCGGCGTGCGCCCCGACGCCCTGGTCGAGGACCTCGGTGTCGCCGACCGCCAGCGCGTGGAGATCCTCAAGGTCCTCTACCGCGGCGCGAAGATCCTCATCCTCGACGAGCCGACCGCCGTGCTCGTGCCGCAGGAAGTGGACGCGCTCTTCGACAACCTGCGCGAGCTCAAGGCCGAAGGCCTGACCGTCATCTTCATCTCGCACAAGCTGGGCGAGGTCCTGAAGGTCGCGGACGACATCACCGTCATCCGCCGCGGCACCACGGTCGGCACCGCCGACCCGCGCAACACCACCCCCAAGCAGCTCGCCGAGCTGATGGTCGGCTCCGAACTCCCCTCGCCGGAGACCCGCGAGTCCACCGTGACGGACGTCCCGATGCTGGAGGTGGCGGGTCTGACCGTCGCCGAGGGCGGCCTCTCACCCGTCAACACCGAGGACACCGCGCGCACGCCGGGTCTGTCGGACGCCTTCGTCCACGAGCCGGCCGGCATCAGCCGCCTGCTCCTGGACGACATCGCCTTCACGATCCACAAGGGCGAGGTCCTCGGCATCGCGGGCGTCGAGGGCAACGGCCAGACCGAGTTGATCGAAGCCCTGATGGGCATGACCACCCCGGACGCCGGCGTCATCACCCTCGACGGCACCGAGATCACCAAGGCGTCGGTCCGCAAGCGCCGCGAGGGCGGCATCGGGTACATCCCCGAGGACCGCCACCGGCACGGCCTGTTGCTGGAATCCCCGCTGTGGGAGAACCGCATCCTGGGTCACGTCACCGAGGCGCCGAACTCCAAGCGCGGCATCCTGGACCCGAAGGCCGCCCGCAAGGACACCGAGCGGATCGTGCGCGAGTACGACGTCCGCACCCCCGGCATCGAGGTGACCGCGGCCTCGCTCTCCGGCGGCAACCAGCAGAAGCTGATCGTCGGCCGCGAGATGAGCCACAACCCGAAGTTCCTCATCGCCGCCCACCCCACCCGCGGTGTGGACGTCGGCGCGCAGGCGCAGATCTGGGACGCCATCCGCGAGGCCCGCCGCGAGGGACTGGCCGTGCTCCTGATCTCCGCGGACCTGGACGAGCTGATCGGCCTGTCCGACACCCTGCGCGTGATCTACCGCGGCCGCCTGGTCGCGGACGCGGACCCCGCGACCGTCACCCCCGAGGAGCTCGGCACCGCCATGACGGGCGCCGCCTCCGGGCACCTGGAAGCCACCGACAACCACTCCGCCGGTACCGACGCTGGTGCCGATGCCCCGGAGGACGAGGCCCGATGAAGAAATTCGACAAGGACCGGCTGCTCCTCGGCTTCGCCGGCCCCGCGCTCGCGCTGGTCAGCGCCTTCCTGCTGACCATGGTCGTGCTGGCCGCGACGGGCGTGGACCCGATCGAGCCCATGCGGCTCATGGTCGAGAACGCCTCCTACGAGGACGTACAGGTCCTCATCGTGAACCAGGCCGGTACGTACTACCTGGCGGCCCTGGCCGTGGCCATCGGCTTCCGGATGAACCTCTTCAACATCGGTGTCGACGGCCAGTACCGCCTGGCCGCGATGATCTCGGCCGTGGTCGGCACCGCCGTCACCCTGCCGGGCCCGCTGCACATCCTGCTGATCGTGGTCGTCGCCATGCTGACCGGTGCCTTCTGGGCCGGCATCGCGGGTGTCCTGAAGGCCAAGCGCGGGGTCAGCGAGGTCGTCTCCACGATCATGCTGAACGCCATCGCGACCAGCCTGATCGCCTGGCTGATCCTGCCGAAGAACCTCGGCATCCAGCCGGCGGGCTCCAACGACCTGACCACGGGCGACATCGCCGAATCGGGCTGGTTCCCGGCGCTGTCCATCGGTGACGGCCTGGAGATCTACGGCTTCACCTTCGTGGCCTTCGCCCTCGGCATCGTCTACTGGTTCGTGCTCAACCGCACCCGCTTCGGCTTCGACCTGCGCGCCACCGGCGCCAGCGAGTCCGCCGCCCAGGCCTCCGGTGTGGACGCCAAGAAGATGATCATCACCTCGATGCTGATCTCGGGCGCCGTCGCCGGTCTGTCCGGCATGCCGCAGCTGCTGGGCGAGACCCACACGTACAACCTCTCCTTCCCGGTCGGTGTCGGCTTCACCGGCATCACCATCGCGCTGCTCGGCCGCAACAGCCCGGTCGGCATCCTCCTCGCCGCGTTCCTGATGGCCTTCATCGACAAGGCCTCGGCCTCGCTCGACACGGCCGGGTACGCGAAGGAGATCGGCACGATCATGAAGGGCCTCATCGTGATCGCGGTCGTCGTCTCGTACGAGCTCGTCCGCCGTTACGGCATCCGCCGCCAGCAGCAGAAGGTCGGCGAGGAACTGGCCGCGGGCCACGCCATCAAGACCGACAAGGAGGTCGCGGCGTGAGCACCAGCACCGTTTCCGCGACGGCCGCCGCCCCGAAGAAGTCCGGCGGCCGCAAGAAGCTCAGCCTGCCCTGGATCATGCTGATCATCGCGGGTGGTCTCGCGCTGATCTCGCTGGTCCGCATCCTCAGCGGCGCCAACGACCTGACCTCGGTCGGCCAGGTGTCGGGCGCCCTGTCCCTCGCCGTGCCGATCGGTCTCGCCGGTCTCGGCGGTCTGTGGGCCGAGCGCGCGGGCGTCGTCAACATCGGCCTCGAAGGCATGATGATCCTCGGCACCTGGTTCGGTGCCTGGGCCGGTTACCAGTGGGGCCCCTGGACCGGCGTCATGGCCGGCATCATCGGTGGCGCCATCGGCGGCCTGCTGCACGCGATCATCACGATCACCTTCAACGTCAACCACATCGTCTCCGGTGTGGCCGTGAACATCCTGGCCCTGGGCTTCACCCAGTACCTGTCGAACTTCACGTTCGCGGACGCTCCGGGCGGTTCGTCCAAGCAGTCCCCGTCGATCGAACCGATCTACAAGATCACCGTGCCGGGGTTGTCCGACTGGATGGCCGATCTCCAGGGCAAGCACTGGTTCTTCGTCTCGGACCTGGCCGGCGTCATCGGCGGCCTGGTCACCGAGCTGTCGCTGCTGACGGTCGTCGCGCTGCTGCTGATCCCGGGCACCTGGTGGGTGCTGTGGCGCACCACCTTCGGCCTGCGGCTGCGCTCCTGCGGCGAGAACCCGGTGGCCGCCGAGTCCCTCGGCGTCAACGTGTACAAGTACAAGTACATCGCCGTGATCGTCTCGGGCGGCCTGGCCGGCCTCGGCGGCGCGTTCCTGTCGATCGTCGCCAGCTCGATCTACCAGGAGGGGCAGACCGGCGGTCGCGGTTACATCGGTCTCGCCGCGATGATCTTCGGTAACTGGATGCCGGGCGGCATGGCGCTCGGCGCGGGCCTGTTCGGCTTCATCGACAGCCTCAAGCTGCGCGGTGGCGCCGAGAACGTCCACGCGCTGCTGCTGCTCGTCGCGATCGTGCTCCTGCTCGCAGCCGCCTGGCAGGGCTACCGGAAGAAGTACGTCCCGGCGGCCGTCTCCGCGGTCTTCGCCGTGCTGATCTTCCTCTGGTACGCCACGACCGACTCGGTCCCGAGCCAGTTCGTGGACGCGGCCCCGTACGTCACCACCCTGCTGGTGCTCGCGCTCTCCGCGCAGCGCCTGAGGATGCCGAAGGCGGACGGCATGCCGTACCGCAAGGGCCAGGGCAAGTGACCACGGCCGGCGCCCCCGACTGGGACAGTCTGCGCAAGGCGGCCCGGGACGCGATGTCCCGGGCGTACGCCCCCTACTCGGGCTTCCCGGTCGGGGTGGCCGCGCTGGTCGACGACGGCCGCACCATCGTCGGCTGCAACGTGGAGAACGCCAGCTACGGCCTCGGCCTGTGCGCCGAGTGCGGCCTCGTGTCCTCCCTCCAGGCCACGGGCGGCGGCCGGCTGACGCACTTCACGTGCGTGGACGGCAAGGGCGACATCCTGGTCCCGTGCGGCCGCTGTCGCCAGCTGCTGTTCGAGTTCGGCGGCCCCGATCTCCAGGTGGAGACGCCGGAGGGCATCCTGCCGCTCTCCGCGATGCTCCCGCAGGCCTTCGGGCCCGACCACCTCAGATAGCCGCATCCCTGTGACGGCCCTTCCGCCCGCGTGCGGAAGGGCCGTTCCCCTTCACCCCTCCCATGCACCCCGCATGTCTCTATGCGCGTAGAGTTTTCGAACGTACGCACCGCCGGAAGGAAGTCACCCTCATGGACGTCATCTCCGTCATCCGCACCAAGCGCGACCGCGGCGAACTCAGCCCCGAGCAGATCGACTGGGTCATCGACGCGTACACGCGCGGCGTGGTCGCCGACGAGCAGATGTCCGCGCTGGCGATGGCCATCCTGCTCAACGGCATGAACCGCACCGAGATCGCCCGCTGGACCGCCGCGATGATCGCCTCCGGCGAGCGGATGAACTTCGACTCCCTCTCCCGCCCGACCGCCGACAAGCACTCCACCGGCGGCGTCGGCGACAAGATCACCCTGCCGCTGGCCCCGCTCGTCGCCGCCTGCGGCGCGGCCGTCCCGCAGCTCTCCGGCCGCGGCCTCGGCCACACCGGCGGCACCCTGGACAAGCTGGAGTCCATCCCCGGCTGGCGCGCCCTCCTCTCCAACGAGGAGATGCTGCACGTCCTCGACACCACCGGCGCCGTCATCTGCGCGGCGGGCGACGGCCTGGCCCCGGCCGACAAGAAGCTGTACGCACTGCGCGACGTCACCGGCACCGTCGAGGCCATCCCGCTCATCGCCTCCTCGATCATGTCGAAGAAGATCGCCGAAGGCACCGGCTCGCTGGTCCTGGACGTCAAGGTCGGCAGCGGCGCCTTCATGAAGAACATCGAGGACGCGCGCGAGCTCGCCTCGACGATGGTCGCCCTCGGCACCGACAGCGGCGTCAAGACCATCGCCCTGCTCACCGACATGTCCACCCCGCTCGGCCTGACGGCCGGCAACGCGCTGGAGATCCGCGAGTCCGTCGAGGTCCTCGCCGGCGGCGGCCCCTCCGACGTGGTCGAGCTGACCCTGGCCCTGGCCCGCGAGATGCTGGACGCGGCGGGCATCAAGGACGCCGACCCGGAGAAGGCCCTGGCCGACGGCTCCGCGATGGACGTCTGGCGCCGGATGATCTCCGCCCAGGGCGGTGACCCGGACGCGGCCCTGCCGGTGGCCCGCGAGCACCACGTGGTCACGGCCACCGAGTCCGGCGTGCTGACCCGCCTGGACGCGTACGGCGTGGGCGTCGGCGCCTGGCGCCTGGGCGCGGGCCGCGCGCGCAAGGAGGACCCGGTGCAGGCCGGCGCGGGCATCGAGCTGCACGCCAAGCCGGGCGACACCGTGGTGGCGGGCCAGCCGCTGATGACGCTGCACACCGACACCCCGGAGAAGTTCGACTACGCGCTGTCCGCGCTGGAGGGCACCTTCGACATCGCGGCGGCGGGAACCTCGTTCACCGCCACGCCGATCGTCCTGGACCGCATCGCCTGACCTGCGGCCGCCTTGGGGTGAACGGGACCGGTGGATGCCACCGGTCCCGTTCGTCGTACCGGTCCCGTTCGTCGTACCGCGGTCGAGACCGGAACCGATGAGTTCCGGGAACCCCCGCGGTCCACCCTGGTGTGGACACGACGGAACCCGAACCCCTGACCGTCCCCGGGCCCGCTCCGCTGCCCCGGGACGTCGCCGCGCTGTGCGACCGCATCGGCCGGCTCGCCCGGGACGGACCCCGCGAGGCGTCCTGCGACGTCAGCGCGTTGACCCGGCCCGGACTCGGCGCCGTGGACGCGGTCGCCCGGCTGGCCCTCGTCGCGCGCCGCCACGGCGTCCGCCTCCGGCTCACCGGCGCCGGACCGACCCTGCGCGCGCTACTGGGTCTCGTCGGTCTCGTCGAGTTGCTGGGGGAGCCCGAAGAGCGGGAACCACCGGGCGGTGTCCAGGAAGGCGTTGAGCCCGACGATCTTCCCGTCTGAGATCTCCAGCACCTGGAGCGCCCACGGCTCGTGCCCCGGCAGCCCGTCCTGCCGCGGCCGGTACTGGCCGAAGGCGGGCATGCCGTTCGCCGTGGTCGCGACCAGCCGGGAGCCCTTGCAGCCGATGCCCTGGTTCAGATGCCAGGCCGCTATGTCCTCGTGGCCCCGCAGCCACAGGTCGAACGGCGGCATCGACAGCACGGCGTCCTCGTGCAGGAGGGTGGTGAGACGGGTGATGTCGTACGCCTCGAAGGCGCTCAGGTACTGCTCCAGCAGTCTCGCCTGGTCCGCGTCCAACGGGTCCGCCGGGTCGCTCTCGCGGATCCCCTGACCGGCCAGCGTCGCCCGGGCCCGCTGGAGCGCGCTGTTCACCGAGGCCACGGTGGTCTCCAGGAGGGTGGCGACCTCGTCCGCCTTCCACGCCAGCACCTCGCGCAGGATCAACACGGCCCGCTGCTTCGCCGGCAGGTGTTGGAGCGCCGCCACGAACGCCAGCCGGACCGACTCCTTCGCCAGCGCCATCTCCGCCGGGTCCGCGGTCTGCGGCAGCACCCGCCCGTCGGGGACCGGCTCCAGCCAGGTCACCTCGGGCCGCTCGTTCAGCACGGCGGAGGCCTGGTGCTGCGGGGCGCTCAGGTCCATCGGACGGGCGCGCCTGTTCCCCGCCTTCAGCAGGTCCAGGCAGACGTTCGTCGCGATCCGGTACAGCCAGGAACGCAGCGAGGAGCGGCCCTCGAACTTCTCGTGGGCCCGCCAGGCGCGGATGTACGTGTCCTGCACCGCGTCCTCGGCGTCGAAGGAGGAGCCGAGCATGCGGTAGCAGTAGCCGGTCAGCTCGACCCGGTAGCGGTCCATCGCCGCATCCAGCTCCGGGCTGGTCGCAAGGTCACTCATGGCGTCGATCCCCCTGGTCGGTCCGATAACTCGGAAGCTACCGGAGGGGTCTGACAGCCGCCTCCCGAACGGCCCGACCAGGCCGGACGCGCCGGCGGGGACGCGCCCTCGGGCCCGCCCCCGCCACCGCCCCCGTCAGCGGGTACGCGTCACCGCGCGGTCGCCGCGGCCATCGGCCGGCGCTCGGAGCGGGCCGCGTGCGACCCGTACAAGGTGATCGACACGACGCCCAGCACCGCCAGCAGCGCGATCCCGACCGTGGCCGCCCAACCCGAGGCGTGATAGGCGAGCGCGCCCAGGGTGCCGCCCGCGCTGGAGCCCAGGTAGTACGCGGACTGGTAGAGCGCCGAGGCCTGCGCCCGGCCCGTCTTCGCCGTCCGGCTCACCGCCGACGAGGCCACCGCGTGCCCCGCGAAGAAGCCGGCCGTGATCAGCACCAGCCCGGCCAGGATCGCGGCGAGCGAGTCCGCCGGCGACAGCAGCAGCCCCAGCGCCGTCGTGGCCACGGCCAGGTACAGCGCGCCGCGCCGCCCGGCCCGCGCCACCAGCCGACCGGCGGCCGCGGAGGAGACGGTGCCGACCAGGTACACGAGGAAGACCGAGCCGACGACGCCCTGTCCGAGCGAGAACTCGTCCACCAGGCGGAAGCCGACGACCGTGTACACCGCCCCGAAGACGGTCATGAACAGCGCGCCGATCCCGTACAGCCGCAGCAGCAGCGGATCCCGCAGGTGGCCGGCGACGGTGCGCACCACGGCGCGCGGGTTCAGCGAGGCCGGCCGGAAGAACCGGGCCCGGGGCAGCAGCACCAGGAACGCCGCCGCGCACGCCAGCGACATCAGAGCGACGGTCAGCAGCCCCGCCCGCCAGCCCCACGCCTGCGCCGCCCACCCGGTGACGATGCGCCCGCTCATGCCGCCGATGGAGTTGCCCGCGACGAACAGACCGATGGCGGCGACCAGCGCCTTCGGCTCGACCTCCTCGGCCAGGTACGCCATCGCGGAGGCCGGGACGCCGGCGATCGCCGCGCCCTGCACCGCGCGGAGCACGATCAGCCATTCCAGGTTCGGCGCGAAGGGGACGAGGAGCCCGAGACCGACGGCGATCACCATCGACCAGGTCATCATCCGGGTCCGGCCGAACCGCTCGGACAGCGCGCTGAGCGGCAGGACGAACAGCGCGAGCGCGCCGGTGGCCGCGGACACCGTCCAACTGGCCTGCCCCGCCGTCACGCCGAAGCCGGCGGAGACCGCGGGCAGCAGCGCCTGGGTGGAGTAGAGGAGGGCGAAGGTCGCCAGCCCGGCGGCGAAGAGCGCGAGGCTCATCCGGTGGTAGCCGGGGCGGCCGGGGGAGTGGGGCTCCGGTGCGGGAAACGACGAGGTGGAGGCACCCGGGATGACGGGTGCCCCGGTATGAGCGGGAGGCATGCCAAAACCGTAGGCCCGCGTTTTTGATGCGTCCAATGCATGGATTCGCCATAATCGATCCACTGCCGCATCACCACAGGTCACAGGGGCGCATGTCAATGAACCGTTACGAAGAAGACATGGCCGTGACACGCCTGCTGGCCCCTCGGCTGACCTGGTTCGTCGCCGTGGCCCGGCACGAGCACGTCACCCGCGCCGCCCACGAACTGGGCGTGCCGCAGTCCACCCTGTCCCGGGCCGTCGTCCGCCTCGAACAGGACCTGGGCGTCACGCTGTTCGCCCGCAAGGGCCGTACCGTCGCCCTCACCACCGCCGGGCGCACCTTCCTCGCCTCGGCCGAAGGCGCGCTCGCGGAGATCGCCCGCGCGGCCGAGTCCGTCCAGCAGGACGCCGACCCGACCGCCGGCAAGGTCGCCTTCGGCTTCCTGCACACCCTGGGCTCCGAGACCGTTCCCGGCCTGATCCGCGCCTTCCGCGCCGACCACCCGCGCATCCGCTTCTCCCTCGTCCAGAACTACGGCGAGGCCATGCTGGAGCGGCTGCGCGCCGGCGAGCTCGACCTCTGCCTGACCTCCCCGCTGCCCGACGCCCCCGACCTGGTGGCCCGCCGCCTCGACGAGCAACGGCTGCGCCTGGTCGTACCGGACGACCACCGCCTCGCCGGCCGCAAACGGATCCGGCTGGCCGAGGCCGCCGAGGAAACCTTCGTCACCCTGGAGCCCGGCTACGGCCTGCGCCGCATCACCGACGACCTGTGCGCGGAAGCCGGGTTCACCCCGAAGGTCGCCTTCGAGGGGGAGGAGGCCGAGACCCTGCGCGGCCTCGTCGCGGCCGGCCTCGGCGTCGCCCTGCTGCCGCCGCCCGCCGTGGCCCGGCCGGGGGTGGTCGAGCTGACGGTGACGGCGCCCCGCGCGGTCCGCGAGATCGGCGTCGCCTGGCTCGACGGACACCCCGACACGCCCCCGGTCGCGGAGTTCAAACGCTTCCTGCTGTCCCGACGCGGGCGCCTGATCCCGGAGTTGCAGGGGCCGATCTGACAGCGGGTCCGGCCGGCGGCGCCACGGGCCGGAGCCGGCGGCGCGCCTACTCCCGCGCCTGCTCCCGCGGCGACTCCGGTTCCGGCGCCGCCGCGTTCGACAGCAGGTATCCGGCCTGGAAGCGGGACTTGGCGCCCACGGCCCGCATGATCTCCGCGATGTGCCGCTGACAGGTCCGCTCCGACATCCCGAGCCGGCGCGCGATCACCTTGTCCTCCAGCCCCTCCGACAGCAGCCGGACGATGGTCTGCCGCAGCTCGTCGGAGAGCGTGCGGGCCGCCTCCGGGCTCACGGTCACCGGGAACGGCTCCGCGTCCAACCAGGAGCGGTCGAACGCCGACGTCATGAAGTGCACGACGCTCGGCTCCCGCACCACCAGGGCGGCCCCGCCCCGGTCCGGCACCGCCATCAGGCCCGTGCGCCGGTCGAAGACCAACATCCGCATCAGCCCGTCGCCCAGCGTCCGCACCTGCGCGCCCAGCGCCGTCACCCGCTCCACGTAGGCCGCGGTCGGACGCGAGTACCGGGCCGTGTGCTGGTAGATCGTCCGCATCCGGACCCCGCGCGCCAGCAACGCCTCGTCCCGCCCGATCGACTCCTCCAGCACCTCCGGGGGCCGCCCGCCGCCCGGCTGCGAGGTCAGCAACTCCTCCTCGGCGGACGCGGCCAGCTCGGCGATCAGCCCCCGTACCGCCCCCAGATCGGTGACCAGCTCCAGCCGGCCGGCCCCGCTCAGGTCCCGGTGCGCGGCCCCCGCCTCGTACGCCGGCACCAGCTGTTCCAACCGTCCCCGCAGCCGGTCCATCTCGTCGTGGGTCTCGCGCACGAGCAGCGCCAGCGGGGCCAAAGCCCGGGCCGCCGCCGCCCGGGGCGCCACCGCGCTCCACCGTTCCGGCCCGTCGTCGGGAGACCGCTGGAGCAGGTGCGCCGCCGCCAGCTCGGTGACCGCCGCGGCCGCCCGCACGCCCAGTGCCGCCGTCGCCTCCGCCGGCGTGAAGGCGTGCCGCTCCACCGCGAACGCGTAGAGGCGCCGCGCCGCAGGACTCAGTTCGCCCATGTCTCGGACTTCATCGGCTGGCATATGCATATTCGTCCCGGCTTGTGAATGTTTGTAAACCCCTCGTGTTCCCGCAAGGCGGCAAGACGACGCCCGGCCGACAGCCTGCGGCATATGCCGAACCGGCACAGTGGAGCCACGGCGTGAAGGGGGAGCGCGGTATGCGGCAGCGGACGGCCGACCAACGGCACCAGCCCGTGGCAGTCCTGCTGAGTCCGCGCCCCGCCGTGGTCGCGGCCGCCCGCCGTGCGGGCGCGCGCACCGTGGTGGTCGCGCCGGATCCATCGGTGCCATCCGACCGTGAGGGGGCGGAGCGGCGGGTACGGACGGACTGGCGCGACCACCCGCGTCTCGTGGGGGCCGTCGCCCGACTGGAAGAGGTCCGGCGCGGCCGGGCCGCCGTCTTCGGCTTCGATCCCGCGGGCGCCCTCGCCGCCGCCCGCGCCAATGAGGAACTCGGCCTGCCGGGCACGCCCACCGCCGCCGTCACCGCCCTCATGGACAAGGCCGCCCTGCGGGCCCGCTCCAACAGCCTCCACGCCACCCACCCCGTCTCCTTCGCGCGCTGCGGCCGCGCCGACCTCATCCCCTTCATCACCACCCTCATCGGCTACCCCTGCGTCATCAAGCCCCGCTGGGGCGCCGACGGAGAGGGCGTACGACTGGTCGTCGACCCGGCCGGCGCCCGCTCCGCCGCCCGCGGCTATCCGGCCGTCACCGACCTGCTCGTCGAGGAGTACCTCGAAGGCCCCGAGTTGGCCGTCGCGGCCCTCTCCCGCGAGGGCCGCCACCGCGTCCTCGGCTGGTCGCGGCGGATCCCCGCCTCCGGCCCCGACCTCACCGCGAGCGGCCACCGCCTGCCGATCGCCCTGGACGCGACCGCGGCCGAGGCCGTCAGGACCCTGGTACGCGCGGTCCTCGACCTCTGCGGCCACCGCGACGGCCCGTCCCACACCGAAGTCGTGCTCACCGCCCGCGGCCCTCGGCTGATCGAGGCCCACGCCCGCCCCGGCACCGACGAGCTCACCCACCTGCTCCGGATCGCCCACGGCACCGACGTGCTCGGGCTGACCCTCGCCGCCGGACTCGGCCTGCCCGACCCGCTGCGCCACCCGCGCGCCGCCCACGCCGGACTGCGGTACGTGGACTTCCCGCCCGGCTGGCGCACCGACGGGGCCGGCTCCGTCGTCGCGGCGGCCCGGGCCGTGCCCGGCGTGGTCCGGGTCCACCTCGACGTTCCGCGCGGAGCCGTCGTCCGGCGCCCGCCGACCGGGGCGCGGCACCACGCCTACGTCCTCGCCGCGGCGCCGACGGCGGGCTCGCTGGGCGCCGTCCTGGACCGGGCCACGGGCCTGCTGGGCGGCCGCCACGACGCGCCCGGGGTCCACGTGGTGCGCTGACCCCCCCGCCGGACCGCCCCGGACGGTCCGGGGCCCGCCGCGCCTCAGCCCCGCAGGGACCGCCCGAACCCGGAGGCGAGCGGCATCCGCAGGCCCAGCGGCGGCGGGGCGGCGAGCGCGTCGGTGACCGGCCGCGAGTACCGGCCCGAGAACACCGCGCCGAGCACGAAGTCCACGGCCAGCGCCACCACTTCCGCCTGGTGCTCGCGCAGTCCGTGCCCGTCCGAGTGCACCTCGAAGCGGCAGGTCGAACGGTTCGCCTTCTTCGCCCGCGTCGCCAGCCGGAAGGAGGACTCGGGATCGCTGCGCGCGTCATTGGTCCCGTGCACGATCAGCACCTGCCGCCCCGAGAGCTGTTTCACCGGCTCGGGGCGTTCCTCCGGGGCGGGCCCGCCCAGGCAGGGGGCCAGCGCGAGAACCGAGTTGACCGCCGCGTGGCCGCCCGCGCGCAGCGCCGCCCGGCCGCCGGCGTCGTAGCCGACCAGGCAGACGGGCACGTCCCCGTACCGGCGCACCACCTCGTCCGCCGCCCACTCGGCGTCCTCCTCCCGGGCCGCGGACCCGTGCACGACGGGGTGCGCGACCAGCCCGTGCGCCGCGCCCGAGCGCGCCAGGGCCCGCGCGAGCGGGCGCAGCGGCCCGGGGAACCATCTGGACGCCCCGGGGAGGAGGAGTACCGCACCACTGACCGTCGTGACCGGGCCGTTCGCGCCGGCCGCCCGCCCCAGGCGGGCCCCGCGCGCCGGCGGCGCATGCTGTGCCATGGCGGAACAGTCTCAGACCGACAGGTGTACTCCACCCGTCCGCACGGTCACTGTTACGTATCGACGGCCGCCGCGGGCACCATGCTCTACGCGCGTAGGAGCTAGAGTGCCCAGATGACGAGCGAGACCCTCAACGTGCCCACCCCGGATCAGATCCGCCGCTCCCCGAAGGTGCTCCTGCACGACCACCTCGACGGTGGACTGCGCCCCGGGACCATCATCGAGCTGGCGCAGGAGGCCGGCTACGAGAACCTCCCCGAGACCGATGCCGACAAGCTGGGCATCTGGTTCCGGGAAGCCGCCGACTCCGGCTCCCTCCCGCGCTACCTGGAGACGTTCGCGCACACCTGCGCCGTCATGCAGACGAAGGCCGCCCTCTTCCGGGTCGCCGCGGAGTGCGCCGAGGACCTGGCCGAGGACGGCGTCGTGTACGCCGAGATCCGCTACGCCCCCGAGCAGCACCTGGAGGCCGGCCTGACCCTCGAAGAGGTCGTCGAGGCGGTCAACGACGGCTTCCGCGAGGGCGAGCGCCGCGCCAAGGCGAACGGCCACCGCATCCGCGTCGGCGCGCTGCTGACCGCGATGCGCCACGCGGCCCGCGCGCTGGAGATCGCCGAACTGGCGAACCGGTACCGCGACAACGGCGTGGTCGGCTTCGACATCGCGGGCGCCGAGGCCGGGTTCCCTCCCACCCGACACCTCGATGCCTTCGAGTACCTCAAGCGCGAGAACAACCACTTCACCATCCACGCGGGCGAGGCCTTCGGCCTTCCGTCGATCTGGCAGGCCCTGCAGTGGTGCGGCGCCGACCGCCTGGGTCACGGCGTGAAGATCATCGATGACATCGAGGTCGCGGCCGACGGCTCCGTGAAGCTCGGTCGCCTGGCCTCCTACGTCCGCGACAAGCGCATCCCCCTGGAGATGTGCCCGACGTCGAACCTGCAGACGGCCGCCGCCGCCTCGTACGCCGAGCACCCGATCGGCCTGCTGCGCAAGCTGCACTTCCGGTTGACCGTCAACACCGACAACCGGCTGATGAGCGGTACGAGCATGAGCCGCGAGTTCGAGCACCTGGTCGACACCTTCGGCTACTCGCTGGACGACATGCAGTGGTTCACCGTCAATGCGATGAAGTCCGCGTTCATTCCTTTCGATGAACGACTCGCCATGATCAACGAGGTCATCAAGCCCGGTTATGCGGAGCTGAAGTCGGAATGGCTGTTCCGGCAGACCGCCTCGACCAGCGGTTCCGTCTCGGCCTAGGCCATGGCCTGACGGACCGAAGGCGCCCGGGAGGAGCAATTCCCGGGCGCTTTCTCGTATGTACGGATGTTTGCGGGCGGGGGTTTGAAGTGACTAGTTTGCGGAGCCGCTCAATTCCCCGTCGCAAGGACGATCCTTCATGAAGCAGTCAGCTGCCAAGACCCTCGGCCTCGCCGCTCTCGGCGCCGTCGCCGCCGTCGCCGCCGCCGCCGGTTCCGCCGCCGCCGTCCCCGCCGTCGGCCTCCAGGACGCGCTGGGCCCCGTCACGGGCGCCCTCCAGACCGCCACCAGCCAGCAGCACGTGAAGGCCGAGGGGGGTCAGTCGAGCGACCCCGCGGCCCCGATCGGCCAGCTCGCCGACTCCCTCGGCCCCACGCTCGGCGGCCTGCCCGTCGGTGGCGCGCTCGGCGGCTGACCCTCGCCGAAATCCGCACGCGAGTACGCATGGCGCACACCGCTTCGAGCAGGTGTGCGCCATGTCGCGTCGTGTGCCACGATCACCGTCAACTGCCCGCCAACGCACGCGGTATGAGGTCATCGGTCATGCGCCTGAAGGCACCAGTCAAGCTCGGAGCGGCCACGGCCGCACTGCTCCCGGCCCTCCTCCTCGCAACGGCGGGTTGCAGCGGTACGGGCACCCCGGAGGCCGGCAAGGCCCCGGACCCCAAGGGCTCCGCCTCGGCCCCGAACCCGCCCACGGGCGCCCCCGGAGCCCCCGCCTCCTCGGCCGCGCCGAAGAAGGCCGGCACCCGACTGGAACGCACCGCCCTCGAACAGGGCGACCTCGCCGGCTACCAGATCTCCGCCCAGGGCAAGAACCCGAACGCCCCCGACGGCCAGCCGCAGGCCGACAAGAAGCCCTGCCAGCCCCTCGCCGACATCATGGGCGACAAGCCCGACCCGGCCGCACGGGAAACCGTCAACCGGGGCGTCGGCTCCCAGAAGCAGGTCGGCCTCGCCGTCTCCGCCTCCGTCAGCTCCTACGCGGAGAAGGACGCCGAGCGGCTGATGTCCCGATTGCGCGACGCCGTCGCCGCCTGCGGTTCCGGCTTCGCCGCCACCGTGCAGAAGCAGACCGGCAGCTACCGGGACGTGAAACCGACCCCGTACGAGACCGGCGGGGACGAGAGCGTCAGCTGGACCACGACCGCCGCCGCCCAGGGCGTCTCCGCCCAGGTCCACCTGGTCGTCGTGCGCGAGGGCGCCACCGTCGTACGGCTCATGGCGCTCAACGTGGCCGCCGCCGAGAAGAAGGCGCGGGTCCCCCGGGAAGTGGTGGACAAGCAGCTGGAAAAGGTCCAGCGGGCGGCCTGATCGGACCGACGCAACCGACTACCAGGCGGTGTGGGCGGAACCGGCGGCGTACTTCTGGTTCGGCAGCAGCACCCACAGCGCCAGGTAGATCAGGAACTGCGGACCCGGCAGCAGGCACGACAGGACGAAAATGATCCGCATCGTCTTCGTCTTGATTCCGAAACGCTGCGCGAGACCGGCACAGACGCCACCGATCATCCGTCCGTCACGGGGGCGGGTAATCGCGCTCATGGGGATTCTCCTTCGTATGGGATCGCTTTCCTGCGATGCCTCAATACTCGCGGGGAACCGCCGACAAAACCTCGGTCCAAGGGCCGAGCTCGACCCTGGTGATTCTCGGGGTGTGCCCCTGAGAACGCCTCAGCCGAGCCCTCAGGGCCGGCACCACCGTCGCGTGCGCGATCAGCACCCCGACGGTGTTCAACAACAGCGAGTCCACGTCGACCACCTGACCCGGGACCGCCGTCTGCAACATCAGGATGCTCAGCGAGACCAGCGCCCCCGCGGCCGCCGTCCGGGCCAGCGAGGACCACGCGGCCAGCGGTGACGACGCGAGCCGCCCACCGATCAGCGGCAACAACACCCCGAGCGGAGCCAGCAGGGCCAGCCCCTCGCCGATCCGGCGGGCGGCCTCCAACGGTCCGTACGCGAGGTCCTCCCGGATCCCCTCCAGCGGGGACAGGTTCGCGGCCGCCGCCCAGGGAACGTCCAGTGGGCGCAGGCTCAACCAGCCGACGAGGAGGAGATGGGCGGCCAGCAGGACCCCGCCCAGGAGCCGGAGCCGGAGATCTATGGCGGCGCTGCCGCCGCCCTCATGACGCTGCACACCAGCGAGGACGCACACCCCGGTGGCGGTGGTTCCGGCGGTTCGGCAGGGACTCCGACCGCGTTTCAGCCGGTGGCGAGCAGCACGATCAGCGCGACCGCGCCGATCACGGCGGGCGCGATGATCTCGAACGACCACCGCACGCTCACATCGCCCTGCGCCCCCGCCCGGGAGGCCCCGCGCTCGGCCAGCTCCCGCAGCTCGTCCACAACCTTGTCGGCGCCCGCCCGCTGCGGCCCGTCGACCGCCGCGCCGGCCTTCCCCTGGTCCGGGGACAAGCCCCTGCCGGTCAATCCGCCGCGCCGACTGTAGGGGCGCTGCGCCTTCTTCCGCTCGCGCAACGAGACCGGCACGGACCAGAGCTGGTACGTGGAACCCTCCGCCAGCACCTCGGCCGAGTAGCCGGCGCGCACCGCGTCCACGGCCGCCCACGGCAGCTCGATCACCCGGAAGGGATTGCGCACCCGCATGCGGTCGTCGTTGGCGAAGACGGCGGGCCGGATGGTGAACGCCACGACGAGCGGCACGGCGCACACGGCGATGGCCAGCGCCACCCACCGCGTGCCCCCCTCCCCGCGCAGGACCGCGTCCCCGCAGAGCCAGGCGACCAGCCCGAGCATCAGCACGCCCGTGACGATGGCCATGGGCGAGCGGTAGACCCGGTCGTCGTACACCGGCTCGTCAGGGGGTTGCTGGCTGCTCATGCGCCCGATTGTGCCTCACGCCGTCTCACCCCACGAGATCGGCGTACAGGATGATGTTGTCGGGGCGGTGGCCGTCGGTGATCTCGCCGCCGCAGGTGACGACCCGCAGCTCCGGGCGGGTGGTGTTCCCGTACACCTTGGTGGTGGGGAAGCGCTTCTTGTCGACCTGTTCCAACTCGCGCACCCGGAAGACGGCGGACCGGCCGTCCGCGCGGGACACGGTGATCTCGTCGCCGACGTGGACCTTGGAGACGTCCTTGAGCACGGCCGGGCCGCGCGCGGTGTCGAAGTGTCCGATCAGCACGGCGGGGCCCCTCTGGCCCGGGGTGACGCCCTTGGTGTACCAGCCGATCCTGTCCCCGTCGGCGACGGAGGGCACCTCGACGGTGCCGTCGGCCTCCAGCCCGAGGCGGAGCACGGGGGAGGTGTCGACACCCGCCGCGGGGATCCGTACCCGGACCGGTTCCGAGGCGGGCAGCGGCGTGAGCGCCGCCGGCGGCGCGGAGGGCGCCGCGGAGGCCTCCCGCGCGGGTGTCGCGGCGATGTGCGGCGGCGGTGCGTCGGCCTCCCCGGCCGGGCGGTCGGTGCCGCAGCCGGTCAGGGCGGCCAGGGCGACGGGCGCCAGGAGCGCGGCGGCGAGCAGGGTACGGGCGGCGCGGGGGGCCATGGAAGTGCTCCTGGAACGGGCCGGTGTGGCGCGGGCGGGAAGGCGAACGCCCTGCGGCGGGCCACCGGGAAGGTGACCCGCCGGAGGGCGTGTTCGACGAGGGATCGGCGGCGGTCAGGCGCGGCCGCGGGAACGGCGGGCGAGGTGCATCGCCGCCGCGCCGAGCGCGGCGAAGATCGCGACGAGACCGGCGCCGGCCGCGACCGTGCTGCTGTCGTCCGTGTCCGGGGTGGCGATCTCGGCGCCCGCGGCGACCGCGCCGCGGGGCACGACGGCCGTCTGGGCCTTCAGGTCGCTCTTCGCGGTGACGGCCGCCGTGGCCGAGGGCGCGGTCTTCGCCACGACGATCGGCTTGACGGAGGACTTCACGGAGGGGACGGTCGTCGGCTTCGTGGAGGGCTCGATCGTCGGCTTCGTGGACGGCTCGGCGGACGGCTCGCCCTGCGGCAGCGGGTGGCTGCTCGTGCCCGCCGGCCCGCGGACCGTCAGCGAGGGGGCGGCGGTGTCCGCCTTGACGAGGGTGAACGTGGACCCGTCGATCGTGGCGGTGGTGTGCGCGCGGTTCAGCAGCTCGTACACGTGACCCGCCCAGCCGTCCGAGGGCTTCCAGTCCGGGCCGACGGCGCGCAGCCACACCTCGGGGCCCTCGGACTCGTTCCGCAGCACCGCCAGCACGCCGTCGGCCACGAGGACCATCTCCCCCGCGTAGCGGTCGCCGCCCGACGTGGTCCCGGACACCGAGGTGACCGCCTGGGGGGCGGGCGCGGCGAACGCGGTCGCGGCGGGGGCGAGGAGCACGCCGGCGAGGGCGGCGGTGACGATCGAGGTGCGGAGGGCGGTACGCATAACGACTCCTGAAGCGTGGGTGAGGAGAGTGGAGGAGAGTCGCATGCCGCGTTGAGTCTGGTCGGTCTGGTTCACCGGGGTCAGGTGTGGCGGGCTGCTGACGAGAAATCTAGTGATCTTGTGCGGTCGGACGATCCTGTTCCTGTCACCGAATCGTCACGGCGCGAGGTTGTTCGTTCGGCGCATGCGTTTTCGGTTGATTCGGGGGAGGGGGGTGACAGGTCGCTACGCGCGTAGATATGCTCATGTGGTGACCATGCCCACCACCCTCACCGCATTCGCCGACGTGACGACGTCCGACGGTGCGCTGCGCCGCTTCCTGCACGGGCTGCCCGGCGTAGACGCAGTCGGACTGGAGGCCCGCGCGGCCTCCCTCGGCACCCGCTCGATCAAGACGACGGCCAAGGCCTATGCCATCGACCTGGCCATCTCGATGATCGACCTGACGACGCTCGAGGGTGCGGACACCCCGGGCAAGGTCCGGGCGCTGTCCCACAAGGCCGTCAACCCCGATCCGACCGACCGTACGACGCCCATGACCGCCGCGGTCTGCGTCTACCCCGACATGGTGGCCACCGCCAAGGCGGCGCTGAACGGCGCCGACGTCAAGGTGGCGTCCGTCGCCACGGCGTTCCCCGCCGGCCGCGCCGCCCTTCCCGTGAAGCTCGCGGACACGGCCGACGCCGTCGCCGCCGGCGCCGACGAGATCGACATGGTCATCGACCGTGGCGCCTTCCTCGCCGGCCGCTACCTGGACACGTACGAGCTGATCCGCTCCGTCAAGGAGGCCTGCGTCCGCCCCGACGGCACCGCCGCGCGCCTCAAGGTCATCTTCGAGACCGGCGAGCTGTCGACGTACGACAACATCCGCCGGGCCTCCTGGATCGGCATGATGGCCGGCGCCGACTTCATCAAGACGTCCACCGGCAAGGTCGGGGTGAACGCCACCCCCGCCAACACCCTGCTCATGCTCGAAGCCGTCCGCGACTTCAAGGCGCAGACCGGGATCCAGATCGGCGTGAAGCCGGCCGGCGGCATCCGCACGACCAAGGACGCGATCAAGTTCCTGGTCCTGGTCAACGAGACCGCGGGCGAGGACTGGCTGAGCAACCACTGGTTCCGCTTCGGCGCCTCCAGCCTGCTCAACGACCTGCTGATGCAGCGCCAGAAGCTGAGCACCGGCCGTTACTCCGGTCCCGACTACGTGACGGTGGACTGATCACCATGGCATCCCTTTTCGAGTACGCACCCGCCCCCGAGTCCCGCTCGGTCGTCGACATCGCCCCGTCCTACGGGCTCTTCATCGACGGCGAGTTCACCGAGGCCGCCGACGGCAAGGTCTTCAAGACCGTCTCGCCGTCCTCCGAGGAGGTCCTGGCCGAGATCGCCCAGGCCGGCGCCGCCGACGTGGACCGCGCCGTCAAGGCCGCCCGCAAGGCCTTCGAGAAGTGGTCCGCGCTGCCCGGTTCCGAGCGCGCCAAGTACCTCTTCCGCATCGCCCGGATCATCCAGGAGCGCAGCCGCGAGCTGGCCGTCCTGGAGACCCTGGACAACGGCAAGCCGATCCGGGAGACCCGCGACGCGGACCTCCCGCTGGTCGCCGCGCACTTCTTCTACTACGCGGGCTGGGCCGACAAGCTCGACCACGCCGGCTACGGCGCGAACCCGCGTCCCCTCGGCGTGGCCGGCCAGGTCATCCCGTGGAACTTCCCGCTGCTGATGCTCGCGTGGAAGATCGCCCCGGCGCTCGCCACCGGCAACACGGTCGTGCTCAAGCCCGCCGAGACCACCCCGCTGTCCGCGCTCTTCTTCGCGGACATCTGCCGCCAGGCGGGCCTGCCCAAGGGTGTCGTCAACATCCTCACCGGGTACGGCGACGCGGGCGCGGCCCTCGTCGAGCACCCGGACGTCGACAAGGTCGCCTTCACCGGCTCGACCGCGGTCGGCAAGAAGATCGCCCGCCACGTCGCCGGCACCGACAAGAAGGTCACCCTGGAGCTGGGCGGCAAGGGCGCCAACATCGTCTTCGACGACGCCCCGATCGACCAGGCCGTCGAGGGCATCGTCACCGGCATCTTCTTCAACCAGGGCCAGGTCTGCTGCGCGGGCTCGCGCCTGCTGGTCCAGGAGTCGATCCACGACGAGCTGCTCGACTCGCTCAAGCGCCGACTGTCCACGCTGCGCCTGGGCGACCCGCTCGACAAGAACACCGACATCGGCGCGATCAACTCCGCCGAGCAGCTCGCCCGGATCACCGCGCTCGCCGAGACCGGCGAGGCCGAGGGCGCCGAGCGCTGGTCCCCGGCGTGCGAACTGCCGTCCGCCGGCTACTGGTTCGCCCCGACGCTCTTCACGAACGTCACCCAGGCGCACACCGTGGCCCGTGACGAGATCTTCGGCCCGGTGCTGTCCGTGCTGACGTTCCGTACGCCCGACGAGGCCGTCGCCAAGGCCAACAACAGCCAGTACGGCCTGTCCGCCGGCATCTGGACGGAGAAGGGCTCGCGCATCCTCGCGGTCGCGAACAAGCTCCGCGCGGGCGTCGTCTGGGCCAACACGTTCAACAAGTTCGACCCGACCTCGCCCTTCGGCGGTTACAAGGAGTCGGGCTTCGGGCGCGAAGGCGGCCGTCACGGCCTGGAGGGGTACCTCGATGTCTGAGTCGTCGTCGACGCGTCTGAATGTCTTCAAGACCTACAAGCTGTACGTCGGGGGGAAGTTCCCCCGCTCCGAGAGCGGCCGGGTGTACGAAGTGACGGACTCGAAGGGCAAGTGGCTGGCCAACGCCCCGCTGTCCTCCCGCAAGGACGCCCGTGACGCGGTCGTCGCCGCCCGCAAGGCCTTCGGTGGCTGGTCGGGCGCGACCGCGTACAACCGGGGCCAGATCCTCTACCGCGTAGCCGAGATGCTGGAGGGCCGCCGCGAGCAGTTCGTCCGCGAGGTCGGCGAGGCCGAGGGACTGTCGAAGTCCAAGGCCGCGGCGGTCGTGGACGCGGCGATCGACCGCTGGGTCTGGTACGCGGGCTGGACCGACAAGATCGGCCAGATCGTGGGCGGGGCCAACCCGGTCGCGGGCCCGTTCTTCAACCTGTCCACCCCGGAGCCGACCGGCGTGGTCACGGTCGTCGCCCCGCAGGACTCCTCGTTCCTGGGCCTGATCTCCGTGATCGCCCCGGTGATCGCCACGGGCAACACCGCGGTCGTCATCGCGAGCGAGAAGTCCCCGCTGCCCGCGCTGTCCCTGGGCGAGGTGCTGGCCACCTCCGACCTGCCCGGCGGTGTGGTCAACATCCTGTCCGGCAAGGCCGGCGAGATGGGCCCGCACGTGGCGTCCCACCAGGACGTCAACGCCATCGACCTGGCGGGCGCCGACCCGGCGCTGGCCAAGGAGCTGGAGATCGCGGCGGCCGACAACCTCAAGCGCGTCCTGCGTCCACAGCCTGTGGACGACTGGACGGCGGACCCGGGCACCTCGCGCCTGACCCCGTTCCTGGAGACCAAGACGGTCTGGCACCCGACGGGTTCGCTGGGCTCGGGCGGTTCGTCCTACTAGGTCCTGTCGTCAAAGTGGCACCGGGCGCCACGGGCCAGGCGAAACTTTGACGACAGGGCCCAGGCCGCCCCTGGACCGGCCCCGGCAGCGACCCCCGTGCTGCCGGGGCCTTCCCGTGCCCGCGTACCTACCTGCCCGCCGCCGGGAGCAGCGGCCCCAGCAGCGAGGACGCCGCCGCGGTGGGCAGTTCGCCGACCGAGGGGCCCTGGGTCAGCACTCCGGTGACCATGCCCGTGCCGACCGACGGGAAGTCCGCGACCTTGGTGGCCACGCCGTTGTCGAGCGGATCCACGCCGGTGTGGGCGAGCGGGTTCACCTTGAGGTTGGAGATCGGGTCGGCGACGCCCGCCAGGGCCGCCGGGACCGAGAGTTCACCGGCCTGGGCGCCCCCCGCCGCCATCGCCAGGGCCGCGCCGGCCATGGTCAGGGTGAGGCCCGCGCCGCGAAGGGCGCGCGTGCCGGCGCCGTTGCCGGGTGCTGCGTGACGTGCCATGAGGATCCCGCCTGTGGTCGTAGTCGCGTGCGCACGCAGCGTAGTGGAGCGGCGGCCGTCGACACCAACCGGCCGCGCGGGGTGTGAGAGTGCTCGCAGGGCACGCCGCCGGTGTATCGATACCGCGGGTCATGGTTCACACTGGTCTCCCGTGAGCTGCTCCTCTCCTCTGCCAACGCGTGTCGTGCTGCTGACCGGACCCTCGGGCTCCGGCAAGTCCTCGCTCGCGGCCCGCTCCGGGTTGCCCGTGCTGCGCCTGGACGACTTCTACAAGGAAGCGGACGACCCGACCCTTCCCCTGGTCGAGGGCAGCTCCGACATCGACTGGGACTCCCCGCTGTCATGGGACGCGGAGACGGCGGTCGCCGCCATCTCCCGACTCTGCGCGGAGGGCCGGACCGAGGTCCCCACGTACTCCATCGCGACCTCCTCGCGGACCGGGACCGAGACCCTGGACATAGCGCGGACCCCCCTGTTCATCGCCGAGGGCATCTTCGCGGCGGACATCGTGGCGCGTTGCCAGGACCTGGGGCTGCTCGCCGACGCGATCTGCCTGCGGGGACGGCCCTCGACGACCTTCCGGCGGCGCCTCGCGCGGGACCTGCGGGAAGGCCGCAAGTCCCTGCCGTTCCTGCTGCGCAGGGGCTGGCGGTTGATGCGGGCCGAGCGGGGCATCGTCGCCCGGCACACCGCGCTCGGCGCCCATGCCTGCGGCCGCGACGAGGCGTTGGGCCGGCTGGCCGCCTGCGCCGCCGGCCGCCACCGCGCCGCCGCCTCGGCGTAACCCCGCCCGGGCGCCGCCTCGGGCCGTCCGCACCCGGGCACGCGAAAAGGCGGGATCACGCGGACCCCCGGCCGCTTGATCCCGCCTCTTCCCCCCCGCGACCCCCGCCCCACCCCCGTAGGACGGGCCCCCGGCCCCGTGGTCCAACCCCCGTTGGTCTCTGTCAGGCGACGAGCTCGCCGAACGAGTCCGACTCGTCGCGGCCGAAGCTCAGCGCCTCGTCGTCCCGCAGGCGCCGCAGCGACCGCCAGATGCTCGACTTCACCGTGCCGACGCTGATGCCCAGGATCTCCGCGATCTCCGGGTCCGTGCGGCCCTCGTAGTACCGCAGCACCAGCATTGTGCGCTGCGGTTCCGGGATGCGGGTCAGGGCCTGCCACAGCACCGTGCGCAGCTCCGTGCCGCGCATCGCGTCCGTGTCGGAGGCCGTCTCCGGCAGTTCCTCGGTCGGGTACTCGTTCAGCTTGCGCCGACGCCACGCGCTGATGTGCAGGTTCGTCATCGTGCGCCGCAGGTAGCCGCCGACGGCGGCCTTGTCGCTGATCCGGTCCCAGGCGCGGTAGGTGGAGAACAGCGCGCTCTGGAGCAGGTCCTCGGCCTCGTGGCGGTCGCCGGTGAGGTGGAAGGCCGTCGCGTAGAGCGCGGCCCGCCGCTCCTGTACGTACGCCGTGAACTCCGCTTCCGAGGAGGAAGGGATCCGCGTGGCGGGAACCGCCTGGTACGTGTTCGCGTCGATGGCTACAGGGTGCGTCGGTCGCGGACGGGCGACCGTCGCCGTACGGACACCCGCCCGGCGGTTCACATCGTGCAGCCGCGTGACAACCGCGCTGGTGGTGGTGCTGTGCAGCGTGTTCATCTCGCGCCCCCCGTCGTGGAGTCTGCTTCGGTCCGTTCGTTGGTATGAAGACTGCCCGGCCGAGATAACCGGGGTGTCCTTCGACTGTCACAGGCCTGTCACAGGGACCTGTGAGGGATCTCCACGGCACGACTGTCGAAGTCCCAACGGCTGATGGGACAGAATGAGCCCGTGCCTTTCCTGTTGCTGATCGAGGACGACGACGCCATCCGCACGGCCCTCGAACTTTCCCTGTCACGCCAGGGCCACCGTGTGGCCACCGCGGCGACGGGCGAGGACGGCCTGAAACTGCTGCGCGAGCAGCGGCCGGACCTGATCGTGTTGGATGTGATGCTGCCCGGGATCGACGGTTTCGAGGTGTGCCGGCGGATCCGCCGCACCGATCAGCTGCCGATCATCCTGCTCACCGCCCGCAGCGACGACATCGACGTCGTGGTGGGCCTGGAGTCGGGTGCCGACGACTACGTGGTCAAGCCCGTCCAGGGCCGGGTGCTCGACGCCCGCATCCGGGCCGTGTTGCGCCGCGGCGAGCGGGAGGCGAGCGACTCCGCGGTCTTCGGGTCCCTGGTCATCGACCGCGCGGCGATGACGGTGACGAAGAACGGCGAGGACCTCCAGCTCACGCCGACCGAACTGCGCCTGCTGCTGGAACTCAGCCGCCGGCCCGGCCAGGCCCTGTCCCGGCAGCAGTTGCTGCGGCTGGTCTGGGAGCACGACTACCTCGGTGACTCGCGGCTCGTCGACGCCTGCGTGCAGCGGTTGCGCGCCAAGGTGGAGGAAGTGCCGTCCTCACCGACGTTGATCCGCACCGTTCGGGGCGTCGGCTACCGGTTGGACTCCCCGCAGTGATCAGAGCCCTGTTCGCGGGCCGGCGCTGGACCAGCCTGCGGCTGCGGCTCCTCATGGTGTTCTCGCTGGTGGCGCTGACGGCCGCCGTCTCCGCCTCCGGGATCGCGTACTGGCTCAACCGCGAGGCGGTGCTCACCCGTACCCAGGACGCCGCCCTGGGGGACTTCCGGCAGGAGATGCAGAACCGTGCCGCCGCGCTGCCCGGCGACCCGACGCCCGACGAGATGCAGCGCACCGCCGAGTTGATGGCGGGCAGCAGCCCCGGGTACAGCGTGCTGCTGGTGGACGAGCGCAAGGACGGCCGCAAGGTGTTCGGCGCGGCCGGCCCGGACACCTTCGGGTTGAACGACGTGCCGAAGTCGCTGCAGAACGCCGTGAACGACCGTCAGAAGACGACGGCCGCCAACGACGCCGACTACCACATGTACTGGCAACGCACGAAGCCGCGCGGCAATCCGTACCTGGTCGGCGGGACGAGGATCGTGGGCGGCGGCCCGACCGGCTACATGTACAAGTCGCTGGCGCAGGAACGGGACGACCTGAACGCGCTGGGCTGGTCGCTGACGATCGCGACGGGCCTGGCGCTGCTCGGGTCCGCGCTGCTCGCCCAGGCCGCGGCGCGCACCGTGCTGAGGCCCGTACAGCGGCTCGGGGACGCGGCGCGGCGGCTGGGCGAGGGGGAGCTGGACCACCGGCTCGACGTGTCGGGGACCGACGAACTCGCCGACCTGGCGCACACCTTCAACAAGACGGCGGAGGCGCTGGAGAAGAAGGTGGCGGACATGAGCGCGCGGGAGGAGTCCAGCCGGCGGTTCGTCGCGGACATGTCCCACGAGCTGCGTACGCCGCTGACGGCGTTGACGGCCGTCGCGGAGGTGCTGGAGGAGGAGGTCGACGACCTCGATCCGATGATCGCGCCGGCGGTGGCCCTGGTGGTCAGCGAGACCCGGCGGCTCAACGTCCTGGTCGAGAACCTGATGGAGGTCACCCGCTTCGACGCGAGGACGGCCCGGCTGGTGCTGGACGACGTCAACGTCGCCGACCAGGTCACGGCGTGCATCGACGCGCGGGCCTGGCTCGACGCCGTGGAACTCGACGCGGAACGCGGGATCGTGGCACGGCTCGACCCGCGCCGCCTCGACGTGATCCTGGCCAACCTGATCGGCAACGCGCTCAAGCACGGCGGTTCGCCGGTGCGGGTGTCGCTGGCCGTCGACGGGGAGTGGCTGGTGATCGTGGTCAAGGACAACGGGCCGGGCATCCCCGAGGAGGTCCTCCCGCACGTCTTCGACCGGTTCTACAAGGCGAGCGCGTCCCGCCCCAAGTCGGACGGCAGCGGGTTGGGCCTGTCGATCGCGATGGAGAACGCGCACATTCACGGCGGCGACATCAGCGCCGCCAACGGGGCCGACGGCGGGGCGCTGTTCACCCTGCGACTGCCGGTGGACGTGGGGAAGGCGGTCATCCGTGACGCGGACGCGTAGGGCTCTCGCGGGCATCGCCCTCGGGATGCTGCTGACCGGCGCCTGCGGGTGCGGGATCCGGGCGACGACCGTACCCGTGGACGTCGGCGCGGCGCCCTCGCGGGTGTCCTGCGACACCCCGGAGCAGCCGGGCGGGCAGAGCGGCGCCCAGGGGATCCGCGCCACGGTGGCGCTGGTGTGCGGATCGCAGCTGGTGAACGTCGAGCGGGTGGTCCCGGTGCCCGAGAAGCGGCCGGCGCGCGACTCGCTGGTGCCGGCCGTACAGGCCCTGCTGGAGGCGTTGGAGAAGGAGCCGTCCGCGGCGGAACGGGACGCCGGTTTCACGACCGGGGTACCGGACGGGCTCCAGGCGGCGCCTGCGCGCCCGGGCGACCCGGCCGGCACGGTGCGGTTGAGTCGCAAACCGGAGGACCTGGCGCCGGTGGCGCTCTCGCAGCTGGTCTGCACGCTGGCCGACAGCGACACGGTGTCGGCGGGGCCCGGCCCCGTCGTGCTGGGCGGACCGGACGCGGATCCGCCGCGCGCGTGGGAGTGCGGCGAGGCCGTGCGCTCGCGCCCGGAGTCGGTGGCGACGCTGGGGGACGTGGTCCGCCCGTCGACGACGCCCAACCCGTCCCCCGCCCCGTAGGCCCCGGCCTGGCCCCGGCCCGGCGACGCCCTCTCGGCTCCGTCCCGGCTTGGCGCCTGGGCCGTCGTGGTCAGCTCGGTGGCCACCGCCGGTTCAGGCAGGCTTCCAAGGTGTCGATGTAGTCGGCGGACACGACGTTGGCTACCGCGGTGGTGAATTCGAGACCGGACGGGTCGCGGATGTAGGCCAGCCGCATCCATCGTTCGGCCCCGGTGCCGGCGACGTTCTCGTTGACCACGGCCATCAGTTCACCTTCGGTGCCGGACGCGATGTCGCGGACACGGCGGTGCAGGAGACGGTGGGGGACGTACTCGTACTGCTCACTCATCGGATGCCGCCTCGAAAGTGTCGAGGAAGCGCTCCCAGCCGTCCCGCGCGCGGTCGAGCAGGTCCGCGCTGGGCTCGACCGTCGCGGTCGCCCGGCTCTCTGCGGCATCTCCAGGGATCTGACGCATGGCCGCCCCTTATTGATCACGGTCGGTAGCAGTGCGACTACGAGGCTACTCGCAGAGTTTCTGTGACTCAAGAGGAATTGTTACTCGCAGGATTGCTGCGTGTCTGCGAGACTGCTGCGAATCGAAAGGAGCACGTATGGGCGAGGGATTCGGCCTGGTCGTGCGCTTCTCGTTGCGCGACCAGGATTCCGCGATGGCGTTCGACGAGCTGTGCGCGACCACCCTGGAGGGCGTCACGGGCGCGGAGCCGGGCACGCTGGCCTACCTGGTGCACGTACCGGTGGGCGAGCCCCTGGTCCGCGTGTTCTATGAGCTGTACGCGGACCGCGCGGCGTTCGATGTCCATGAGGCGCAGCCGCACACCAAGCACTTCCTCGCCCAGCGGGGCCGGTACCTTGCCGATGTCGAGGTCACGTTCCTCGACGTGGTCGGCGGGAAGGGAGCGGCGCGGCGGTGAGTGCCGAGGAGCGGCGTGTCTTTGGGGCGCGAGTGGCTGATCTGCGCAGGCAGAAGGGCGTGACGCAAGGGGAACTCGCCTCGACCATCGGTCGCACGGCGAGCTGGCTGTCCCAGGTCGAGCGAGGCATCCAGCCGGTGAACCGCCTGGACGTGCTCCGGCTTCTTGCGGACGGCCTCGGCGTGCCGCTCCAGGTTCTCCAGCCCGATGCCCCGCCCTCGGTCGAGGCTCCGCCGTCGTCCGGGGCGGAAGCGGAGGCGAACGACCTCGACCGGGCTCGTCTGGTGCTCTCCGGGCATCCCGCGCTCGATGTCCTCCTGAACCCGGTTCAGGATTTCCAGCCCGGCCACCTCGTCGGCCTTCAGGCGTCGGTGGACGAGATCTGGAAACTTGCACACGGTGCCGAGTTCGCTGAACTGAGCGCGTCGGTAGGCGTGTTGGTCCCGGAGCTGGAACGGGCCTGCCGGGTGGCGCCGGTCGAGTACCGCCCCCGACTGCACGATCTGCTGGCGAGGACCTACCAGGCCCTCGCCGCGGCTTTCGTGCGTCAGCACGAGGCGGATGCCGCATGGGTCGCGGCGGACCGGGCGATTCGTGAGGCCGAGCTCTCCGGCGATCCGCTGAGCGTGTTCGCCGGTGTCTACCGGCTGTGTCACGCCTTCGTGCGTCTGAAGCACCTCGACCAGGCGGAGCGTGCCGCGTCCACGGCTGTCAGGGCCCTCGAACATGCCGGAGCCGGCGAGCCCACACCCCCATACCTTTCCGTCCTGGGATCGCTGCACCTGGTCCTGGCGCTCGTCCATGCCCGTTCGGGCGCGAGATCTGCCGCGAGGCGACAGATCGACACCGCTCGGAGCGTCGGCCGCCGGCTGGGCGAGGACCGTAACGACTTCAACCTCGAATTCGGTCCGACGAACGTGGAGATCCAGGCCGTCTCGACCGCAGTCGACCTCGGCGACGCGGGTGAAGCCCTCGATCTCGCCAGGGGACTCCGTACGGACGGCCTGTCCGCCGAGCGGCGGGCCCGCCTGCTGATGGACACGGGCCGAGCACACGCGCAACGTCGCCAGTACGCGGACGCACTCGACTGCCTGCTGCGCGCCGAGGAACTGGCACCCGAGATGATCCGTACCCACGTCGCGGCGCGCACGGTCATCAGCGATCTCGTGCTCGGCGCGGGACGTACCGCGTCCGACGAACTCCGGGCTCTGGCCAGGCGCACGGACAGCCTCGGTTGAGAAGCCGACGGCCCCCTGAACCGGTTTGGGTTCAGGGGGCCGTCGGGCGGCGGGCCGGTGGGCGGCGGGCCGGTGGGCTAGATGCCCGCCGCCGCCGCGAGGTCCTTCTTGATCGCGTCCAGGATCTCCTGGCCGCGGGTGCGGGCCGGGGCCAGGTCGGAGGCTTCCGCCACCGGGACCACGACCTCCAGGTAGCACTTCAGCTTCGGCTCCGTGCCCGACGGGCGGACGATCACCCGGGCCTTGTGGTCACCGTCGAGGTGGTACCGCAGGCCGTCCGTCGGCGGCAGGGACGCCGTGCCCTGGTTCAGGTCCTCCGCGCTCACGACGCGCAGGCCCGCCAGGGAGGTCGGCGGCTGCGCCCGCAGCCGCGCCATCGCCGAGGCGATGACGGACAGGTCCGAGACGCGGACCGACAGCTGGTCGGTGGCGTGCAGACCGTGGGTCATCGCCAGGTCGTCCAGCAGGTCGGACAGGGTCCGGCCCTGCTCCTTGAGCTCCGAGGCCAGCTCCGCCACCAGCAGGGCGGCGCTCACGCCGTCCTTGTCGCGGACGCCCTCGGGGTCCACGCAGTAGCCGAGCGCCTCCTCGTAGCCGTAGCGCAGGCCCTCCACGCGGGCGATCCACTTGAAGCCCGTCAGGGTCTCCTCGTAGCCGACGCCCGCCGCCTCGGCGATCCGGCCCAGCAGGCTGGACGAGACGATCGACTCGGCGAAGACGCCCCGCGCGCCCTTGGCGACGAGGTGGGCCGCCAGCAGCGCGCCGACCTCGTCGCCGCGCAGCATCCGCCAGCCACCGTCGTCGGTGGGGACGGCCACCGCGAGGCGGTCCGCGTCGGGGTCGTTCGCGATCACGATGTCCGGCAGCACCTCGGCGGCCTTCGCGAAGGACAGGTCCATCGCGCCCGGCTCCTCCGGGTTCGGGAAGGCGACCGTCGGGAAGTCCGGGTCCGGCTCCGCCTGCTCGGCGACGAGCACCGGGGTCGGGAAGCCGTGCCGGGCGAAGGCCGCCATCACGACGTCCTTGCCGACGCCGTGCATGGCCGTGTACACGGTCCGCACGCCTCGGGGGGACCCGGCGGTGAGGACCTCGTCCGTACGGGCCAGGTAGGCCTCCAGCACCTCGTCGTCGAGGTCCTGCCAACCGGACTTCGGACGGGGGACGTCCGCGAGCGCGGCGACCGCGGCGATCTCCGCGGCGATCCCGGAGTCCGCCGGGGAGACGATCTGGGAGCCGTCGCCGAGGTAGACCTTGTAGCCGTTGTCCCGCGGGGGGTTGTGGCTCGCGGTCACCTCGACGCCGGCGACGGCGCCCAGGTGCCGTATGGCGAACGCGAGGACGGGCGTCGGCAGCGGACGCGGCAGGACGGCCGCGCGCAGCCCGGCGCCGACCATGACGGCGGCGGTGTCGCGGGCGAAGTCCGCGGACTTGTGGCGCGCGTCGTAGCCGATGACGACCAGGCCGCCGTCGTGGCCCTGGGCCTTCAGGTAGGCCGCCAGGCCCGCGGCGGCGCGGATGACCACGTTGCGGTTCATCCGCATCGGGCCCGCGCCCAGCTCGCCGCGCAGTCCGGCGGTGCCGAACTGGAGCATGCCGGAGAAGCGGTCCGCGAGCTCCGCGGTGTCCCCGGCCTCGATGAGCGCGCTCAGCTCGGCCGCGGTCTCCGGGTCCGGGTCCTCCGCCAGCCAGGCCCGCGCCCGGGTGATCAGGTCGTCCTGTTCCTGCACTACTTCCGCCTTACCTCTCGTACGGTGCCGGTGGCTGTCCCCGCTCAGATGCGGGCGAGGACCTGGGTCAGCAGCTTGCCCATGCGCGCGGCCGAGTCACGGCCGGCCTGGAGCACCTCTTCGTGGTTGAGGGGCTCGCCGGAGATGCCCGCCGCCAGGTTGGTGACCAGGGAGATCCCGAGCACCTCGGCGCCGGCCTCACGGGCGGCGATGGCCTCCAGCACGGTGGACATGCCGACCAGGTCGGCGCCCATGACGCGGATCATGTTGATCTCGGCCGGGGTCTCGTAGTGCGGGCCGGGGAACTGGACGTAGACGCCCTCTTCGAGGGTCTCGTCGATCTCCTTGCACATCGCGCGCAGGCGGGGCGAGTAGAGGTCGGTGAGGTCCACGAAATTGGCGCCGACGATCGGCGAGGTGGCGGTGAGGTTCAGGTGGTCGCTGATCAGGACGGGCTGGCCGGGCTTCATGCCCTCGCGCAGGCCGCCGCAGCCGTTGGTCAGCACGACGGTCTTGCAACCGGCGGCGACGGCGGTACGGACGCCGTGGGCGACGGCGGCGACGCCGCGGCCCTCGTAGTAGTGGGTCCGGCCGAGGAAGAGCAGCGCGCGCTTGTCGCCGATCTTGTACGAGCGGATCTTGCCGCCGTGGCCCTCGACCGCGGGCGGCGGGAAGCCGGGCAGCTCGGTGACGGGGAATTCGGCCTCGGGCGCACCGAGCGCCTCTGCGGCGGGGGCCCAGCCGGAGCCCATGACGAGGGCGACATCGTGGGATTCGGCGCCGGTCAGCTCACGCAGGCGGGCGGCTGCGGCGGTGGCGTCGGCGAAGGGGTCGGTAACAGATGCGTTCACCGGACGAGCGTAACCGGTGTTGGCCTACGCGCGTAGATGGCGCAGCTCACGGTGTTCGGATCGTTGCTTTGTCGTTTCCGCCGAATCGTCCCGAAGCGGGTGGGGCTCGGCGGCGGGCTCAGCAGGGGCGCTTGCGCAGTTCCATCACGTAGTCGTGCGGGGCGCCCGCGGATTCGGCCGCGTCGGCGACCTCGCCGAGGTAGCGGGCGGAGGGCAGACCGCCCTCGTAGCCGTTCAGGACGTAGATCCAGGCGGCTTCCTCGCCTTCCAGGGTGTGGACCCGCACCCGCATCCGGCGGTAGATGTCCAGCCCGACGCCCTCCCAGCGGTCCAGGGAGTCCTCGTCCAGCGGGGCGACGTCGTACAGCGCGACGAAGACCTGGTGGCGGGGGGCTTCGACGAGCGTGACCAGTGCGCCCTCCCAGCCCATCTGCTCGCCGCCGAAGGTCAGCCGCCAGTCGTTGATCCAGCCCGTGCCGCGCAGCGGCGAATGGGGAGCACGGCGCGTCATCAGCCGCGGGTCGAGGTTGCCGGCGTACGCGGCGTAGAGCGACATGTGGTCGAGGGTACGGGAGGGGCGGGGATCACCGCGTGCCCGGATGGCGGGACCGGGCGAGAAGCACCTTGATGCGTGCGGGACAATGGGGCACGGAATGCATCCCCCGGGGAGACCCCCGGAACCCCCGGCCGGGGGCGGCACCGGCCGGGTAGACGTGAGGCGGAGTTTTCGTGACCCGGATCGTGATCATCGGCGGTGGACCCGGCGGATATGAGGCGGCCCTCGTGGGCGCCCAGCTCGGCGCGGAGGTGACCGTCGTCGATTGCGACGGTCTGGGCGGTGCGTCGGTGCTCACCGACTGCGTGCCCTCGAAGACCCTCATCGCGACCGCCGAGGTCATGACGACCTTCGATTCCTCGTACGAGGAGCTCGGGATCGTCGTCGCGGACGACACCCCGCACATCGAACAGGCCGCGCGCGTCGTCGGCGTCGACCTGGGCAAGGTCAACCGGCGCGTCAAGCGCCTCGCGCTCGCCCAGTCCCACGACATCACCGCCTCCGTCACCCGCGCCGGCGCCCGTGTCATGCGCGGCCGCGCCAAGCTCGGCGGCCCGCAGGGCATCGACGGCACCCGGGACGTGATCGTCACCGCGGCCGACGGCACGGAGACGATCCTCACCACCGACGCCGTGCTGATCGCGACCGGCGGCACCCCCCGGGAGATCCCGGACGCGATGCCCGACGGCGAGCGGATCCTGAACTGGACCCAGGTCTACGACCTGGAGGAGCTCCCCGAGGAGCTCATCGTGGTCGGCTCGGGCGTCACCGGCGCGGAGTTCGCCGGCGCGTACCAGGCGCTCGGCTCCCGGGTGACCCTGGTGTCCTCGCGCGACCGGGTGCTGCCCGGCGAGGACCCCGACGCGGCCGCCGTCCTGGAGGACGTGTTCCGCCGCCGCGGCATGAACGTCATCGGCCGCTCGCGCGCCGAGTCCGCCAAGCGGGTCGGGGACCGGGTCGAGGTCACGCTGTCCGACGGGCGCGTCCTCACCGGCACCCACTGCCTGATGGCGGTCGGCGCGATCCCCAACACCGCGAACATGAACCTGGAGGAGTCCGGGGTCCGGCTCAAGGAGTCCGGGCACATCTGGACCGACAAGGTCTCCCGCACCTCCTCGCCGGGCGTCTACGCCGCCGGTGACGTGACCGGGATCTTCGCGCTCGCCTCCGTCGCCGCCATGCAGGGCCGCATCGCGATGTACCACTTCCTCGGCGACGCGGTGACCCCGCTGAACCTCAAGACGGTCTCCTCCAACGTCTTCACCGACCCCGAGATCGCCACCGTCGGCTACACGCAGGCCGACGTGGACTCCGGCAAGATCGACGCCCGCGTGGTGAAGCTCCCGCTGCTGCGCAACCCGCGCGCCAAGATGCAGGGGATCCGGGACGGCTTCGTGAAGCTGCTCTGCCGCCCGGGCACCGGCATCGTCGTCGGCGGCGTGGTCGTCGCGCCGCGCGCGAGCGAATTGATCCACCCGATCTCGATCGCGGTCGACAACAACCTGACGGTCGAGCAGATCGCAAACACGTTCACCGTGTACCCCTCGCTGTCCGGTTCGATCGCGGAGGCGGCGCGCCAGTTGCACAGCCGAAAGGCCGCCGGCGAGGCGTAGGCCCGTCAATCGCCTTTCGGTGCAGGGAGGTTGGGGCGTCAGTGAGTGGAGTGGCGGACTGTTCACGAAACTGTCCGACCGCGTATACCACTAGTCGCCCCACCTTACGGACAACTTCGGTATTCCGGCGCAAAGAGCTGAAAGCAGACGGTCGTTGGGGTTACTGTCAGTTTCGTGTTCGCTGCAGAACGTCGCCAATTGATCCTCGAAATGGTGCGGGCCAACGGAGCGGTATCGCTTCGTGAGCTCGCCCGCGTCGTCCAGACCTCCGAAGTGACCGTACGGCGGGACGTGCGGGCACTGGAGGCAGAAGGACTCCTCGACCGCCGGCACGGCGGTGCGGTATTGCCGGGCGGATTCACGCGAGAGTCCGGCTTTCCGCAAAAGTCCCATCTCGCGACGGCGGAGAAGACCGCCATTGCCGATGTCGCGGCCGGCCTCGTCGAAGAGGGCGAAGCCATCGTCGTCGGCGCCGGTACCACGACGCAGGAGCTGGCCCGCCGGCTCGCCCGCGTGCCCGGACTGACCGTCGTCACCAACTCGCTGCTCGTCGCCCAGGCACTGGCCCACGCCAACCGGGTGGAAGTGGTGATGACCGGCGGAACGCTGCGCGGGTCCAACTACGCTCTCGTCGGCAGCGGCGCCGAGCAGTCCCTCCAGGGGCTGCGGGTGTCCCGGGCCTTCCTGTCGGGGAGCGGGCTGACCGCCGAGCGCGGGCTGTCCACCTCCAACATGCTCTCCGCGAGCGTGGACCGGGCGCTGGTGCAGGCCGCCGCGGAGGTCGTCGTACTCGCCGACCACACCAAGCTCGGTACGGACACCATGTTCCAGACCGTACCGACGGACGTGATGACGCGGCTGGTGACCGACGAGCCACCACCGCACGACGAGCGGGCGGGTACGGAACTGCAGGCGCTGGCCGATCAGGGCGTGCAGATCACGGTGGCCGGCTCGGTCGCCTCCGGTGGTGGCGACGGGATGCAGGGGCGGCGGCCCCGCCGGGAATCCCCGCTGCCGGTGCAGCGGCGGGGCGGTCCGACCGCTCAGCTGCGCAGCGCGCCCGCCGGAATGCTGGAACAGCAGGCCGGGGAGCGGGCGCGGGTCGCGGACATGCGGCGTCGCTAGGCCCGGGCCCTTTTTCGGGCCCTTCCGTTCTCATGTCGAAGGCCCCGCCCGGTGATCCGGGCGGGGCCTTCGACATGAGAACGGGACGGTGGTCAGTCCTTGATCTCGCAGATGGTGGCGCCGGAGGTGAGGGAGGCGCCTACTTCGGCCTTGAGGCCGACGACGGTGCCGGAGCGGTGTGCGTTGAGGGGTTGTTCCATCTTCATGGCCTCGAGGACGACGATGAGGTCGCCTTCGTTGACCTGTTGGCCTTCCTCGACGGCGATCTTGACGATGGTTCCCTGCATGGGGGAGGCCAGGGTGTCGCCGGAGGCGGCGGGGCCGGACTTCTTGGCGGCGCGGCGCTTGGGCTTGGCGCCGCCGGCGGCGGCGGTGCGGGCCAAGGTCATGCCCAGCGAGGAGGGGAGGGATACCTCCAGGCGCTTGCCGCCGACCTCGACGACGACGGTCTCGCGGCCGGGTTCGTCCTCGGCGTCCTCCGCGGCCGGGGCCACGAACGCCTTGATGTCGTTGACGAACTCGGTTTCGATCCAGCGGGTGTGGACCGTGAAGGGTCCCTCCGTGGGGGCGAAAGCGGGGTCGGTGACGACGGCGCGGTGGAAGGGGAGGGCGGTGGCCATGCCCTCGATCTCGAACTCCTCCAGCGCGCGGGCCGCGCGCTGCAGGGCCTGTTCGCGGGTGGCGCCGGTGACGATCAGCTTCGCCAGGAGGGAGTCCCACGCCGGTCCGATGACCGAGCCGGACTCGACGCCGGCGTCGAGGCGCACGCCCGGGCCGGAGGGGGGTGCGAAGCGGGTGACGGTGCCGGGGGCGGGCAGGAAGCCGCGGCCGGGGTCCTCGCCGTTGATGCGGAACTCGAAGGAGTGTCCGCGCAGGATCGGGTCGCCGTAGCCGAGGTGCTCGCCGTCGGCGATGCGGAACATCTCGCGGACCAGGTCGATGCCGGTGACCTCCTCGGTGACCGGGTGCTCGACCTGGAGGCGGGTGTTGACCTCCAGGAAGGAGATCAGGCCGTCGGCGGAGACCAGGAACTCCACGGTGCCCGCGCCGACGTAGCCGGCTTCCTTCAGGATGGCTTTGGAGGCGGCGTACAGCTCGGCGTTCTGGGCGTCGGTCAGGAACGGGGCGGGGGCTTCCTCGACCAGTTTCTGGTGGCGGCGCTGGAGCGAGCAGTCGCGGGTGGAGACGACCACGACGTTGCCGTGGGTGTCGGCCAGGCACTGCGTCTCCACGTGGCGGGGCTTGTCGAGGTAGCGCTCGACGAAGCACTCCCCGCGGCCGAACGCGGCGACGGCCTCACGGACGGCGGAGTCGTACAGCTCGGGGACCTCTTCGAGGGTCCGGGCGACCTTCAGGCCGCGACCGCCGCCGCCGAAGGCGGCCTTGATCGCGATGGGCAGGCCGTGTTCCTTGGCGAACGCCACGACCTCCTCGGATCCGGAGACCGGGTCGGGGGTGCCGGCGACGAGCGGGGCGCCGGCGCGCTGGGCGATGTGGCGGGCGGCGACCTTGTCACCCAGGTCGCGGATGGCCTGCGGCGGCGGACCGATCCACGTCAGGCCCGCGTCCAGGACGGCCTGGGCGAACTCGGCGTTCTCCGACAGGAACCCGTATCCGGGGTGGATGGCGTCCGCGCCGGAGTCCGCCGCCGCCTGCAGGACCTTCGCGATGTCGAGGTAACTGGCGGCCGGGGTGTCACCGCCCAACGCGAAAGCCTCGTCGGCCGCGCGGACGTGCAGAGCGTCCCGGTCCGGGTCGGCGTAGACGGCTACGCTCGCGATCCCGGCATCCCGGCAGGCCCGAGCAACGCGGACAGCGATTTCGCCACGGTTGGCGATGAGCACCTTGCGCACGATGGCTCCCTCCTTGAAACAACCTGAGTTTAGGGACAGCCCACACGGCCTTTCGACCCTGATCCAGAGGTGAGCTTGCCCACACAGAGTGTGATGCGAGTCTGGCTCGAGGCCGGAAAGCCCTTGTGGCGCCCCAGGCAAGGGGGATCCCCGACTGCACAGTAACCCCGTGACGTGTCCGAGGTCTCTGTCCGGCGGGTCAGCGGCCCCGGGTGATTCTTTGTCGAGTCCCTACGAACGGGCCACGCTTTCTTTGCTTGATCGATGCACGGACCCCCTCTCGGACAACGAACCTGCCCGCACCCCTTGTCCCGGGGATTACCCGTTAGTAGCCTCCAGGCGTCGAACAGGCTTGTGGCTTGTGGGGAGGGGAGCGTCGTGCTGCGCAGAATCGTGGCCGGCGTGGCGGCGGTCGTGCTCGTCGCGGAAGCGGCGTTGCTCGTCCTCGTCCACGTCGTGTTGGGAAAGACGACCGCGAACCAGTCCATGTCGATCGCCGGCATGGATCCGGACGTCATGTCCAAGGCGACCTACGGGATGGGCGCCGGCATCGGCGCGTTCCTGCTGCTGTGCGCCGTGCTGCTGGGCATCGTCGCCGTGCGGGACCGGGCCCCGGGCCGCTTCGCCCGCATCGTCCTCGTCGTCGCGGCCGTCACCCACGTGGTGCTCGGCGCGCTGGCCGTGGCGCTGATCGGCTGGTCCGCCTTCGCGGCGACCATGCTGATCCTGTGCCTGATCGTGCTGGTCCTGACGCTTCCCGCGCCGGCCGGTGGGGCGCCGGACGCCGGGCCCCGGGACGCCCTGCCCCGGGAGGTCCCGCCGCCTCCGCCGCACGGAGAACTCAAGCCCACAAATCCGTGATGGACACGCCCAGTTCGCCGAGCAGCGAGCGCAGCAGCGGCAGGGAGATCCCGATCACATTGCCGTGATCGCCGTCGATCCCGTCGATGAACGGCGCCGACAGGCCGTCCAGGGTGAAGGCCCCGGCCACGTGCAGCGGCTCCCCGCTGGCCACGTACGCCGCCACCTCCGCGTCGGAAGGCTCGCCGAAACGGACCGTCGTGGACGCGGTGGCCGAGACCCGGAGGCCGCTCGCGGTGTCGATGACGCAGTGCCCGGTGCGCAGGACGCCCGCCCGACCGCGCATCGACTTCCAGCGGGCCGTGGCCTCCTCGGCGTCCGCCGGCTTGCCCAGCGCCTCGCCGTCCAGCTCCAGCACCGAGTCGCAGCCGATCACCAGGGCGCCCGCGGTCTCGTCCAGGGCCGCCACCACGGCCGCCTTGGCCTCGGCCAGGGCCAGCGCCAGTTCGGAGGGGGTGTCGGCGCTCAGCGTGTCCTCGTCGAAGCCGCTGACGATCACGTGCGGGGCGAGCCCGGCCTGTCGCAGCAGGTTCAGTCGGGCGGGGGAGGCGGAGGCGAGAACGAGCGCGCGCGGTTCAGCAGCAGTCATGCCCGCCATCGTAGGGCCGGCGACCGGGGGCGCAGGAGGGCTCTAGAAGCGGTCCACGCCCAGGACGTACACCACCACGATCATGGCGAGCGCGAGCACCACGATCATTCTCCGGACCATGGCCTGGGCCTCGCGCATGTCCTTCGGGGGCTCGTCCTTCGGGTCTGACCAGAGCATGCGTCGATCCTGTCCCGCGGGACGCCGATGGCGCCTGAGTACCCGTACTCAGGCGCCACCGTCCGTTCGCGTCATCTTCGGCCCGCGGCCGGGTCCCCGTACCGCCACCGAAAGAGACGACCTAGCCGGGCCAGTACGTGCGGCCCCACGCGCGCGGCCCCGGCTGCGGCAGGCGCCGCCGGGCCGTCCGGGCCGGCGAGGCCCACTCGTCCTTGACCCGGGAGGCGCCCGGCGGCACGGAGGCCAGTGCCGCCGCGCGCGCTTGGACCACCGCCAGTGCGGCGGCCAACTCCTCCGGGGTCGGGTTCCCCTTGACGACCTTGATCACCACTGTGAGCTCCTCGGGGGCCTAGAGGGGGATGTTGCCGTGCTTCTTCGGGGGCAGGGACTCCCGCTTGGTCCGCAGCTGGCGCAGCCCCTTCACCACGTGCGCCCGGGTCTCGGACGGCATGGTCACCGCGTCGACGTACCCGCGCTCGGCGGCGGTGTACGGGTTGAGCAGCGCGTCCTCGTACTCGGCGATCAGGCGGGCGCGCGTCTCGTCCACCTGCTCGGGGGCGGTCTCGGCGAGGGTGCGGCGGTGCAGGATGTTCACCGCGCCCTGGGCGCCCATGACGGCGATCTGGGCGGTCGGCCAGGCCAGGTTGAGGTCCGCGCCGAGGTGCTTGGAGCCCATGACGTCGTAGGCGCCGCCGAAGGCCTTGCGGGTGATGACGGTGATCAGGGGGACGGTGGCCTCGGCGTACGCGTAGATCAGCTTCGCGCCGCGCCGGATGATTCCGTTGTACTCCTGGTCCGTGCCCGGCAGGAAGCCCGGGACGTCGACGAACGTCAGCACCGGGATGTTGAAGGCGTCGCAGGTCCGCACGAACCGGGCGGCCTTCTCGGAGGCGTTGATGTCCAGGCAGCCGGCGAACTGCATCGGCTGGTTCGCGACGATGCCGACCGGGTGGCCCTCGACGCGGCCGAAGCCCGTGAGGATGTTCGGCGCGAACAGCGACTGCGTCTCCAGGAACTCCGCGTCGTCGACCACGTGCTCGATCACGGTGTGCATGTCGTACGGCTGGTTCGCGCTGTCCGGGATGAGCACGTCGAGCTCGCGGTCCGTGTCGGTGACCTCGGTGTCCGCGTCCTCCGGGAAGGCGGGCGGCTCGGAGAGGTTGTTCGACGGCAGGTACGCGAGGAGCGACTTGACGTACTCGATCGCGTCCTTCTCGTCGCCGGCCATGTGGTGGGCCACGCCCGAGGTGGAGTTGTGGGTGCGGGCGCCGCCCAGCTCCTCGAAGCCCACGTCCTCGCCGGTGACCGTCTTGATGACGTCCGGGCCGGTGATGAACATGTGCGAGGTCTGGTCGACCATGACCGTGAAGTCGGTGATGGCGGGCGAATAGACGGCGCCGCCGGCGCAGGGCCCCACGACCAGACTGATCTGCGGGATCACGCCCGAGGCGTGCACGTTGCGGCGGAAGATCTCGCCGTACATGCCCAGCGCGCTGACACCCTCCTGGATGCGGGCGCCGCCGGAGTCGTTGATGCCGACGAGCGGGCATCCGGTCTTCAGCGCGAAGTCCATGACCTTCATGATCTTCTGGCCGTAGACCTCGCCGAGGGCGCCGCCGAAGACCGTGAAGTCCTGCGAGAACACGGCCACCGGCCGGCCGTCCACCGTGCCGTAGCCGGTGACGACGCCGTCGCCGTACGGACGGGTGTTCTCCAGCCCGAAGTTGGTCGACCGGTGGCGGGCGAACTCGTCGAGTTCGACGAACGACCCCTCGTCAAGCAGCAGGGCGACCCGCTCACGCGCCGTCAGCTTCCCCTTGGCGTGCTGCTTCTCCACGGCCCGCGCGGACCCTGCGTGCGTGGCTTCGTCGATGCGTCGCCGCAGGTCCGCGATCTTGCCCGCGGTCGTGTGCGTGTCGATCGGCTCTGAGGGTTGTGACATCGGGGTCGCGGCTCCCTGTGTGGTGTCAACTGCCTGGTCAATTGATTGACTACTGCTGGCTACTGGTGCGTAGCGTATCGGCGGGCATGGCGCTCGGCAGTGCGGCGTTTGACACACCTACTGTGGCTTGCATGACGCCATCAGATGCATCAGCCGGAACTCCGACCGGAGGTTCCGCGGGCCGCTGGTCCAGCCTCGACCGGCCGCCGTTGAACGCCGCCGCCCTGCGCCGGGCGCTCGTCGTCGAGGACGGGCTGTGGACCTCACTGGAGGTCGTGCCCGCCACCGGGTCCACCAACACCGACCTCGCCGCCCGGGCCGCGACGCTGCCCGAGGGAGCCGTGCTCGTCGCCGAGGAGCAGACCGCCGGGCGCGGGCGACTCGACCGGACCTGGACGGCGCCCGCGCGGTCCGGGCTGTTCTTCTCCGTGCTGCTCAAGCCCGGGCCGGACGTACCGCAGGAGCGGTGGGGCTGGCTGACCCTGCTGGCCGGCGTGGCCACCGCGACGGGGCTGTCCCGGGCGGCGGGCGTGGACACCGCGCTCAAGTGGCCCAACGACCTGCTGGTCACCGTGGACGGCGGGGAACGCAAGACCGGCGGGATCCTCGCGGAGCGTGTCGGCGACGGGGTCGTCGTCGGCATCGGGCTCAACGTCACCCTGACCGAGGACGAGCTGCCGGTGGACACCGCCGGTTCCCTGGCCCTGGCCAAGGCGACCGTCACCGACCGGGACCCGCTGCTCAGGGCCGTGCTGCGGTCCCTGGAGCAGTGGTACGAGAACTGGCGCGCGGCCGGCGGCGACCCTGCGACCAGCGGGCTCCAGGAGACGTACGCGGCGGGTTGCGCGACGCTGGGCAAGCACGTGCGCGCGGAGCTGCCCGGCGGACGCACGCTCACCGGGACGGCCGAAGCGGTCGACGCGGACGGTCGGCTCGTCATCCGGACGGCCGACGACGAGCACGAGGCCGTGGGCGCCGGCGACGTCGTCCACCTGCGGTCGACCCATTAGGCGTACCCGCCCCGGGGCGGCCCGGGGCGGTCCCGCGCGGCGGGGTCGGCGGGCCGGGGACCCCGCCCGGGTCGCGGGCCGCCGGAGCAGGGGAGTGAGCTACGGCACACCTGCCGTATGGTTTAGGCGATCCCGGTCCTCCCGGTGATCAATCGGTTCGGAAGTCGGAATTGCGCACGGAATGGACAGGAGGCGGCCCTTGACCGTCGACGACTCAACGTCCAGTGCGCCCGCGTCCGGCTCGTCCGGCTCATCCGCCGGCACCCCGATCGGGCGTGACCAGCACCATCCCCACCACGAGGTCGACCACACGGCGCAGCCGACGGCCGACCCGCTCGCCATCCGCCTGGAACAGCTGATCCTGGGCGCCGAGCGCCGGTACACGCCCTTCCAGGCGGCCCGCAGCGCCGGGGTCTCGATGGAGCTCGCCTCCCGCTTCTGGCGGGCCATGGGCTTCGCGGACATCGGCCAGGCCAAGGCCCTGACGGAGGCGGACGTACTGGCGCTGCGCCGACTCGCCGGTCTGGTGGAGGCCGGCCTGCTGAGCGAGCCGATGGCGGTGCAGGTGGCGCGGTCCACCGGCCAGACCACCGCCCGTCTGGCCGAATGGCAGATCGACTCCTTCCTGGAAGGGCTGACGGAGCCGCCGGAGCCGGGGATGACCCGTACGGAGGTCACGTACCCGCTGGTCGAGCTGCTGCTCCCGGAGCTGGAGGAGTTCCTCGTCTACGTGTGGCGGCGCCAGCTGGCGGCCGCGACCGGACGCGTGGTGCAGGTCGCGGACGACGAGGAGATGGTCGACCGGCGGCTCGCGGTGGGCTTCGCGGACCTGGTGGGCTTCACCCGCCTCACCCGGCGGCTGGAGGAGGAGGAGCTCGGCGAACTCGTCGAGGCCTTCGAGACCACGGCGGCCGACCTGGTCGCCGCGCACGGCGGCCGACTGATCAAGACCCTCGGCGACGAGGTGCTGTACTGCGCCGACGACGCGGCGACGGCGGCGGAGATCGCGCTGCGGCTGATCGAGACGATGGGCGCCGATCCGCAGATGCCGGAACTGCGGGTCGGGATCGCCTTCGGCACGGTGACGACCCGGATGGGCGACGTCTTCGGGACCACGGTGAACCTGGCGAGCCGGCTGACGTCCATAGCCCCCAAGGACGCGGTGCTGGTGGACGGGGCGATGGCCGAGGAACTCGGTCGGACCGGGGCCGCGCCACTGTCGGAGAAGGAAGCCGCGGCCGAGGAGGGCGGCGGCGCGTACCGCTTCGCGCTCCAGCCGATGTGGCAGCGGCCGGTGCGTGGGCTCGGGGTCGTCGAACCCTGGTCGCTGACGCGGAGGACACCTAGGATCCCCGGGTAACGTTCGTTAACCGGGAGGGTCCCCAGTGCCTGTGGAGTCGGAGTTCGTAGCGGTGCGTCGGCACGGTGACGACGGGGTCGTGGAGCTGGTCCTGGACCGCCCCAAGGCCATGAACGCGGTGTCGACGGACATGGCCCGGGCCATCGGCGCCGCGTGCGCGTCGCTGGCCGCGGACGCCTCGGCGCGGGTGGTCGTACTGACCTCGACCGCGGAGCGGGCCTTCTGCGTCGGAGCGGACCTCAAGGAACGGAACTCGCTGTCGGATGCCGAGCTGCTGCGGCAGCGGCCGACCACGCGCGGGGCGTACGGGGGCGTGCTGGACCTGCCGATGCCGACGATCGCCGCGGTGCACGGGTTCGCGCTGGGCGGCGGCTTCGAGCTGGCCCTGGCCTGCGACGTGATCGTGGCGGACGAGACGGCCGTGGTCGGCCTGCCCGAGGTGTCGGTCGGCGTCATCCCGGGCGGCGGCGGCACGCAACTGCTGCCCCGACGGGTGGGCGCGGCCCGGGCGGCGGAACTGATCTTCACGGCGCGGCGGGTCGAGGCGGCCGAGGCGCTGGGCCTGGGCCTGGTGGACTCGGTGGTCGCGGCGGGCTCGGACCGTACGGAGGCGCTGGCGCTGGCCGGGCGGATGGCGGCGAACTCGCCGATCGGACTGCGCGCGGCCAAGCGGGCGCTGCGGCTGGGACACGGCATGGACCTGACGGCCGGCCTGGAGATCGAGGACGCGGCCTGGCGGACGGTGGCCTTCTCCGGGGACCGGGCGGAGGGTGTGGCGGCGTTCAACGAGAAGCGGAAGCCGCGCTGGACGTAGGCCTGCCGGCCGGGGGTGGGGCGGGTCGGGGCCCTGGGGCCCCGATGGCCCCTGGACCTCGGGGTGCGGGTGCGGGTGCGGGTGTGCGTGCGGCGCCGTTGCGGGGGCGCTGCCCCCGGGCCCCCGCGCCGCAAACGCCGGCGGGGCTGGAGTTGGCGCGGCTGCGGGGCGGTGGGGAAGGTACGAAATTGGACAAAACTCCCTAGTCTGGGGGGATGGGAGTCGACGGGCGGCTGAGAGCCGTCGTGGGCCTCGCGCAGGCCATGGCGGCCGCCTGCCTGCCGCGGGACAGCGTGCGGGCCGCCGCGCGGGGCGCGCGGCTGGCCATGGACGGGTCGTTCGCCGCCATCTCCGCGTGGGAGCGCGAGCGGGGACGGCTTCGGGTGCTCGTCAACGAGGGGGAGCGGCGGGCCGGGGAGGTGGAGTTCCCCGAGGACGAGTCCTATCCCGTGCACGACTTCCCGGAGATCACCGAGTTCCTGCACGAGCGCTGGGCGGGCGGCGGCGGTCCGCACGCCTGGGTCGAGAGCGCGGTCGGGGACCGGCCCGGCCGGCGCGGCGAGGCCCTGCGCCGGCGCGGGCGGGGGACCTGCGTGGTCGCGCCCATCGTGCTCAGCGGGCGGGCCTGGGGCGAGCTGTACGTGGCCCGGGACGAGGGGCTGCCGGACTTCGACGAGGACGACGCGGAGTTCGCGACGGTACTGGCCGCCGTGGTGGCGGCGGGTCTCGCGCAGAACGAGCGGCTCGAAGAGGCCCGGCGGCTGGCCTTCACCGATCCGCTGACCGGGCTCGCCAATCGGCGGGCCGTGGACATGCGGCTGGACGAGGCCCTGGAGGAGCACCGGCGCTCCGGGGCGGTCGTCAGCCTGGCCGTCTGTGACCTGAACGGCCTCAAGAAGGTCAACGACACCTTCGGTCACGCCATGGGCGACCGTCTCCTGGAGCGGTTCGGGTCCGTGCTGAGCCTGTGCGGGGCCATGCTGCCGGGCGCGCTGGTGGCCCGGCTCGGTGGCGACGAGTTCTGCCTGGTGAGCCTGGGGCCGTCGGCGGACGAGGTGGTGCGGGCGTCCGAGGAGCTGTGCCTGCGGGCCGCCGAGCTGGAACTCGGCGAGGGGGTGGCCTGCGGGGTCGCCTCGACCGGGGACCCCATCGGGCCGGTGCAGTCCTCCCGGCGGCTCTTCAGGCTCGCGGACGCCGCCCAGTACAAGGCCAAGGCCGCGCGTTCGCCCCGGCCCGTGGTGGCCGGGCGGGACACGGCCGTGGTGCGGCTCGCGGACGCCGCGCAGGAGGCGGCGGGGGAGCGGCGGCGCTTCCGCGGCCGGGCCTGAGCGGGCCGATCCCCGGTCGGACGGGGGCGGTGACGGCGCGTAAGGGGCCCTCTTCGAACTGGCTAGTGACATGAAGGGATTCAGTCCGTAGGGTGCTGAATATGGATATGCACACTGTCGTGGTGGGGACGTCCGGGACCACCGCCGAGGACGTCATCGCCGTCGCCCGCGGCAACGCGCGCGTCGAGCTGTCCGGCGAGGCTCTCGACGCCCTGGCCCGCGCCCGCGAGATCGTCGACGCGCTCGCCGCCAAGCCCGAGCCCGTCTACGGGGTGTCCACCGGGTTCGGCGCCCTGGCCTCCCGGCACATCAGCCCCGAGCTGCGCGCGCAGCTCCAGCGCAACATCGTCCGCTCGCACGCCGCCGGCATGGGCCCGCGCGTCGAGCGGGAGGTCGTGCGCGCCCTGATGTTCCTGCGACTGAAGACCGTCGCCTCGGGACACACCGGCGTGCGCCCCTCCGTCGCCCAGACCATGGTGGACGTGCTCAACGCCGGGATCACCCCCGTCGTCCACGAGTACGGCTCCCTCGGCTGCTCCGGTGACCTCGCACCGCTGTCCCACTGCGCGCTCGCGCTCATGGGCGAAGGCGACGCCGAGGGCCCCGACGGGTCCGTCCGGCCCGCCGGCGAGCTGCTCGCCGAGGCCGGGATCGAGCCGGTCGAGCTCCGCGAGAAGGAGGGGCTCGCCCTCCTCAACGGCACCGACGGCATGCTCGGCATGCTGGTCATGGCCCTCGCGGACCTCGCCAAGCTGTACACGTCCGCCGACATCACCGCCGCGCTGACGCTGGAGGCGCTGCTCGGTTCCGAGAAGGTCCTCGCCCCCGAGCTGCACGCCATCCGCCCGCACCCGGGCCAGGGAGCCTCCGCCGCCAACATGGCCGTCGTCCTGAGCGGCTCCGGTCTCACCGGCCACTTCCAGGAGGAATCCGCCCCCCGCGTCCAGGACGCCTACTCGGTGCGCTGCGCCCCGCAGGTCGCCGGCGCGGGCCGCGACACCATGGCGCACGCCGCCCTGGTCGCCTCCCGGGAACTGGCCGCCGCCGTCGACAACCCGGTGGTGCTGCCCGACGGCCGCGTGGAGTCCAACGGCAACTTCCACGGCGCCCCCGTCGCGTACGTCCTGGACTTCCTGGCCATCGCCGCCGCCGACCTCGGCTCCATCGCCGAACGGCGCACCGACCGGCTGCTCGACAAGAACCGCTCGCACGGCCTGCCGCCGTTCCTCGCGGACGACGCCGGCGTGGACTCGGGCCTCATGATCGCCCAGTACACGCAGGCCGCCCTGGTCAGCGAGATGAAGCGGCTCGCGGTGCCCGCGTCCGCCGACTCGATCCCCTCCTCCGCCATGCAGGAGGACCACGTCTCCATGGGCTGGTCGGCCGCGCGCAAGCTCCGTACGGCCGTCGACAACCTGACCCGGATCGTCGCCATCGAGCTGTACGCGGCCACCCGGGCCATCGAACTGCGCCACGGGCTCACCGCGGCCCCGGCCAGCCGGGCCGCGATCGCGGCTGCCCGCGCGGCCGGCGTCCAGGGCCCCGGGCCGGATCGTTTCCTCGCCCCCGACCTGGCCGCCGCCGACGCCTTCGTTCGATCGGGTGAACTCGTCCGGGCGGTCGAGACGGTGACCGGTCCGCTCGCCTGACCCGTCACGGCTCGCCCGACCGGCGACACTACGACGAAGGGCCGCGCCCGGGGCGAACCCCCGGTGCGCGGCCCTTTCACGTCGTTGATCGGACGCGGTGCCCCGCGGGACCCGCGCGCGGGCGCTACTCGGCGCGGGAGCGGCGTACGGAGAAGGTCACGAACCCCGCCCCGAGCCCCAGGAAGAGGGTGCCGCCCATCAGGTAGGGCGTGGTGTCGATACCGCCGGTGTCGGCGAGGTGGAGAACGACCTCCCGGGTCTCCGCGTGGTTCACGACCATGTCGGAGGACGTGATCGTGCCCGTGTTGGCGGGGGCGGGCGCCCCGGAGGATCCCGCCGCTTGCCCTGGTGCGGTGGCATTGGCCGACGGCACGAACCAGAGGGCGGCGAGGAGGGTGGTCGCTCCGAGAGCGGTGAGCAGCGGTCGACGTGCGGACACGGTGCGATCCCCCTTGTGGCAGCAGCGAATTGGCCGTGTGCGCCGATGCTAATGAAAGGGGCGGGTCGTGGGAAAGTCGGGGCCGCCACCGGATTACTCTCCGTCGTATGAACCCTTCTGAGACATCACGGTACGTACGACTTCGGGTTGATTTGGTCCTCGAAGTGACCGACACCACCGCACTGACCGGAGCGGCGCTCGCCCACATCAAGGCCGACGAGTTCATGCCGGACGAGGAGCGCGGCCACGCGGAGGCGGCGGTGCGCGACGACGAGTCGGAGGCCCTGGCCTACCTCGTCGACCCCACTGACCTGGTCACGGACATTCCCGGAGTGGAACTCGCCCAGGCCTCCTGGAGCAGCGAGCCCGCCGAATACGACCCCGAGTCCATGGAGTGGGACCTGGACGAGGAAGATGGGGACCACGACGAAGAGCCGACCGACAACGCGTGACCGTGGGGTTTCACACATTCGAACCGGATGTGGAACCGAACAGGGTCGTCTGAGCGTTGTTGATCCGTGGCAGGGGGGCGTGCCCCCCTGTCCGGTAGGGATACCGCCCGGCGGTAGCCGGGTGGAGCTCGGGGGTTCCGGCAACGATGGAGTGGCGTGTGAGGACGGACAGCATGCGGAGGAAGAGGTCCCTGGTGGCCGTTTCCGCCGTGCTCGGTGGCGTATTGATGCTCTCGGCCTGCAATGGCGGCGGAGACAGCGACCCGAAGGCGGGCGGCACGGAGAGCGGCAAGTCGCAGGCGGACGTGGACGCCGCGGCGGCCAAGGACAGCTCCAAGGCCCGAATAGCCATCACGCCCAAGGACGGCGCCACCAACATCGGCCTGAACGACGCGACCAAGGTCGCCGTCAGTGACGGCACGCTCACCAAGGTCGAGCTGAAGACCACGGAGGGCACGCTCGTTCCCGGCAAGATCGCGGGCGACGGCAAGAGCTGGAAGCCGGACGGGGCACTCAAGCGCTCCACCAAGTACGCGCTGTCGGCGACCGCCAAGGACGAGGCCGGCAAGGAGGCGCACGAGAACGCGTCCTTCACCACCGTCTCCCCGGAGAACAGCTTCGTCGGCTCGTTCATCCCGGACGACGGCCAGACCGTCGGCGTGGGCATGCCGGTCTCGATCACCTTCAACAAGCCGATCAAGGACCAGAAGGCCGTCCAGGCGGCCATCAACGTCACCTCCAGCAGCGGCCAGGAAGTCGTCGGCCACTGGTTCGACTCGCAGCGGCTGGACTTCCGCCCCGAGAAGTACTGGCAGGCCAACTCCACCGTCACGCTGAAGCTGGCGCTGGAAGGCGTGAAGGGGGCGCCCGGCGTCCAGGGCGTCCAGAACAAGACCGTCTCCTTCAAGATCGGCCGGAGCCAGGTCTCCAAGGTCGACGCGCAGACCAAGCAGATGACGGTCACCCGGGACGGCGCGGTCCTCAAGACCATCCCGATCTCCGCCGGATCCCCGGACAACCCGACGTACAACGGCCAGATGGTGATCTCCGAGAAGTTCAAGGAGACCCGGATGGACGGCGCCACCGTCGGCTTCAAGGACGGCGACGGCAAGGGCGAGTACGACATCAAGGACGTCCCGCACGCGATGCGGCTGTCCACCTCGGGCACCTTCATCCACGGCAACTACTGGGGCGCCGACTCGATCTTCGGCAAGGTCAACACCAGCCACGGCTGTGTCGGTCTCAACGACGCCCAGGGCGCCAACGACCCGAACACCCCCGGCTCCTGGTTCTTCGACAACTCGCTGATCGGCGACGTGGTCACCGTGGTCAACTCCCCGGACAAGACCATCAAGCCGGACAACGGCCTCAACGGCTGGAACATGAGCTGGGCGGAGTGGAAGGCGGGCGCGGCCTCCTGACGCCGTGTACGACCTGAACTGACGCGCGGACACCACGGACGGCGGGAAACCCACACAGGTTTCCCGCCGTCCGTCGTCGTCTCGAAGCGCGCCGCCGCCGGCCGACCGCGCACCGCGCGCGGCAACGATCCGCAAAGGCCGGGTGACGGTGACGGAAAACCCCCGAGCCTGCGCCGGACGCCCCCGCTAGGGTCCCGATCATGACGATCCGACCCGTGGTCCCGCCCCCGTCCGACACCGAGGTGGAGGCCTGGCTGGCGGTCCTGACCGCCGCCTCGACCACCGACCTGCCGGGGCTGCCGGCGCCCTCCCGCGTGGAGGTCGCCGGCCGGCTGCGGGTGCCGCCGGCCCGGGGACGGCACGCGTTCTGGACCACCGACGACGGGGACGGCGTCGCCGGCCTGCTCCTGTTCGCCGACGAGGGGAACACGCACACCGCGTTCCTGGACGTGCTGGCGGTGCGCCCCGAGGCGCGCCGGCGGGGCGTGGGCACGGCCCTGTGGGAGCGGGTCCGCGCCGAACTCCTCGCGCGCGAACGCACCTCGGTCTCCGCGCTCGTCGACCTCGGCGGGCCGGGCCAGGCGTTCGCCGAGTCCCTCGGCTTCGAGAACGTGCTGCGGATGGCCTGGTACGTACAGGACGTGGCGCGGGACGCGGCGGACCCCGCCGCGCCACGGATACCGGCCACCCCCGGCTACGAGCTGATGTGCTGGCCCGGCATCGTCCCCGACGCGTGGGCGCAGGCGGCGGCGGTGGCCCACGGGGCGATGGACGACGCCCCCGGCGGCGACATGGACGAGCAGACGATGACGTGGACGGCCGAGCGGGTACGGGCCGCACAGCGGCTGGTCCTGGAGCGGGGCGGCGAACTGACCATGGTCGCGGCCGTGACCCCCGCCGGCGAGGTCGCCGCGTACACGGTCCTCGTCCGGACGGACCCGGCGGGACCGCGCGCCCTCCAGTACGACACGGTGGTCGTCTCCGCCCACCGGGGCCACGGCCTGGGCCGCGCCGTCAAGCTCCGCATGCTGGCGGAGGTGGCCACGCGCCACCCGGACCTGCGGGAGATCGGCACGACCGTGGCGGACGAGAACGGCCCGATGCGGGCGGTGAACGAGTCCCTGGGCTACCGGTGGGAACGCGGCGTGGGCATCTTCCAGCGCAAGCTGTGACCCGCGACCCGTCGCGGGGCCGCCGGACGCGGGGCCGCCGGACGCGGGGCCGGCCGCACGCGCCTCAGTTCTGCGTCGGGGCGTCCACCGGGGAGTGGGCCGGCGCCGACCAGGACGACAGCAGGCGCAGGGCGTCCGCCGACGGGGAACCCGGGGTGGCGTGGAAGGTGACCAGCGACTGCTCCGGATCGTCCCGCAGGGTCAGCGTCTCGAAGTGCAGGTCCATCTCGCCCACCACCGGGTGCCGCAGCCGCTTCACGCCGTGCGTCTTGTCCGCCACCGTGTGCGCCGCCCACAGCCGCCGGAACTCCTCGTTCTTCACCGACAGCTCCCCGACCAGCGCCGACAACTGCTCGTCCTGCGGCTGCCGGCCCGCGTACATGCGCAGATTGCTGACGACCTCGCAGGCCCGGCACTCCCAGTCCGCGTACAGCTCCGCCGTCGCCCCGTCCAGGAACACCAGCCGCACCAGGTTCCGCTCGGCGGCCGGCAGCGCCCCGAAGTCCCCGAAGACCGCCACCGCCAACCGGTTCCAGCCGATGACGTCCTGGCGCCGCCCCACCAGGTAGGCCGGTACGCCCTCCATCGCGTCCAGCAGCGTCCGCAGCTCCGGCCGGACCTGCTGGGGCCGACGGGACTGGCGCCGCTTGAGGGCGCGCGGGCTCGCCAGGTGGGTCAGGTGCGCGGCCTCCGTGTCGTCCAGCCGCAGCGCCCGCGCGATCGCGTCCAGCACCTCCGCCGACACGTTCTGTCCGTGTCCCTGTTCCAGCCGCGTGTAGTACGCCACCGATACGCCGGCCAGCTGCGCCAGCTCCTCCCGGCGCAGGCCGGGCACCCGGCGGTGGCGGCCGTAGTCCGGCAGCCCCACGTCCCCGGGGCGCAACCGGGCCCGCCGGCTCCGCAGGAACTCGCCCAGTTCGGCTCGCTGATCAAGCTGGTCCATACAACCAGTATGTCCGGGTCGCGAACCGTGTGCCTGACCCCGCCAGTGGTAGGTCCACGGGTCGTAGGCACACCAGTGGACTGGGTGACACGAGGGAATGGGGGCATCGTGGAGTTACCGCTGGAAATCCCCGTTCGAGGAGCTTCATCATGTCCGTCACCCAGGTCGCCGCCTACGCCGCTCCTGCCGCGAAGGCCCCGCTGGAGCGCACGACGATCCCGCGCCGCCCGGTCGGCGAGCACGACGTCCTCATCGACATCAAGTTCGCCGGCATCTGCCACTCCGACATCCACCAGGCCACCGACGGCTGGGGCGAGGGCATCTTCCCCATGGTCCCCGGCCACGAGATCGCCGGTGTGGTCACCGAGGTCGGAACCGGCGTCACGAAGTTCGCCGTCGGCGACCGGGTGGGCGTCGGCTGTTTCGTCGACTCCTGCCGCGAGTGCGAGCAGTGCCTGGCCGGCTTCGAGCAGTACTGCCTCAAGGGCATGACCGCCACGTACAACGCCCTCGACAAGACCGGCGAGCCCACCTACGGCGGCTACTCCACCCACATCGTCGTCGACGAGAACTACACCGTCCGCATCCCCGAGGGCGTCGCCCTCGACGTGGCCGCCCCGCTGCTGTGCGCCGGCATCACCCTGTACTCCCCGCTCAAGCACTGGAACGCGGGCCCCGGCAAGAAGGTCGCCATCGTCGGCCTCGGCGGCCTCGGCCACATGGGCGTCAAGATCGCCTCGGCGCTGGGCGCGGACGTCACCGTCCTGTCGCAGAGCCTGCGCAAGAAGGACGACGGCCTCAGGCTGGGCGCCTCGGAGTACTACGCCACCGGCGACGAGACCACCTTCGAGAAGCTGGCCGGCACCTTCGACCTGATCGTCTCCACCGTCTCCGCGCCGCTGCCGCTCGACACGTACCTGCGGCTGCTGAAGGTCGACGGCGCGTTCGTGAACGTCGGCGCCCCGGAGGACCCGGTCTCGCTGAACCTGTTCTCCGTCATCGCCGGCCGCAAGACCCTCGCGGGCTCCTCGATCGGCGGGATCGCCGAAACCCAGGAGATGCTGGACTTCTGCGCCGAGCACGGCCTCGGCGCGGAGATCGAGCTGATCGGCGCCGACCGGATCAACGAGGCCTACGACCGGGTGCAGGCGAGCGACGTCCGCTACCGCTTCGTCATCGACACCGCGACCATCTGACCCGGCCGCCGGCGCCACCCGGCCGCTTCCCCGGCCACGCGTGCCCGTCCCTCCGGCGGACGGTGTCACACGTTCTTCACGCCCCGTGCATGGTCTTGCCGGCGCCCCGTGCGGACGATCGCCTCACCAGCCTTCCGTCCCACAGGAGTTCGCGATGCCCAGCCGCCGTCATTTCCTCGCCGGATCCGCGGCCGCCGTGGGCCTCGCCGCCCTGCCCCAGGTGGCGGGGCCCGCACCCGCGTCGGCGGCCGAGGTCACCACGCCGCCCCACCTGGTGGTGATCCTGGCCGACGACCTCGGATACGGGGACCTCGGCGCGTACGGCCAGAAGCTGATCACGACCCCGCGCATCGACCGGCTCGCCGCCGAGGGGCTGCGGTTCACCGACGCCTACGCCGCGGCCGCCGTCTGCGCCCCCTCCCGGGCCGCCCTGCTCACCGGCCTGCACACCGGCCACGCCGCCGTCCGCGCCAACCCGGACAGCGGCGGACAGGGCGGCCTCGGCGCCGGGGACACCACCTTCGCCGAGGTGCTCCGGGCGCGCGGCTACCGTACGGGGCTGTTCGGCAAGTGGGGCTTCGGACCGGAGGCCGGGGAACAGCCGAGCCACCCCGGAGCCCGGGGCTTCGAGGAGTTCTACGGGTACATCGACCACGGCCACGCCCACCAGTACCGTCCCGCCTACCTGTGGCACAACGGTGCCAGGGAAACCCTCCCGGCCGGCACCTACGCGCCCACCGCCATCGCCGAACGCGCCCTCGGCTTCATCGACGCGCACGCCGCCGGCCCCGACCCCTTCCTGGTGTTCCTGACCCCGAACCTGCCGCACGCCCCCAGCGAGATCCCCGACGTGGGCGCGTACGCCGCACGGAGCTGGACCCAGGAGAACAAGGCGCACGCCGCCCAGATCAGCCTGCTCGACGCCCAGGTCGGCGCCGTCGTGGACCGGCTCACGGCGCACGGCATCGCCGACCGGACCGTGGTCCTCGTCGCCTCCGACAACGGCCCGCACGAGGAAGGTGGGGTCGACCCCGACCTCTTCGACGCCAACGGCCCGCTGCGCGGCTACAAGCGCAACCTGTACGAAGGTGGCGTACGCGTCCCGCTGATCGCCTGGAGCCCCGGCCGGATCGCCCCCGGCACCGTCAGCGCCCGTCCCACCCCGCTGTACGACCTGCTGCCCACCCTCGCCGACCTGGCGGGCGCCCCGGCCCCCGCCGACATCGACGGGCTCTCGGCCGCCCCGGTCCTCACCGGGGCGCCCGCGACGGCCCCGCTCCACGACCACCTGTACTGGTACCGCGACGAACAGGGCGTCACCGCCCGCGCCAACGCCCAGGACGGCGGTCGGGCCAAGAAGGTCGCGGAGGCGATCCGCAAGGACCGCTGGAAGGGGGTCCGCTTCGCCCCCACGCGGGACCGGAGCGCGCCCGACGCGCAATGGCGGTTCGAGCTGTACGACCTGGCCGCCGACCTCGGCGAACAGCGCGACGTGGCCGCCGCGAACCCGGCCGTGGTCGCCTCCCTGACGGCCCTGCTGAGGTCGTCCTGGGCACAAACCCATCCTCGCCGCCCCTGGGGCCTCACGGTGGTCTCGGACGGCGTCACGGCCACCACCACCCTGGCCAACGGAACCTCCCGTGCCTGGCCGCAGACCCGGGTGACCCTCGCCGTCCCGGCGGGCTGGACGGCCATCCCGACCGGCCCGGCCACGGCCCCCTCGCTGGCCCCGGGCGCGCGGCTGACGACCACCTGGAAGATCACCGCGCCGGCCCCCGGCTCCGGTCCGGCGGCCCTGACGGTACGGGCGGGCGCGGGCGTGTTCCGCTTCACCGAGGCGCACCCCTTCACGCCGCTCCCGGCGCCGCCCACCCGTGACGGCCACCTCAGCGACCTGCCGTGGGTGTCGGCGACCAACGGCTGGGGCCCCGTGGAGATCGACCGTTCCAACGGCCGCAAGGAAGGCGGCGACGGCACCCCGATCGCCTTCGGCGGCGTCACCCACGCCAAGGGGCTCGGCGTGCACGCCCCGTCGGAGGTGGTCTACCACTTGGGCGGCCGCGCGGCCCGCTTCACCGCCCTCGTCGGCATCGACGACTTCTCGACGAACCAGTCGGCGGCCGGCGCCACCCGCGCCCTCGTCCGCGGCGACGGCCGCACCCTCCTGACCACCCCGACGCTCACCGGCGCCTCGGGACCCACGGCCATCGACCTCGACGTCACCGGCGTGCGCCTCCTCCACCTCGTGGTGCAGGACGCCGACTCCAACTCCGCCTTCGACCACACCTCCTGGGCCCGCCCCCACATCACCCTGGCATGACGACGCCCCGGTCCGCCGCCGCGGGTGCGGCGGCGGACCGGGGCGTGCGCGGGACGGCTCAGGCGCCGGCGGACGGGGCCTGGGCCACGCCGATCGGGCAACTGACGCCCGTGCCGCCGATGCCGCAGTACCCACCGGGGTTCTTGTCCAAGTACTGCTGGTGATGGGCTTCGGCGGGCCAGAACGGGCGCTCCGACGCCGGGAGGACGGCCGTGGTGATGTCGCCGTGGCCCGCGGCCGTCAGGACCCGCTGGTAGGCCTCGCGGGAGGACTCGGCCTCCGCCTGGTGGGCGGGGGAGTGGGTGTAGATCGCCGAGCGGTACTGGGTGCCGACGTCATTGCCCTGGCGGAAGCCCTGCGTGGGGTCGTGGGACTCCCAGAACAGCTTCAGCAGGGTCGCGTACGAGACGAGCGCCGGGTCGAAGACCACCCGCACGACCTCGGCGTGGCCGGTCTGCCCCGAGCACGCCTCCTCGTACGTCGGGTTCTCCGTGAACCCGCCCTGGTAGCCGACGAGGGTGGTCCACACCCCGGGGGTCTGCCAGAACTTGCGCTCCGCGCCCCAGAAACAGCCCAGGCCGAAGTCCGCCACCGCCAGGTGCGCGGGGTAGGGCCCCGCGAGCGGGTTGCCGAGCACGGTGTGCGCGGACGGCAGCGAGAAGAGCGGTTCCGAGCGGCCCCGCAGGGCCTCTTCGCGGGTGGGCAGCTCGGGCGTGCGGCGGTACGAGAACATGGGTCGCCTCCTTGGTAGTGGGAACAACGGACAGGGGCGGCCCGGGATTCCCGCACCGGACGCACCGGCGCGCCGGACGCACCGGCGCGCCGGACGCGCCCGATTCCCGAACCGCGCGTCACCGCCCCGCGTCAGTGCGGCAGCGTCGCCGGCGAACCGCCGTTGGCCTCGTAGCCCGCCACCGCCAGCGCCCGGTACACCGCGTACGCCGCCGCCGGCTCCGACGAGGCCGACCAGGGCAGCGCGCCGACGTACCCGTCCACGTGCCGCACCTGCTCCATCGCCTCCGCCCAGCGCTCCATGCTCACCAGGAACATCAGCAGCAGGTGCCGTACGTGGGCGAGCATCGGATCGTCCGCGCGGGCCGTGCGCACCGCGTACATCGCGCCCTCCACGGCCCGGGTGACGACCGAGCTCTGCCAGAACGTCGACACGAAGTTCACCTCGGGCAGGTGCTCGTACACCGCGAACAGCGGCAGGGCCGCCAGCAGCGAACCCTGCGGGGCGCGGGCCGCCGCCGCGTGCGTGAACGCGTCGGCCTTCTCGCGCGAGCCGTGCCACTTCTCGCACCAGTAGTTCAGGGCCGCCAGGTGCGCGCCCATGTGCTGCGGGGCCCGGTCGATGACCTTGGCCCACAGCGCGTCGTACTCCGCCTCGGAGTAGCCCAGCGCCCGGCCGATCGCCAGCTCCGTGATGTACGGGACCGGGTCCCCCGGCGCGAGCAGGGCCGCCCGCCGGCAGGCCTCCAGGGCCTCCTCCAGGATGATCCGGTGGTCCTCGGAGCCGACGCCACCCGAGTGCCGCCACGCCTGCTGCACCAACAACTCCGCGTGCACCTGCGCGCCGCCCGCGTCCTTCGGCGCCTCCAGCCGCCACGCCTTCAGCCACCCCGCGCCCTCTCCGGGCCGGCGCACCAGGTCCAGCGCCGCCGCACCGCCGAAGGCCTGGACGCGCTGCCAGCGCTGCTCGCCCTCCGCCGGGGTCCCGGCCAGCAGTTGCGAGGCGGCCTGCCACCGGCCGGTGCGCTCGACGTTGTCGAGGGCGTCCATCAGGTCCTGGTCGGGCCCGGGAACGCGGATGTCCAGCTCCTCTTCCCGGTCGAACCCGTAGTTCGCGGGGTCGGCGGCGTCCGGGCTGCCGGGCGCGACCAGCCGCGCACCGCCCCGCCGGCGCCGGATGTAGGGGGCGGCGATGGCCACGAGCAGGCCCATCGCGAAGAGGAACCACAGAATCTCCATGCCTCCAAGCGAACCAGACGCACCCGGGCCAAGGCCAATGCCTCACGGACCAGGTCCGATGGCCGGGGCACGAGAGGAACCACCGCCGGACGGGGCATAGCATCTGCCCATGAGCGACGACAGCCACGAGCACCAGAGCTTCGAGACCCGCGCGATCCACGCGGGCAACACGGCGGACCCGCGGACCGGCGCGGTCGTGCCCCCGATCTACCAGGTGTCCACGTACAAGCAGGACGGCGTCGGCGGACTGCGCGAGGGCTACGAGTACAGCCGCAGCGGCAACCCGACGCGCACCGCCCTGGAGGAGAACCTCGCGGCGCTGGAGGGCGGCCGACGCGGTCTCGCCTTCGCGTCCGGGCTCGCCGCCGAGGACTGCCTGCTGCGTACGCTGCTCTCGCCGGGCGACCACGTGGTCATCCCGAACGACGCCTACGGCGGCACCTTCCGCCTCTTCGCGAAGGTCGTCTCCCGCTGGGGCGTCGAGTGGTCGGTGGCCGACACCTCCGACCCGGACTCCGTCCGCGCGGCCCTGACGCCGAAGACCAAGGTGATCTGGGTGGAGACCCCCTCCAACCCGCTGCTCGGCATCACGGACATCGCGGTGGTCGCCGACATCGCGCGCACCGCCGGCGCCAAGCTGGTCGTGGACAACACCTTCGCGTCCCCCTACCTCCAGCAGCCCCTGGCGCTCGGCGCCGACGTGGTCGTGCACTCGCTGACCAAGTACATGGGCGGTCACTCCGACGTCGTCGGCGGCGCCCTCGTCGCGGCCGACGAGGCCCTCGGCGAGGAACTGGCCTACCACCAGAACGCCATGGGCGCGGTGGCCGGCCCCTTCGACTCGTGGGTCGTGCTGCGCGGCATCAAGACCCTCGCCGTCCGCATGGACCGGCACGCGGAGAACGCGGCCAAGATCGTCGATGTGCTGACCCGTCACCCCAAGGTCACCAAGGTCCTCTACCCGGGCCTGCCCGAACACCCGGGCCACGAGGTCGCCGCCAAGCAGATGCGCAACTTCGGCGGCATGATCTCCTTCCAGGTCGCCGGTGGCGAGGAGGAGGCCGTCGCGGTCTGCGGCCGTACGAAGATCTTCACCCTGGCCGAGTCCCTCGGCGGCGTCGAGTCCCTCATCGAGCACCCGGGTCGGATGACCCACGCCTCGGTGGCCGGCTCGGCCCTGGAGGTCCCGGCGGACCTGATCCGCCTCTCGGTCGGCATCGAGAACGCCGACGACCTCATCGCGGACCTCACCCGCGCACTGGGCTGAGTCGCCTCTTCGCCGTCGGCCGCCGGGCGGTCCTCACCAGCCCTCCAGGGGCGGGGAGACATCGCTCGGCGGCGTCGCCCACGGCCGGGTCAGCGCCGCCCACACCGTGAACGCGAGCGCCGCCGCGCACAGCACCGTCCAACCGAACCGGCGAAGGGCCCGGCGGCGGCGCAACAGCCGGTCCCCGCGGGCCGCGGCGGCCGCCGCCAGCCCGACCGGCACAGTCGGGTGGGGGCCGTCCATCAGCTCCCGCGCCCGGGCCGCCTTGCGGTCGGGGAAGGCGCTCACGCCGCCTCCCGACCGGGGGCGGGCGCAGCGTCCCGCAGCGCCGCGACGGCCCGGTTGCACAGGGCGTGCACCCGCTCGGCCGGCAGCCCGAGCTGCGCCGCGGTGACCTCCTCGGCAACTCCCTCATAGACCCGCAGCACCAGGACGAGCCGTTCCGGCGGGGACAGTCGCGCGAGCGGTCCCGTACCGGAGGGCCGGCGCCGGGCGGTGCGGGCGTACGCCGCGCACAGTTCCTGCCGCGTGTGGTCGTACGGGTCGTCACCGCGCAAGCGGCGCCAGTCCGCGTACGTACGGGCCAGCGCGCCCGCGAGGAGCCGGCGCGCGACGACCGGTTCGTCCTCGGGTTCGGCGGTCAGCAGGATCGCGACGTGCAGGAGCCGGCCCGCCGCACCCGCGACGAAGGCCTCGAACTCCGCGTAGGGCCTTGCCCGGTGGTCCACAACCCCCATGGCTCACATAGTGCGGCCGGGGGGACCGTCTTGGTCAAGGGGTCGGACACGGCCGAATCCGAACGGTGCGGGGGCCGGGCCCGGGGCCGGGACGGCGACGGGGTTCAGGAGGCGGGGCCCGCGTCCGTGACGGAGGCCATCAGCTCCGACAGCGACAGGTTGAAACGGGTCAGCAGCCCGGTGAAGGACTCGCGCTCCTCCTCCGTCCAGCCGTCGGTCACCCGCGCCATCAGCTCGCGCCGCGAGGAGCGGACCTCCTCCAGCCGGGCCAGCCCGCGCGGGGACAGCGCGAGCACCACGGCCCGGCCGTCCTCGGGGTGCGAGGTCCGCTTGACCAGGCCGCCGTCGACGAGCGGGGCCACCTGGCGGGTGACGGTGGACGAGTCGATGCCCATCCCGCCCGCGAGCGCCTTGACGCCCATCGGGCCTTCCAGGTCGAGTCGGTTCAGCAGCAGGTAGGCGGCGCGGTCCATCGAGTTGCGGGCCTGACCGACTCCGCCGAGGCGGGTCTGCTCCGCCCGGCGGGCGAAGACCGCCACCTGGTGCTGGAGCGCGTCGAGGAGACCGGCTTCGGCGGGCGTTTCGGCCACCGTGGGAAGGTCGGAACTGGCCGGGATGGAGGGCATGGCCGTGGGCTCTCTTCGCGTGGGTCCGACAAGGATGGGGGACAGAGTACGCGGCCGTGCGGCGGCTCGTACGCCTCGTACGAGAACTGATACGACCGCCGCCGGCCGCGGCGTCGGCGCCGTCGCGCATGGCGGGATCCCGCCCCCGGCCGGCGGTCCCTCGCGGGCGGGCCCCGTCTCACCGCTTCGACGTCCTGCGCCCCGATCCGCGCGGGCTGCGAGACTGGCCACATGAACTACCGCGTGCCCACGCCCGTCCCGCAGGTCATCCTCGACGACGTCCGGGGGGCCCAGAAGATGCTGTCGGGCGTCTCGCGGGTCACCGCGATGGAAGGCAGTCGGCACCTCTCCGCGCTGACCGGATCACCGGTCCACCTCAAGTGCGAGAACCTCCAGCGGACGGGTTCCTTCAAGCTGCGCGGGGCCTACGTGCGCATCGCGGGCCTGCGCCCCGAGCAGCGCGCCGCCGGCGTGGTCGCGGCCAGCGCCGGCAACCACGCGCAGGGCGTGGCGCTGGCCTCGTCCCTCCTGGGGGTCCGTTCCACGGTGTTCATGCCGGTCGGGGCGCCGCTGCCGAAGGTGGCGGCGACCCAGGAGTACGGCGCCGAGGTGATCATGCACGGGCAGGTGGTGGACGAGACGCTCGCCGCCGCCCAGGAACACGCCGACCGCACCGGGGCGGTGTTCATCCACCCCTTCGACCACCGCGACATCATCGCGGGTCAGGGCACGGTGGGCTTGGAGATCCTGGAGCAGTGCCCGGAGGTGCGCACGATCCTCGTCGGCATCGGCGGCGGCGGGCTCGCCGCCGGCGTCGCGGTCGCCGTGAAGGCGCTGCGGCCGGACGTGAAGGTCATCGGTGTGCAGGCGGCGGGCGCGGCCGCCTACCCGCCCTCGCTCAAGGTCGGACACCCGGTGTCGATCGACAACCCGGTCACGATGGCGGACGGCATCAAGGTCGGCCGACCCGGCGACGTCCCCTTCAAGATCATCGGTGAACTCCTCGACGGCGTCCGCACGGTGTCGGAGGACGCGCTCTCCAGCGCCCTCCTGCTCTGCCTGGAGCGGGCCAAGCTCGTGGTCGAGCCGGCCGGGTGCAGTCCGGTGGCCGCGCTGCTGAGCGAGCCCGAACGGTACGGCGACGGCCCCGTCGTGGCCGTCCTGTCCGGCGGGAACGTCGATCCGCTGCTGCTCCAGCGGATCCTGCGGCACGGCATGGCGGCGGCCGGCCGCTACCTCTCGCTGCGGCTGCGCGTGAGCGACCGGCCCGGCGCGCTGGCCGGCCTGCTCGGGGTGCTGTCGACGGTGGACGCGAACGTGTTGGACGTCAGTCACGTCCGGACCGACCCGCGACTGGGGCTCACCGAGGTGGAGGTGGAGCTGCACCTGGAGACCAAGGGGCCCGAGCACTGCGCCCAGGTCGCGCGGACGCTGCACGGCGCGGGGTACACGGTCATGAGTTGAGGCCGGTCGCGCCGAGGAACCGCGTCGCGGCGGATCCCCGGTCGAGGCGGAGTGGCAGGGCCTCGTACATCCGAACGGATCGCGCAATCCCGTGGCGGCACGCGATATGACGCGATACGGTTCCGGCTCGGCCGGTGCGCGCGCGTCGACGCGGGCGGTCCCGGTTCGTGGAAGACCGGGCGGGGCTTGTGCCCCGCCCGTAGGATTTGCGTGGGAAACACCCGATCAGCCCTGGGGGAATCCGTATGCCAGGCGCCATCTACGCCGAAGGTCTGGTGAAGACCTTCGGCGACGTACGGGCTCTGGACGGCGTGGACCTCGATGTCCCCGAAGGAACCGTCCTGGGTCTTCTCGGCCCGAACGGCGCGGGCAAGACCACGGCCGTGCGCGTCCTGACCACCCTCATCCGACCCGACAGCGGCCGAGCCCTCGTCGCGGGGATCGACGTACTGAAGAACCCCGACCAGGTCCGCCGCTCGATCGGCCTCTCCGGCCAGTTCGCCGCGGTGGACGAGTACCTGACCGGCCGCGAGAACCTCCACATGGTCGGCCGGCTCTACCAGATGAGTTCCAAGGCGGCGAAGGCCCGGGCCGCCGAACTGCTGGAACGTTTCCACCTCACCGAAGCCGCCGACCGGACGGCCAAGACCTACTCCGGCGGCATGCGCAGGCGCCTCGACCTCGCGGCCGCCCTCGTCGTCAGCCCGCCCGTGATGTTCATGGACGAGCCGACCACCGGACTCGACCCCCGCAACCGCCAGCAACTGTGGGGCATCATCCAGGAACTCGTCGCGGGGGGCACCACCCTGCTCCTCACCACCCAGTACCTGGAGGAGGCCGACCACCTCGCCCACGACATCTGCGTGGTCGACCAGGGCAAGGTCATCGCGCGCGGCACTTCCGACCAGCTCAAGGCCCGTACCGGCGGCGAGCGGGTGGAGGTCGTCGTCCACGAACGGGACCACATCGCCACGGCGCGCGCGGTGCTCGCCGGCTTCGGCAAGGGCGAGGCCACCGTCGAGGAACACACCCGCAAGCTGACCGTTCCGGTGTCCGGCGGCGCCAAACTGCTCGCCGAGGTCATCCGCGAACTCGACGGCCGGGGCATCGAGATCGACGACATCGGACTGCGCCGACCCACCCTCGACGACGTGTTCATCTCGCTCACCGGCCACGCGGCGGAACGGGACGAGGGCAACGGTGACCCGGACGACGGCACGGCCGGGACCGAGGGCGGCGCGGCGCGGAAGGAGCAGGTGAAGTGAGCGGCATGAGCGACTCCCTGGTCATCGCCCGGCGGAACGTGATCCGCCTCACCAGGATTCCCGAGATGGTCGTCTTCGGGCTGATCCAGCCGATCATGTTCGTGGTGCTGTTCAGCTACGTGTTCGGCGGCTCGATGATGATCGGCGGCTCGACCGACCCCGTCGCCTACCGGAACTTCCTGATGGCCGGCATCTTCGCGCAGACCGTCACCTTCGCCACGGCCGGCGCGGGCGCGGGCATCGCGGACGACATGCACAAGGGCCTGATCGACCGCTTCCGTTCGCTGCCGATGGCCCGGGGCGCGGTCCTCACCGGCCGCACCCTCGCCGACCTCGTGCAGACCGCGATGACCATGGTCGTCCTCGCGATCGTGGCGCTCCTCGTCGGCTGGCGCATCCACGAGGGCGTGCCCAAGGCGCTCGCCGGCTTCGCGCTGCTGCTCCTGCTCGGCTATGCCTTCTCCTGGATCGGCGCGCTGATCGGCCTGTCGGTGCGCACCCCGGAGGCGGCCACCTCGGGCGGGCTGATCTGGCTCTTCCCCGTCACGTTCATCTCCAACGCCTTCGTGCCCACGGAGAACATGGCGAGCTGGCTCCAGCCCATCGCGGAGTGGAACCCCTTCAGCGCCACCGTCCAGGCCTGCCGGGAACTCTTCGGGAACCCCGGCGTCTCCCCGTCCGACGCCTGGCCGATGGTCCACCCGGTCTGGGCGTCGTTGATCTGGTCGGTCGTGATCGTCGCGACCTTCCGCACGCTCGCGGTCCGCAAGTACCGCAGGGCGGCCAACTGAGGCAGGAGCCCGTGCACGCGAGAGCCCCCGCCCGGATCGGTCCGGGCGGGGGCTCTCGACGTACGCGGCTGCTCAGCCGGTGAAGGGCTTGACGTCCAGGATCTTGACGGCGGCCGTCTTGCCGTTGGGCAGCTCGTACGAGGCGTCCTCGCCGATCTTCTTGCCCATCACGCCGGTGCCCAGCGGGGACTGCGGGGAGTAGGTCTCGAAGTCCGAGGACGCGTACTCGCGCGAGGCCAGCAGGAACTCCATGGTGTCGTCCTCGTCGCCGTCGAAGGCGATCTTGACGAGGGTGCCGGGGGCGACCACGCCGTCGGACGCGGGAGCGGTGCCGACCTTGGCGTTCTCCAGGAGCTGGGTCAACTGGCGGACCCGGAGCTCCTGCTTGCCCTGCTCCTCCTTGGCCGCGTGGTAACCGCCGTTCTCACGCAGGTCGCCCTCTTCACGGGCAGCTGCGATCTTGGTGGCGATCTCCGTGCGTGCGGGACCAGAGAGGTAGTCCAGCTCTGCCTTCAGCTGGTCGTACGCCGCCTGGGTCAGCCAGGTGACGCTCTCGCTCGTCTGGGTCACGGGTGCTCCTCGTCGGTACAGGGGACTTCAAAGCCGCCAGCGGCGGACGAAACCACGAGCCTAACAATTCGGGAAGAAAAGGGGGAGGACACCCTGTGTATGAAGTGTGTCATCGCGCGTCGCCGGCCCGGGTGGCGTCGCAGGTCACACGCCTGGTGCGGGATGCGGGGGCAAACTTCCCGGGCGTGGCGCGGTATCGATCCGTAATGAGCGCCACCGATCGTGAACGATCAGTACCGGTCGGTGTCGGGGCGGTGACCCGTGCGGGAGGCCCCGGCCAGGACGCGGCGCCAACCAGGACGCGGCGCCAACCAGGACTCTCGGCCCCCGCTAGGACTTCGCGCCTGCGGCCTGGCAGCCGACCAGGTCGACCGTCGTCGCGCGCCCGGCGGTCTTCAGCGAGACGACCTCGTCCACGCGCGCGTCCCGCTGCCCGAAGGTGAAGTCGGCGCGACCCACCTCGCCGTGCCCCTCGTCCTGCGAGCTGAGGGTGCAGACCCCGGTCACCCCGGCGTCCTTGCGGACCTCCAGGTGCACCTTGACCTCGCTGTCCGACACGATCTGGAACTTGATCACCTCGGCGCTCACGGTCTGCCCGCCGACGTAGTCCCAGCCGATCCAGCCGACCACGCCCAACAGCCCGACCCCGAGCACGGACCCGACGATCTTGAGCTTCCGGTCCGCGCGCTCGTCCGCCGACCGGCCGTAGCGACCCTCGGGCAGCCCCTCGCGCACCGTGCTCATCGATCGTTCCTTTCGCCAGGACCGGGAAGTCGCACTCCTCCGGTCCGGTCACCGTAACCGGAGGATGTCACGCCCCGTGCCCCGGGGCGGAACCCGGGGGCCCGGGCAAAGCGGAATCCGAGGGGCCGGGAAAACCGGCGAAGGGCGGCCCGGGCACGCATTACCTTGGTCGGACCGCATGTACACGGGCACCGCGTGCGGCGCCTCGTCCCCCGGGACGAGCGAGCCGGGAATCTCCCTCGTCTCCGTTTGTTGAGGGGAGGGGTGACCATGCAAGGCGCCCACCGGCCCCCTTTTGCCAGACGAGTACCAGAGGATCCTGTCTTGACCGAGCAGCTTCGACTGATGGCCGTCCACGCCCACCCCGACGACGAGTCGAGCAAGGGCGCGGCCACCATGGCCAAGTACGTGTCCGAAGGGGTGCCCGTGCTGGTGGTGACCTGCACCGGCGGTGAGCGCGGCTCCGTCCTGAACCCCAAGCTCCAGGGGGACAAGTACATCGAGGAGCACATCCACGAGGTCCGCGCCAAGGAGATGGACGAGGCCCGCGAGATCCTCGGCATCGAGCAGGAGTGGCTGGGCTACGTCGACTCCGGGCTTCCCGAGGGCGACCCGCTGCCGCCGCTTCCCGAGGGCTGCTTCGCGCTCGCCGACGTCGACGAGGCCGCCGGCCGCCTGGTGAAGAAGATCCGCGCCTTCCGGCCGCAGGTCGTCACCACGTATGACGAGAACGGCGGGTACCCGCACCCCGACCACATCATGACCCACCAGATCTCGATGGTGGCCTTCGATGGCGCCGCGGACACCGAGAAGTACCCGGAGGCCGAGTTCGGCCCCGCCTACCAGCCGCGGAAGCTCTACTACAACCAGGGCTTCAACAAGCCGCGCACCGTCGCCCTGCACGAGGCGCTGCTCGCCCGCGGCCTGGAGTCCCCCTACGGGGAGTGGCTGGAGCGCTGGAAGGAGTTCGAGCGCACCGAACGCACGCTGACCACGCACGTCCCCTGCGCGGACTTCTTCGAGATCCGTGACAAGGCGCTGATCGCGCACGCCACGCAGATCGACCCGGACGGCGGCTGGTTCCGCGTTCCGATGGAGATCCAGAAGGAGGTCTGGCCGACCGAGGAGTACGAGCTGGCGAAGTCGCTCGTGGACACTTCCCTCCCCGAGTCCGACCTCTTCGCGGGCATCCGGGAGAATGCGTAGTCATGAGCGCTACGCAGGAAGCAATCGCCCAGCTCCTCCCGCTGGCCGGCGACACCTTCGACAAGAACAAGGTGACCCCGGGCATCCTCGGGTTCATCGTGTTCGCGGCCCTCGCCCTCGGGGTGTGGGGCCTGATGAAGTCCATGAGCCGGCACATGGGTCGGGTGGACTTCAAGGAAGCCCCCGAGCCGGCGGCCAAGGGCGCCGCGCCGGAGGGCACACGGGCCCCGTAGGCCCGTGAGCCGCCCGTGAGCCCGAGGCCCCGCGCGGACCGCGGCGCGGGGCACCTCGCGCGGACCGCCGCATCGCAGGGCACCCCGCGGCGGCCACCGCCCCACCCGTCGACCGGTGGGGCGGCGGACGTCCGCGCCCCCGCGCCGCCCCGGGCACCGGGACCCTTCCGGGCCCCGTCGCCACCGGCCCGGGACCCGTCTGGGCCACCGGTCCGGGACCCGTCTGGGCCACCGGTCCGGGACCCGTCTAGGCCACCGGCCGGACCGGTACCCCCATGACCTCCCGCGACCGCAGGTTCGGGACCATGCCCAGGCGCCACGCCTGCCAGCCCTCCGCCGGATCCACGCCCCGCCCCAGGATCACCCCGTACGTCTCCAGGCAGTCCTCCAGCCGCCGGTCACGCAGCCGGTGCGGGGCCGCCACCAGCCGCGCCAGCTCCACCCGCGCCTCGTCCACGGCCCCCGGGCCCGGCGGGACGCCGTACGGCAGCATCGTGCAGCGCAGGAAGCGGGCCCAGTCCTCGCCGCGCAGGTCCCCGTACGAGGCGAACAGCCCGGCCGCCTCCTCGCACAGGCCCAGGGCCTGCGGGACCCGCGCGTTGCCCGCGTCCACGATCGCCAGCTCCAGGCAGGTCCAGCCCTCCCCGTGGGCCAGCCCGATCCGCCGGAAGTCGGCCCGCGCGTCCACCAGCAGCTGGCGGGCGAAACCTGAGTTCCTCAGGTTCCCCGTCCGCGCCGCCCGCTGGTCACGCGTCACCCGACCCGAATGGTGCCGGGCATGCGCCAACCCGTACACGTCCCGCATCCGCGAGAACATCGTCCGGGCCCGCTCCAGCTCCCGCACCGCCTCGTCGCGCTCACCGTCCTCCTCCAACGCCTGCCCGAGGTAGTACAGCGTCCACGCCTCGCCGCGCGCGTCCTCCGCCAGCCGGTGCCGCGCCAGCGCGTCCCGCAACCGCTCCAGCGCCGGCCCCGGGTCCCCGTCCACCACCCGGGCCCGACCCAGCTGGGTCAGCGCCCAGGCCTGGCCGCGGTCGTCACGGGTGCGCCCGTACATCTCCAGGGCCGACCGCAGCTCCTGCTCCGCCCGCTCCGGCGCGCCCATCCGCAGGTACACCTGCCCCAGCTGGAAGTGCGCCCACGCCTCCCCGTGCACGCTCTCGCTCTCCCGGTGCAGGGCGAGGGACCGCTCCAACAGGGCCAACGCCTCCCCGAGCTCCGCCCGATCGCGCTGCACCGCCGCCAGCGCGTGCAACCCCCACGCCCGGTCGCCCGCCAGCTCCGGCGGCTCCTGGAGGACCAGCGCCTCGCGCAGCCGGACGGCGGCCTCCGGGAGATTGCCCTGGTGGTGCAAGGTGATGCCCAACGACACCAGGGCCATCGCCGCCCCCGCCTCCTGCTCGGCCTCCATGTACTGGTCGACGACCGAGGTCAGGGTCGTACGGGCCTTGTCCAGGTCGCCGAGCTGGCGCGCGGCGATGCCCGTGCGCCACTGCACCGAGCGCGCCATCCTGCCGCCCCGGCCCGGCTCCCCGCGCTGCCCGGCCTCCACGGCCTGCGTCAGCTCGTTGATCTCGCCCAGCCGGTACAGGTCCCCGCGCAGCAGGCAGAAGTCACAGAGCGCTCCCAGCAGGTCCAGCACCGCCTGCTGGTCCACGTCCTGCGAATGCCGCAGCGCCGCCGTGATGAAGCTCGACTCGTCGTCCAGCCAGCGCAGCGCCGCGTCCAACGAGGCGAAACCGTGCCCGCCGAAGTGGTTGGCGCGGGTGGACATCTTCCCGTCGACCATCCGGATCACCGAGTCCGCGAGCTGCGCGTAGTTGCGGATCAGCCGCTCGTGCGCGGCCGCGGCCTCCGCCCGGTCCTCGTCGGCCGCCAACCGCGCCGCCGCGTACGCGCGCACCGCGTCGTGCATCCGGTACCGCTCCCCGCGCACCGGATCCAGCAGGCCCGCCCGCGCCAGCTCGCGCAGCAGCCGTCCCGCCTCCGCCTGGTCCGCGTCGATCAGCGCCGCCGCCGCGGACGGCCCGAGCGAGGCCCGACCGGCCAGCGTCAGGCGCCGCAACAGCCGACGCCGCTCCTCGGGCAGCCGTACGTACGCCAGGTCCAGCGCGTGCTCCAAGGTGCCACCGGAGCCCCCGGCGCCGCCGACCTCCCCCAAGGGGGCCAGCACGCGGAGCGCCAACGGCAGCCCCGCGCCGAGCCCCAGCAGCTCCCGCGCCGCCTCCTCCCCGTACGCGGGCCCGCCCGCCGCCTCCGCGCCGGCGCGCAGCACCTCGGCCGCCTCCGGCTCCGACAGGCGCGCCACGGGAAGCTGGTGCACCCACGCCGCCAGATCCGCGGACAACTCCAACGGGCCCGGGGCCGTCACCAGGACCAGACTGTCGGACCGCTCCGGAACCAGCGTCCGCACCTGCGCCGCGTCCACCGCGTCGTCCACCACCACCGTCACCGGCAGCCCCTGGAGGTGCTGGTGGTACAACTCCCCGAGCCGGCGGACCTGCTGCTCCGCGGAGGCCCCCTCACGGAACAACAACTGCTCGCGCGGGGCGCCCAGCCGGTTCAGCAGGTGCAACAGCGCCTCCCGCGTCGACAACGGGGCCTCCGCGGCGTCGCCGTGGGGGGACCCGCCCCGCAGGTCCACCACGCACGCGCCCCGGAACTGGTCCCGCAGCGCGTGCGCCGCCCGCAACGCCAACGCGGTGCGCCCCGAACCGGGCTCCCCGTGCAACACCACGACCACCGGCCGCGTCTCGGTGCTCGCCCGCGCCGCCTGCACCCACTGCGCGATGCGCGTCAGCTCCGCCCGACGCCCGGTGAACCCCACGTCCGACAGCGGGAGTTGCCCGAACGACTGCTCCAGCACACTGCGCCGCCGCGCCTGCGCGCTGCGATCGGTGCCGCGCAACGCGGGGCCCGAGCCCGTCGCCTGCTTGACGAGACCGACCGCGCCGCCGTTGACGCCCGTCCGAGCGCGCGGCGGATTGCGCACCGCCGTCGCCACCAGGCGCTGCTGCTCCAGGAAGGGCCGGATCCCGCGCACCTCCAACACCGACAGCCACTGCAGGCGCAACTGCTCCGGACCGCCCGGCCTGCCCGCCTCCCCGGCCCGCCGGTTCGCCGCCGGCAGGTGAAGGGCCGTCACCTTCGCCGCCGTCGTGGCCGCCCCCGCGACGCCCACGACGATGCCCGTGCCGAAAGCCGTACCGGCGGCCACGCCGAAGGCCAGGTCCGCGCCCACGGCCGCGACCGCCCCGACCGCCGTGACCAGCAACGCCGTCGAACTGTTCGCACGCCGGAACGCCTCGCCCAGCGACTGGTCCCCGGCCGCCGCCTCGTCCACGGCGCGCGCGTAGGCCTCGTACTCCTCGGAGGCGCTCGCGGCGATCGCGTCCAGGGACTCCCGGCCGCGCGCCAACAGGGCCGCCCTGTCGAACGGCGCCCCCGGAGCGGCCCGGCGCCCCTCCTCGTCCACGGCTCGCTCCAGAAGCCGTTCGGCCTCCACACGATGACTGTCCCGCATCGGCATCCCCCTCAGAGCGCTCCGGCAACGTGCCCCAAGTGTCCTGCGGGACGGTCGCGAGCGCGAGTGAATCCGAACCGGTTCAGCGGGAGTTGGCGCGACTTCGGTCGCCGGCGTGCATATATGTACGTCCTGTCCCGACGAGCCACCCGGGCGGATCGGTACGCTGATCCGAACATCCGACAGTGTGCCGGGGGGGGCGACACGATGACGGTGAGGCCGACGCGCGCCGCCGAGCACCGCCGCACCCCACCCGCCGCCCTGAGCGCCGCGCTCTGCGCCGCCCTGTCCACGGCGCTCCTCACGGGCGGCTGCGCGGCCACCCCGCGCGGATTCGCCGTACGGTACGAGACCCCCGCCGCAGGCGACGAGCGCGAGGCCGCCTTCCTGCGGGACGGCACACACGCCGAACGGGCCGTCACCCGACTGAACGCCTACCTCGACCTCCCCCACCGGGTCGCCGTCGTCGCCCGCTCCTGCGCCGGCGAGGGCACCTCCTACGACCCCGCCGCACACCGGATCGACCTCTGCTACGACGACATGGCGCAGGACCGGGAACTCCTCACGACGGACGGCAAGGTCGGCGCGATCGTGGCCGAGAGCGTCTACCACGAAGCCGGCCACGCCCTCGTCGACGCCCTCGAACTCCCCGTCGGACCCGACCCCGACGAGGAGAACGCCGCCGACCGGTTCGCGGCGCTGATGCTGCTCCGCGAGGGCCCCGAAGGGGAACGCGCCCTGCGGACCGCCGCCGAGGAGTACGAGCTGCTCGCGGCCCGGGAGCAGGACGCCGACCCCGGCGAGGACGAACACGCCCCACCGGCCGACCGCGCCGCCGCCTACCTCTGCCTCCTGCACGGCGCGGCCCCCGACCGCCACCCCGACCTCGCCGCCCGCACCCGAGCCTGCACCCCGACCTGGCCCGCCACCCGCACCGACTGGGAACGCGACCTGGCCCCGGTGCTCAGGTGAGGAGCGCCCCTCAGTCGGTGGACTCCAGATCGAACTCCCGGTTGAGGATCTCCAGCGTCGCGGTGTTGCGGAGTTTGCAGGCGGAGTTCTGATTGGCGAACATGCCGGTCCTCTTGATGCCATTGCTGCGGTCCCGGGTGCGGATCCACCGGACCGGTACGACGTACTCCGTCAGGCTCGGGTCGCCGTCATCGCCGGGATGGCGGTACGTGCCCGTGAGCTCCAGTGCGGACAAGACCTGATCGGCCCCTTCGGATTCGACGCGGGCGTCCGCGAAGGGGGTCGCCGGACCGGTGACTTCGCCGACCCCCACATATCCCTCCCCCGGTATGTAGGCGAACACCCGGGCCCCGATCGGCAGGCCGCGCAGGGTACGGGTGAACCAGTCACCGCCTCCTGCCGAGACGAAGCCGTGCGTCCTCGCGTCCTCCCACGACCGGACATCGCCGTCGCCGAAGGACACGTACCAGTCCCGGCCGTTCCACGGCTCGCGGGGGGCCGCCTTGCCGGTGGTGGCCGGAGCGGTACGGCTTTCGTCGAGGAGCCAACTGCGCGCGAGATACCGAGTGTCCCCGTCGGCGTAGTAGCGGAAGAAGACGGCGTTGGCGGGCACGCCGAGGCTGTTGAGGTACTCGAGGATCCGCTCGGTGGCGGGATCGAGTTCCGCAGCGACCACCGTGAGCCGGTGACCCACGTTCAAGGCCTCGGGAGCCGGCATTCCGAAACGCTCTTCGAACGCGGCCTCGAAACTGACATCGGGATCGGACCGGTAGTCGGCGTACAGGTCGAGAATCGCGGTGTGGGACAGCTTCTGGACCCAGGAGCCGTAGTCCAGCGCCTGGGCGAGCACGTCACGCGGTGTACGAGCCTTCTTCAGTTCCAAGACCCGCACGATGCCCTCGGCGTCGACCGCGAGCAGATCGATCCTGCCGCCGTGGGTGGTGACCACCTGGCGTCCGATGAGGAGCAGCGTCTCCCCGAGGATGTCCGGATCGGACTCGATCATGTCCTCGAGGGTGTTCTCGGAGGGCATCGCCGCCGATTGAAGCGGCTGCGCCCGCCCGTCGTCGACCCGCCACAGGGCAATCTCCGTGGGCATCCGCTCTCCTCGCGCTCCGCCTCGCCTGGCCAGACCCTAGCAACCGAGAGAGGAGTTGAACCCGAGTCACGAGAGCCGGCAGTGATGGTCTCGCCGTCGAGGTGACGAAGCGCGCGCAGAGCTCGAGCACGGCAGAGCCTGCGGTCGCCTCTTCCGGTGGTGCGGCAGGATGGGCCCATGTCGAACCGCCTCGCGAACGAGACCTCGCCGTATCTGCTCCAGCACGCCGACAACCCGGTCGACTGGTGGCCCTGGTCGCCGGAGGCGTTCGCGGCGGCGCGCGAGCGTGGGGTGCCGGTGCTGCTCAGCGTGGGGTATTCGAGCTGTCACTGGTGCCACGTCATGGCCCACGAGTCCTTCGAGGACGAGCTGACCGCCGCCTACATGAATGAGCACTTCGTCAACGTCAAGGTGGACCGCGAGGAGCGGCCCGACGTCGACGCCGTCTACATGGAGGCCGTGCAGGCGGCGACCGGCCAGGGCGGCTGGCCCATGACCGTGTTCCTCAACGCCGAGGCCGAACCGTTCTACTTCGGCACCTACTTCCCGCCCGAGCCCCGGCACGGCATGCCCTCCTTCACCCAGGTGCTCGAAGGCGTGCGCACCGCGTGGGTCGGCCGACCCGAGGAGGTCGCCGAAGTCGCGCGGCGCATCACGCGGGACCTGTCCGAGCGGCAGTTGGACTACGGCAAGGCCGAGACCCCCGGACCCGAGGGGGCGGCGCGGGCCCTGCTCGCGCTGACGCGGGAGTACGACGCCACCCACGGCGGGTTCGGCGGGGCGCCGAAGTTCCCGCCGTCCATGGTGTTGGAGTTCCTGCTGCGCCACCATGCCCGGACCGGGGCGGAGGGTGCCCTGCAGATGGCCGCGGACACCTGCGAGGCCATGGCCCGCGGCGGGATCTACGACCAGTTGGGCGGCGGGTTCGCCCGGTACTCGGTGGACCGGGAGTGGGTCGTCCCGCACTTCGAGAAGATGCTCTATGACAACGCGCTGCTGTGCCGCGTCTACGCCCACCTCTGGCGCTCCACCGGGTCGGAGCTCGCCCGCCGGGTCGCGCTGGAGACCGCCGACTTCATGGTCCGGGAGCTGCGTACCCGCGAGGGCGGTTTCGCCTCCGCGCTCGACGCCGACAGCGAGGACCCGGTGAGCGGCCGGCACGTGGAGGGCGCGTACTACGCCTGGACGCCCGCGCAGTTGCGCGCGGTCCTCGGCGAGGAGGACGGGGAGGCGGCCGCCTCCTGCTTCGGGGTGACGCAGGAGGGGACCTTCGAGCACGGCGCGTCCGTGCTGCAACTGCCGCAGGACGGGCCGACCCTGGACGGGGCGAGGTTCGCCGACATCAAGGCCCGGTTGCTCGCGGCGCGCTCCGGGCGGCCCGCGCCCGGCCGGGACGACAAGGTGGTGGCCGCCTGGAACGGGCTGGCGATCGCGGCGCTCGCCGAGTGCGGGGCGTACTTCGATCGGCTGGACCTCGTCGAGCGGGCCACGGAGGCGGCCGACCTGCTGGTGCGCGTCCACTTCGACGCGACGGCCGGGCCCCGCCTGGCCCGCACCAGCAAGGACGGGAACGTCGGCCCGAACGCCGGGGTGCTGGAGGACTACGGCGACGTCGCGGAGGGTTTCCTGGCGCTGGCCTCGGTGACCGGCGAGGGGGTGTGGCTGGAGTTCGCCGGCTTCCTCGTGGACCTGGTGCTGGACCGGTTCACCGCCGAGGACGGGTCGTTGTACGACACCGCGCACGACGCCGAGAAGCTGATCCGGCGTCCCCAGGACCCGACGGACACGGCCGCGCCCTCGGGTTGGACCGCCGCCGCCGGGGCGCTCCTCTCGTACGCCGCGCAGACGGGGTCGCAGGCGCACCGCACGGCCGCCGAGCGGGCGCTCGGGGTGGTTCAGGCGCTCGGGCCGCGGGTCCCGCGTTTCATCGGGCACGGGCTGGCGGTCGCGGAGGCGCTGATGGACGGGCCGCGCGAGGTGGCCGTGGTGGGCCATCCGGAGGATCCGGCGACGGCGGCGCTGCACCGGACGGCGCTGCTGGGTACGGCTCCGGGCGCGGTGGTGGCGGTCGGACTGCCACGGGCTGCGGACGGCGGCGCGGCGGAGTTCCCCCTGCTGGCCGACCGCGCGTTGAAGGACGACCTCCCGACGGCGTACGTCTGCCGGCACTTCGTCTGCGCCCGCCCCACGACCGAACCGGCCGAACTGGCCGAGCAGGTGGGCGGCGCGCGTCCCTGACGGGCGCGGTCCGGCGTCGTGTCCGGTGGCATCGCCACCGGACACGGCCGTCCGGCGACGTCAGTGCTGGTAGGCGGCGAGGGAGATGCCCACGTAGTGGGCGACGAAGGCCGCGAGGGTCAGCGAGTGGAACACCTCGTGGAAGCCGAAGAAGCGGGGGGAGGGGTTGGGGCGCTTCATGCCGTAGATGACCCCTCCGACGCTGTAGAGCAGCCCGCCGACGATCACCAGGACGAGGACGGCGATGCCGCCGGTCCGCATGAAGTCGGGGAGGAAGAAGACGGCGGCCCAGCCCATCGCGATGTAGCAGGGCGTGTACAGCCAGCGCGGGGCGCCGACCCAGAAGACGCGGAAGGCGATGCCGGCGCCGGCGGCGATCCACACCGCCCACAGCAGGGTCCGCCCCGTGGAGGGCGGGAGCAGCAGGACGGTCAGCGGGGTGTAGGTGCCCGCGATGATCAGGAAGATGTTGGCGTGGTCGAGCCGGCGCAGGATCGCCTCGCCGCGGGGGCCCCAAGTGCCGCGGTGGTAGACCGCGCTGACGCCGAAGAGCAGGCAGGCCGTGAGGATGTAGACCCCGCAGGCGACGCGCGCCTCGGTGGAGTCGGTGAAGGCCATCAGGGCGAGACCGGCGACGAGCACGGCGGGGAACATTCCCAGGTGGAGCCAGCCGCGCAGGAGCGGCTTGTCTTCCAGGGCGGACTCGACGGCCTCGACGGCCTCGACGACCGGGTGGGCCTCGACGACCGGGTGGGCCTGGTCGGCCGGGGTGGCCTCGGAGGCCGGAGCAGCGGCGGCGTCAGAAGTCATGCCCACATGCTACCTACGGGTCCGTAGGTATCCGGCAGTCCTCTTTACGGAAGATTGACGCGAGTGGCGATGCTCACGTGAGAAGCCCCCTGGACATATGCGCACATGCACCGGATGATCAGATGAGTGCGGTCGGCACCGGATGAGCGGAGCGCGAAGCGTCCGGGTCGCAGCCCCCACGGGGCAAACACCAACAAACCCCTCAACAAGGAGCGATCGTGGCGCGCGACAACGCGGCTCCCACTTCCAACCCGACGCAGCACAAGGCGTTGACCTCCTGGGTCGACGAGATCGCCGCCCTCACCGAGCCGGACCGGATCGTCTGGTGTGACGGATCCGAGGCCGAGTACGAGCGCCTGTGCGAGGAGCTCGTCGCCCAGGGCACGTTCAAGAAGCTCGACCCGGCCAAGCGCCCGAACTCGTACTACGCCGCCTCCGACCCCTCCGACGTCGCGCGCGTCGAGGACCGGACCTTCATCTGCTCCGAGAAGGAGGAGGACGCGGGCCCGACCAACCACTGGAAGGCCCCGGCCGAGATGAAGGCCCTCTTCACCGGCACGGACGGCGGCGAGGGCATCTTCCGCGGCTCGATGAAGGGCCGGACGATGTACGTCGTCCCGTTCTGCATGGGCCCCCTCGGCTCCGAGCTGTCCGCGATCGGCGTCGAGATCACCGACTCCGCCTACGTCGCGGTCGCCATGCGCACCATGACCCGCATGGGACAGCCCGTCCTGGACGAACTCGGCACCGACGGGTTCTTCGTCAAGGCCGTCCACACCCTCGGCGCTCCGCTCGCCGAGGGCCAGGCGGACGTGCCGTGGCCCTGCAACACCACCAAGTACATCTCGCACTTCCCCGAGACCCGCGAGATCTGGTCCTACGGTTCGGGCTACGGCGGCAACGCCCTGCTCGGCAAGAAGTGCTACGCCCTGCGCATCGCGTCCGTCATGGCCCGCGACGAGGGCTGGCTGGCCGAGCACATGCTGATCCTCAAGCTCACCCCGCCGCAGGGTGAGGCCAAGTACATCGCCGCCGCCTTCCCCTCCGCCTGCGGCAAGACGAACCTCGCCATGCTGGAGCCCACGATCCCCGGCTGGACCGTGGAGACCGTCGGTGACGACATCGCCTGGATGCGCTTCGGCGAGGACGGTCGCCTGTACGCGATCAACCCCGAGGCCGGTTTCTTCGGCGTCGCGCCCGGCACCGGCGAGCACACCAACGCCAACGCCATGAAGACGATGTACGCCAACACCGTCTTCACCAACGTCGCGCTCACCGACGACGGTGACGTCTGGTGGGAGGGCATGACCGAGACCTCGCCCGCCCACCTGATCGACTGGAAGGGCAACGACTGGACCCCGGACAGCGAGACCCCGGCGGCCCACCCCAACGCCCGGTTCGCCGTCCCCGCCTCCCAGTGCCCGACGATCGCCCCCGAGTGGGAGGACCCCAAGGGCGTCCCGATCTCCGCGATCCTCTTCGGCGGCCGCCGCGCCTCCGCCGTGCCGCTGGTCACCGAGTCCTTCGACTGGAACCACGGCGTCTTCATCGGCTCGAACATCGCCTCCGAGAAGACCGCCGCCGCCGAGGGCAAGGTCGGCGAGCTGCGCCGCGACCCCTTCGCCATGCTGCCGTTCTGCGGCTACAACATGGGTGACTACATGGGCCACTGGGTCGACGTCGCCAAGGACAAGGACCAGGCCAAGCTCCCGAAGATCTACTACGTGAACTGGTTCCGCAAGAACGACGCGGGCAAGTTCGTGTGGCCGGGCTTCGGTGAGAACAGCCGCGTCCTGAAGTGGATCGTCGAGCGCCTCGACGGCACCGCCGAGGGCGTCGAGACCCCGATCGGCGTCCTGCCGACCGTGGCCTCCCTCGACACCGACGGCCTGGACCTGCCGGCCGCCGACCTGGACTTCCTCCTCACGGTCGACAAGGAGATCTGGCGCGACGAGGCCGCGCTGGTCCCCGAGCACCTCAACACCTACGGCGACCACACGCCGAAGGAACTGTGGGACCAGTACCACGCGCTCGTCGAGCGCCTGGGCTGACCCGCCCGCCCCCACCCGGGGGACCGAGAACGTGGGAGCCCCCGACCAAGCGGTTCCCACCGCAGCACGTGACCATCGTCAGGAGCGTCCGCGCTCCTCCGGGTACGTCGTGTGCGTCTGCTGACGGCGGGCCTCCGTTTCACGGAGGTCCGCCGTCACGCGTTTCCGCCTCGTCGCACGACACCGACCACCGCCGCTCCAGGTGGCGCGGTCCCACTTCGAAATGCTGTGTGGGCCCGTGGGTGCTGGTGGGCGGGGCGGCCTGCCGGGAGGATCGTTCCATGGGCGTGAGCGCGTTGAAGTGGCAGGGCTGGCTGGTCGGTCTGATGGTGCTGGCAGGACTGCTGGTGTTCGCCCCGCTGGGCCTGTACGTGTGGGCCAGCGGCGAGGGGCCGGGCGCGCTTCCGGAGGTCCCGCCGGGAGCGGCGGTGGACGACGTACGGGTCACCTCGTGCCGCGTCGATCCGCTCGGCCACAGGGTGGTGGCCGGGGTGGACGTGACGGGCCGGGTCCCGGGAGTGAGCGCGTACCTGGTCACGGTGGAGTTCCGCGAGAGCGCCGAGCCGGAGCCGGGCGGTCGCGCGGCCCAGGCGCCGGCCAGGATCCCCGGGGTGGCGCGGGGGGCGACGGAACACGCCGAGGTGGTGGGCCCGGTGTGGCCGGCGGCGAAGGTGCCGTGGTGCGGGGTGGCGGGGGCGGAGTTCGCCCCCACGCCCTCGGCGGACACGCCGTGAGCGGGCCCGCGCCGAGCGGTCCGCCCTGAGCGGTCAGCCCCGAGCCCCGGCATTCCGAGCCCCGGCGCTCGGAGTCCCGCGGGCAGGGCGGTACGGCGGGTACATGGCACCCGGTCCGGAGCCTCCGCGGCCCCGGACCGGGGCCGTCAGTGGGCGCCGGCCAGGTCCGCGTCGGCGGAGTGCAGGGCGGCGGCGTGCGCGTCCATCCGCTCGGCGGCGAGGATCGCGGCGGTGGTGTCGGCGCGGGACGCGGCGACGAGCAGGGCGCGGGCGGCGAGGTCGTGCGCCCGCTGGTGCAGCGCGGCGCTGTTCTCGGCCCGGGGGTGACGCAGTCGGGCGGGGAGGGCCCCGCGCAGCCGGGTGACCTGTTCGGCGATCCGGTCGCCGGCCTCGTCGAGCCCGAGGTCGTCGGTGACGGCGAGCAGCGCCGAGAGGTGCCCGGCGAGCTGGATGTCCAGCGCTTCGCCGCGGCTGCTGTGCGGGTAGTCGCGGCCGCCGTCCATACGGGGGGCGACCGACTTGGTGCGGATCGGCTCGTACATGAGGAGGCCTCCTGCGTGGTCAGGAAGCCATCCTACATTGGATTTGTTCTAAAGTTGTGGTGAATCCGGTCGGTGGGATCGATCGGTCCGGGCCGCCGGGCTACGGCTGGCCGTAGCCGTCGAGGAAGCTGCCGATCCGCGTCACCGCGTCCGCCAGGTCCTTGGCGTTCGGCAGCGTCACGATGCGGAAGTGGTCGGGCTCCGGCCAGTTGAAGCCCGTACCGTGCACCACCATGATCTTCTCGGATCGCAGCAGGTCGAGGACCATCTGCCGGTCGTCCTTGATCTTGTAGACGGACGGGTCCAGCCGCGGGAAGAGGTACAGGGCGCCCTTGGGCTTCACACAGGTGATGCCGGGGATCCGCGTCAGCAGGTCGTACGCGGTGTCGCGTTGCTCCAGCAGTCGCCCGCCGGGCAGGACCAGGTCGACGATCGACTGCCGGCCGCCCAGGGCGGTGGCGACGGCGTGCTGCGAGGGCATGTTGGCGCACAGCCGCATGTTCGCCAGGATCGTCAGGCCCTCGATGTACGACGAGGCGTGCTGCTTGGGCCCGCAGACCGCCATCCAGCCGGCCCGGAAGCCGGCGACGCGGTAGTTCTTGGAGAGCCCGTTGAACGTCAGGGTCAGCAGGTCCGGCGCGATCGCGGCGGTGTTCGTGTGCGTGGCACCGTCGTACAGGATCCGGTCGTAGATCTCGTCCGAGCAGACGACCAGGTCGTGGCGCCGCGCGATGTCCGTGAGGCCGCGCAGCATCTCGTCGTCGTAGACGGCGCCGGTCGGATTGTTCGGGTTGATGATCACGAGTGCGCGGGTGCGGTCGGTGATCTTCCGCTCGATGTCCGCGAGGTCCGGCATCCAGTCGGCCTGCTCGTCGCAGCGGTAGTGCACGGCGGTGCCGCCGGCCAGACTGACCGAGGCGGTCCAGAGCGGGTAGTCCGGCGCGGGGACCAGTACCTCGTCACCGTCGTCGAGCAGCGCCTGCATCGACATCTGGATCAGCTCGGAGACGCCGTTGCCGAGGTAGACGTCCTCGACGTCCATCTCGATGCCCTTGGTCTCATAGTGCTGCACGACCGCGCGCCGCGCGGAGAGCAGCCCCTTCGCGTCCCCGTAACCGTGGGCGTTGCCCAGGTTGCGGAGCATGTCCTCAAGGATCTCCGGCGGGCAGTCGAAGCCGAAGGCCGCGGGGTTGCCGGTGTTGAGCTTGAGGATGCGATGACCTGCCGCTTCGAGCCGCATGGCCTCTTCGAGCACGGGCCCGCGGATCTCGTAGCAGACATTGGCGAGTTTCGTTGACTGGATCACCTGCATGACGGGAGCTTACGGGGCCGGCCGCGGACCCGCTTCGAATTGCGCACCACGGACAGAGGGAGGATTTGCCCTGTTTCGCGCGATGGGTGGGTGGCGGCGCGGTCCGTCCTTGGAAACGGGGGCCGCGGCCCGGTCCGGCCCTGCGGAACGGGTGTGTTCGCAAGAGGGCGACGATCGTGTTGCGCTCGTCACCTCGGGGGGCCGCTCGGGTCGACCCCGACCGTGCGAGGTCGGGACGCGCCGAGCGGGCCGACGCGCCCGCGCGGTCCGGTTCGGCGCACGCCTGCGCCGGCCGGGCGGGTCGGGCCCGTCCGGCCGGCGGTGGGCGGGCGGGGGCGGCGGCGTGACCGCGCCCGGCCCGGGTCGGGAGGCGCGCGCTACGGGAGGTAGCGTTCCAGCGCCGCCGGACCCTCCTTCTCGATCATCTGACGCGCTTTTTCGAGCCGCTCCGGAGTCGGCTCCTGGCCGCGCGCCATCACAAGGTCCTCGGGGTCGAACGGACGCTCCGACCCGGTGTAGAGGTGGGCCGGTCGGCTGGGCCGCTGGTCCGATTCACTGTCCATCGCGTACCTCCTCCAGTACCCCCTTGGCCCCCATCCTGCGGCGACATCCCCATGAACGCACGTCGGCCCGATCGAGCCCCGGAAACCCCCGGAATCTCCTCGCCCCCGGCGCACCCCATGGCCTCGTCACCCCGACTAGCCGGCCAGCAGCGTCAGCAGCAGTCCGAAGCCGAACAGCGTGCCGCAGACGGTCAGGTTGACCCCCTTGTGCTCCACGAACACGGCGACGAACTCGCGGATCGTGGCGCTCGGCCAGAAGTACGCGGCCGTCGGGGAGCCCAGCACCTGCCCGTTGACCCCGGCCTTGCGGGCCATCATGGCCGCGCGGAAGGCGTGGAAGTTGTTGGTGACCACCACGCAGCGGTAGTCCGCCTTCGCCTGCTCCATGATGGTCCTGCTGAAGGCGAGGTTCTCCTCCGTCGTGCGGGAGCGGTCCTCCAGTACGACGTGTTCCGCCGGCACGCCCTCCGCGATCAGCCAGTCGGCCATCGCCCGGGCCTCGGCGACCTTCTCGTTCGACCCCTTGCCGCCCGAGGGCAGCAGCAGCGGGGCGGGGCCGCCCCGGGCGAGCTGGGCCGTGTGGATCCGCATGCCCTTGCGCAGCCGGGAGGCCAGCAGCGGGGGCACCCGGTCGCCGCACACGAGGCCGGAGCCGAGCATGACCACGTAGTCGACGTCGCCGCGCACCCGGATCCGGCCGTAGAGGTAGGCGTAGGCCAGGAAGCAGACGAAGAGGAACGAGACGTAGACCGCGATCATGACCACCATGGCGGTCATCCCGGCCACCTTGGTCGAGCCGCTCGCCATCGCGACGACCGTCAGCGCGAGCACGGCGAAGATCGCCAGGCCCGCCAGCAGGGACAGCAGGTTGCCCGGGCTGCGGCCCTCCTTGCGCACCATGGTCACGCCGTTGGCGACGAGGAAGCACGCCAGGGCCACGACCCCGACGGCCGGCACCAGGAACACCGCGACCGCGACGAGTGTGGCGAGCGTGTCGGGGAGGTGGGTGAGTTGGAAGAGCAGGGCCATCGCCAGGCTGATGAAGGTGAGGCCGAGGAGGACCGCGTTGCGAAATCGCCGCCGGTCCTCCCGCACACTCGCACAGAAGAAGACAAAGAAGAGGACTGCGGGGGCAAAGGCGAGCATGCCGCTCATCGTAAGCGGCTCAAACGAAGCGTCAGTGGCCGGAATGGGGCGTCCGTCGTACCGAACGCCCGGCCAGGACATCGGTCCTGCGACCGTCCCGCATCACGAAACGCCCGTCGATCAGCACGTACGGGACACCCGTCGGCAACACCCGCGGACGCTCGTACGTGGACCCCGCCGCGACCGTGTCCGGATCGAAGAGGACGAGGTCGGCCCGGTACCCGACCCGCACCAGCCCCCGGTCGGGCAGCCGCAGCCGGGCCGCCGGCCGGCCCGCGAGGTGCGCCACGCACTCCTCCAGGGTGAGCACCCCCAGCTCGCGGACGTAATGCCCCAGGTAGTGGGGGAAGGTTCCGTACGCCCGGGGGTGCGGCTTCGCGCCGCGCAGGATGCCGTCCGAGCCGCCCGTGTGGACGGGGTGGCGCATGATCGCGCGGACGTTCTCCTCGTGGCCCACGTGCTGGAGGATCGTCGGCCGCAGCCGGTCGCCCAGCAACAGCCGGCGGGCCGCGTCCCAACCGGTGACGCGCGCGCCGACGTACGCGTCGAAGGCCGGATCGCCGACACCCGAGATCTCGATCGTCGACCAGTCCACCGGCACCCCGTGACAACCGTCCGCGCCCTCCACCTCCAGCGCGTACCGGATCCGCTCGGCCTCGGCGTCGTCCGCGAGCCGGGCGAGCACCGCCTCGGGACCGCCCGCGTTGGCCCAACTCGGCAGCAGGGCGACGAGGGTCGTACAGCCGGCGGTGTACGGGTAACTGTCCAGGGTGATGTCGCAGCCGTCGGCCAGCGCCGCGTCGAGGAGGTCCAGCAGCTCACCGGCCCGGCCCTCGTTCTCGTCGAAGTTCATGGTGGCGTGCGCGAGGTGCAGGGCGCAGCCCGCCCCCCGGGACAGCTCGACCATCTCGGCGTAGGCGGCGAGCGCCCCGCGCCCGTACGAGCGGTGGTGCGGGCAGTAGTAGCCGCCGTACGAGGCCACCACCGCGCACAGCTCGGCCAGTTCGGCGCCGGACGCGTACATGCCGGGGGTGTACGTCAGCCCGGACGACATCCCCACGGCGCCCTGCGCGAGGCCGTCCGCGACGAGCGCGCGCATCCGGTCGAGCGCGGCGGGGGTCGCGGGACGGTCGTCCCAGCCGAGCACCAACGCGCGCACGGTGCCCTGGGGCACGAGGTAGGCGGCGTTGACCGCGACGCCCCGGTCGAGGCGGTCGAGGTAGCCGCCGACGTCGCGCCAGTCGAAGTCGACGTCGTCGCCCGGGCCGTTCCACCCGGCGATCGCGGCCCGCACCTCGGTACGGGTGCGCTCGTCCACGGGCGCGTAGGACAGGCCGTCCTGGCCGAGCACCTCCAGGGTCACGCCCTGGCCGACCTTCGCGCCGTGGTCCGGGTCGCGCAGCAGCGCGAGGTCACTGTGGGCGTGCATGTCGACGAACCCGGGGGCGAGGGCCAGCCCGTGCGCGTCGAGGGTCTCGCGGCCGCCGCCGAGCTTGCCGATCGCGGCGACGCGACCCTCGTGCACGCCCACGTCCGCGAGGTACGAGGGCCCGCCCGTGCCGTCGACGACGCGGGCCCCCCGGATGACGAGGTCCATGATCAGAAGAAGGTGCGCACGTAGTCGGTGACCGTGCCGTCGGCCTCCACGACCGGGATCAACGGCCACTTCTCGAAGATGGTGCACGGGTGCGACATGCCGAGCGCCACCCAGTCGCCGACCCGGACGTCCTCGGCGGAGTCCGTCTCCAACCAGGCGTGCTGGTCGGACAGTTTGACGACCCGGACGCCGGTGGCCGCGCGTTCGCTCCCGTCGAGGGCGTCGCGCACCAGCTCCGCCTCGGGCAGGCCGAGGTCGTAGGCCACGTCGCGCTTGCCCGCGTTGACGAAGGCCTGGGTGGGGGAGGGCCGGGAGACCACCTGGGCCCACAGGCGGAACGCGGGACGCAGACCGCCCTCCTCCGGGACCCGGTTGAAGGGGGTCAGACGGGAGTACCAGCCGTGGTCGTGCGAGACGTACGCGCCGGAGCGCAGCAGCTTCAGGACGGGCCGGGACAGCTCCGGGATCGCGGCGAAGACGTCCGCGACGGCGTCGAACCAGGCCGAACCGCCGGCGCTGACGACGATCTCCTCGACGTCCGGGGCGAACCGGCCCGCCTTGTCGAACTCGACCGCCAGGCCGGTGAGTCGGCGCAGGTACGCGTGGACGCGGTCGGGGTCGGCGTTCGGGACCTCCGCCTCGTAGCCGGCGACGCCGACGAGGCGGAGCGTGTCGGTCTGCGCGACGGCGTCCACGACGGCGCGGCACTCCTCGTCGGTCCGGGCGCCGGTACGGGCCCCCTCGCCGGCGCCGAGTTCCACGACCACGTCGACGACGGCGGGCCGGCCGCGCAGGGCCCGGTCCATCAGCTGGACGCCGCGCACGGAGTCGACGTAGCAGACGAACCGGAAGTCGGGGTCGGCGGCGAGTTCGTCGGCCACCCAGGCCAGGGCGGCCGGGTCGACGAGTTCGTTGGCGAGGAAGATCCGGCCGATGGCGAAGGCGCGGTAGACGCGGGCCTGGTGCGGCACGGCGGCGGTGATGCCCCAGGCCCCGTGGTCCAACTGGCGCCGGAACAACTGGGGGGCCATGCAGGTCTTGCCGTGCGGGGCGAAGGCCAGCTGGTGGCGCTCGGCGTAGGTCTCCAGCGCCGCCAGGTTGTGGGCGAGGGCGTCCGCGTCGAGGGTGAGGACGGGGGTGGTGAACCCGCCGGTGTGCAGGTTCCGGCGTTCGGCCGCGAGCTGCCCGACGGTGAGGGAGGCGCGTTCGGCGTCCGGGGGAAGACCCTTGAACCGGTGGTCGACCGGCTCGTCGGCAAGACGTCGGACTGCTTCGCTGCCCATACGGAATCCTCTCGCGTTGCGTGTGACGCAACGTGCGTTGCGGGTGGTGCCTGTGGCTGTCTAACATCCCGGATGACGGCGGGTCAACGGTGTCGGTTCCGTTTCCCTCCGCTCGCCGCCGCGGGAGCCGCGACGGCGGCCCGCTACGAGAGGACACGGCGTGAGCCAATCGGTGGAGCGGGCCCTGCGGATCCTGCCCGCACTGGCCCGGGGCCCCGCCGGCCTCGGCGAGGTCGCCGAGGACCTCGGCGTGCACAAGAGCACCGCCCTGCGGCTGCTGCGCACCCTGCACGAACAGGGCTTCGTGTACCGGCAGGGGGACGGCCGCTACCGCCTCGGCGCCCGCATCTTCGCGCTCGCCGCCGAGGCCATCGAGAACCTCGACATCCGCGGGATCGCCCACCCGCACCTGGTCGAGCTCAACCGGCTCACCGGCCACACCGTGCACCTCGCCCTCCACCAGGACGACGAGGTCGTGTACGTCGACAAGGTCGACAGCCGCTACCCGGTGCGCATGTACTCCCGCATCGGCAGGCCCGTCCCGCTCACCGTCGCGGCCGTCGCCAAGCTCCTCCTCGCCGACCTGCCCGAGGCCGAACGGCGGGCACTGGCCGACCGGATCGAGTACCCGGCCTACACCGCCCGGTCCACCCCCGACGCGGGGGCCTTCCTGCGCGAGCTGGACCTCGTGCGGGAACAGGGCTGGGCCACCGACTTCGGCGGCCACGAGGAGTCCATCAACTGCGTCGGCGCGCCCGTGCGCGGGCCGGACGGGCGGGTCGTCGCCGCGATGTCGGTCTCCGCGCCCACCGTGGTGGTGGGCGCCGACGCGCTCCTCGAACTGCTGCCCCTGGTGCGCCGCAGCGCCGACACGATCAGCCGCGAGTACTCGGGCTCCGCCCGGGACCCGGACCAAGGCCCCGCACAGGACCCCGCACAGGAGGACACGCCGTGACCGACAAGATCGCGATCACCCCCGACACCCACACCACCCCGCCCGCGAGGTTCTCGCACGGCGTGCGCAGGGGGAACCTGCTCCAGGTCGCCGGCCAGGTCGGCTTCCTCCCGCACGTCGACGGACAGCCGCCGACCCCCGCCGGGCCCACCCTGCGGGCCCAGACCCTCCAGACGCTGGAGAACGTCCGTTCCGTGCTGGAGGCCGGCGGCGCGGGTTGGGACGACGTGATGATGATCCGCGTCTACCTGACCGACACGGACCACTTCGCCGAGATGAACGCGCTCTACAACGCCTACTTCGAGGAGCAGGGCCTGAAGCAGGCCCCGGCCGCCCGCACCACCGTGTACGTGGGGCTGCCCGCCGGACTGCTGATCGAGATCGACGCGCTGGCCGTCCTCGGCTGACGCGCGGGAGGGGCGCCCCCCTGGCGGTGGGGCGCCCCCGTCGGAGTCGACCGGTGGTCACGTCACTGCGTCGTGCAGTACTGCGCTTCCTTGCCGATCGAGCGGTACATGCAGTCCGCGTTCTCCAGGAGCTGGAGCACGGCGTCCTTGTTGCGCGCCGTCTCGCGGTCGATCACCTCGTCGGGCGGGTAGAAGCCGCCCCCGCCCCCGGACTCGGACGGGTACATCTCGAAGGTGTAGGAGAAGATCCGCTGGTTGCCCCACAGCCAGTCGTCGATCGTCCCGTCGGTGATGTACAGGTCGCTCGACTGCTCCGGCGTGTAGCCGTTGCTGTTGGCCATGCTCGTGCCGATCTTCTTGTACACCGCCAGGTCGTCGGTGCTCAGGCCGGGCGCGGTGTCGTTGTACGTCCACCCGAACGGCCACAGCACGAGCTCGCTGTAGGTGTGGAAGTCGATGGCGGCCTTGATCTGCTGCTTGCCGCCCACGATCCGGCTGCGGACGAAGTCGGAGACCACCTTGACCTCGGGCGCGGAGGACGCCGCGGCGCCGCGGTAGGTCTCGGAGCTCTTGCTGCCGCTGGAGCCCCCGCAGCAGCCCCACTTGTAGTCCCAGTTGCGGTTCAGGTCGGTGCCCACGTACGAGGAGCCGGAGTTCGGCTGCCGGTTCTTGCGCCAGGAGCGGTAGGAACCGGTGGCGATGTCGTACTCGCCGCCGTCCGGGTTGAGGTCGGGGATGATCCAGATCTCGCGGCCGTTGACGGCGTTGGTGACGCGGGAGTCGGTGCCGTACTTGGAGCCGAACTCCTTGAGCAGGTACAGGGCCATCTCGACCGTGAGGTGCTCGCGGGCGTGCTGGTGGTGGGTGAAGAGCACCTCGGGTTCGGCCTCGTCGGTCGCGACGTTGTCGCTGATCTTGATCGCGATCAGGTCCCGGCCCTGGTAGGACTTCCCGATGACCTTCTTGCTCATGATCCCGGGGTACTGGGCGATGCGCTGGTCGATCTCCGCGTTCGCCTCGGCGTAGTTGTGGTACTTCGAGTCGGCGGACGGGAAGTCCATCGGACGCGTCGCCACGCCGCGCTCGGAGCGATCGGGCGGACCCGGCAGCGCGGTGAGCCGGTAGCCGAGCGCGCGCAGGCTCCTGGCCTGCATCGGGTCGGCGCTGACGACCACCGAGCGGGCGTCCACCTCGTCGATGGAGGCGCCGGTACGGAGCAGGGCGGTGCGTTCGGCGGCGGTGGCCGGCCCCTGGATCTCGTACTGGACGATCGCCTCGTCCTGGGTCGCGGTCGAGGGGGTGGGCGGGGTGGACGCCGTCGCGCTCAGGCCGTAGGCGGGTGCGCCGAGGGCGAGCGCCAGCAGGGCCGCCGTGACGGCGGCCCTTCGGCGGGTGTGGAGCCGCATGCGTTCTCCTGGGTGGGAGGTGGGGGTGCCGTGCGGACGCGCACAGCGTGCTCTCATGGCATGTCCGGGTCAAGAATCCGAAACCGGCCAATGTGACCGCGGTCCACCACGGCCACCCCCACCCCTACCGCCTACGGCAGGCTGTGGACCTTCGGACCCACCGCGTTCGACCAGCTGCCACCCGCCTTGGCGTCCCAGTTGGTCGACCAGGTCATCGCGCCGCGCAGCCCCGGGTAGGTCTTCGACGGCTTGAAGGAACCGCAGCCCGTGCCCCGGGCCAGGCAGTCCAGGGCGTTGTTCACGATGGTCGGCGAGACGTAGCCGCTGCCCGCGCCGCTCGGGGACGCCGGCACGCCGATGCCCACCTGGGAGGGGTCGAGGCCGCCTTCGAGCTGGATGCAGGCCAGCGCGGTCAGGAAGTCGACCGAGCCCTGGGAGTAGACCTTGCCGTCACAGCCGTTCATCGCGCCGCTGTTGTAGTACTGCATGTTGACGACGGTCAGGATGTCCTTGATGTTCAGCGCCGTCTTGAAGTAGCCGCCCTGCGTGGACTGCATGTCGATCGTCTGCGGGGCCATGGTGATGACCAGCGAGGGGCCCGCCTTCGCCGACAGCGAGCGCAGCGCCTGCGTCATGTACGTCGGGTTGAGGCCGTTCTCCAGGTCGATGTCGATCCCGGTGAAGCCGTACTCCTGCATCAGCGCCCAGGCCGAGTTGGCGAGGTTGTTGGCCGAGGTCGAGTCGTTGACCGAGATGGTGCCCTTCTCGCCGCCGACGGACAGGATCACGGACTTGCCGGCCGCCTTCTTCGCGGCGATGTCCGCCTTGAACTGGGGCACGGTGTAGCCGCCGAGGCCCGCCGAGTCGAGGTTGAAGGTGATCCCGCCGGGCGTGGTCGTGGCGTCGGCGAAGGAGACCGCGATGATGTCGTACTGCGCCGAGACGTCCGAGAGCTTCTGGACGGTCGCCCCGTTGTTGAAGTTCTGCCAGTAGCCGGTCAGGGCGTGCTTGGGGACGCCCGGGTTCGGGTTGCCGCCGCCGCCCGTGGTGGTGCCGGTCACCGCGGCGGACCTGGGCCCCTCGCCGGCCGCGTTGTACGCGCTCACCTGGAAGGAGTACGAGGTCGAGGCGGTCAGGCCCGAGATCTGCGCGGAGGCCGAGGACACCGTCCGGACGCGGACGCCGTCCTGGTAGACGTGGTAGCCGGTGGCACTGCCCACCGCGTTCCACGAAAGGGTGAGGGCGTTCGCGCTCTGGCCGGAAACGGCGGCTCCGGCGGGTGCGCCCGGGACGCTCGGGCCGGGGTCGGTGCCGCCACCCCCGTCGGGGCCGAAGACGCTGAACTCGTCGACGACGAAGCCCGGCTGGCCGTACCAGCCGTGCGTGTAGACGGTCACCTGGGTGGTGTTGGGGCCGGTGGAGAAGGTGGTCGACAGCTTCTGCCAGCCGCCGCCCGAGCCCGGGGTCCAGGTGGACACGTCCTGGGTCCCGGTGCCGGTCGCGCCGAGGTACACGTACGAGCCCTGCACCTGCGTGCTGAGCGTGTACGTGGAATTCGGCTTGACCGTGACGGTCTGGCTGCACCGCGCGTTGTCCGAGCCCGCCGGGGTGGCCTTCAGGGCGCCCGCCCCGGCGAAGACCGGGGAGGACACGACGGCGCCGGCGCCGCCGGTGCACGACCAGTCGGCCAGTCCGGACTCGAAGCCTCCGTTCCGGGCGACGTTGACGTCGGCGGCTTGTGCCGTACCGGCGGTCAGGGCGGTCAGACCTCCGGCGGCGAGGGTGGCGACGCCCAGCAGGGCGAGGGAGCGTATGCGGTTCACGAAGGCTCCGGTGGGGGGAGAAGGGGATGTGAAAGGCATGACAGGGGCAAGTGGGGGACCCTGGAGCCAAGTTGGTCCAGACCAATCCCCGTGTCAAGGGTCTTCGCAATGTGGCTTGAAATGACCGCTCTGTCGCCGGTGTGCCGATCCCCGATGTCCGGATTTCTCGCCACCTGCGCCCTCTGCGCCCGGGTACGGGAATCCGCAAGCCCCTGCCCTGTCAGGGGGGACGCGGATATGGTGCTGAGGCAAGGGGGAGCCGCGCGGATCGTTTGCGGTCGCGCAGTGCGTGCGCGTATGTGGGGACTGCGTGACGGGGGTGGGAACGCCCGTGGCGTACAGGGTGAACGGGGGGATTCGCGTGCCGACCGCCATTGCTGTCACCAGTGCCGATCTGGTGCTGCCGGCCCCCGACCGCCACACCCCGACCGCCGTCGTCCTGCGCCCTCCCGACCAGGTGGACCTCGACGGAGCCCTCGCGGAGACCGCCGCCCTCCTGGAGCGGCACGGCCACCTCGTGGTCGTCGTACCGCCCTGGCTGCCGGTGGCGACCATCCGCCGGCTGCACACCGTACGGGCCATTCTGGAAACCGACCGGATCGCGCTCCTGGACATCGATCTCCCGCCGCTGGGCACCGCCCTGCTGGTGCGTCAGCTGCGCCAGCTCAGCGTCTGCGACTTCAGCCCCGGGGTCCTGGCCTCCGCGGCCCGCCTGCTGCCGCACTACATCTACGCGGGCGCCCTGCTGGGCAGCGTCGCCAAACTCGACCGGGTGCCGGTCGGCCTCAAGGCGCACGCCAGGTCCTGGTCGCCGAGCGCCCAGTTCGCCGTACTCGCCCACCCCACCCCGCACCTGGCCAGGCTGGGCACCTCCGGATCCGCGGGCGCCCACAGCGCGGGCGGCGCCGCCGCGGGACTCCCCGCGGGCCCCGGCTTCGCGACCCACCTCACCTTCGCCCGCGGCCAACTCGTCTCCGACTGGGTGACGAACGAACTGGCCCCCGCCTGGCGGGTGCAGGGCGTCATGGAGAACCCGCTGCCCGCCGACTCGCCCGTCTGGTGGGCCACCTCGAAGCTCGTCGAGTTCGCCGCAGCCATCCCGGACGTGTCCGTCCTCTACCAACTGGTCGCCTCCGTACGGCGCGAGGAATGCCGCTGGTGCGGCTTCGAACTCATCGGCGACCGCTGCGGCTTCTGCTCCGCCCCGCTGACGGCCCCACCGCCCGCGGCCGCGTCGTCCCCACCGCCCGCGACCGCGACATCCCGCTCCAGACCCTGACCACCGGCCCGAACGAACGAAGAACGGCGAGGTAGTACGGCCCATGAACTCACGCCAGCGCCGCGGCGTCATCCTGCTGCTCCTGTCGGTCCTGTGCGCCCTCGCGGCGTTCGCCGGGGTGCTCGTGGTGATCGGCGACGTCAACTCCAAGGTCGGGGCCGAGGTCGTCGCCTACCGCGTGAAGGGCGACATCGCGCCGTACAGCGCGCTCACGGCGGGTCAGTTCGAGCAGGTCACGGTCCCCAAGCGGTGGCTGTCCGAGACCGCCGTCACCGACCTCGACGGACTCCGGAACAAGATCGCGCTCACCACGCTCAAGAAGGGCTCGCTGCTCCAGACGGACATGTACGTCGACAAACCGCAGCTCCAGCCCGGTGAGCAGGAGATCGCCATCATGATCGACGCCGCCACGGGCGTGGCCGGCAAGATCACCTCCGGCGCCAAGGTCAACATCATCGCCACCTTCAAGGGCGCCAAGGAGACCGACCCCTCGCGGTCGGTGATCATCGTCGCCAACGCCCGCGTCCTGGGTGTCGGCAAGCTCACCGCCCTCGACAAGGACAGCGACCGCAGGGGCCCCGCCGAGGCCGTCCCGATCACCTTCGCCCTGAACACCAAGGACACCCAGCGCGTCGCGTACGCCGAATCCTTCGCGGAGCACGTCCGGCTGGCCCTGGTGGCCCCCGGCACCGATTCGGCGCCCAGCCAGAGCGACCGCACGTACACCCTCGACGGGGACAAGTGAGGCCCGGATGACCACCCGAATCCTCCCCGCGTCCGGCGACCCGGACGCCGCCCGCGCCATCTCCACCCTCCTGAGCCAGCTCCCCGACGCCGAGCCGGCCGCCCCGGTCCCCGACTCCACCGCACTGCTCGACACCCTCGCCCGGCTGGCCGCCGCATCCCTCGACGACCTGCCCGAGGTGGTCCTGGTCCACGAGCGCATCGGCCCGCTGCCCGCGCTGGAACTCATCCGCGAAGTCGCCCTCCGCTTCCCCGCCGTGGGCGTGGTCCTGGTGTCCTCCGACGCCGCACCCGGGTTCTTCGCCGCCGCCATGGACTCCGGCGCCCGCGGCCTGATCGTGCTCCCCCTCGCCTACGAGGAACTCGCCGCGCGCGTCCAGGCCGCCGCCCAGTGGGCCGTCGGCGTACGCCGCCACCTCGGCCGCAGCCCGGACCTGCCCACCGGCCCCGGCGGCCGGGTGGTCACCGTCGCCGGCGCCAAGGGCGGGGTCGGGACCACCTTCACGGCCGTCCAGTTCGCCCTCGCCGCGGCCGCCGCCGGACGACGTACCGCCCTGGTGGACATGGACCTCCAGGGCGGGGACGTGGGCTCGTACCTCGACGTGCAGTTCCGCCGCTCCATCGCCGACCTCGCCGGGATCCAGGACATCTCGCCCCGGGTCCTCCAGGACGCGGTGTACGACGACCGGACCGGACTCGCGCTGCTGCTCGCCCCCGCCGAAGGCGAACGCGGCGAAGAGGTCGACGAACGCGCCGCCCGGCACGTCGTGACCGCCCTGCGCGGCCGCTACGAGCTCGTCGTCATCGACTGCGGCACCCAGGTGACCGGCGCCAACGCGGCGGCCGTGGAAATGGCCGACATCGCCGTCCTCGTCACCACCCCGGACGTGGTCGCCGTCCGCGCCGCGAAGCGGCTGGTCCGCATGTGGGAACGCCTCCAGGTCCGCAAGGCCGAGGACACCACCATGGTCGTCAACCGCTGGAGCAAGCACACCGAGATCCAACCCGCCCTCATCGAGAAGATCACCAAGACCCGCCCCACCCGCACCCCCGTCCCGGCCGCCTTCAAGGAACTCCAGGCGGTCGTCGACGCGGGCCGGGTCCAGGACCTCGACAACCGCTCCACCGTGAAACAGGCCCTGTGGACCCTGGCCGGCGAACTCGGCCTGCTCACCGCCCCCTCCGCCGCGACATCGGCCGACGGCGCCGTCCCGGGGCCGCGCTCCGCCGAACTGGCCGTCCGGGCGTCCGGGCCGATGGCCCGGCTGCGGCGCGGCCGGGAGGGCTGACGGATGCCCGCGCGGAGACGGGGAGGGGCGTGCGGACCGGTGCGGGGACGCGCGGGGGAGAGCCGCCGGGACCGGGGCCAGGTGGCCGTCGAGTTCGTCGGGATGGTCCCGCTGATCCTGCTGCTCGTGGCGGCGGTGTGGGAGTGCGTACTGATCGGGTACGCGTTCTCGCTGGCCGGCAACGCGGCGGACGAGGCGGCCCGGGTCGGTGCGGTACACGGCGACGGCCCGTGCCGAACGGCGGCCGGCAAGTACATCGGGGGCGCCTGGAACATGACCGCGGAGTGCGAGAAGGCGGGGGACATCTACAAGGCCACCGTCAGCCTCAAGGTCCCCGTGTTCTTCCCCGGCCTCGACATCGGCGTCCCCATCACGGGCGAGGGCGGCTCCGCGCTGGAGAAGGAGGACTGACGTGAACCGGCAGCCCGATCCACACCGCGATCCGTACCGCGATCCGTACCGCGATCCACACCGTGACCGCGTCCGTGGCCGCCTTCCTGGCCGTGACCGGGGTCAAGTGGCCCTGGAGTACATCGGTTTCATCCCGATCCTGCTCTTCGTCGCGCTGTGCGGCATCCAGCTGGGCTGGGTCGCCTACGTCCACCAGCAGGCGCAGACCGCCGCCCGCACCGCCGCCCGCGTCGAGGCCCGCAACCCGGGCGCCGGATCGGCCGCGGGCAGCGCGGCCGTCAAGGCGAGCCTGGGCGCCGTCGTGGCCGTGTCCACGTCCGACGACGCCGTCACCGCGACCGCGACCATCACCATCAACTCCATCGTGCCCGGACTCGACATCGACCCCGCCACCGCCACCGCCACCATGCCCAACGACGACCCGAAGGTGACCGGACCATGAGCCTGCGTTCCCGGGTCAACACCCCCGACGACCGCCACGGTCACGGCGACGACGGCCGCCTGGTCTCCTCGTACCGCGCGAAGCTGCTGGAGGAGATCGACCTCGCCGAGATGTCCGCGCTCGCACCCACCGAGCGCCGGGCGCGCCTGGAACGCGTACTCGGCCACATCATCAGCCGCGAGGGCCCCGTCCTGTCCACCGTCGAACGCGCCCAACTGATCCGCCGCGTCGTCGACGAGGCCCTCGGCCTCGGCGTGCTCGAACCCCTCCTCGAAGACCCCTCGATCTCCGAGATCATGGTCAACGGACCCGACCAGATCTTCGTCGAACGCGCCGGCCGGGTGGAGCAACTGCCGCTGCGCTTCGCCTCGCACGAACAGCTCATGCAGACCATCGAGCGCATCGTCTCCACCGTCAACCGCCGGGTGGACGAGGCCAATCCGATGGTCGACGCCCGCCTGCCCAGCGGGGAGCGCGTCAACGTCATCATCCCGCCGCTCTCCCTCACCGGCGCCACCCTCACCATCCGGCGCTTCCCCCGCGCGTTCACCCTGCACGAGATGATCAGCCTGGGCTCGCTGGACGAACAGATGCTCATGCTGCTGTCGGGCCTGGTCCAGGCGAAGATGAACCTGATCGTCTCCGGCGCCACCGGCACCGGCAAGACCACCCTCCTCAACGCCCTCTCCGGCCTGATCCCGGAGGGCGAGCGCATCATCACCATCGAGGACTCGGCCGAACTCCAGCTCCAACAGGCCCACGTGATCCGCCTCGAATCCCGCCCGCCTAACGTCGAGGGCAGCGGCCGGATCACCATCCGCGACCTCGTACGCAACTCCCTGCGCATGCGACCCGACCGCATCATCGTCGGCGAGGTCCGCGGCGGCGAGACCCTCGACATGCTCCAGGCCATGTCCACCGGCCACGACGGCTCCCTGGCCACCGTGCACGCCAACAGCTCCGAGGACGCCCTGATGCGCCTCCAGACCCTGGCGTCCATGTCGGAGGTGGAGATCCCCTTCGAGGCACTCCAGGACCAGATCAACAGCGCCGTCAACGTCGTCGTCCAACTGACCCGCTTCGGCGACGGCTCGCGCCGCATCACGGAGATCTCCATCCTCGACTCGCACGGCCGCGAACCCTTCCGGATCACCACCGTGTGCCGGTTCGCCGCCCAGCCGATGGGCGCGGACGGCCGGGTCCACGGCCACTTCGAGTACTACCCGCTGCCGCGCCGGATCGCGGACCGCCTCTACATGAACAACCAGCCGATTCCGCAGGCCTTCGGCGTCGCCCTGTCGGACGACCACCTGGCCACCCGGACCGCACGGACCACACGGACCACACGGACCATCCTGTGAACACAACCGTCTCCCTCACCCTCGGCGCCACCCTGCTGGCCGGCCTCCTCGTGGTCTGGGGCGTACACGCCTACTCCGCCGGCCGCGCCCAACGCGCCGCCCTGATCGAGCGCCTCTCCGCGAGCGGCGCCCCCGCGCCCCAGGGGCGCCGGCGCCGCTTCCGGGAGATCGACCGCCGGCTGCGCCGCACCCGGCTGGGCCGGCGCATCGAACTCAAACTGGCCGCCACCGGCCTCGACCTCACCCCCGGCGAGTTCTTCGTCCACATGCTGCTGTCCGTGGCCGGGGTCTGGCTGGTCTTCGCGTCGTTCCTCGCCCCGTTCTTCGGCCCGGTGGCCGCACTGATCGCGCTGTGGGCCGCCAACGCCTTCCTGACCTGGCAGCGGGTCCGCCGCACGGAGCGGTTCATCAACCAACTCCCCGAGCTGGCCCGCATCCTCGCCAACGCCACCCAGGCCGGCCTGGCACTGCGTACCGCCATCGGCATCGCCGCCGAGGAATTGGAGGCCCCGGCCGGCGAGGAACTCACCAGGGTCGCCGACCGGCTCGCCATCGGGCACTCCATCGAGGAGTCCCTGGGCGAACTGACCGAACGCCTGCCCTCGCGGGAACTGGTCGTCCTCGTCTCCACCCTGGTCCTGTCGGCCCGCGCCGGCGGCGCCATCGTGGGCAGCCTGCGCAACCTCACGGTGACGCTGGAACAGCGCAAGGAGACACGGCGGGAGATCCGCACCCAGCTGTCGCAGGTGACCGTGACCGCCTACCTGGTGCCGGCCATCGGGCTGGGCTCCCTGCTGCTGGTGGACATGATGATGCCCGGCGCGCTGGACCGGATGACGGGGGCGTTCATCGGGCAGACGGCCGTCCTCGTCGCGCTGGGCCTCTTCGCCCTCGGCTTCGTCCTCATCCGGCGCCTGTCGAAGATCGACGTGTGAGGGGCACCGAACGATGACCGCACTCCTTCTCGCCCTGGCCCTCGGCCTGTCCGTCTTCGGCGCCCTGTACGGGCTGCGCCTCTACCGCGCGGACGTCAAACTCCCCAGCGACCTCGCCCTGGCCCTGGAAGTCGGCGCCACCCGCACCACCGCCGTCGGCTCGCTCGTCGACCGCCTCGGCATCCGCTGGGCGCCGCTCGTCCTGCGGCTGATGGGCCGGGACCGCGTCGCCCGCAAACGCCGCCAGATCGACATGGCCGGCAACCCGGCCGGCCTCACCATCGACCGCTACGCCGCCCGCCGGGCCGTGTACGCCCTCCTGGGCGGGCTCGGCGCCTTCTCGCTGCTGATCAACGGCCAGTTCGTACCGGCCCTGCTGATGGTCGCGTTCGGCCTGTTCTGGATCGAGGTCGGCCTGTGGTCCGCGATCCGCGTACGGCGCGACCACATCGAACGCACCCTGCCCGACTTCCTGGACGTCCTCGCCGTCGTGGTGAGCGCCGGGCTCGGCTTCCGGCAGGCGCTGGAGCGGGTGGCGGGCAAGTACGAGGGCCCGTGGTCCGACGAGATCCGCATCACCCTCCAACAGATGGACATGGGCGTCAGCCGCCGCCAGGCCTTCGACGAACTGCGCCGCCGCAACGACTCCGAACAGGTCGCCCAGTTCGTCACCGCGCTCCAGCAGGGCGAGGAACTCGGCTCCCCGATCGTCGAGACCCTGATCGCCATCGCCGAGGACATGCGCCGCACGGACGCCCAGAACGCCCGCCGCCGGGCCGCCCGCGCCGTCCCGAAAGCCACCTTCTCCGTCACCATGTTCATGCTGCCGGGCACGCTGATCCTGCTCGTCTGCGGATTCGTGTACGGGGCGAACATCGACTTCGGCGCGATGTTCGGGGGCGGCTGAGCCATGCCCCGTCCACTGGACCCCCCGGACGCCGTGGCCTCGCCGCTGCGCGTGAACGGGCTGCGGGCGAACGGGCGCCGGGCGAAAGCGTTGCGGGCGAAGGCGTTGCGCGTGAACGGGCTGCGGGCGAACGGGCGCCGGGTGAAAGCGTTGCGGGCGAACGCGTTGCGCGTGAACGGGCTGCGGGCGAACGCGTTGCGGGCGCTGGGCCGCCACGTCCTCGTGCTCCGGCTCGCACTGATCGCCGTGGGCGCACCGGCGGCACTGGAGAGCGCCCCGCCCGGCGGACCGACGTACCTGACGGCCGGCGCGCTCCTGCTCACCCTCGCGCCGTCGTACGCCGCGTTCCGCGCGTGGGAGCACCTCGCCCCGCTCGTCGTCCGCCACCGCGCGCTGCTCGCCGCGGACCTGGCGCTCGTCACCCCGCTGCTGGTCATCGCCGGCCCCGCCCTCCCGCTCGGCCTCGTCTGCCTCTGCACCCCGCTGCTGGCGGGCCTCCTCCACGACCGCCGCGCCGCGGCCGGGTACGCGGTCGCGCAGGCGGCGGTGGTCGCGGCGGTGACGAGGGTCGCGGCGGTGACGGGAGCGGGGGACGGGCCGCCCGCCTCCGGCCTGCCCGTACCGTCCTGGGCACCCCTGCCTGCCCTCTGCCTGCTCGCGGGGGTGGCCGGGGCCTGCCTGCGGGGCCTCCTCACCCGCTTCGACGAGGCGAGCCGGGCCGGCGCCGAAGCCGCTGCCCGCCTCGCCGCGACGCAGGCCGCCCGCGCCGAACGCGACCGTCTGGCCCGCGAGATGCACGACTCCGTCTCCAAGACCCTGCACGGCCTCGCCCTGGCGGCGGACGCCCTGTCCCGCACCGCCGACCCGGCCGCGGTCCACCGCCAGGCACAGGCGGTGGCCGATGCCGCCCGCCGCGCCGCAGCCGAGTCCCGGCACCTCCTGACGGAACTCCGAGGCGACGGAAGCGCCCCGGCCGCCCCCACCGCCCCACCCGCCCCGCTCGTCGCGCAGCTCCGGTCCCTCGCCGCCCACCACCCGGGCGCCGCCCTGCGTACCACCGGACCGGTCCCACCCGTACCCGCCGCCCTCACCCGCGACCTGGTCGCGGTGGCCGCCGAGGCCCTGGAGAACGCCCGCCGGCACGCGGCCGCCACCCGCGTCGACATCACGGCCGCGGCCTCACCGACCGGCCTCCGCCTCACCATCACCGACGACGGCCGGGGCCTGCCACCCGGCGGCCCCGACCCGACCCACCTCCGCGCCACGGGCCACTTCGGGCTGCTCGGCATGACGGAACGCGCCGCGGCCATCGGCGCCCACCTCGCCATCGGTCCGCCCGCCACCGGCCCCGGCACCCAGGTCCGCCTCGACATCCCCCTCGGGAGCCCGTGATGCCGCCCCTGCGCGTCCTGATCGCCGACGACAACCCCGTCGTCCGCGCCGGCCTCTCGGCCCTGCTCGCGACCGCCGCCGACATCGAGGTCGTCGCCCAGGCCGCGGACGGCCGCGAGGCCCTGCACCTCACTCGCGCCCACACCCCGGACGTGATCCTCCTCGACGTCCGGATGCCGGGAGTCGACGGCATCTCGGCGCTTCCCCACCTCGCCCGCCTGGCGCCCGTACTGATGCTGACGTACAGCCAGGAGTCGGAAATCGTCCGAGAAGCCCTCCTCCTGGGCGCCGGCGGCTACCTGGTCCACGGCGAATTCACGCCGGACCTCCTGCTCACGGCGGTCCGCGACACCCACGCCGGCCGCGCCCACTTCACCCCGACGGCGGCAACAGCCGTCCTCGCGGAGCTCCGGGCCTCTTCGCAACCGCAACGGATTGTGGCACAGTCTTCTCAACGCCTTCCCAACCACATCGCGTTCGGGCTGAGTTCACGTGAGGAGGAGGTCATGGATCTGATCGCATCCGGGATGAACAACCAACAGATCGCGGCCACCTGCTTCATCAGCGAGAAGACGGTCAAGAACCACATCAACCGCATCTTCGCGAAGCTCCAGACCACCACCCGCAGCGAAGCCATAGCCCGCTGGCTGGGAACCGCCCGTCCAGGGGTGGCCGGCCATGGGTAGACAGTCTGCGCAGTGGGTCCGTAATTGGGCCCCGGGACCCTTGGTTATCACCGGTAACTCCCCGTACGGTCCGCAAATCGACAGCGGCACCGGCCCGGGAGGAACCCCTCATGTCACACAACACGCTGCTGAAGGCCACCGTGCAGACGAACATCCGCGTGCGCGGATGGGCGGACACGGCCCTGACGAGCCTGCGCAAGCGCTACCCGACCACGGACCGCGGCCAGACGGCCTTCGAGTACCTGGGCATCATCCTGGTGGTCGTGGTGATCATCGGCGCGATGGTCGGTACCGGTATCGGCACGGCGATTGTGGGCCGCATCACGACGGCCATTGCGAGCCTCACCGCCGGCTCGTGATTGCTGGTCATTGCAACGACCGGGGCCAGGTCTTTCCCCTCTACGCGATGGTCGTGGTCGGGCTGCTGTTCGCGGCGCTGGCGTTCTTCGTCTTCGGTCAGGCCGCTGTCGTGCGCAGCGATGCACAAGGGGCGGCGGACGCGGGGGCTCTGGCGGCGGCCCGAGAAGCCCGAGACAACCTGCTTCCCGGCCTCGACCTTGCCACGCTCAAGCCCGACGACTGGCAAGACATCCTGACGGGTAAGTCCTTCGATGTGGCGGGGGCTTGTGGGGCAGCCGAAGACTTTGCGCGGCAGAACGACGCTTCGGGAACCTGCTCGTCGTCGTTGCTGCGCTTTACCGTCGAGGTGACGACCGACGGCACCGTCGGAGCGTCGGTGGTGCCGGGCACTCAGGGCATGCACGGCGAGGCGAAGGCGGTCGCGGAGGTCGTGCCCAGGTGTGTCCTGGGTGACGCTCCGGCCCCCTCTTCCACTCCAGTACCCGCACCGACCGATCCTCCGTCGGTATCTCCCACCGTCATCAATTGCAAGGGCGGGAAGATCATTAAATTCGACCCCCTGAAGCCGGATCCTTGGAGCACGCTGGCGCGAAGCCTGTTCGATGTGCGACTGGTCGGCTGACGAAGAACGAGAGACAAGGAAGCAGCTCAGATGAGCATTCGGTACACGGTGAAGGTTCAAAGGGGAGTGGCTGCCGTTTTCGTGGCGGCATTGGCCCTCGCCTTGGCCGGATGCGGGGGCGAGGGTCAGGGGAAGGCGCCCCAGAAGACGCCCAGCACCAGCAAAAGTGCGGGCGGCGGTGACGCCAAACCCCAGCCTTCGACGAACAGTAGTCAGCCCTCACAACCGCGGCAGGTGATGACGACGATGACCGGTGAGGCGGGTGTCGTCCTGGACATCCACTCTGCGGCTCGGGACGCCTCCGGTTTCGTCACGGTGAGCGGTCAGATCAAGAACACCGGCGACAAGCCCTTCGGCAATACAGCGGCATGGCGTGGCAACGAGCTCAAGGCAAGTGGGGTCTCGGTGGCGGGAGTCACGCTGGTCGACAAGGCGGGTAAGAAGAGGTATTACGTGCTGCGTGACACGGAGGGCAGATGCCTGTGCACAACGGGCGTGGTCATCATCGAAGCGGGCCAGTCGGTTCCCTTCTTCGCGCAGTTCCCCGCGCCCCCGGCGAGCACCAGCGAGGTCGAGTTCAACTTCCCGACTTTCTCGTCGGCAACTTTGAAGATCTCCGGGTGACCCCATGACCAAACGCCACCGCGTCTCCGCGTCCACCGCCGTCGTCGGGCTCGTCATCGCCGGCGCACACTTCATCGGGGCCACCAGTGCCCACGCCGACGACGTCAAGCCGTCGGTGCCGCCCGGTACCGAGCCGTCGGCTTCGGCTCCCGTGGCCATCGACTCGAACGCCCCCGGGCTCAAGATCCCGCAGGGCGGGACCCTCGCACCCGTCAAGGTGCTGGACATCGCTGAGGTCGTCGAGGATCTCGGGGGTGAGGAGCGACGGCAGGAGACCAATCAGACCGTCATGATGGCGCTGCAGTCCGAGGTCCTGTTCCCCGAGAACAGCGCGGTGTTCAACGCCCAGGCGGCGGCGCGGATACAGGCCATCGCCAACGAGATCAACCAGCAGAAGGCGACCCGCGTCCGCGTCTTCGGCTTCACGGACGACCAGGGCAGTTACGAGCACGGCAAGGAACTGTCCAAGCAGCGCGCCGACGCCGTGCAGGCGGAGTTGGGGAAGACCGTGACGATTGCCGGCGTCATCTTCGACGTCCGGGGTTACAGCGAGGACTACCCGATCGCCGACAACGGCACCGAGGAGGGCCGGAAGAAGAACCGGCGCGTGGAGATCACGTTCCCGCGCGGCAGCGGGCAGTAGCAGGCCGTAGCGGGTAGCAGGCCGTAGCGGGTAGCGGGAGTTCGCCCGCCGGCCCTCACCGCATGAGGGTGGCCGCGGCCTCGCGGGCCCGGTGGGCCGGCGCGGGGCCGGGGTCGAGGGCGGCCACGACGGTGGCTCCCTCGACCAGGAGCAGGAGTTGGTCCGCGAGCGGTCCCCGGTCGGGGCCGGCGAGGTCGGCCAAGAGGTTGCGCAGCTCCGCCTTGTGGCGGCGGATGACGTCCACCACGGCCTCGGGGCCGGTACCGAGTTCGCCGTAGGCGTTGAGGAACGCGCAGCCACGGAAGTCCGGCTCGGAGAACCAGTCCGCCAGCCAGTCGAAGACGGCGAGGATCGGCTCCGGCGCCTCGCTCACCGCCCCGCGCAGGCTTGCCGTCCAGCGCCGGTCGCGGCGTTCCAGGTATGCCGTGACCAGGGATTCCTTGGCGGGGAAGACGCGGTACAGCCGTTTGAGCGGGACGCCCGATGCGGCGCGGATGCGGTCCATGCCGACGGCCTGGATCCCCTCGGCGTAGAACAGGGCCTCCGCCGCGTCGAGCAGTCGGGTCCGGGCTTCTTCGTCATCCATGAGGGCAGCGTAGTCCAGAGACGCTTGTCCGGAGAACGATCGTTCTCTATGGTGGCGGACCGGAGGGAGAACGCTCGTTCTCCTCGCGTCGAGAGGGCTGATTCCATGACCGCCGCCGTACCCCGCCCGCCCCTGCCGCCCTTCACCGAGGAGAGCGCCCGCGCCAAGGTGCGGGCCGCCGAGGACGCGTGGAACAGTCGCGACCCCGACCGGGTCGCGCAGGCCTACACGGAGGATTCGGTCTGGCGCAACCGCGACCGCTTCCTGACCGGCCGTGCCGAGATCCGGGAGTTCCTCGCCGACAAGTGGGAGCGCGAGCTCGACTATCGACTCCGCAAGGAACTCTGGACGTACACCGGGAACCGGATCTCCGTCCGCTTCGAGTACGAGTGGCACGACACCGCCGGCCAGTGGTGGCGCAGCCACGGCAACGAGCAGTGGGAGTTCGACGACGACGGCCTCATGCGCCGCCGGGAGGCGAGCATCAACGACATCCCCATCGCCGAGGACGACCGCCGCCTGACCCGACCCCGCCCCGCCGCCTGACACCCGCCGCTCGACGCCCCCGGCCCGGCACCCCGCCGCTCGACGCCCCCGGCCCGGCACCCCGCCGCTCGACGCCCCCGGCCCGGCACCCCGCCGCTCGACGCCCAACACCCCGCCGCCTGCCGCCCCGCCGCCCCGGCGCCCGCCGCCCCCGCCCAAGCCGCCCGGAGCTCCGCCCCCGCCCCTACTGCCGGTGCGCCTGCGTGATGAGGTCCGTGGCGACCTCCAGGGCCGCCTGGCGCGTCTCCTCCGGGTTCCCCTCCACGTGCTGGAGGAACATCATCCCCGCGTGCAGCGTGAACAGCGCGCTCACGCAGCGCACCTGGTCCGTCAGCGGCCCGTCGTCCGTCCGCAGCAGTTCGACGAGGGTGAACAGGCGCTTCTTCACGGTTTCCCCGATGCTCAGCTCCCGCATCGTCGCCTGGTTCTCCTGCATGAACCGGTACAGCGAGGCCCCGGCCGCCATCGCCTCGCTGTAGCGCCGCAGCACTTCCCGCTTGGTCTCCAGCGTGCGCGGCTGCTCCTGCGCCCACGCGATCAGCTCGTCGATCGGACGCGTCACGTCCTCGAAGAGGCTGATGATGATGTCTTCCTTGGTCTTGAAGTGGTAGTACAGCGCCGCCTTCGTGACCTCCAGCCGCTCCGCGATCTCGCGCAACGACGTCTTCTCGTACCCCTGCTCGGCGAAGAGCTCCACAGCCACGTCCTGAATGCGCTGACGCGTGTTGCCACGGCGCTGCTGCGGACTGCTGCTGGTCATGGCGCTCCCCAAAATTACTTACTTGACGCCCGGCTAGTGACGGGTTTACCTTCCCCAGTGTAGTGAACTAGCCGGGCGGCAAGTAAGCCCCGGGGGTCAGGGGAGTGGACGAGATGGCGGATATGACGAAGACGGCCGATGCCTCGGAGGAGGTGAAGCCGCGCAGCGTTCGCGTCGTACTGATGGCGCTCATGATCGCGATGTTGCTGGCCATGCTCGACAACATGATCATCGGCACCGCGATGCCCACGATCGTCGGCGAACTCGGTGGCCTGGAGCACCTCTCCTGGGTGGTCACGGCGTACACCCTGGCCACGGCCGCCTCCACCCCCATCTGGGGCAAGATCGGCGACATGTACGGCCGGAAGGGCTCCTTCCTCACCTCGATCGTGATCTTCCTGATCGGTTCCGCGCTCAGCGGCATGGCCCAGGACATGGGCCAGTTGATCGGCTTCCGCGCGATCCAGGGTCTCGGCGCCGGCGGTCTGATGGTCGGCGTCATGGCGATCATCGGCGACCTGATCCCGCCCCGTGAGCGCGGCAAGTACCAGGGCATGATGGCCGGCGTGATGGCCCTCGCCATGATCGGCGGCCCGCTGGTCGGCGGCACCATCACCGACCACATGGGCTGGCGCTGGTCCTTCTACATCAACCTTCCGCTCGGCGCCGTCGCGCTCGCGATGGTCACCGCGGTCCTGCACCTTCCCAAGAAGAAGGCCCAGGGGAAGATCGACTACCTCGGCGCGGCCCTGCTGACCATCGCCATCACCTCCACCGTGCTCGTCACCACCTGGGGTGGCACCGAGTACGCCTGGGGTTCCGGTGAGGTCATCGGCCTGATCATCGTCGGCATCGTCTCCATCGCCGCGTTCCTCTACGTCGAGACCAAGGCCGCCGAGCCGGTCATGCCGCTGCACATCTTCCGCAGCCGCAACTTCACGCTCATGTCGGTGATCGGCTTCCTGGTCGGCTTCGCGATGTTCGGCGGCGTGCTCTACCTCCCGCTGTTCCAGCAGTCGGTGCAGGGCGCCTCCGCCACCAACTCCGGTCTGCTGCTCCTGCCGATGCTGCTCTCGATGATGGTCGTCTCGCTGATCGCGGGCCGCATCACCACCAGCAGCGGCAAGTACAAGATGTTCCCGATCGTCGGCGGCGCGCTCATGGTCGTCGGGCTCTTCCTGCTCGCGACGATGGACACCGGCACCACCCGCCTGATGTCCGGCGTCTACATGGCCGTCCTCGGCGCGGGTCTCGGCTTCCTGATGCAGATCACCATGCTCGTCGCGCAGAACAGCGTCGAGATGAAGGACATGGGCGTCGCGTCCTCCTCCGCCACCCTGTTCCGCACCCTCGGCGGTTCCTTCGGTGTGGCGCTGATGGGCTCGCTGTTCACCTCGCAGGTGACCGACACCATGACCGACCGGCTGGGTCCCGAAGCCGCCGCGAAGGCGGGCTCGGCCCAGTTGGACGCCGCGAGCCTGGCCAAGCTGCCCGAGGCCATGCGCGACGCCTACCAGCACGCGGTGGCCGCCGGTACCCACTCCGCGTTCCTGCTCGGCGCGGCGATCGCCGTACTGGGCTTCGTGGCCGCCTGGTTCGTCAAGGAGGTCCCGCTCCGTGGCGCGGGTCCCGCCCCGACCGCCGGGGGCGGCGAGGGCGACGAGGGCAAGACCGCCCCGGCTCCCCAGGAGTCCATCGCGCACTGAGCGACGCGCGCGACAGGCAGGACGCGCGCGACACGCAGGACGTACGAGACACGCAGGACGTACGCGAGGCGTGTGACGTGCGCAACGACGCAGGAAACGAACGAGCCCGGCACCGGTGGATGAACGTCCGCCGGTGCCGGGCTCGTTCCCTGTCCACCCGCCTGCCCGCCCCTGCGCAGCGAGTGAGGCCGAGTGAATCCCGACAACGGGAGGGGAGGTTGAGCCGCGAGGTGATGGGTAGCAGGTTGGGACGATTCGGCCCGGTTTCAATGGGGTCGAAAATATGGACGATCGGGGACGAATGTCCCATACCTTGGAATTCATGGGGGAATTGACTGGAACCCCTCCTCGTCACCCGGCGTCTGGAAGACGAGGGGGCACCACCACCGGCGACGGTCGGCGGCGCCCACGAGGTGAAGGGGAGTGGACAGACCCATGGGGTTCTTGGCACGCACGAGCAAGCAGGCCGGACAGTCCCGGGTGGCCGTCGTGGCGGCCGCGGTGGCCGTCGCCGCGACCGTCTGGGGGGCGACGGCGATCGTCGGACCGGACCATCGCATCGGACCCGAGAACGCGGCCGGTCGGACGGACGACCCCGCCGCCGACGGGTCCGCCGGCTCGCCCGGATCCCCCGACGTGCCCCGGCAGCGCATGCCCGAGGGGATAGCCCACGCCTCGGAGGGCGGCGGCAACACCGTCAACGTCACCATCGACGACGGCCCCGACCCCCGGTGGACGCCGCGGATCCTCTCCGTCCTCGCCGAGCACGACGTGAAGGCGACCTTCTGCATGGTCGGCCCCCAGGCCGCGGCCCACCCGGACCTGGTCAAGCAGGTCGTCGCGGGCGGCCACCGGCTCTGCGACCACACCATGTCCCACGACACGGCTATGGACAAGAAGCCCGTCGCCTACCAGAAGGCGCAGATACTCGACGCGCAACGACAGATAGAGCAAGCCGCGGGCGGGGGCGCCAAGGTGGAGTACTACCGGGCCCCGGGCGGCGCGTTCACCCCCGACAGCCGACGCATCGCCGCCGCCGCGGGCATGCGTCCGCTCGGTTGGAACGTGGACAGCAAGGACTTCAACAAGCCGGGCGTCGCCGCGATCGTCAACACGGTCAAGGCCGAGATGAAGAACGGTCCGACCGTGCTCTTCCACGACGGCGGGGGCGACCGCGTACAGACCGTCGAGGCCCTCGACCGGATCCTCGCCTGGCTCGACGACCAGGGGCGCCCGACCGGCTTCCCGGTCCGCACGGCTCCCTGACCCACCGAAGTCCCTGACGCGCCCCGGCCCCCGCCCCCGCCGAAGTCCACGCCGTACTTCGGTCCCTGACACACCGCGTCCCCTGACACACGGCGTCCCCTGACGCGCCGCATCCCTGACACGCCGTCCGGCGGCGAACGGGTGAGGGTCGCCCCGCCGACCCCACCCCCGGTGTTCCCTGGTCGCACACGCACGCACGCACGCGCACGCACGCCCACACGCACACGCACCAGACCCCGCGCACCACCCCCCGAAGGACCGTCCCGTGATCGCACCCGACCGACTCACCGACCTCGCCGTCCGTGCCTTCGTCGCCGCCGTGAACGCGGGCGACCGGGCGGCGTTCGACGCCGCCCTCGCCCCGGACGCGACCATGTCGGACGACGGTTGCGACCGGGACCTCGGCCAGTGGACCGAGAAGGAGGTCTTCTCCTCGGGCAGTCACATGGCCGTCGCCTCGCAGTCCGAGGACGGTCGGGCCCTCGTCGTCGACTACCGCAACGACACCTGGGGCGAGATGCGCACCGCCTGGCGGTTCGACGTCACCGCCGACGACCGCGTCAGCCGCTTCGAGACCGGCCAGGCCTGACCCCGGCTGCGGAGGACCCGGCCCGACCCGGGCTTCGCGCCACCCCCGACCGGCGTTCATCGGTTCGTATTCCCGGTGAGGCGCGGGATCCGTCATCCTCGGGTCCGCCACCGTTGCCCGTACGGGTGAACGCGCGCCCCGCGTCGTTCCGGCCCGCCGGGAGCCCCCGTTGGGTCGGGCATGAAGCGCACCCGCACCGCCGCTCTCGCCCTCGCCGCCGCCGTGGCCGCCCTCGCCCCCGCCGTCGGCCAGTCCGCCGCCACCGCCGCGCAGGGCACGGCGTACCTCCAGGACCCGGGGGGCGAGGAGAAGGCCATGAAGTCGATGTGGACCAAGGACGACATGCACAAGGTGGAGGGCCAGTTCCGCCTCTACCCGACGGTCCAGTACAAGACGGTCACGAAGCCCGGCCCCGACGGGGCCCGCGAGTACGAGCGGAAGGTCGCCGACCCGAAGACGCTGGCCTGGCTGCCCTCGTACGAGTTCGCGTGGGCGGTGTCCGACTCCAAGCTGGTCAAGCGGGCGGTGACCACGAAGGACGGCAGGCACCCGATCGTCGTGCACGCCGTGCTGCGGGACGCGAAGCGGGCCAAGGCGGGCGAGGTGCGGCAGGAACTGACGGACCGCCCGGGGACGGGCCGCACGAAGGTTCCCGGCGGGAAGCGGATCGCCTGCGACACCGGGATCTACACGGTGGAGTGGTCGCTCACCCGGTCCGGTTACGGGACGCTGACGGGCACGTTGAACTGGGATTCCGACTGCGGGCAGTACCGGACGGCGTTCTCGCAGGACAACGGCCGGCAGAAGTAGCCGCGACGGGTCCGGGGCCGGGTCCGGCAGCCGACGGCCGAGGCAGGCCCGACAGCCGAGGCAGGAGCAGCGGCGAAGGGCAGCGGCAAAGGGCAGAGGGGGAGGGGCAGAGGGGGAGGGGCAGAGGGGGAAGGCCGGCCGCCCCGCGCACCTTGTGGGTGCTCGTCGGGCGGCAGGGCCGCGGCCTTGGATCAAGTGCCGTGACTGCCATGGTGCCGCGCGGGGTGGGATGCGGCAGGGGGCGAAAGACCCTTTCCCGGGGGCTTTCCGTACGTCTCGCCGGTCAGTTCGCCCGGCCGGCCTCGGCCGCCTTCGCGGCGATGCCCTCCAGGACGCCCTTGGGGTCGCCGGACGGCTCCACGGCGCGACCGATGTTGCGCTTGATGGTGTCGCTGACGGTCACCCAGGACGGGTCGTTGACCGGGTAGAGCTGGGCGCCGCGCAGGGCGGTCAGGAACTGAACGTCGTTCTGGTCGAGGCCACCGCCGGCGGGGGTGCGGGAGGCGGACACCGTCGAGGGCAGCAGGTGGTAGCGCCCGGCGAAGTCGGACAGGTTCTTGTCCTGGTAGACGAAGTCCAGGAACCTGCCGATCTCCTCGCGCTTGCCGTTCTGGTTGAACGCCATCATCCAGTCGGCGACGCCCACCGTCGGCGGCGTCTCTCCGGGGCCGAGGGTGTCCGACACCGGCATCGAGATGGCGCGGACGGAGATGCCCTTGGCGCGCGCCTCGTGGGCGAGCGAGGGGTAGCCGTTGAGCATGCCGACCTCTCCGCGCAGGAAGGCGGCGAACGCGTCGGCGCGGTTGAGTTGAGACGGCGGGACCGGCCCGGTCAGGCCCGGGGCGACCAGGGAATCCTTGATCCACTTGAAGGTCTGGATGTTCTGGTCGGAGGCCAGGCTGTAGTTGCCGCTGTTGTCGGAGTAGCCGCCGCCGTTGCTCAACTCCCAGATCAACGCCTCGGCGTGGGCTTCCTCCGGGCCGAGCGGCATGGCGTACGGGAACTTCACGCCCTTTTCCTTCAGCGCCTTGGCGGCCGTCTTCAGGTCGTTCCACGTCTTTGGTTCGCTCGCGATGCCGGCCTTGTCGAACAGCTCCTTGTTGTAGAAGAGCAGGCGGCTGCTCGCGACGAACGGCAGACCGTACAGGGTGTTGCCGACCGAACCGGCCTCGGCGAGCGGTTGCAGGAAGTTGGCCTCGGCGGTGACCGAGAGCAGCTCGTCCGCGGAATAGAGCTTCCCCTGCGCCGCGAAGTCCGAGTATGAGCCCATCAGGGCCATGTCCGGCGCCTTGCCGTCCTTGACCATGCGCGTGACCTCACTGTCGATGTCCGCCCACGGGAGGAGCTGCACCTCGACCTTCAGGCCGGGGTTGGCCTTGGTGAAATCGGCCGTCACCTTGTCCCAGAAGGCCTTGGAGCTGTGGCCCGGACCGTCGCCGTACTCGGCGGCGACCAGCCGCAGCGTGCCGCTGCCACCGGCGTCGTCTTCGGAACTTCCGCAGCCGGCAAGCGGGACGAGCAGGCCGAGCGCGGCCGCTCCGGTCGTCGCGGTGAACATTCTTCGTCGCACGGATGGATTCCCCTGATTTTCTTTTGAGTCCCGTTGTTACTTATGAGTCACTCCGGGCTGGGGTGTCCGTCCGTGGCCCGTTGGCCGGAATTCTCTCCTGAGGGTGGGGCGGTTGATTCCACGGGGGTGGTGGTTGTGGTCAATGCTCCAACCGGGGCTTTTCCGCATGGTGGTTTCCGATATGTGATCCACAATTCCCACGCGCGTAGACATGCCGAAAAGCCCGTTTTCGGCGGGAAGTGGGCTGCCGGCCGGAAAACGAGCTGTGGGGCGGTCAGAGATGTGTCGGAGCGGGCTAGTCGGCGAAATCGCCCGCGTACGGGTCGGGCTCGCCCGTCTCCGGATTGCGGCCCTCCTGCCAACGACGCTGGGCCTTGCGCCAGTGGACGAAGCTCAGGTGGCCGCCGTCCCAGAAGGTGATGCCGACGGGACTCACGTCGAACTCGTCCGAGCACAGCAGGAGCAGGAATTCGGCCATGCCGTACGGATACACCGCGAAGGACTCGGCGTTGTGCCGCCCGACCACCAGGACCGGCCACCGGTCGGGATCGGGGTCGGTCGTCAGCCAGCACAGGATGTCCGAACCGCCCGTGACCCCCCACGCGAGGATGGACTCCGGGTCCACGTCGAAGGCGGCCCGGCCGCCCTCGCTCTTCCAGACCTGGCGGGCGTTGGCGGTCTCCTCGGCCATCTCGGCCGGGTCCCATTGGAGTCCGGGCTTGGGCAGGGGCAGCAGGATGCCGGCCTCGCCGTTGATGGACCCGGATCCGAAGCGCCCCATGAACGCGATGAAATCGGCCGGGAACCTCGTCCCCCAGGCCGCCTCGGCGGCCCGCCAATCGATGTCCTCGTCGGCGCCGTGCGTCGCCGGCATGATCTGCTCCAGCGCCTTGATCCGCGCGTTCTCCGTCATGCCGCTCCCCTGACACCCCAGCTCAACCGCCCCAACCTACCCCCGAGGCGGTTCACCGCCTAGCGAGAGGTGAGACGGACGTCAGGTTCCGTCGTCGCCCGGTCGCGGTTCCACCTCGACCCGGGCCCCGACCCGCAGGCCCCAACCGGCCATCGCGCCCGCCTCGGCCTCCAGGACGTGCCGGGAGCGCGGGCGGGGCAGCCCCAGCCGGCCCGGGGCCATCGTGGTCAGGGCGATCACGTCGAGGTTCCGGTCGAGGTACGCGACGTCGATCGCGAAACGCATCCGGAACGTGTGCACGCTGCCCGCCGGCGTCAACAACATGGCCCCGGCGATCCCGTCGCGCCCGAGCAGGCCGCGGGTGCGGGCCCCGTAGGAGGCGGCGATCTCCAGCGGTACCGACGCCCCGTCCGCCCCGCCGACGCGCAGGACGGCACCGCCGTCGCGCCAACGCCCCATCTCGCGCCCCTTTCCGTCCGTCCCGGCCGTCCGGGTGGCCAGGGTAGGGGCAATGGGCCCCCGGGCCCATGCCCCCGCGAGGGACCGGGCCTACGGTCGGCGGATGGCCCTGGTCGTGATCATCCTCGCCGCCGCGTACGGAGCGGGCGCGGGACTCCTGCTGCCGCGCGCGGCGTACCGGCTGTCCGTGGACCCGGGGGAGCCCTGGCGGGACTCCTGCCCGGACGGGCACCCGTTGCCGGGCTGGGTGGGCCGCGCCCGCTGCCGACTCCCCGCGGCGCCGGCCGTGCCCTCGGCCGCGCCCGCGGGCGCCCCGGCCGCACGCGGGGCCCGGGGCCTCGGCCCGTCGTCCCACCGCTACGGGGTCCGTCCCGCGGGGGTCGTGTGCCTGGTCGCCGGGGTCTGCGCGCTGCTCGCGTGGGCCGTCGGGGCGCGCCCGGAGGTCGTGGCGTTCGTGGGGCTCGCGCCCGCGTTCGTGCTGCTCGGGTTGGTCGACGTCGCCGTGCACCGGCTGCCGGACCCGCTGACCCTGCCGCTGGCCGCGGGAGCGGTCGTACTCCTGGGGTGCGCCGCGCCGCTGTCGGGCGCGGCCGGGTCCTGGCGGTCGGCGCTGCTCGGCGGGGCCGCGCTCGCGGGCTCGTACCTGCTGCTGTTCCTGATCCACCCGGCGGGCATGGGCTTCGGGGACGTCAAGCTGGCGCTGTCCCTCGGGGTCGCTCTTGGGTGGTACGGCTGGGGGGTATGGGCGACGGGCGCGTTCCTGGGCTTCCTCTACGGGGCCGCATACGGCCTGGGCCTGCTGTTGTGCAGGCGTGCGGGGCGCCGGACGGCCTTCCCGTTCGGCCCCTTCATGGCCGCCGGTGCGTTCACCGGAGTGCTGCTGGGCGGATTCGGAGCGTAATCGTTTTGCGTCGATGCACGCATCACGCTTTACGAAGGGTTATGGTGGAACCCCCCCCTCGGGCCGGTCCGTATCCCCCCCACGGACCGGCCCGTTTTTTGTTTTCCCGCGCCCGTTCCTGACGGCGCGGCATCAGCGCAGGTCAGCCGCGCTGGGCCCAGATGTTGGCGCCGGGGGTGGAGACGGCGAAGGAGTCGATCTCCTTCAACTCCCCCTCCGTGAGCGGGGCCCCGGCCAGCGCGGCCACGTTCTCCTCCAACTGCTTCACGCTCGACGCGCCGATCAGAGCCGACGTCATGCGTTCGTCGCGCAGCACCCAGTTCAGCGCCAACTGCGCCAACGACTGACCGCGCCGCCCCGCGATCTCGTTCAGCCCCTTGAGCCGGCGCAGGACGTCGTCCGAGAGCAGGTCCGGGTTGAGGGACTTGCCCTGGCTGGCCCGCGAGCCCTCCGGGATGCCCTTCAGGTACTTGCCCGTCAGGAGGCCCTGGGCGAGCGGGGCGAAGGAGATGCAGCCCATGCCGGCCTCCTCCAGGGTGTCCAGCAGCCCGTCCTCCTCCGTCCAGCGGTTGATCATGGAGTACGAGGGCTGGTGGATGAGCGGACGCACGCCCATGTCGCGCAGGATCCGCGCCGCCTCGGCCGTCTGCTCGGCCGTGTAGGAGGACACGCCCACGTAGAGCGCCTTGCCCTGCCGGACCGCGGACGCCAGGGCGCCCATGGTCTCCTCCAGCGGGGTCTCCGGGTCGAAGCGGTGCGAGTAGAAGATGTCGACGTAATCGACGCCCATCCGCTTCAGCGAGGCGTCGAGCGAACCGAGCAGGTACTTGCGGCTGCCCCACTCGCCGTACGGGCCGGCGTGCATCAGGTAGCCCGCCTTGGTGGAGAGCACCAGCTCCTCGCGGTGGGACGCGAAGTCCTGCGCGAAGATCTTGCCGAAATTGAGCTCGGCGGAGCCGGGCGGCGGTCCGTAGTTGTTGGCCAGGTCGAAATGGGTCACACCGAGGTCGAAGGCCCGGCGCAGGATCGCCCGCTGGGGAGCCAGGGACGTGTCGTCGCCGAAGTTGTGCCAGAGGCCGAGGGAGATGGCGGGGAGCTTGAGGCCACTGTGGCCGGTGCGCCGGTACTCCATGGAGTCGTAGCGCGAGGGCTCTGCCCGATAGGGATTGGTATCAGTCACGTTGTCCTCCCTATCACGGACTTGTGACCGACCGAGTTGGGTACCCCATCCCACATCCCAGTAATGTGGCGGACTCGGGGGACCGCAATTCGCACGGGGGCATTGCACGGAGGGGCTGGAAGATCGTGAAGCTGCGCGACCTGGTGTACAGGCTCTACGCACGCCGGGTGGAAGGCCGCCTCGACCATGACGAGGCACCCAAGCACATCGGCGTCATCCTGGACGGGAACCGGCGCTGGGCGAAGGCGTCCGGAGGAACCACGGAGCAGGGCCACCAGGCCGGAGCCGACAAGATCTCCGAGATGCTGGGCTGGTGCACCGAGACGGACGTCGAGGTCGTCACCCTGTGGATGCTCTCCACGGACAACCTGGACCGCCCCGAGGTCGAGCTGCGGCCGCTGCTCAACATCATCGAGAACACCGTGCGCGGCCTCGCGGCGGACGGCCGCTGGCGCGTCCACCACGTGGGAAACCTCGACATCCTGCCCGCGCGGACCCAGTCCGTGCTGAAGGAGGCCGAGCAGGCCACCCACGACGTCGACGGGATACTGGTCAACGTCGCGGTCGGCTACGGCGGCCGCCAGGAGATCGCCGACGCGGTCCGCTCGCTGCTGCTGGAGCACGCCGAGAAGGGCACCTCCTTCGAGGAGCTCGCCGAGGTCCTCGACATCGACCACATCGCGGAGCACCTCTACACCCGGGGTCAGCCCGACCCGGACCTGGTCATCCGTACCAGCGGCGAACAGCGGCTGTCCGGTTTCATGCTGTGGCAGAGCGCCCATTCGGAGTATTACTTCTGCGAGGTTTTCTGGCCGGCCTTCCGCAAGGTCGACTTCCTCCGGGCGCTGCGCGACTACGCCGCGCGCCACCGGCGGTACGGGAGCTGATCCCCGGACGGCGGGCGTCGTCTCGGAAGTTCATCGCGCCGCGCCCTCCCGGTCCGTCACGTCCCGTGCGTCCCCCTCCGTCCCCCTCACAACCCTTCACCAGGGGTTCACCGAGCGTCCGTCATATGCCATGGCATGGCCTTGCCCGTTCGAGGGCATAACCCTGGCAGGTCGACGTCCGATCCACGGGTGTCGAGTCTCAGCGGACGGCATGGGGTCGTCCGCCCGGGAGGCCCTTTGCACCAGGACGCACGTGCGGTTCGCACGGACGGAGTGGAGGGCCGGGAATCGGCCCGCGCATGGGTGCCGATGACCGGTCCGGTCTTCATGGCCCGACCTCTTCCGAGGGGGTACGTCCTTCCGTGGTGACCAGCACAAAGCGCCGCCTGCCCGACAGGCGGACCTACGTCCTCGACACCAGCGTCCTGCTGGCAGACCCCAACGCGATCTCCCGCTTCGACGAGCACGAGGTCGTGCTCCCGATCGTGGTGATCACCGAGCTGGAGGCAAAGAGGCACCATCCCGAACTCGGCTACTTCGCGCGCCAGGCCCTGCGCCTGCTCGACGACTTCCGGGTCCGGTACGGACGTCTCGACGCCCCCATCCCGCTGGGCGATCTGGGTGGCACCCTGCGTGTCGAGCTCAACCACTCCGACCCGGGCGTCCTGCCCGCCGGCTTCAGGCTGGGGGACAACGACTCGCGGATCCTCGCCGTCGCCCGCAATCTCCAGGCCGAGGGCTACGACGTCACGGTGGTCTCGAAGGACCTCCCGCTGCGCATCAAGGCCTCCTCCGTGGGGTTGCTCGCCGAGGAGTACCGGGCGGAGCTCGCCATCACCGACGCCGGATGGACCGGCATGAGCGAGCTGGCCCTCTCCGGCGAACAGGTGGACCTGCTCTTCTCGGAGGAGCGGCTCTACGTGCCGGAGGCCGCCGAGATGCCCGTCCACACCGGACTGGTCCTCCAGTCCGAGCGGGGCAAGGCGCTGGGCCGGGTCACGGCCGACGGCAACGTGAAGCTCGTACGCGGCGACCGCGAGGCCTTCGGGCTGCACGGGCGCAGCGCCGAGCAGCGCATCGCCCTCGACCTGCTGCTCGACCCGGAGATCGGCATCCTCTCGATGGGCGGTCGGGCCGGCACCGGAAAGTCGGCGCTCGCGCTGTGCGCGGGCCTGGAGGCGGTGCTGGAGCGGAGGCAGCATCAGAAGGTGATGGTCTTCCGGCCGCTGTACGCGGTCGGCGGCCAGGACCTCGGCTACCTGCCCGGGGACGCCTCCGAGAAGATGAGCCCGTGGGCGCAGGCGGTGTTCGACACGCTCTCGGCGGTCGCCGGACGCGAGGTCATCGAGGAGGTGCTGAACCGCGGGATGCTCGAAGTCCTGCCGCTCACCCACATCCGCGGTCGCTCGCTCCACGACGCCTTCGTGATCGTGGACGAGGCACAGTCGCTGGAACGGAACGTGCTGCTGACGGTGCTGTCCCGGATCGGCGCCAACTCGCGGGTCGTGCTGACCCACGACGTGGCCCAGCGGGACAATCTGCGGGTGGGCCGGTACGACGGAGTGGTCGCCGTCGTTGAGAAGCTGAAGGGCCATCCGCTCTTCGCGCACATCACGCTGACTCGTTCCGAGCGTTCGCCGATCGCCGCGCTCGTCACGGAGATGCTGGAAACGCTGTAACCGCAAAGGGGACAGAACCCCCATAGCGGTGAGTGGAGTTGGCGCCGCCCGGCAAAGGCCCAGAAGCCTAGCCGGGCGGCGTCGTGCTGCACAGGCCTTTGTCGAAAACAGCGGCCTCCGGGCAGGTGTGACCTTTCCCACGCAACGCGGAATTGCCCTGCGGCGTCGAGGTCCGGCAGAGTCTGATTTCCGTCAGGCCCCACATACGGCACACCTGTATCTCTCGTGAGATACGCGCAGCACCACAACTCCACAGTCGTTTGCCGTATGTCGCCCGAGTTTCACGCGGCAGCTCCCGCAGGGGAGTTGCCCACGGGCCCGAGCCTCCAGTGACCGCGGATTCATGGAGGCCAGTGTCCAGGGGCACTTTTGCGCCCGTGCGGTCACTGCGGACGCTGCTGGAAGGACACCGTGTGAGCCGGATCTCGGTTCGAGGGTTCGCAGTGGCTTCGGCCACCGCTGTCACCACCGTCGGCGCAGTCGTGGGCGTTGCCACCGGCGACGCCACCACGAACGACCTCGAGACCACCGCGTCGGGTGCGACTCTCCTCACTGAAATCCCGGTCGGCGAGCAGGCCCAGGTCCAGAGTGGCTCCCTGACGCAGCAGGCCGACACCATCGCGCACGCCGCCGACGCCGACGCCAAGCGTTCGGCCGAGGAAGCCGCGCGCATCGAGGCCGCCGAGACGGCCAAGGCGAAGAAGTCCGACGCCCAGGCCGCGGCGGACGCGGAAGCCAAGAAGAAGTCCGAGGCCGAGGCCGCCGCGAAGCTGAAGAAGGAACGCGAAGAGGCGGGCGAGGTCGCCAGCCGCTCCGCGGGACGCGACGCCGGCGACTTCGACGTCCAGGGCTCCTACACGGTCGCCGAGGTCAAGGCGATCGCCCGACAGATGGTCCCGGCGGGCCAGTTCCAGTGCTTCTCGGAGATCATCAACCGCGAATCCACCTGGAACTACAAGGCCGTCAACTCCTCCTCGGGCGCCTACGGTCTGGTCCAGGCGCTGCCCGGCTCGAAGATGTCCTCGGCCGGCGCCGACTGGCGCACCAACCCCGCCACCCAGATCAAGTGGGGCCTGGGCTACATGAACGAGCGCTACGGCAGCCCGTGCTCGGCCCTGAGCTTCCACGACGCCAACGACTGGTACTAGGACCCGTCGCCTGGCACGCGCCGCCGCACAACCTCCGGGAGCCCCGCACCGTCCTACGGTGCGGGGCTCCTCGCGTGTACGGTCTTCGAGGTGTGTTCACGGGCGGGGGGAAAGGAAAGACATGTCGAAGAGGGCAGGCTGGCTCGGCAGGATCGGGAGAAAGCTCAGCCAGGTGGAGGCTCGCCTCGACGAACGGCGGGCCGAGGTCGAGGCGGAGACCTCCGACGACCGACCGGTCTCCCAGCCCTCCCCGTCGCCCCTCCCGCCCCCGGGAACCACGAGCCCCGTGCCCACCGCCTCCGGCCGGCGGGTGCGCCCCGACCCGGTGACCGTCATCCCGTGGGGCATGCGCGTGGCCGCGGAGGCCAGTTGGCGGCTGCTGCTGCTCGCGGGGATGCTCTGGGTGCTGATGAAGGTGATCAGTGAGGTCCGCCTGGTCGTCCTCGCCTTCGCCGCCGCCCTGCTCGTCACCGCGCTGCTCCAGCCCTTCGTCGTACGGCTGCGCCGGCTCGGGCTGCCGCGGGGGCTCGCGACGGCCGTGACGGCGATCCTCGGATTCGTCGTCATCGGGCTGGTCGGCTGGTTCGTGGTCTGGCAGGTCATGGAGAACCTCGACGACCTCTCCGACCGGGTCCGCGACGGCATCAACGAGCTGAAGGTCTGGGCACTGGACAGTCCGTTCCACGTGACCGAGAAGCAGATCAACGACATCGCGAAGAACCTCACCGACACCATCGGCACCAACACCGAGGAGATCACCTCCGCCGGACTGCAGGGCGTGACGGTGCTCGTCGAGGTGCTGACGGGCATTCTGCTCGCGATGTTCTCGACGCTCTTCCTGCTCTACGACGGAAAGCGCATCTGGACCTGGGTGCTCGGCCTGGTGCCGGCCGCCGCCCGCCCCGGCATGGCCGGCGCCGGTCCGCGCGCCTGGCGCACGCTGACCGCCTACGTACGGGGCACCGTCCTCGTGGCGCTCATCGACGCCGTCTTCATCGGCCTCGGCCTGTACTTCCTCGACGTCACGATGGCCGTCCCGCTGGCCGTGTTCATCTTCCTGTTCGCCTTCATCCCGCTCGTGGGAGCCGTCATCTCCGGCGCCCTCGCGGTGGTGGTGGCCCTGGTGACCCAGGGGCCGTTCATCGCGCTCATGGTGCTGGCCGTGGTGCTCGCCGTGCAGCAGATCGAGGGCCATGTGCTCCAGCCCTTCATCCTGGGCCGGGCGGTACGGGTGCACCCGCTCGCGGTGGTGCTGTCAGTGGCCGCGGGCGGGATGATCGCGGGCATCGGCGGAGCGGTGGTCGCCGTTCCGCTGGTGGCCGTCACCAACACGGTGGTCGGCTTCCTCAAGGCGTACTCGCGCGAGCAACTCCACCCCGGCGTGGCCGAGGAGGGCCCCGCCCCGCACGGGGCCACCGCGCTGGACGCCTCGCCGCGTACTCCGGCGGAGACGAACCAGGCTGATCGGCGAGCCTGACGGCGGCGCCGTGACGGTGGTCGGGGACGGGGAGAGGGGACGGGGAGAGGGGCGGCGGATGATCGGCGAGCCGGAACTGGACGGCGAGTGGCGGACGGACCGGGCGGGCGAGACGGCGGAATCGGCGCCGGAGCCCGGGGCGGTGCGCGGGGCGGCGCGGGGCCCGCGCGCGCGGTGGGTGTGGGCGCTGGGCGGGGCGGTGGTGGCCTCGGCGGTCTGGGGCGGGACCCTGTTCGCGCAGCACCGTCTCGAACCGGCTCCGCGGATCGCCTACCGGCACGTCGACGACCTCTGCGCGCAGGCGCCCCTGAAGGCGATCGGCACGATCAACGGCACGCCCTTCGACATGACGTGGCCGGGCAGCGAGGCGAGCCCCGCACTCGACTGGTCCTACTGCCGCGCGGCGGGCGGGTACACCGAGGGCCGGCCCTGGTACGGGGTCGAGCTCCTCGTCGAGCGCCACAAGAAGAGCGATCCCCGGCCGGAGTTCGAGGCCGGGCCGGGACTGGACCCGCGCCGCACCGGCGCCTCGGACGTGGAGGAGGTGCCCGGACTCGGTGAACGGGCGCTGCTCAGGCGGCAACCGGGCACGGACGCCCAACTGGCGGTGCGGGACGGCGCTGTGGTCTTCACGTTCCGCGTGGAGTGGAACGTGGACCAGGACCTCGTGGACGAGGACGCGGTCCACGCGGCGATGATCGAGGACATGCGGGCGCTGATGACCCGGCTGCACGAGTGAACGGACGAACGACGGGGCCCCCTCCGCCGGTGACGGCTGCGGGGGCCCCGTTCCACGCGGACGCGGAGCGCTACTCGGCGGCGAGGGCCGCCTCGGCGTCGAGGGTGACCGCGACGGCCTGGATCACCGAGGCGATCTTGAAGGCCTCCTGGATCGTGTCGCGGTCGACACCGGCCTTGCGCAGGACCTGCTCGTGCGAGTCCAGGCACTGGCCACAGCCGTTGATCGCGGAGACCGCGAGCGACCACAGCTCGAAGTCGACCTTCTCCACGCCCGGGTTGCCGATGACGTTCATCCGCAGGCCGGCGCGCAGGGTGCCGTACTCCGGGTCCGACAGCAGGTGACGGGTGCGGTAGAAGACGTTGTTCATCGCCATGATCGCGGCGGCGGACTTGGCGGCCGTGTAGGCCTCCGGCGACAGGACCGCCTTCGCCTCGGGCTCCAGCTCACGCAGGACGCGCGGGGAGCGGGCGGCGATCGCGCAGGACAGGACCGTGCCCCACAGCTGCTGCTGCGGGAGGCCGCTGTTGCCGATGACCGAACCGAGGTTCAGCTTCAGGTCCTTGGCGAAGTCCGGTATGGCGGACTTCAGGGAGTCGAGGGACATCCGTCACTCACCGGCCAGCAGCGTCGGGGCGTCCAGGGTGCCCTCGCCCTTGTTCCAGTTGCACGGGCACAGCTCGTCGGTCTGCAGGGCGTCGAGGACCCGCAGGACCTCCTTGGGGTTACGGCCCACGGAACCGGCGGTCACCATCGTGAACTGGATCTCGTTGTTCTGGTCGACGATGAAGACGGCGCGCTGCGCGAAGCCGTCCTCGCCCTGCACGCCACAGGCCTGCATGAGCTCGTGCTTGGAGTCGGCCAGCATCGGGAAGGGCAGGTCACGCAGGTCGGCGTGGTCCTTGCGCCAGGCGTGGTGGACGAACTCGGAGTCGCCGGAGACGCCGAGGACCTGCGCGTCGCGGTCCTGGAACTCCTCGTTCAGCTTGCCGAAGGCGGCGATCTCGGTCGGGCAGACGAAGGTGAAGTCCTTCGGCCAGAAGAACACCACGCGCCACTTGCCCTCGTAGGACTTGTGGTCGATCTGGGCGAACTCGCTGCCGGCTTCGAGCGAGACGCAAGCGGTCAGATCGTAGCTGGGGAACTTGTCACCGACAGTGAGCACGTGCTCTCCTTGCAAACGGGAAAGTGACCCTTTTGGGGGCTTTCCGAAGGGGTTGGACGGATCTCACATGCTGGCACAGCTGCATTGATTACGGAAATAGCTACTCTTGTGGTTGGTGATCGGAGGTGCCTATCAGTGGCTGTCGGTAATAGGGGACTCAAGCAGGCGACGCTCGCACAGCTCCGCGCGTTCGTGGCCGTGGCGGAGCATCTGCACTTCCGGGACGCGGCCGCCGCCATCGGCATGAGCCAGCCCGCGCTGTCCGGGGCCGTCTCCGCCCTGGAGGAGGCACTCGGGGTCCAACTGCTGGAGCGGACCACCCGCAAGGTGCTGCTCTCCCCGGCGGGCGAGCGGATCGCCGTGCGGGCCCGGGGCGTGCTCGACGCCATGGGCGGGCTGCTGGAGGAGGCCGAGGCCGTACGGGCCCCCTTCACCGGCGTCCTGCGGCTGGGCGTGATCCCCACGGTGGCCCCGTACCTGCTGCCGACCGTGCTGGGGCTCTTCCACCGGCGCTACCCCCGGATGGACCTCCAGGTGCACGAGGAGCAGACGGCCTCCCTGCTGGAGGGACTGGCCGGCGGGCGGCTGGACCTGCTGCTGCTCGCGGTGCCGTTGGGAGTGCCCGGGGTCAGTGAACTACCGCTCTTCGACGAGGACTTCGTACTTCTCGCCCCCCGGGAGCACCCGCTCGCCGGGCGCAAGGACATCCCGCGCGAGGAACTGCGCGGCCTGCAACTGTTGTTGCTCGACGAGGGGCACTGCCTGCGCGACCAGGCCCTCGACATCTGCCGGGAGGCGGGCCGCGCGGCGGGCGCGGACGTCACCACCACCGCCGCCGGTCTGTCCACGCTCGTACAACTGGTCGCCGGGGGACTGGGGGTGACGTTGTTGCCGCGTACCGCGCTGCGCTTGGAGACCACGCGCAACGAGCACCTCGCCACCGGGTACTTCGCCGAGCCGGCCCCCTCCCGGCGCATCGCGCTGGCCATGCGGACCGGCACCGCCCGCCAGGAGGAGTTCCGGGCGATCGCCGCCGCGCTGCGCGAAGCCGTACGCCCGCTCCCGGTGTGGCCGACCGACTGATCCGGTCGGTCGCGGGGGCGGGCGTACGGCCTCGGGCGGGACGGCTCGCGGCCGTCACTCCGTGCGCAGGCCGTCCGGGCGCATCATCCGCAGCAGCGGCGGCAGGCTCAGCAGGGTCACCACGGCGACCACGCCCGCCCCCACCCCCGCCATCCCCAGCACCGGACCCCAGTCGATCCCGACGTTCCGGCCCGCCATCCGGAGCAGCACCGAGCCCAGCCCGATGCCCACCGCGATCGCCAGCGCCATGCCCACCGCGATGGGCAGGGCCGTCTGCCAGAGCACCGACAGGCTCAGCGTGGAGCGCTTGGTGCCGAAGGCCACCAGGGAGGACAGCAGCTTCCTCCTTTCGCGCAGCTGCTCCAGCTGGGAGACGAGCATGCTCGCGCCGATCAGGATCAGGACGCCCGTCGCGCCGAAGAAGAGACCGGTGCGGATCGAGCTGTAACCGGCCACGGTGGCCGTCGAGGTCAGGGTCATGGCCGTGGCGAACGGGTCGGCTTTGAAGGTGGCCGTGCGGGCCCGCTCCAACCCGTCCGGCACCGAGTCGTCCAACTGGAGGAAGATCTGCGCGGACTGGTCGAAGCCCAGGTCCCGGGGGGCCGCCGACGGGGTCGCCAACAGGCCGGTGCGCCGGTTCCCGTTGGGGTCCTCACGGGAGAGGACGGTGCGCGCGTCGGCGGGGAGGGCCCACTTGACGGCCTCCTTGTGGTCGAACGGGCCGCCGGTGAACCCGTTGACGTTGCCGGCGAAGAGCTGGTCGCCGGCCTTGGCGGAGCCCTCGGCGACGGGACCGTCGAGCACGAAGGTGTCGCCGTCCTTGCACGCGCCGAGCTCCGCGACCTCCCGGAGCGCCTCGCAGCTGCCGACGGTCACCGCGATGGTGTCGTCCGCCGGGACCCGGTGCGCGGCGTCGAACGAGGCCAGAGGCACGGTGCGGGCGATGCCGTCGGTCCCGGCGACCTCGGCGGCGAGGGCGTCCAGCCGGTGCTCGCTGCCACTGGGCAGCAGGATCGACACGGCGGCCCGGGTCGGGTCCTGGCCGGTCTCCTTGCGGTAGTCGCCCTCGACGCCCGAGAAGAGCATCTGCAGGGCGATGGCCCCGGCGACCGCCACGGCGATGCCGTTGACGAGGCGGGCGGCCGTCCCGCTGCCGATCTGGAGCCGGCGCACCGCGAGTTGCCAGGAGACCGGCCCACCGGGCGTCCCGCCGACGACGCGTTCCAGTACCCAGGGCAGCAGCGCCGTGATCCCGACCAGCAGCAGCACCACGCCGCCACTGACCTGCCACTGGTTGAACCGCCCGTGCTCGGAGCCGCGTCCCGTCAGCGGGGCGAGCAGTCCGAGTCCGCCGAGCGGCAGCAGCAGCCGCCACCAGACGCGCCGCTTGGCCGGCTTGGCCGTACGGACGACACCGAGCGGTTCGATCACCACGCCGCGCAGGGCGAACAGGGTCACCGCGACGGCCGCCGCCGGCACCGCGACGGCGACGAGGCCGGCGAGCCACGGCGTCGGGTCGAGGTCCGCGGGGAAGACGCTGCGCTGTTGGAGGGTGAGGTTGCCGACCAGTCGGCGACCGATCAGGAAGAAGCCGACACCGAAGCCCAGCCCGAGCACGGATCCGGCGAGCGCCTCGCCGGCCGCGATCCGCCGCACCGCTCGGCTGTCGGCGCCGACCAGGCGCAGCGCGGCGAGCCGGCGGTCCCGTCGCTCGCCGCCGAAGCGGACGGCGGCGGCGATGAGGACGGCGACCGGTGTCAGCAGGGCGACGAAGGTGAGCACGACCATGAGCATCAGCACGGGGTCGAGTGCCCGCCCGCCCGTGTCGTTCGCGAAGCCGGTGACGCGCTCGACGCGGTAACCGTGCTCGCCGTCGGTCCGGAGCCGGTCGTTGCCCAGGTAGAAGAGGAGTTCACCGGGCCCGGTCAGGCCCGCGTCACCGACGATCTCGCCGATCCGGCCGTCCAGGCGCTCCCTGAGGAGGGCGCCGTCGGCGGACTTCATCAGCTTGTCCAGCGCGGGGGAGACGGCCAGTTCGCCCGGGGCGGGGATCCTCTTCAGGCCCGGCGGGACGGGCGCGTCCGGGCCCTCGGCCCGGAGCAGGCTGCCTTCGATGTCCAGCCCGTGGTAGGTCTGCCGGGCGGCCGCGGTCAGCAGGGTGTCCCGGCCGGGGGCGGCCGCCGACGGCGCGGTCGTCGTGGACCGGGCGTCGGCCCGCTCGTCGCGGGCGGTGAGCGCGCCGGGGACGGCGGTGCTGATCAGCAGCAGCGCGACGCCCAGGCCCACGCCCACGCCCGTGAGCAGGGTCCGGGTCCAGCCCTCGCGGCCGCCGCCGAGGGCGAACCGTACGCCCATGGCCAGGTCGCGGCACCAGGTGCGGAGCGTGTTCATACCAGGCGCTCCATGTCGCGGGACCTGCCGTCGCGGACGACGATCTCGCGGTCGGAGTACGCGGCGACCCGGGTCTCGTGCGTGACGAGGACGACCGCCGCGTTGGCGGAGCGGGCGGCCTCGGTGAGCAGTTGCATGACCAGTTCGCCGTTGAGGGAGTCCAGGGCGCCGGTCGGCTCGTCGGCGAAGATGACGCGGGGTCGGGTGACCAGGGCGCGGGCCACGGCCACGCGCTGGCCCTGGCCGCCGGAGATCTCGCCGGGACGCTTGGCCCCCAGGTCGTCGACCTGGAGCCGCTCCATCCACCCGAGGGCGGTCCGCTCGGCCTCCTTGCGCTTGACGCCGGCCAGGCGCAGCGGGAGGGCGACGTTCTCCACGCAGGTGAGCTCCGGTACGAGCTGCCCGAACTGGAAGACGAAGCCGAACTCGGCGCGGCGCAGGGCGCTGCGCTCGGCGTCGTTCATCGTGGACAGCTCGCGGCCGGCGTAGGTGACGGTGCCGGAGTCGGGCGCGACGATGCCGGCGAGGCAGTGCAGCAACGTCGACTTGCCGGAGCCGGAGGGTCCCATGACGGCGACGACCTCGCCGGGGTGGATCGAGAACTCCGCGCCGTCCAGGGCCTTGGCGGACCCGTAGGTCTTGCGCAGGTCCGTGGCGCACAGCAGGGTGCCGGCCGGGGTCATCGGCGTATCTCCTGACCGAGCTGGTCGAGTCGGGCGGCGGTGAGTTCGAGCCACCGCAGGTCCGCTTCGAGGTGGAAGAGGGCGTGGTCGCAGACGAGTTGGTCGGCGAGGTCGCCCTTGCGCTTGCGGGTGGTCAGCAGGCGCATGAGGCGCAGGTGCTCGGAGCGTTGGGCGTCCAGCAGTTCCTGCGCGCCGCGGCCCGTGAGCAGGGCCAGTACCACCTTGGTGTACAGGGTGGACTGGAGGTACGGCTCGGGCTTCTCGGGCTGCGCGAGCCAGGTCTCGACGTCGGTGATCCCCGCGTCGGTGATGGCGTACCGCTTGCGGTCGGGACCGCCGCCGCTCTCTATCCCCTCGACCTCGACGAGGCCGTTCTTCAGCAGCCGGGACATGGTCGAGTAGACCTGCCCGTAGGCGAGGGGACGGTCGTGACCGAACTTCTCGTCGAAGGCGCGTTTGAGGTCGTAGCCGTGCCGGGGGCCGGCTTCCAGTAGACCCAGAAGGGTGTGACCGATGGACATGGCCGCGACTATACACCGGAGGTATACGCGCGGTGTATACCCCCGGTGCATAGCTTGCCGGACCGGTGTTTCGGCTGGTCAGAGGATGTTCGCCCGCAGGGACCCGTTCGGTTTCAGGAGTCCGAGGAGGTACGGGGTCGGCCGCGCCGCGGGATCGGCTCCGCCCCGCCCGGCAGCCGGCCGGAGTCGGCCAGGGCCCGTCGGAGCAGGAACTCGATCTGCGCGTTGGCGCTGCGCAGCTCCTCGCCGGCCCAGCGCGCGAGCGCGTCGTACACCTGCGGGTCCAGCCGCAGCAGGACCTGCTTGCGGGCCTGGCGCGCGGCCCGCGCCGTGCGCTCGGGGCCCCGCGCGGACGGGGCGTCGGACGCCCCGTCGGAGCCGGAGCCGGAGCCGGAGCCTGCGGCCACCGAGCCGCCGGACTGCGCGGCGCCGGACTGTCCGCCGGACTGCGCCGCGCCGGACTGTGCGTCGGGCCGGGTGCCGGGTCGGCGGCCGGGGTCCCCGCCGGGTCCGGCGCCGGGGTCGGGGTGCGTGCCGCGGACGGGGCTCACTGATAGAGGGTGCCCGTGTTGATGACGGGCTGCGCCGCGCGATCCCCGCAGAGGACGACCATCAGGTTGGAGACCATGGAGGCCTTGCGTTCGGGATCCAGGTCCACGATGTCCTCCTCGGCCAGGCGGGTCAGGGCGAGTTCCACCATGCCCACCGCGCCCTCGACGATCTGCTTGCGGGCCGCCACGACGGCGCCCGCCTGCTGGCGCTGGAGCATTGCGGAGGCGATCTCCGGAGCGTACGCGAGATGCGTGAACCGGGACTCGATGATGTGCACGCCCGCCGCCTCGACCCGGGTCGCCAGTTCCACCGCCAGTTCCTCGGTGATCTCCTCGGCGTTGCCGCGCAGCGACAGTCCGCCCTCGTCGTGCGAGTCGTAGGGGTACTCGATCGCGATGTGCCGGACCGCGGCCTCGGTCTGCGTCTCGACGAACTCGGTGAAGTCCTCGACCTCGAAGACCGCGCGCGCGGTGTCCTCCACCCGCCACACCACGACCGCCGCCAGCTCGATCGGGTTGCCGTACGCGTCGTTGACCTTCAGGACGGCCGTCTCGTGGTTGCGGACCCGGGTGGAGATCTTCCTGCGGGAGGTCAGCGGGTTGACCCAGCGCAGCCCGTCCGTCCGGATGGTGCCCCGGTAGCGGCCGAAGAGCTGGACGACCCGGGCCTCGCCCGGAGCCACCGTGTTGAGCCCGCACATGGCGATGATCGAGGCGGGGATCAGCAGGACGCCGAGCGTGATCAGGACGGCCTTGGCCGCCGTCGCGGAGACGATCGCGCCGCCCGCGATCAGGCCGGCCCCGGCGAGCGCTCCGGCCAGCCCCAGCAGCAGGGCCGCTCCGCCGCCGACGCTGCGCGCCGCGAACTCCCGTGTGGGGCTTGCGGATGCGGGTGTCGAACGCGTGGTGTCCGTGGTGTTCCCGGTGTCGGGCGACACTGATGTGCTGCTCATGTTCTGCCCCCGTTTGTCATGCCGTGTCCGGACCTGTTCGATCAGAACGCCTAGCAAAGTGATATCACTTTTTGCGTACACCGCAACCCTTGCGGTCTTATGTGCGTCGGTTCCATTGGCGTGGGTGCTGATTGTCACGTCCGAATTGACCGGTATTGATCAGGGTTAGTCGACCTTTGTCACAGCCTGCGGTGTTAGTTTTCTGAGCTGACGTCGGGGGGGTAATCGAGCGGAGCGGGAGCGATGGGCCGAGCAGAAGCGCGACGGGCGCAGCAGCAGCGCGGAGCGCGGAAAGCACCGAGCGGGCGCTCCAACGGGCGCGCGGGCAAGTCGGGCCGAAAGCCGGCGGGCAAACCCTCCGGCATACGCCGCTTCTTCACCTGGAAGAAGATCCTCGGGTTCTTCTTCGGGCTCATCCTGCTCACGATGGGCGCCCTGGTCGTCCTCTACTACATGGTGGAACCGCCGGACAAGGCCAACGAGCAGGCCGAACTCCAGAGCAACACCTACGAGTACTCCGACGGCTCGATCATGGCCCGCACGGGCAAGACGAACCGCGAGAAGGTCGGGATCGACAAGATCCCGGAGCAGGTGCGCACGGCCTTCATCGCGATCGAGAACAAGTCCTTCTACGAGGACCAGGGCGTCGACGTGATGGGTGTCGCCCGAGGCCTGTTCAACACGGTCACCGGCAAGGGCAAGGCCGGCGGTTCGACGATCACCCAGCAGTACGTCAAGAACTACTACCTCACCCAGGACCAGTCGGCGACGCGCAAGGCCCGAGAGCTGATCATCGCTCTGAAGGTCGACCAGCGCATGAAGAAGGACGAGATCCTCCTCGGCTACCTGAACACCAACTTCTACGGCCGCAACGCCTACGGCATCCAGGCCGCGGCACAGGCCTACTACGGCGTCGACACCGACAAGCTGACGCTGGAGCAGGGCGCCTACCTCGCCGCCGTCATCCAGGCCCCCAGCCAGTACGACTGGGCGACCGCCGGACCGAACGGCAAGCGGCTGGTCATGATCCGCTTCAACGCCGTCCTCGACAACATGGTCGAGATGGGCAAGCTGGACCCGGCCAAGCGCAAGGCCCTGAAGTTCCAGGAGCCCATCAAGCCCAAGCCCGCCCCGGGCATGGACGGCCAGAAGGGCTACTTCGTCGAGGCGGCCAAGAAGGAACTCGACCGCCAGGGCATCGACGAGGCCGCCATCGCGGCGGGCGGCTGGACGTTCCGGCTGAACATCGACAAGAAGAAGCAGGCCGCGATGGAGAAGGCGGTCAACGACGAGCTGGAGTCCAAGCTCGACCGTAAGGACACCAAGGGCCGCCCCCAGGACCAGAGCGTCCAGGCCGGCGCGACCTCGGTGGACGCCAAGACCGGCGCGATCGTGGCGATGTACGGCGGCACGGGCCTGTCCGACAAGTACGAGAGCAACGCGCTGCGCACCGACTTCCAGCCCGGCTCGACCTTCAAGCCGATCGTGCTCGCCACGGCCCTGGAGACCGGCGCGCGGACGCAGGAGGGCAAGGAGATCACCCCCAACGCCCTCTACGACGGCACCAGCAAGCGCCCGGTCGTCGGCAGCGACATCCCGTTCGCCCCGCAGAACCAGGACGAGCGCAACTACGGCGACCCGCTGCTCACGGTCCAGAAGGCCACCAACGCCTCCGTGAACTCCGTCTACGCCCAGATGATCGTGGACACCAAGCCGGAGAAGGTGAAGAAGCAGGCCCTCGCCCTCGGCATGGTCGACCGCGACGGCTGGCCCGCGGACAAGCCCGCCATGTCGCTCGGCACCATGAGCGCCAACACCGTCGAGATGGCCGGCGTCTACGCCACCCTCGGCAACCACGGCAAGAAGATCACCCCGACCATCGTGAAGTCGGCCGAGCACAAGGACTCCGACTTCAAGCCGGCCGGCGCGATCGGCAGCCAGGTCCTCACCCGCAAGACCGCCGACACCGTCACCAAGGTGCTCACCGGCGTCGTCAACGACGGCTCCGGCGAAGTGGTCAAGAGCTCCGCCTACGAAGCGGCGGGCAAGACCGGCACCACCGAGTCCAACGTCGCCGCCTGGTTCACCGGGTACACCCCGGAGCTCGTCACCGTCGTCGCGATGTTCGGCGAGGAGCCCGGCAGCCACAAGCAGGTCACCCTGACCGGCACCGCCGGCAAGGGGCGCGCGGGCGGCTCCAGCTTCCCGGCCGAGATCTGGCGCGCGTACACACTGGCCGCGCTCAAGGGCCAGAGCACCGACGAGTTCAGCCTGCCGGACGCCGAGATGGGCACGGTGGAGGCACCGCCGCGCACCAGCTCCCCGTCCATCACGCCGAGCCCGTCGTCCAGCGCCCCGGCCACCACCCCCAGCAGGACCCCGAGCTCCTCGAAGCCGGCGTCGCCCTCGCACAAGCCGGATCCGACGAAGAGCAGCACGAAGCCGTCGAACACCCCCGATCCGACGAAGTCGAACCCGACCAAGAGCCCGGACCCGACCAGGTCCCCGCTCTTCCCCCCGGCTCCCGACCCGCAGGAGTAGGGACCGGCGGCGCCCACGACACAGGACCGCCCCGCGGCGAGCACGCCGCGGGGCGGTCCTGTGTCGTACGGGATCGGGCGCGGGGCCTCAGCCGCCGGTCCCGACCTTCGCCGCGATCCGGTCGCCGGTCGCCTTGTCGATGTTGCGCCAGTACCGCACGGCGCGCTCCAGGACCGGGGGGCTGACCCCGTCCGACAGGTGCCCGGCGACGTTCGAGACCAGGCGTTCGCGCGCCACGTCGTCGAAGACCTCCCGGACCATCGTGCCGGGCCGGCCCCAGCCGTCGTCCTCGGCGCGCGGCGTGTACGCCTCGCGGGCCATCTCGCCGGACGTCGCCCACCCCGCGGGCTCGCCCAAGCAGGCCGTGTCCGCGGCCGGGCCGCCGTACGAGTTCGGCGCGTCCGGGCGCGCCGCCGACGACGCCTCGAAGCGCATCGCACCGTCCTTGGCGTACGAGGAGACCAGCGAACGGAACCGGTTCGGCGGGAGCCGCGTGTAGTTCGCCCCGATCCGGCAGCGGTGCGTGTCCGGGTGCGTAGTCCCTGCCCCGTCAACGCCGATCGTGCGCCCCCGGCAACGACAGCTCGAACCACACCACCTTTCCACTGCTCAGCCGCGTCGCACCCCAGCGCCGGGCCATCCGGTTGACCAGGAACAGACCCCGGCCGCCCTCGTCGGTGTCCCGGGCCCGGCGCTGGCGCGGCAGCTGCGGGGAGTCGTCGCCGACCTCGCAGCGCAGCACGTCCGTACGCAGCAGACGCAGGGTCACCGGCCGCTCGGCGTACCGCACGGCATTGGTGACCACCTCGCTGACCAGCAGCTCCAGCGAATCGCTCAGCTCCTCCAGGCCCCACCGGGTCAGCGCTCGACGGGCGAACCGGCGGGCCCGGCCCGGAGCGGTCTCCTCCGGGTCCAGGAACCAGTACGCGACGTCACTCGGCGCGATCCCGTCGAACCGGGCCGCGAGCAGCGCGATGTCGTCGTCCCGGTCCCCCGGGCCGAGCATGTCCAGGACGTCGTCGCAGAGGGCCTCCAGCGGCGGCGGATGGTCCAGGCCCGTCAGTTGCGCGGTCGTCGCCAGCCGCTCGCGGAGCTGCTCGATGCCCGTCCACACGTCGCGCAGCCGGGACTCGACCAGCCCGTCGGTGTACAGCAGCAGGGTGGCCCCCGCCGGGGCGTCCAACTCCACGGCCTCGAAGTCCACTCCGCCCACGCCGATGGGGGCGCCCGGCGGGACCCGGAGCACCTCGGCACGGCCGCCCAGGTGGAGCAGCACGGGCGGCGGGTGACCGGCGTTGGCGATGGTGATCCGGTGCGAGACGGGGTCGTACACCGCGTACAGGCACGTCGCCATCCGGTCGGAGCCGAGCCGTTGCGCCTGCTCGTCCAGGTGGTGCAGCACCTCGGCGGGCGGCAGGTCCAGTTGTGCCAGGGTCTGCGCCGTGGTGCGCAGCTGGCCCATGATCGCGGCGGAGGTCATGGAATGGCCCATGACGTCGCCGACGACCAGCGCCACCCGACTGCCGGGCAGCGGTATGGCGTCGTACCAGTCGCCGCCGACCCGGGCCGTCTCGGCCGCCGGCAGGTAGCGGGAGGCCAGCCGGACCCCGGTGGGCTGGGGGAGGCTGTCCGGGAGCATGGTGCGCTGGAGCTCGTCGGCGATGTAGGCCTCACGGCCGTACAGCACCGCCTTGTCGATGCCGAGCGCGGTGTGGGTGGCCAGTTGCGCCGCGACCAGCAGGTCGTTCGTCTCGAAGGCGGGCCGGTCCGGGGTACGCAGGAACACCGCCGCGCCGATCACGCGCCGGCGGCCCCGCAGCGGGGCCAGGATGGCCCGTTGGCCGCGCGGGACGGGATGGTCGGCCCCCAGCAGCTCCGGGAGCGCGTCCTTGGCTCCTGCGGCCGATCCGAAGACGGGCCGTACGCCGCGCAGCACCTCGGCGAGCGCCCCGCCGGGCCGGATCTCGCACAACTCGGCCGCCGGCAGGTCGCCCTGCGGGCCGACCAGGGTCATCTGGCTGAAGTCGAGTTCGCCGGCGGCCCCCGCGGCCCCGGCGGGATCGCCCCCGGTCAGATCGTCGAGCGGCCGCAGCCGGTCGGTGCGCCGGAGCCTTAAGACGACCGGCCCGACGGGGCGCTCGTCGCCCACCGGCAGCGGGTCGCGGAGGTAGACGAGGATCGCGTCCGAGAACGTCGGCACGGTCGCCCGGCACAGGCCCAGCACGATTTCGTCGAGGTCGATGCCCCGCGCGATCCGGCGGGTGGCCGCGCCGACGAAGCGCAGCCGGTCGCCCTCCCTGCGGGCCGTGCCGGTCTCCGCGCCGGCGATCGGACCGCCGCCGTGCCGGCCCGCGCCGCCGCCGACACCGTCCACCTGGACGTCGCCGTCGCCCGGCACGGCGCCGTCCACCCCGGTCGGGGCGAGGGCGTCGGGCCGGCTGCCCGGCCGGGCGCCGTGCGTGGTGCGGTCCTCCCCGCCGCGGGCGCGCGGGGGCTCGGGAGCGCGGTCCTGCGCCGAGGCGGCGGCGGCCGCGTTGCGGGCGGCCTCGCCGTCCCGGGCGCGGGCGCCGCCCTGACCCGGCTCCCCGCCGGCCGGTATGTCCGCCGGGGAGGCGGCCGCGGTGCGCGGCCGGGGAAGTTCGCCGGCCGAGGCGGTCGCGGGAGCACCGCGCTCCGCGCCCGGACCCTGCGCATGCGTGCGTACGGCCTCGGTGGCCGCGACGGCGGCCTTGCCGTGGCCGGCATCGTCCGTACCTCCGCCGGAGGCGACGGGCTGCGGGCCCTCCTGGGAGGTGGGGTACTCCGTCACGCGTGGAATTCCGTCCGTTTGCGCTCGATGTGCGCTGCACTCAATCGGTCAGTCGCGGTATACCCGCTCAGCGGCAGGGGCACCACCGCCCCGCGGTTCCGCGTCCCGCTCGTTACCTCTCGCCCAGCGTTGATCTCCGGTCAAGTCCCGTGTACGGCACGTCAATTACGGATGTAGAGCCTGGCGGCAGCGCCGCAGACGACCCGGCGGAGGACGATCCTACGGTTGAACCCCGGGGGCGCATCAAGGGTCTCATGAGGTCATATGCGCCGGGGTGCGGTCCCAGTCCTCGGGCAGAACCGGCACCCTCCAGCCCGGATCCGGCCTCCACTTCTCCCAGCCGGAGGAGAACGGCGCCCCCCATTCCTTGATGACCTCCACGGCCGCGAGCCCCGCCGCCTCCACCTCGCGGGCCCGCTCGGGCGCCATCAGTCCGATCCGCCGCGCCTGGGCGAACTCGTCCTCGTCCAGCCACTTCCAGCTGCGGTCCGGGGCCACGGCGATGTCGAGGAAGTGGTCCACGGAGTCCACCCCGCCGGCCCAACGGGTCAGCGGTTCCTCCAGGTTCACGTACCAGTTCTTGAAGCGCCAGCCCCGCTCCCAGAACAGCCACACCGACCACGGATCCCCGGGGCGGGCCAACTTCAGCACCCCGCTGCCGAACCAGCGGGACCGCGCGGTGGTGCGCGGCGCGGTGTACCGGGTGGCGAGGGGCTCCTCGTGGACCGGGGTGCCGTCGGCCAGCACCGGCTTCACGCACTCGGTGCCGGGGGCCATCCACACGGCCAGCAACTCGTCGGTGTCCCGCACGACCGTCACGGGTCGACAGATGTGGACCCGGCCCTGCGGGCCCGGGGCGTGGTCGCGGTAGCGCCAGAGGATCTGTTCGCCGGGCGCCCAGTGCGAGCCCCGGACCCCGTCGTGCGTCCCGCCGCGCGCCATGCCGCCCCCGCGGCCTCCGATACCTGTCATGCGCAGATCTTAGGGCTGAGGTCCGTTCGCGTGACGCGACGCAGGTCACGGAGGTGCCCGGGGACGGGAAACGACCGAATCCGGCCCCCGGCGGGGGGCGGTTTCAGGGCCGGGTCATCCGCAGGACGTCCAGTGCCTCGTCCAGTTGGGCGAGGGTCAGCGCGCCGCGTTCGACGTAGCCCTCGTCCAGTACGACCTCCCTGATCGTCTTCCGTTCCGCCAGCGACCGCTTCGCCACCTTGGCCGCCTCCTCGTAGCCGATGTAGCGGTTCAGGGGGGTGACCACCGAGGGCGAGGATTCGGCGTACTCCCTGGCCCGCTCGGAGTTGGCGGTGATCCCGTCCACCGTCCGATCGGCGAGCAGCCGGCTCGCGTTGCCGAGCAGGCGGATCGATTCGAGCAGGTTCCGGGCCATCACCGGGAGCATCACGTTGAGCTCGAAATTGCCGGCGGCGCCCGCCACGGCGACCGCGGTGTCGTTGCCCATCACCTGTGCGGCCACCATGAGGACGGCCTCCGGGATCACCGGATTGACCTTTCCGGGCATGATCGAGGACCCCGGTTGCAGATCCGGGAGATTGATTTCGGCCAATCCCGTGCGCGGTCCGGAGGCCATCCAGCGCAGATCGTTGGAGATCTTGGTGAGCGAGACCGCGATCGTGCGGAGCATTCCGGAGGTCTCCACCAGTGCGTCCCGGGCGCCCTGGGCCTCGAAGTGGTCCCGCGCCTCGGTCAACGGCAGTCCGGTCGCCTCGGCCACCTCCGCGATCACGGCGGCGGAGAACCCGGGCGGCGTGTTGATGCCGGTGCCCACGGCCGTTCCGCCCAGCGGGAGTTCGGCCAGTCGCGGCAGCGCGGCGCGCAACCGCTCGACGCCGTAGCGGATCTGGACCGCGTATCCGCCGAACTCCTGCCCCAGCGTGACCGGGGTGGCGTCCATCAGGTGGGTGCGGCCGGCCTTGACCACCGCGACGAACTCGGCGGACTTGCGCTCCATCGCGTCGGCGAGGTGATCCAGGGCCGGGATCAGCTCGCCGATGACGGCGGCGGTCGCGGCGATGTGGATGGAGGACGGGAACACGTCGTTGGAGCTCTGCGAGGCGTTGACGTGGTCGTTCGGGTGGACCGGCCGGCCGAGCCGTTCGCCGGCCAGGGTGGCGATCACCTCGTTTGCGTTCATGTTCGACGAGGTGCCGGAACCGGTCTGGAAGACGTCCACCGGGAAGTGCTCGTCCCACCGACCCGCCGCGACCTCCTCGGCGGCGGACCGGACGGCCTCGGCCACGTCCGCGTCCAGGACCCCGAGCCGGGCGTTCACCACGGCGGCGGCGGCCTTGATCCGGGCCAGTGCGGCGATGTGGGCGTGCTCCAGGCGCTGTCCCGAGATGGGGAAGTTCTCCACGGCGCGCTGGGTCTGGGCCCGCCACTTCGCGTGGGCGGGGACCTGTACCTCGCCCATGGAGTCGTGTTCGATCCGGAACGCGCCGGGTGCCTCTTCGGCCTGCTGATCTTCGGTCATTTCCATGGCCTCCTCAAAAAGTTGAGCAATTGTCTTGTTCGAACTGTTCCCAAGTCGGCTACCGGCCAGTAAATACCGGGGGTAACACCAATGCCGGGGAGGCGTTCATGGCACGTGCGCGCACCAGACCCATGCTCAGATCTACCGTCGTCGCGGTCGCCGCGATCGCGGCCGCCCTCGGCGGCGTAGGCGCCGTCACCCCCATGGCCCAGGCGGCGCCCGTCGCCGCCGTCACCCCCCTCTCGCCCGAACTGGAGGCGATCCGGGCCGCCGAGGCGACCAAGATCTACGGTGACTCTGCCATCCGCCCGCTCGCGGAGCGCAAGACCGGCCTGATCTCGCTCGGCGACAGCGAGATCTCGGGTGAGGGCGTCGACACCTACGACCCGGCGACCAACACCCCGAACAACCAGTGCCACCGCTCGCCGGACTCGGCGATCCACCGCACCGGCATCCCCGCCGACCTGACCTTCAACGTCGCCTGCTCCGGCGGCTACACGGGCAACATCAGGATCGGCGGCAGCAAGCAGTACGCCGACGAACTCGTGCAGAGCGACAACCTCGCCATCAAGGCCCGCAACACGAAGATCAAGATGGTGCTGCTGGTCGCGGGCGCCAACGACGACCTCCAGTTCGGCCCCGTCATGACCGACTGCGTCACCCGCTGGGTGCTCGTCCAGGGAACCTGCGAACCCAAGTACGGCCCCGGCTGGCAGGCGCGCGTCGACGGCCTGAAGCCCAAGGTGGAGTCCACCGTCGCCGACCTGAAGACGGTCATGCGCGACGCGGGCTACGCCGACACCGACTACAAGCTCGTCGTCATGGGCTACCCCAGCCCGATCGGCCCCGACTTCAACGACAACCCGAACTTCCCCGGCAAACTCCCCGGCGGCTGCGCCGGCTACGACTCCGACGCCACCTGGGGCCGCAACCACGCGGTACCCACCTTCGAGAAGGGCATGCGCGCCGCCGCACTCGCCTCCGGCGCCACCTACCTGGACAACTCCCGGCTCTTCCACGGCCACGAGGTGTGCATGGAGGACGCCTGGGCCCGCGGCCTCTACCTCGACCTCGGCGACCACTTCCCGTGGGACGAGAACACCGCCCGACAGTCCTTCCACCCCAACTACCGGGGCCACGGCGCCTTCGCCTCCTGCCTGACCCAGCTCTACACCTCGGGCCTGCGCGAGGCCTCCTGCGCCGACCCCGCGAGCACCGGCACCCCGGTCCTGCAGGCCGGGGCCTGGGACGACCTGTACAGGCCGCTGCGGAACGAGGCCACCGGCAACTGCCTGGACTCCCACGGCGGCGCGAGCGCCAACAACACCAAGGTGGTGGCCTGGGACTGCCACGGCGGCCGCAACCAGGGCTGGTGGTACGACGGCGCCCGCAAGGCCGTCCACATCGAGGTGACCCAGGACCGCTGCCTCGACACCCCCGGCGGCAACTACGGCAACGGCACCGGCCTGGTCCTGTGGAACTGCCACGGCGGCGCCAACCAACAGTTCGTCCGCGACGGCGCCACCCTGCGCCCCGCGGCCGCGCCCGGCATGTGCCTGACCGTGGCCGCCGCCCACGAGCAACTGCGCCTGCGGACCTGCGACGGCTCGGCGAACCAGCGCTTCGCGTAACCGCCCCGCACCACCCGCCCCGCACGACCCGCCCGCCCGCACCACTCACCCCCCACGCCCGGCCGGCGCACCCCGGCCGGGTGTGTCACATGTCCCGCAGCAGCTTGCGCACGTCCCGGGGCCGGTTCGTGATGATCGTGTCCACGCCGAGCCGCACGCACAGCTCCACGTCCTCCGGCTCGTCCACGGTCCACACCCGTACCGACAGCCCCTTGGCCTTCAACCGCCCCACCAACCCCGGAGTCCGGCGGACCAGCTCGATGCCCGGGCCCGCGTGGGTCGCGTACGGCGGCCGCACCGGCCGCAGCCGGCGTTCCATCAGGTACACGGCGGGCAGCCCCGGGGCCAGCCGGTGCAGCCGGGTCAGCGCGGTGCGGGAGAAGCTCATCACCTCGACGCGCCCGGCGGACCCGTCGGCCAGCCCGTACTCCCGCAGCATCCGCACCAGCTCGGCCTCCAGCCGGCCGCCCGCGCGCGACGGATGCTTCGTCTCGATCGCGAGCCCGACCGGCCGCGGCGCCGCCAGGGCCTCCCGGAGCAGGTCCTCGAAGAGCAGCACCCGGGCGCCGGCGTGCCCGGCCCCCTTCCACGCCCCGAAGTCGAGGGCGGTCAGTTCCCCGTACGTCATCGCGGAGACCACCCCGCGCCCGTCGGAGGTCCGCTCGACGCGCCGGTCGTGCACACAGACCAGCCGGTGGTCGGCCGTGAGCCGGACATCGCATTCGAGCGCGTCCGCCCCGTCCTCGACGGCCTGCCGGTAGGCGGCCAGGGTGTGCTCGGGGTGCTCGTGGGAGGCCCCCCGGTGGGCGATCACGCGGACGGCGCGGTGCGGGGGCGGCGAGGGTGTCGCGGTCATGCGGAGATCCTTGCGAACCGGGGTGAACGGAGTGGTGCGTCCCTGTCACCCCGACGTTAACCGGACGCGCCGGCTCAGGGCTTGATCGGCGGCAGCGGCGCGGGAGTGACGTCGAACCCGCCCCGAACGACCGTGGTGAAGGGGGCCGGGGCCATGCACAGGCCCACGGTCGCCTCGGGGGCCGACCCGTCCGGCCTGACGTCGAGGTTGAAGAAGTCCCACGAGAAGCCGAGCCGGTCCGGGGCGCCGCGCTCGCCCTCCTGCACGGCGAGGCCGATCCGCCGCCCCTCCCACCCGACGGTCGAGGTCTTCACCACCGCGGTGAGCGTGGCCGTCCTGCCCCCGGTGACGAGGCAGTCCACCTCGGCCTCGGAGGTGCCGGTGGTCTGCGTCGCGGGGGAGTGGTGATGGACGGTCACCGTGCCGCGGGCGTCCGTGGGCAGGCCCCTCTCGGCGCCGGGCAGGTTCAGCGGCCGACTGAAGGGCGCCGCCTTCGCGTCGACCGTGAAGCGGATGTCGTCGTCGGGGGCGTACGCGTACAGCACCGCGGCCGCCCCGCGGACGGCGGCGGGCCGGGCCGCGGGGGCGGCGGCCGGCCCCGGGGCCGCCGCGGCGACGGCGGCGAGCAGCGCGGTGGCCGATCCGGCGACGACAAGGGCGCGTAGGCGGTTCTCCATCGTGGACTCCCGTGTTCCGAGGGCTTTTCGGGTACGGGTGGAGCCTCGTCGCCCGGCCCCCAGGACTCCATCCGGCGATCGGCGGACACGCGCGAGGGCCCCTGTGCCGATCGGCAGAGGAGCCCTCGCGAGGTCACGGACCGGGGCGCGTCAGGAACCGGTGCGCGTCAGGTCGGCCCCTCGGGACCGGGAGGTCACAGACCCGGACCGCGGACGGGGATGTGGGTGAACGTCGGTTCCGGAGCCGGGTTTTGGAAGAAGTCGTTTCCCTTGTCGTCGACGACGATGAACGCCGGGAAGTCCTCGACCTCGATCCGCCAGACCGCCTCCATGCCGAGCTCCTCGTACTCCAGGACCTCGACCTTCTTGATGCAGTCCTGGGCCAGCCGCGCCGCCGGGCCGCCGATCGAACCCAGGTAGAAGCCGCCGTGCGTGCCGCAGGCGTCCGTCACCTGCTGCGAGCGGTTGCCCTTGGCCAGCATGACCTTGGAGCCGCCCGCCGCCTGGAACTGCTCGACGTAGGAGTCCATGCGACCGGCCGTGGTCGGGCCGAAGGAGCCGGAGGCGTAGCCCTCGGGGGTCTTCGCGGGGCCCGCGTAGTAGACCGGGTGGTCCTTCAGGTACTGCGGCATCTCCGCGCCGGTGTCCAGCAGCTCCTTGATCTTGGCGTGCGCGATGTCGCGCGCCACGACCAGCGGTCCGGTCAGGGACAGGCGGGTCTTGACCGGGTGCCTGGTCAGCGTCGCGAGGATCTCGTCCATCGGCCGGTTCAGGTCGATGGAGACCACGTCCGCCGCCTCGTCGAGGTGCTCGTCCGTGGTCTCGGGCAGGAAGCGCGCCGGGTCGGTCTCCAACTGCTCCAGGAAGACGCCCTCGGCGGTGATCTTCGCGGTGGCCTGGCGGTCGGCCGAGCAGGACACGGCGATGGCGACGGGCAGGGAGGCGCCGTGGCGCGGCAGGCGCACCACGCGCACGTCGTGGCAGAAGTACTTGCCGCCGAACTGCGCGCCGATGCCGATCCTCTGGGTCAGCTCGAAGACCTGCTGTTCCAGGGCCTCGTCGCGGAAGCCGTGGCCCAGCGGGGAACCCTCGCGCGGCAGCTCGTCCAGGTAGTGCGCGGAGGCGTACTTGGCCGTCTTGAGCGCGTGCTCCGCGGACGTGCCGCCGACCACGATCGCCAGGTGGTAGGGCGGGCAGGCCGCCGTGCCGAGCGAGCGGATCTTCTCCTCCAGGAACTTCATCATGGAGGCCTCGTTGAGGACCGCCTTCGTCTCCTGGTAGAGGAAGGACTTGTTGGCGCTGCCGCCGCCCTTGGCCATGAAGAGGAACTTGTACGCGCCGCCGTCGGTCGCGTACAGCTCGATCTGCGCGGGCAGGTTCGAGCCGGTGTTCTTCTCCTCCCACATGGTGAGGGGGGCCATCTGCGAGTAGCGCAGGTTCAGGCGGGTGTAGGCGTCGTAGATGCCGCGCGACAGGGCCGCCTCGTCACCGCCCTCGGTGAGCACGTTCTGGCCGCGCTTGCCCATGACGATCGCCGTGCCCGTGTCCTGGCACATCGGCAGGACGCCGGCCGCCGCGATGTTCGCGTTCTTCAGCAGGTCCAGCGCCACGAACTTGTCGTTCGCCGAGGCCTCGGGGTCCTCGATGATGCGGCGCAGCTGCGCGAGGTGCGCGGGGCGCAGGTAGTGCTGGATGTCGTGGATCGCCTCTTCGGCGAGCTTGCGCAGCGCCTCCGGCTCGACCTTGAGGAACGTACGGCCGTCGGCCTCGAAGGTCGAGACGCCCTCCGAGGTCACCAGCCGGTAGGGGGTGGTGTCCTCGCCCAGGGGCAGCAGGTCGGTGTACGCAAACTCTGGCATGACGGCAGTCATTCCTCACTCGGCAGACGGCGCTGGCGACCAATTGGCAGCGCGGCTTACCAGCGTAGGACCTCCGTCCGCGGCCGTGCTTGTGAGGTAGGGCTCACTGGACGGGTGACGGGGAGTATCGCGATCTATCGTGTCTCGCTATGCTGGTCCGCGTGGACCTGGAAAAGCACACCGCCGCCCCCGCCGCATCCGCTGCCGCCCCGGCCGCCGAGCTGCGCGCCTCCGACGCCGACCGGGACCGGATCGCGCAGATCCTCGCGGATGCCGTGGCCGAGGGCCGGTTGACCGCCGAGGAGCACTCCGACCGTCTGGACACCCTCTACGCCGCCAAGACGGTCGGCGAACTGGACGTGCTCGTGAGGGACCTACCCGCGGCCGCCGGCTCCGCGCCCGCGGGCGCCGCCTCCGTCGCCGCGCCGGCGTCCGGGCCGGTCGAGACGGTCGTCGCCGTGTTCAGCAGCTCCTCCCGCCGGGGGCGTTGGCGTCCCGGCGCGCACACCCGCGCCGTCTCCGTCTTCGGCGACATCACCATCGACCTGACCGAGGCCGTCTTCGAGCAGCAGGTCACCGAGATCAACGTCACCGCCGTGCTCGGCAACGTCGAGGTCCTGGTGCCGGAGAACGTCACGCTGCGTGGCTACGGCAGCGGGGTCCTCGGCAACTTCGAGGTGCACGGCCGCAGCCGCGGGGAGAGCGACCCCCAGGCCCCGGTGGTGATCGTCCGGGGCTTCGCGCTGCTGGCCAACATCGAGGCCAGGCCCAAGCTCGGCGCCCGTCTGGTCGACCTCGCGGACCGGATGCGCAAGCGGCTGGAGCGCTGACACGGGCGCCGCCCCGGCGGCGTCCGACCGGACCGCCGGTGGTCTCCCACCGGCGTGCGCGTGGTGCGGGGGGCGCGTTTCGGTCGAACTTCGCCGGAGCGGCCGACGCGCGGCACGCAGTGCATAGGGGCGCGTACAGCGGGTAGGGACAGGTGCATCGTCTCTCGCTCGCGTATACGTCGTCAGGAGTAGACCGTGCCGCATCCGCCGCATCAGTCCCTGCAGGTAGCCGCCGTCAAGAGTCTTCAGGCGCGTCCGACCGCCGTGCCGAGGCCGCGGGTGCCGACAAGGGAAGAGGACGGCCCCTGGCACGCGGAGGCGGTGTGCCGCAGGGATGAGGCGGGGCTGTTCTTCGCGCCCTCCAAGGAGCCCACCGCGGCCCGCCTGGCCCGCGAGGAGGCCGCCAAGCGGGTCTGTGCGCGCTGCCCCGTGATGGTCGCCTGTCGGGAGCACGCGCTGCTCCAGCCCGAGCCCTACGGGGTCTGGGGCGGGCTCACCGCGGCCGAGCGGCGCGTCGTGTTGGCCCGCCGGCGCCGGCGGGCCGCCGAACTGCGCCCCGGCACCGGCACCGGCACGATCGCCGCCGCGGGCTGAGCCCCGGGAGCGCGAGAGCTCGTACGGGGCGAACCGGCACGGACGCGAGAGGGGCGGGCCCGCCGCACACGGGACCCGCCCCTCTCGTCGTGCCGATGCGCCGGCCGGAGCGCCCCTACTGGGCGCGGTCGAAGTCGATCGCGCTGTACGCGCGCAGCTTCGACAGCCGGTGGGTGGAGTCGATCTGACGGATCGTCCCCGACTTGGACCGCATGACCAGCGAGGACGTGGTCGCGGTCTCCGAGCGGTAGTGGACGCCGCGCAGCAGCTCGCCGTCCGTGATGCCGGTGGCGACGAAGAAGACGTTCTCGCCGGACACCAGGTCGTTCGTGTGCAGGACCCGGTCCAGGTCGTGGCCGGCGTCCAGGGCCTTCTGGCGCTCCGCCTCGTCCTTGGGCCACAGCTTGCCCTGGATGGTTCCGCCGAGGCACTTTATGGCGCAGGCCGAGATGATGCCCTCGGGGGTGCCGCCGATGCCCAGGAGCAGGTCCACGCCGGTACCCTCGCGCACCGCCATGACCGAGCCCGCGACGTCGCCGTCCGAGATGAACTTGATCCGCGCGCCGGTCTCGCGGATCTCCTTGACGATGCCCTCGTGTCGGGGGCGGTCGAGGATGACCACGGTGACGTCTTCGACGGCCATGTGCTTGGCCTTGGCGACACGGCGGATGTTCACCGAGGCGGGGGCGTTGATGTCGACGAAGTCGGCGGCTTCCGGGCCCGTGACCAGCTTCTCCATGTAGAAGACGGCCGACGGGTCGAACATGGTGCCGCGGTCGGCGGCGGCCAGGACGGCGATGGCGTTCGGCATGCCCTTGGCGTTCAGGGTGGTGCCGTCGATCGGGTCGACGGCGATGTCGACCTCGGCGCCGGTGCCGTCGCCGACCCGCTCGCCGTTGAAGAGCATGGGGGCTTCGTCCTTCTCCCCCTCGCCGATGACGACGACGCCGTTCATCGACACGGTGGAGATCAGGGTCCGCATCGCGTTGACCGCGGCGCCGTCCGCGCCGAGCTTGTCACCGCGGCCGACCCACCGGCCCGCGGCCATGGCGGCGGCCTCGGTCACCCGGACGAGCTCCAGGGCGAGGTTGCGGTCGGGGGCTTCGGGAGAGACTTCGAGCTGGGGCGGCAGGTTGTGCTCGGTCATCGGAGCGCACCTTTCTGTACGGCGACGGCCGGGATGTGAGGGTGCTGGAACTCTATCGGTACGTCGACATATTGAGCAGAGCGGGTCACGAATGAGCGGAATATCGATCAGCCGTTTGGCCTGAGCGGACACCTTGCGACAACGGGGCCGCCGGGCGGGTGCCACGACGCCCACCCCGGGGGTGATCGCCCCGGGCGATGGGGGACCATGGAGCCGTGGCAGGTATGAAGGGCAAGCAGACGATTTGGGACATGGTCCGATCGCTGGCGGTGATCGGTGTCGTCGTCGCGGGGATATACATGTTCATCCCCCACGACGAGAAGGCCGATCCGACGCGGGTGGTCGACTACCGCGTGGAGACGGCCACGGCCCGCCGGGCGGCGCCGTACCCGGTCGCCGCGCCCGTGGGGCTCCCCGCGCAGTGGCGCGCGACCTCGGTCACCTTCGACCGGATGGACGGCAACGCCTGGCACCTGGGCTTCCTGGACCCGCGGGAGCAGTACGTGGCCGTCGAGCAGAGCACCGACGCCTCGGCCAAGCGCCTCGCCAAGCTGACGCAGCAGGCGAAGGCCACGGGGGAGACCCGGCAGATCGGCGACCAGTCCTGGGAACTGTGGGACGGCGAGAAGTACGACGCCCTCGTCCGCCAGGAACAGGGGTACGTCACCGTGGTGACCGGCACGGCCACCCCCGACGGGCTCGCCGCGATGGTGTCGGCCCTGGAGTTCAAGCAGGGCGGCTGACACCGGGCCGAGCCCGCGTCGACCGTGACATGACGAGAGGCCGCCCGCCCCGGGATCCCGGGGTGTGGGCGGCCTCTCGTCATGTCACGACGCGGTGCGCGCGTGTCGCGGCGACCGGGTCTCGACTCGGACGGTTCAGACGGTGGTGATGACCTGGTCGAACTCCAGGCGGGGGGAACGGCCGAAAGCGGCGGGCTCGCCCGGCTTGCCGATGTTGACCACCATCAGCGGGGTGTGGTCGGCGTCCAGGAACTCCTTCTGGACACCGGCGAAGTCCAGGCCGGTCATCGGGCCCGCGGCCAGGCCGGCGGCGCGGACGCCGAGGATGAAGTAGCCGGCCTGCAGCGAGGCGTTGACCAGGGCGGACTGCTCGCGGACCGGGCGCTCGGAGAAGAACGCGTCCTTGGCCTGCGGGAAGTGCGGGAAGAGCTGCGGGAGCTCCTCGTGGAACTCGTTGTCCGCCGACAGGATCGCGACCAGCGGGGCGGCGGCGGTCTTGGCCTGGTTGCCCTCGGCCATGTGCTTCACGAGGCGCTCGCGGGCCTCGGGGGAGCGGACGAGGGTGATGCGCAGCGGGGTCTGGTTGAACGCGGTGGGGCCGTACTTCACGAGGTCGTAGATCGCCTGGACCTGCTCCTCGGTCACCGGCTCGTCGGCGAACGAGTTGGCGGTGCGGGCCTCGCGGAACAGCAGGTCCTGAGCGGCGGCGTCGAGAACGAGAGACATCGAAAAGCCTTCTTCTGTACGGAGGTGTGGCGCGATGTCATCACTGTAGGTCCGAGGTATGTGAACTTTCAACTAAATCCCTCCGGGGGTGACCGGGATCACTCCCGCGGCGATCGGCCCCCCGGCGATCACTCGCCGGGGCGGTCCTTCGCGTCCCCGTCCGCCCCGTCCCGAGCCGCCAGGGCCGAGTCCAGCCGGGCCCGGGCCCCCTCCAGCCAGCGCCGGCACACCGTCGCCAGCTCCTCGCCGCGCTCCCAGAGCGCCAGGGAGTCCTCCAGCGAGGTGCCTCCCGCCTCCAGCTTGCGGACGACCTCGATCAGCTCGTCGCGTGCCTGCTCGTACCCCGGCGCCGTATCGGTTTCAGCCATTCCCGTGCCACCTTATATGTGTAGTACAACGAATTTGTTGCCGGAGCGTGTCGCCCTGCTCCGCACTCATCCGGCGTCGCGGGCGCCCGCGGCCCCGGCCCCGGACACGACCTCGGACGGGCCTTCGGGCGCGCCCCCGGGCGCCGCCTGCGCGTCGACCCGTACGTGGAACTCGCCCGCGGCCACCCGCGCCCGCAGCACCTCTTCCGGCGCCACGTCCCCCGGCGACCGCACCACGTGCCCGTCGGCGCGCTGGAGCACCGCGTACCCGCGCTCCAAGGTCGCCGCCGGCGACAGCGCCACCACCCGGGCCCGGGTGTGCGCCAGTTCGGAATCCGCCCGGTCCAGCAGGTGCCCCAGCGTCCGCCGACCACGCGCCAGCAGGGCCTCCACCTCCGCCTCCCGGGTCTCCACCATCCGCTGCGGATGCACGAACACCGGCCGGGCCAGGGCGTGGGCGAGCCCCCGCTCCTCCCGGTCGAGCAGCCCGCGCACCGCGCGCAGAGCGCGCGCCTGGAGCTGGCGCACGCGCTCCAGCTCCTCCCCGACGTCCGGGACCACCTTCTTCGCCGCGTCCGTGGGCGTGGACGCCCGCAGGTCCGCGACCAGGTCCAGCAGCGGGGAGTCCGGCTCGTGCCCGATCGCCGAGACCACCGGGGTACGGGCCGCCGCGACCGTCCGCACGACCTCCTCGTCGGAGAAGGGCAGCAGGTCCTCCACGCTGCCGCCGCCACGCGCCACGATGATCACGTCGACCTCGGGCAGCGCGTCGAGCTCCTTGACCGCCTCGATCACCTGGGGCACCGCGTGTACCCCCTGCACGGCCACGTTGCGCACCTCGAAGCGGACCGCCGGCCAGCGCCGACGGGCGTTCTCCAACACGTCCCGCTCGGCCGCCGACGCCCGCCCCACCACCAGCCCGATCAACTGCGGCAGGAACGGCAACGACTTCTTGCGGTCCGACGCGAACAGGCCCTCGGCGGCCAGCGACCGCTTGAGCTTCTCCAGCCGGGCCAGCAACTCCCCGATGCCGACGGGCCGTATCTCCGTGGCCCGCAGCGACAACTGCCCGCGCGGGGCGTACCACTCCGGCTTGGCCAGGACGACGACCCGCGCGCCCTCCGTCACCGCGTCCGCGACCTCGTCGTACACCTGGCGGAAGCAGGTCACGCTGAGCGAGATGTCGTGCGACGGGTCGCGCAGCGTCAGGAAGACCACCCCCGCCCCCGGCCGCCGGGACAACTGGGTGATCTGCCCCTCCACCCACACCTGACCGAGCTTGTCGATCCAGCCCCCGATGAGTCGGGACACCCGACCGACCGGCAGCGGCGCGTCAGCCGACGTATTCAGACCCATGCACGCAGGCTAACCGCCAGAACCGACACCGTCCCCGGGCCCGGCGGCCCGATCCCCGGCGCGTCGACCCCGCTGGGCCACCAGGACCCCCAACCCCACCAGCAACCACACGGCGCCCACGAGCTGCGCCGCCCCGGAGGCCTCGACGATCACCGCGATCGTGACGGCCGCACCCAGCACCGGGATCACCAGGTGCTTGAACCAGTTCGGCGGCCCCTCGCGCCGCTTCACCACGAACCACCCCACCACCGACGCGTGCAGCAGCGTGAACGCCACCAGCGCCCCGATGTCCACCACCGACACCAGATGGTCCAGCCCGTCGTCGCGCCGGGCCGCCCACACCGCCGCCACCAGCGTCACCGTCGCCGCCACCAGCAGCGCCGCCCGAGGCGTCCCGCCCCAGGTCCGGGACAGGACGTGCGGGAGCCGCCGCTCCCGGGCCATGGCGAACAGCAGCCGACCCGCCGCCGCCTGCCCGGCCAACGCCGCGAAGGCCGCCCCGATCGCCTTGCTCACCGCCACCAGGTCGTGCAGCCAGGGCCCGACCGCCGACTCCACCGTGTTGTAGAACGCCGGCCCCTGCGCGCCCGGATCGGCCGCCAGCTCCGCCGCCGTCATCGGGCTCAGCAGCGCCGCCAGGTAGGTCTGCGCGACGAACAGCACCCCGGTCAGCGCCAGGCAGAACAGCACCGCCCGCGCCACCTTCGCACTGCCCCCCGTCACCTCCTCCGCGAAGGAGGCGATCGCGTCGAAGCCCAGGTACGACAGCACCGCCACCGACACCGCCCCCAGCACGGCCGCCGTCGAGAAGCCCAGCGAACCGTCCCCTGTCAACGGCGACAACCAGCCCCGCCGGGCCCCGCCCTCCGCCAGCGCGACCACCGCCGCGACCAGGAACACCATCAGCACCACGATCTCCAACGCCAGCACCGCGAAACCCACCCGCGCGGCCGCCCGTACGCCCCACAGGTTCAGCAGCGTGGTCACCACCACCGCCAGCGCCGTCCACACCCACCGGGAGACCTCCGGCACCAGGGCGTTCATCGCGATGCCGGAGAACAGGTACGCCACTGCGGGGATCAGCAGGTAGTCCAGCATCGCCATCCACCCGGCGATCAGCCCCGGCCCCTCGCCGAGACCCTTGCGGGCGTACGTGAAGACCGAACCGGCCTGCGGGGCCACCCGGACCATCTGCGCGTACGAGAACGCCGTGAACGCCATGGCGACGGTCGCGCAGAGGTAGACGAGGGCCACCGCGCCGTGCGACCTCGCGTCCAGGGTGCCGAAGATCCCGACCGGGGCCATGGGGGCGATGAACAGCAGCCCGTACACCACCAGATCGCGAAAGCCGAGGCTGCGCCGCAACGTCGCGGGAGCCTCGGACGCCGAACCGGAATCCGTCACGGACGCCATCGTTCCTCCGGGGGAGAAGCAGGACAGAGGTTCGACCCAGTTTGTGCCGAACGGGCGACGACCGGCCTGCTGGAGACCCCCGTACGATGGAGCGCATGACTGCTCCCTCCTCTGCTCCCGCTTCCCGCCGCGTCCTGCTCGCCGCCCCGCGCGGATACTGCGCGGGCGTCGACCGAGCCGTGATCGCCGTCGAGAAAGCCCTTGAGCAGTACGGTGCGCCGGTCTACGTACGCCACGAGATCGTCCACAACAAGTACGTCGTCCAGACGCTGGAGAAGAAGGGCGCCATCTTCGTCGAACGGACGGAAGAGGTCCCCGAGGGCTCCATCGTGATGTTCTCCGCACACGGCGTGGCACCCGTGGTCCACGAGGAGGCGGCGCGCGGCAGGCTCGCGACCATCGACGCGACCTGCCCGCTGGTCACCAAGGTCCACAAGGAAGCCATCCGCTACGCCAACGACGACTTCGACATCCTCCTCATCGGCCACGAGGGCCACGAGGAGGTCATCGGCACCTCCGGCGAGGCCCCCGACCACATCACCATCGTGGACGGCCCGGACGACGTCGCCAACGTCCGGGTCCGCGACGAGTCGAAGGTGGTCTGGCTCTCCCAGACCACCCTCTCCGTCGACGAGACCATGGAGACGGTCGACGCGCTGAAGACCAAGTTCCCGCTGCTGGTCTCGCCCCCGAGCGACGACATCTGCTACGCCACCTCGAACCGCCAGGCCGCGGTCAAGGTGATGGGCGCCGACTCCGACCTGGTCATCGTCGTCGGCTCCAAGAACTCCTCGAACTCGATCCGCCTCGTCGAGGTGGCCCTGGACGCCGGCGCGCGCGCCGCCCACCTGGTCGACTTCGCGAGCGAGATCGACGAGGCCTGGCTGGAGGGCGTCACCACCGTCGGCCTGACCTCGGGCGCCTCGGTGCCGGAGGTCCTGGTCGAGGAAGTACTGGAGTGGCTGACGCAGCGCGGCTACGCGGACGTGGAGATCGTCAAGACGGCCGAGGAATCGATCGTCTTCTCGCTGCCCAAGGAACTCCGCCGCGACCTGCGCGCTGAGGCGGCGGGACTCGTCGCCGGGGCGACGGGGGCGACGGGGGCGACTGGGACGGCTGAGACGACTGGTACGGCCGGAGTGACTGGGACTGCCGGGGCGACCGGGGCGACCGGGACTGGCGGGGCGACCGGGGCGACCGAGAAGTAGGCCCTTCGGCGCCGTTTTCTCTACGGTGGTCCCATGCAGATCTTCGGCGTGGACATCGGCGGATCCGGTATCAAGGGCGCTCCCGTGGACCTGGACCGCGGCGAGTTGGCGCAGGAGCGCCACAAGGAACTCACACCACAGCCGGCCACCCCCGACGGGGTGGCCGACCGTGTCGTCGAGGTGGTGCGCCACTTCGACTGGAACGGCCCGGTGGGAGTCACCTTCCCGGGCGTCGTCACCGGCGGGGTCACCCGCACGGCGGCCAACATGGACAAGGCCTGGGTCGGGGTCGACACGGCGGCCCTGCTGTCGGAGCGCCTGGGCGGCCACGCGGTGACCGTCCTGAACGACGCCGACGCGGCCGGGGTCGCGGAGATGACGTACGGCGCCGGCAAGGGGGTCTCCGGCACCGTCATCCTGCTCACCCTGGGCACCGGCATCGGCAGCGCGCTCTTCACGGACGGCCGGCTCGTCCCCAACACCGAGCTGGGGCACCTGGAGCTGCACGGCCACGACGCGGAGAAGCGCGCGTCGGTGAAGGCCAAGGAGGACCACGACCTCACCTGGGAGCGCTGGGCGAACCGGCTCCAGAAGTACCTGGAGCACGTGGAGATGCTCTTCTCCCCGGAACTGTTCATCCTCGGGGGCGGCGTCAGCCGTAAGCCGGAGAAGTTCCTGCCCCTGATCGAGGGGATCCGCGCGGAGATCGTGCCGGCGAAGCTCCAGAACAACGCGGGCATCGTCGGGGCGGCGATGGCCGCCCGCGGCCCGTCGACCTAGCCGACGCGGCGGGGGCGGGCCGGCCGGTGTCAGGGGCCGGTCGGTCGGGGCTCTGGGCGGCCGGGGGTCTGGGCGGCCCGTCGGCCCGGGGTCCGGCCGGTCGGGTTTGGCTGGTCAGGGGTTTGGGGCGGCCGGAGCTTTGGCCGGCCAGGGGCCCGGGCCGGCCGGTCAGGCCGCGCGGCGGGGCATGCGTCGCTTCCCGATCAGCACGGCCTTGCGCACCAGCGCGATCAGGGCGGCGACGACCGTGCCCGCGTACAGCCAGCCGGCGTGCAGGGACAACGCCGAGACGATCCCCATCAGCTGACCGCCGAAGCCGCCGGAACCCCCGGACACGGGCCACACCCCGACCGCGAAGGCGATCGGGGCGCTGATCGGGGCGGTGATCAGGTCGGCGGGGCGCACCCAGAGCGCGGTCGTGGCGGCCACGGGCAGGAAGAGCAGCCCGTACGCGAACAGGGACGCGTCGAACAGCAACCAGACGACCCCCGCGACCACCGCCATCGCCACGCACGCGAAGAGCCCGCCACCGAGGCCGGTCAGCCGCGGCCGGGGCAGCCGTCGCCGGGCGGGGACCGGCCTCGCCGGGCGGGCCGCCCCCGGGGCCTGCTGCCTCGGGACCCGCTCCCGCGGGTGACGTACTGAACGCGTCCTGTAGTGCTCCACCCCACCAAACTAGGCGCGGAGGCCCCTCCGGGAGGGCCCGGACACGCGTACAACGAGCGCCACTCATCGGAAAGTAAACTGTCCGACGGCCCATCCCGGGCCGCCGCCCCCTCCAGCTACGGGAAGTCGCCAACGTGTCGCTCACGATCGGAATCGTCGGCCTGCCGAATGTCGGCAAGTCGACCCTGTTCAACGCCCTGACCAAGAACGACGTGCTGGCGGCCAACTACCCGTTCGCCACCATCGAGCCGAACGTCGGCGTCGTCGGTGTCCCGGACCAGCGGCTGGCCGTCCTCGCGGGCATCTTCGGATCGCAGAAGGTCCTCCCCGCGACCGTCGACTTCGTCGACATCGCGGGCATCGTCCGCGGCGCCTCGGAAGGCGAGGGCCTGGGCAACAAGTTCCTCGCCAACATCCGCGAGTCGGACGCGATCTGCCAGGTCATCCGCGCCTTCAAGGACGAGAACGTCGTCCACGTGGACGGCAAGGTCTCGCCCAAGGACGACATCGAGACGATCAACACCGAGCTGATCCTCGCCGACCTCCAGTCCATCGAGAAGGCGGTGCCGCGCCTGACGAAGGAGTCCCGCCTCCAGAAGGAGAAGGTCGCCGTCCTGGCCGCGGTCGAGAAGGCGCAGAAGATCCTCGAAGAGGGCCACACCCTCTTCTCGCAGGGCATCAGCAAGGGCACGGAGCAGGGCGACCTCCTCCACGAACTGCACCTGCTCACCGTCAAGCCCTTCCTCTACGTCTTCAACGTCGACGAGGACGAACTGACGGACGACGCCTTCAAGGCCGAGCAGAGCGCCCTCGTCGCCCCGGCCGAGGCGATCTTCCTGAACGCCAAGCTGGAAGCCGAGCTGATCGAGCTCGACGACGACGAGTCCCTCGAACTCCTCCAGTCGGTCGGCCAGGAAGAGCCGGGCATGGCCACGCTGGGCCGCGTCGGCTTCACCACCCTGGGCCTGCAGACGTACCTGACGGCCGGCCCGAAGGAAACCCGCGCCTGGACCATCAAGAAGGGCGCCACCGCCCCCGAGGCCGCCGGCGTCATCCACACCGACTTCCAGCGCGGCTTCATCAAGGCCGAGATCATCTCCTTCGCGGACCTGGTCGACTGCGGCTCGGTGGCCGAGGCCCGCGCCAAGGGCAAGGCGCGCATGGAGGGCAAGGACTACGTCATGCAGGACGGCGACGTGGTGGAGTTCCGCTTCAACGTCTGATGGATCCGGTAAAAGGCCGTCTGACCTGTGATGGAGCGGGTCAGGCGGCCTTTGCTGTCCGCACAGAGTCCGCGGCGTGCTGGATGAGTCCGGCACGCGGGAACCGGCGGGACGGGCGGGAAGAAGTAGCCGGTCGACCCGAAGGCGGCGACTGGTGCGAGGCTCAGCGCATCGGCTAGAATGATGGCAATCGACCCCCTCCCAAGCCTCTCCACGATGCTCAAATGGGAGGGGCCTCTTTCTTTCCGGGGTGCGAGTGAAGCCGAGCCTGTCCGTGGGGGAGCAGGTCGCACTCCTGGCCCTCCGTGGCCTCGTGATTGACGACGAGGCCGTCTGTGCGGCGTTCTTTGGCTCGAACAACTACTACCGATTCTCCGGCTACGCTCGCTACTTCCAGCGAGCCCCCCACATGGGCGACGATGCGTTTACGCCCGGCACGACGTTCGCTGAGATCCGCCGCATCTACGAAGCCGATGAGGCGTTACGCACCGCGCTCAGCCAACCTCTCGCACGGGTCGAACTCCTGCTGCGCACGCATGTTGCCCGAGTGATCGCCGACGAGCACGGTCCGTACAGCAGCTTTCTCAAGGAAAGCTTCTACACCGACGTCGGCAAGGTTGAGCCGACCGTCGAGTCGTGCCTGCGCGACATCGACCGGAGCAAGGATCGCCACATCCTGCGGTACAGGGGCACCGAAGGCGACCGCGTCGACTACAGCAAGCTGCCCGTGTGGTCCGCCGTTGAAGCGTGGTCGTTCGGGACGCTGTCCAAGGCCATCGAGCGCGGAGCCAGCGGCGCACTGGCCGATGCCGTGGCGACCAGCATCGGGGTCGCGAAGGCCGGGTTCGCCTACCGTGTGAGGTCGTTGGTCTACCTGCGCAACCGGTGCGCCCACCACAGCCGGCTGTGGCATCACTCGGTTCTCGACGCCGGCCCTACGCCGAACAATGTGCGTAGCAAGGCGAAACGGCTGGCAGGACAGTTCGAGCCGCGTTCGGTTCTCGATGTCATTGCCTCGCTCGACGACGTGGCCATACGCGGCAAGGTCGCTGATCCGGTGCTCCCGCAGGTCGTCAAACAGTACCCCCGTGACTGCTTGTTCTGGGAGGGGCTGGCACGGCCTCAGAGCCCGCGCGATCACAGGGCGTGAATCGGTCCTGAGTAGGGACGATCCCCAAGTACGGGTGCGGTGCGGAAGGCATCACGTCAGGTCACGGTCGGATCGGTCCCTGCATCCCTGACACCCGTCATTGATGAGAGTTACCTCCCGTTGGCCGGTCGGCCGGTGGAGCCAGGTGCCTGGCGGATGCCCGGCTGCCGATCTGCGGATCTCGGCGATGCTGGAGGCATGCGGCGGAGATGATGGGCACGAGGCATCAGCCGCGAGCAGGGAGGGAAAAGTGGATCGGAACGAGAAGAAGAGACTCCGCGAGCGCATCGGAGAGCACCTCGACCTATCCGGCGTGCGGCTGACGGACGATGAGGCAGTGTTTCTGAGCGACTTCATCGACGAGTACGACGAGAAGTATCGAGGTCGCAGGGAGACCCGCACGAGGAGTTACCCCGGTTGGAGCTCTGACGGGAAGTACGTCCGCACGGAGACGGTCACGGACACCTTCACCGACGAGGTCGGCATCCGCACGGACCGTGAGTATCGGGATGACGATGGACACAGCGGCCGCTCCACGCAGGACATCAAGGACGCGCGTGGGATCCTGAACTGGTTCAAGGAGCGCGGCTGAGTTTCGTCCGCGCTGGCCAGAGTCCCAGTCAGCGAGCGGCGATCTCGTCGCAACGCGTCGCAGCGAGACGCAGGTGAACCGGGTCGCCGCAGTGATGGCAGATTCGCGTGCCCCGTCGCCCCGACGCGCCTACGCGAGCAAGTGGAAGGCGTGGTCGGCCTGGTGCGAGCAGTACGGCCGCCACCCGCTGTCAGCGGATCCGGTGCAGGTCGTTTCAAAGTCCAATACGTCCGGTGAAAGGCCACCTGACCTGCGGCGGAGTGGGTCGGGCGGCCTTCGTGGCCCGCGCAGAGTCCGCAGCGTGCTGGATGCCTCCGGCACGCGGGGGAGCGGCTACGCCGCTTCGTCGACCTCTGGCTGGGCATCGTCGAACTGGTCCGCGTACGCCTTGTCGACAGCGGCCTGGGTCCGCTCCTCGGAGTCGGGCCACAGATGGGTGTAGATGTTCAGCGTCATGGCCGCATTGGTGTGGCCGAGGCGCTCGGAGACCGTCTTTACGGACTCGCCGTGCTTGATCAGCAGGCTGGCGTAGTGGTGCCGCAGGGAGGTAGCGCGGGTGGTCCGAGTCCTTCCTCGTCACGTACCGCTCGATCACGTGGCCGTAGCCGGTCTCCTTGGGGTGCTGGAACGGCATGGGTTTACCTCTCTGGGTGCAGGTCGTGCGGTCGATCCAGGTGGGGGCGACGAAGACGTCCTCGCCGACCGGCGCTTCGGTGGCTTCCAGGAGGGACCAGGCGCGGGCCTCTTCGACCAGGCGCTCCCAGGGCGCGCCCCAGTCGAGCTGCCAGTCGAGGCCGGCGCCGGAGACGCAGTACGTGCGGCCGGCGTCGACCCGCCAGAACTGGGAGTAGAGGATCAGCTGGGAGTGGTCGGCCAGGTCGTTGATGATCGCCGTGAAGTGGGCGGTGGGCCAGCCGGGGCTGTCCGCTCCGGTATCGGTGCGCAGGCGGGCGGTCAGGGAGGGGACGACGGGGGTGCGGGCGCCGAGTGCGGTCATGGCCCAGCGGATGCCGTCGGGCTCGGTCCAGTCCGGCGGAGTGGCCCGTTCCACGCAGGTGCGGTAGGCGCTGCGCAGGGGCTCGACCGCAGCGTCGATCTCCAGGCTAGCCAGGGCGATCGCCGCCCATTCGCGGACGGTCGGGTTGTCGCTCTCCAGCAGCCCGATGAGGGCGGAGCCACAGCGGGGGTCGCCCACCTCCTGGAATACCTCAATGGCGGTCAGCTGACCGAAGTCGCCGAGGGACGGCAGCCCGTCGATGACAGCGGGGATGGCGTCGGAGCCGATCCAGATCAGCTCCGCGCGGGCGTCGTAGGACTCGCTGGCCTCGCCGTCGAGCTGCTGCACGAGGGCCTGGACGGGGGACGTCATGACGTTGCCGGGTGGTCGCGGCGCCAGAAGGTGGGGAGCCACCAGCAGAGCACCGAGCGGTCGTCGGGCCACGGGGTGCGTTCGTCCGCGTCCCAGTCCTCGAAGGAGTCGCGCGTCGGGTCGATGGGGCGCCAGCCGGGATCGAGCGGCTCGTCCTCGGCCGGAGGGCGGACGTACTGCCGGACGCGCTGCTTGCAGGCACCGACGTCCTGATAGTTGAGCTGGGCCTCGATCAGAGAGACTTTGTTCGCTCCGCCGTCCATGGTCGGCCAGCGGAACTGAACCCCGTCGTCCTCCCAGAAGCAGACGGGGCAGATCTCGTGGGAGCCGGGCATGGCGTCGAGCACGCGGTGTCCGCAGCAGGGACAGGGGTAGGAGTCGCTCACCTGCGCAGTCTCGTTGGAGGTCCCGCCGGTGTGCCATGGATTTCTCTGCCTCGGAACACCCGACCAGTCCGCAGAGAGTCCGCAGGACACCCGTAAACAGCCGTCGGGATCCAACGCATGCCAACGAGGAAATCCCAGGTCAGAGCCCTGGACGGGGCTCCGCCGCAGGTCAGGATCGGTCCGCAGACATTCCGCTTCAACGTGTAGTCAATGCATCACTGCATACGAGTTTCGCCAAATATGCAGGTCAGAAGGGGTCGGGCTCTGGTGAGCCCGACCCTTCTGTATTCCCGTGCTGACTTGGTGCTGACTTTTCAGCTGCTTCGGGGCGGTGTGAGCCTGTCGAGGTCCAGGCTGACTTCGAAGGGCACCGGGCGCTGGAGGGTGCCCCGGAAGATCCCGGCGGGCGCGTAGGCGCCGGTGGGTTCGTCGAGCTCGTAGGCGTGGACGACGGGTGCGCCGGCCTCGTCCTCGATGCACCAGTAGTGCGGGATGCCGGCCTCCGCGTACTTGCGCAGCTTTACAGTGCGGTCGCGGTGGGCGGACTCGGGGGAGACGACCTCGATGACGAGCTGGACGTCCTCCGGTGCGAACCAGGTGCGGTCACCGTCGAAATCGGCCGTCGTCACCAACAGGTCCGGTTCTGGTCGGTTGCGCGGGTCGAGCTTGATCGTCATCTCGCGGCCGACTCTGGAGTCGGCGGGCGCCTGCTCCATGAGGGCGACGGTGAGCATGGTGACGAGGTGGCCGTGCCACCACCTCTGGGGCGACATCATGAAGACGAGGGCTCCGTCGATCAGCTCGGTGTGGCGGGGTGCCTCGGGGAGGCGGTCGAGGTCCTCCGCGAACCAGCCTTCCGCGCGCGGCGGGCGCATCCAGTCGGGCAGTGCGGTCATGGCTTCACGGTAGTGGTTCGCAGCTCAGGCTGGAGCGCCAACGATCCCGGTCCGGTGTTTTCGGTGACATGCCGTGCCATGACCGGCCACACGCCTGACATCCGGCCATGAGTGACTCGTCGATCCAGGTCGCGACAGCATGTACGCGCCGCTTCAACGTCTGAGCGGACGGTATGACACCGCGTCGCTGACGTGGCACACATGCAGGCCAGAAGGGGTCGACTCCGCAGGGAGTCGGCCCCTTGGCGCTTCCCGTGCTGGGTTGCTGCCGGGGGTCTGGCCGGCATCAGTCATTCCGGCTCGGCCGACGGGCATGGGGAGTGGTACGTTATTTGGTACCACTTGAGGGGAAGGGCCGCGTCATGTCCATTACCGCGAGCGAAGCCCGCAAGGAACTCTTTCCGCTGATCAAGAAGGTCAACGAGAACCACGAGGCCATCGAGATCGTCTCCAAGCACGGCAACGCCGTGCTTGTCTCGGCCGACGACTACGCGGCGCTGCGTGAGGGCTCGTACCTGCTGCGCTCGCCGGCAAATGCCCGGCGGCTGCTCAAGGCGTACGAGAATGCCCTGGCCCACACCAACGTGTCGGAGCGCGAGCTGATCGATCCGGACTCGGCGGACGCGGACGCGGGCGCGGGTGCGGGTGCCGCGTGAGGCTTGTCTTCGAGGATCAGGGCTGGGAGGACTACACGTCCTGGCTCAAGAACGACCGCAAGACGCTCGCCCGGATCAACAAGCTCATCGAGGACGTCAGACGTGACCCGTTCTCGGGCATCGGCAAGCCGGAACCGCTGAAGTACCACTTGCCGGGGGCTTGGTCGCGACGGATCGACGATGAGCACCGCCTCGTCCACCTGGTGACGGACAAGGAGATCATCATCCTCGCCGCCCGATACCACTACTGATCGCTGACTGCTTGGTGTGTGCCGGGACGCCCCCGTGCTGAGATGTGCCGGGATGGCTTCCCCGGAAGCGCCGTTTCCGCAGGTGGTTGCCCTGTCTCGACGCTTCGCTGCACCTTGTGGTCGTGCACGTGCTGCTCGTGACTCGGCGGGGCGGACGTGCAGTCGGAAGGGGTCGGGCTCGGTTGAGTCCGGCCCCTTGTCGTTGCCCTGGCGACTGGTGGCGGGCTCTCGAACCAGGTGCGGTCACCGTCGAAGTCGGCCGTCGTCATCAACAGGTCCGGTTCGGGTCGGTTGCGCGGGTCGAGCTTGATCGTCATCTCGCGCTCGACCTCGAAGCCGGCCGGCGCCTGCGCCATGAGCGTGGTGGTCGGGGCGGTGACGAGGCGGCCATGTCGCTCCGCGGGGGCGCGGTGAGATTCGGGTCATGTTTTCGGCCGGTGTGGAACTCTCGGCAGATTTCGTACATCAGGACTAAAGGGATGCCCAGCCGTTCTGTCCCGCCGGGGCAGGCAAGACCGTTCGGAGCGAAGTTCGTGCACCAGTACCCGCAGCGCCCGCGGCCTGATGACCAGTCGTACGATCCGGATCGGACGTATCAGCCGCCCGAGGGGGCGCGCGGGTCCCGGCGTTCTCGTCGGGCCCTTTGGGTGAGCGTGCCCCTGGTCCTCGCGGTGCTCCTCGGCGCCGGCGGGTTCGCCGCCTGGAAGAACGAGTGGTTCTCCGGCAACGGGGAGAGCGTGAGCTTCGGCAAGGACGTGCCGGCGGCCGTCGGGTCCGACGACCCGAAGCCGGGCGGTTCGCCGTCGGCCCCCGCGCGGCCGACGGGTGATCCGGACGTGCTGCTGCCCGCCGGGCCGAAGTCCGAGTTCAAGCAGACCGCGAAGCTCGACGACGGCACGATCATCGCCAAGACCCGTCTCGCCGGCGCCAAGTCCGGCTTCGAGGGGGACGTCTGGGTGTGGACGCCGAAGGAGTACGGGGAGAAGGAGTACGAGAAGAGCGCCTTCCCGGTGCTCATCGCGCTCCCCGGGGGCAACGGCTTCCCGGCGAACTACTGGGCCGACCGCAGTCTGGGCCTGCAGAAGGCCGTCACGGAGGGCGTCCGGGCCGGCACCAGCCTGCCGTTCATCCTGGTCATGCCGGTGCTCAACCCGGACAACAAGTACTACTACGACGGCGCCGACATCCCGGGTCGTCCCAAGATGGGCACGTGGCTCGCCGAGGACATACCGGACTTCGCCCGCGCCAACTTCCGTACGTACAAGTCCCGGGACGGGTGGGCCTTCATGGGGTCCTCCTCCGGTGCCTTCGTCGGGATGAAGCAGGTCCTCCAGCACCCGGACAGGTTCAAGGCCGTGATCGCCAGTGGTGGCGAGATCGTTCCCGACTCCCCGCTCTGGAAGGGTCACCAGGCGGAGATGGACGCGAACGACCCCGAGAAGCTCGCCAGGAAGCTGATCGACGCCAACGGCCCGGAGGTCTACATCAACTTCCAGGTCGGCACGGAGGAGACGGGCAAGGACCGGATGCTCCGGTTCCAGCGGGAGTACGGCAAGGGCCCCGTCAAGATCACCATCCGTGACATCCAGAACGGCGAGCACAACGGCTGGCACTACGTGCGCGGCATGAAGGAAGGCTCGCTCGAATGGATCAGCAAGGTGTTGAAGGGTCCGAAGCCGGAAGCCGGGTGACCCGCCCCGGCCCGTGCGCCCCCGGCCCCTACGCCCCCGGCCCGTACGTCCCCGGCCCGTGCGCCCCCGTCGCGACACCCGCGCCCGAGGGCCCGCACACCGGTCCGGGTGGTGCGCGCCACGTCGCCCCGCTCCCAGGCAACCCATCACGTCGTTCACAACTCTGACAGGCGTATGAGGGGGACCTGTCGGTCCGACCCGCGCTCGATGTGGGCGCAGGAGAAGGAACGGGAAAAGAATCCGTGCTGCAAGAACAACAACGTGACGCCGGCCATTCGACCGATGTACGGCATCCCGCGACCGAGGGACGGCGCCGCCTCGGGAGGCGTCCGGTCCTGATCGGCGCCTGCCTCGCCCTGGCCCTGGCGGGGGGTGTCGGGGCGGCCTACGCGTTCGGCCTCTTCTCGGACATAGGGGATCCGGTGTCCTTCGGCGAGTCTCACGAGCCGGCCGCGGCCACCGGGGACGTCACGCCGGGCGTGCGCATGCCCACGGGGCCCAGGGCCTCGTTCGTCCGCAGCTCCCGCCTGCCGGACGGCACCCAGATCGCCCAGACCACCGTCACCGGCGCGAAGTCGGGCTTCAAGGGCGACGTGTGGGTGTGGGCGCCGAAGGAGTACGACGACCCGCGGTACGCCAAGAGCGCCTTCCCGGTCCTGATCTCGCTCCCCGGCGGCCGCGGCTACCCCAAGAACTACTGGGGGACGGGCCCCGGTCTCGGTCTCCAGCAGGCCGTGACCGACGGGGTCAAGGCCGGTACCAGCCTGCCCTTCATCCTCGTCATGCCGGTGATCAACGCGGACACCAAGCACCACTTCGACGGCTCGGACATCCCCGGCCGGCCGAAGATGGGCACCTGGATGGCCGAGGACATCCCCGATTTCACGCGGGCCAATTTCCGTACCTTCGACTCCCGTGACGGGTGGGCCTTCATGGGTTCCTCCTCCGGCGGCTTCGGCGCGCTCAAGCACGTCCTGAAGTTCCCCGACCGCTTCAAGGCGGTCATCGCCAGCGGGGTGGACATGGTCCCGGATTCCCCGCTGTGGAAGGGGAACAAGCCGGCCATGGACGCGAACAACCCGGAGAAGCTGGCCGCGAAACTGATCAAGGAGGGCGGCCCGGACGTCTACGTCAACTTCCAGATCGGCACCAAGGAGAGCGGCCGCGCCACCGCCGAGAAGTTCATGAAGACCTACGGGAAGGGCCCCGTGCACACCCGGCTCCAGGTGATCCAGGATGGTGAGCACAACGGAAAGTCGTACGTACGCGGCATGAAGGAGGGCTCCCTCGCGTGGATCAGCAAGGTGATGGCCGCGCCGACCCCGAGCAGCGTGGGCGCGCCCGAGGCGAGATGAGCACGAGGGTGAAGGGCGTGTCCGCCGCCGCGGCCGCCGGGATCGCGGCGGTGTGCGCCGCGGTGTTCGCCCTCGGGTTCCTCAAGCCGTTCCAGGAGCGGCCGGTCCATCCCTTTCCCGCCGTCGGCGTGCTCACGGCCAACGGGGAGCACTGGTGCACGGCGAGCGTCGTCGACAGCCCCGAGGGCAACGTCGTCGCCACCGCCGCGCACTGCGTGGTCCCCGCCGGCGAGGACGGGGTGCCCGGCCAGGTCGCGCACGACGGCCTCGCCATCGGCGCGCTCGCCTTCGCCCCCGCCTTCTCCGGAGAGGGCGGGGGCCGCCCGCCCCTCGGGGTGTGGAAGGTCCGCTCGGTCCACGTGGACGACCGCTGGAGGAAGTGGGGGGACGACACCGTCGACTTCGCGTTCCTCACCGTGGAGCCGGACGAGAACGGGCGCAGCCTCCAGGACCGGGTCGGCCGGAGCGAGGCCCCGAAGGCCGACTGGACCTCCGGGTACGAGCGGGACGTCACCGTCGTCGGCTACCCGGAGTCCGGGCACAACCCGCGGAACCAGCCCGTCTCCTGCACCACCCAGACCCGGCACGACGAGGACGACCCCGACATGCTGTACATCGCCTGTTCGGGCTTTTGGACCGGGACCAGCGGGAGCCCCTGGATCGCCGACCGGGGCGGTGCGGGGCAGCCGGGCCGGCTGATCGGGGTGTTGAGCGGCGGGGACACCGACGTGGACTCCACCGCCGCGCTGTACGACGAGCGCGCCAAGGCGCTGTACGAGAGCGCCGCGCGCGGCTGACCGCCCGTCCGGCCGGGGGCTCCCCGGCCCGCGGTCCGGCTCAGCCCTTGAGCAGGGCGTTCAACTCGCCGTAGGGGAGGGACCCGGCGAGGGAGGTGTACGTACCCTCCCGGAGCATCTCCTCCGTCGCCCGGCGGACGACGGCGTACGCCGCCTCGGCCACCCAGGAGCCGAGGCTGACGCGGGCCGCGCCGAGGGCGCCGAGCCGCGCCACGGAGGGGGCGCCGGGGCCGACGAGGACGTTGAGCGGGGCGCCGATGCCCTTCGCGAGCTCGGCGACGGTGGCGGGATCGGTGACACCGGGGACGAAGACGCCGGAGGCGCCGGCCTCCAGGTAGGCGGCGGCGCGCCGCAGGGTCTCGTCGAGCCTGCCGGCCGGCTCGCCGAGGCCGAAGAGGTACGTGTCCACGCGGGCGTTGACGTAGAGCGGGATCCCCGCCGTGTCGGCGGCGGCGCGGGCCGCGGCCAGCCGCTCCGCGTGGTCGGCGGGTGCCCGGTCGCCGTCCTCGATGTTGATCCCGACCGCGCCGGCCGCCAACACCCCGGCGACGGTCTCCGCCACGCCGGCGGGATCGGCGCCGAAGCCGCCCTCGATGTCGGCGGTGACGGGCACGGACACGGCGGCGGCCACCCGGGAGACGAGGTCGAGGGCGCGGTCCCGGGCCAGGGCGTCCCCGTCGGGCGCACCGAGGGACCAGGCGACGCCTGCGCTGGTGGTGGCGACGGCGGCCCCGCCGGCGGCCTCGACGAGACGGGCACTGGCCACGTCCCAGGCGTTGGCCAGAGCGAGCGGGGCGGCGGGGGTGTGGAGGCCGGCGAAGGCGGTGGCGCGGGCGGCCTGGGCGGCCCGGCGGGCAGGATCGAGGGTGTCGTTCACGAGGTTCACGGGGCCAGTCCAACAGGCGGGAGGGCCGGCGGCTGGCGGTTTTCCGTCATGATGCCCGGGCGGGTGCGGGTGCGGGTGCGGGCGTGGGGCTGGGCGTGGGTGCGGGCGCGGCCGACGCCCCGGGCCCGCCCGGCCGACGCCCCGGCCCCGCCAGCACCCTGGCCCGTCCGGCACCTCGGCCCGGCCGGCACCTCGGCGCGGTCGACGCCCCGGCCCGGCCGGCACCGCGGCCCGGCCGGCACCGCGGCCCGTCCGGCACCTCGGCGCGGTCGACGCCCCGGCCCCGCCAGCACCCTGGCCCGGCCGGCACCCTGGCCCGGCCAACACCCTGGCCCGGCCGGCACCTCGGCTCCGCCGACACTTCGGCCCCGCCGGCACCCCGGCCCGGCCGACACTCCCGCCCGGCCGACGCCCCGGCCCCGCCGGCACCCCGGCCCCGCCGGACAGGGCCGCGGGCCGGGTGTCACGGCGCCAGGTCCGACTTGGCGCCCGCGCCGCACAGGGGGACGACCGCGGTGCGGCCCCGGAGCGGGTCCGTGGGGGCGCCCGGCGCGACCGCCGCCCAGCAGGCCGCCGCCGTCGGCTCGACGAACAGGCCCCGCGCCGCCAGGTCCCGCCGGGCCGCCCGCAGCCGGTCCTCCGTCACCGTCACGAAGGTCCCGCCGGACGCGCGGACCGCCGCCAGGATCTGCCGGGCGCGCGGCGGCGCCGCGATGGCGATCCCCTCGGCCAGGGTGGGCAGCCGGGGCACCGGGGCGGCGTCCTCGGCGCCCGCGTGGAAGACGGCCGCCAGCGGGGACACCTCGCGCGCCTGTACCGCGATGAGGGCGGGCGGCCGTACCCCGCGCCGGGCCAGCTCCTCGGCCGCGAGCGCCGCCCCGAGCAGCAGGGTGCCGTTGCCCACGGGGACCACCAGGGCCTCCGGCAGCCGGCCGCCCAGCTCCTCCCAGATCTCGTACGCGTACGTCTTCGTCCCCTGGAGGAAGTACGGGTTGAAGACGTGGCTCGCGTAGAAGACCCCCGGCTCGTCCGCCACCGCCCGGGCCGCCGCGGCGGCGGCCTCGCGGCCGCCCGGCACCACCCGGACCCTCGCCCCGTGCGCCCGCATCTGCGCGGTCTTCTTCTCCGAAGTGCCCTCGGGCACGAAAACTTCACAACTCAGGCCGGCCCGCGCGCAGTAGGCCGCGACGGACGTCCCGGCGTTGCCGCTGCTGTCGGCGACGACGCGCTCCGGACCCAGTCGCCGGGCCAGTTCCACGAGCATGACCGCGCCCCGGTCCTTGAAGGACAGAGTGGGCATCAGGAAGTCGAGCTTGGCGTGAATCCGCTCCACGAGCGGAACGAGCGGAGTGTTGCCCTCCGCGAGCGATACGGAGAACGCCCCCGGCAGCGGGAGCGCGGAGCCGTACCGCCACAGCGAGTTGGGTCCGGCCGACGGTTCCAGCGGGCCGGCCGGATCGGGTGTGAAGTCGAGGTCCCACGGCCCGGCGCACACCGGGCAGCACCACGGCGCCGTACGGACGTCGGCACGGGTGTCGTCCTCGGGGCAGACGTAACCAGGCAGTGCGTGCGTCATGTGCGGAACGCCTTTGCTCTTTCATGGCCGTTGTATGGCACGGATGTTACGCGTCCGTTGTCCTCTTGTGGGATGGCGAGAGAGTGGGTCAACCTTTCGGAGGCGAAGGCCCGTTGGACCCCGGATTGTCATGCTCATGGCTTTCCGGGTCCTGTTCCCACGTGCCCCGCACCACGCCGGCGCACCGCCCCACCCCCGCGCACCGCGCACCGCACCGCACCGCACGCGCATCGCACCCACGCACCGCACCCCCCGCAGCGCACCACCTATGAGGAGGACCCCTCACATGTCCGTGATGCGTCACACCCGCCGGAAGATCGCCGGCATCAGCGCCACAGCCGTCGTGGCCCTCGTGCTCGGTACCGCCGCCGCGTTGCCCGCCTCGGCGGCGGACGGCCCCCAGGGCGTCATCGAGAACGCCGGCGCCGCGGGCGCCGTCCCCGGCAGCTACATCGTGACCCTGAACGACTCGGCCGCCCGCTCCACCGCGGACAGCGGGAAGGCCGTGGCCAAGCGGTACGGGGCCAGGATCGACCGGACCTACAGCGCCGCCCTCAACGGCTACTCCGTCGAGGTCTCCGAGGCGCAGGCCAGAAAGCTCGCCGCCGACCCGGCGGTCAAGTCAGTGGTGCAGAACCGCACCTTCACCGTCGACGCCACCCAGCCCAACCCGCCGTCGTGGGGCCTGGACCGCATCGACCAGCGCGCGCTGCCGCTCGACAACAGCTACACGTACCCGGACAAGGCCGGTGAGGGCGTCACGGCGTACATCATCGACACCGGCGTCCGGATCACGCACACCGACTTCGGCAGCCGGGCCTCCTACGGCTACGACGCCATCGACAACGACAACACCGCCCAGGACGGTCACGGTCACGGCACCCACGTCGCCGGCACCGTCGGCGGCACGGCGTACGGGGTCGCCAAGAAGGCCAAGATCGTCGGCGTCCGCGTCCTGAACAACCAGGGCTCGGGCACCACGGCCCAGGTCGTCGCCGGCATCGACTGGGTGACCCGCAACGCCGTCAAGCCGGCCGTGGCCAACATGTCCCTCGGCGGCGGGGCCGACCCGGCCCTCGACACCGCCGTCCGCAACTCGATCGCCGCGGGCATCACCTACGCCGTCGCGGCGGGCAACGAGAGCACGGACGCGAGCACCAAGTCCCCGGCGCGGGTCGCCGAGGCGATCACGGTCGGCGCCACGACCAACACCGACGCGAAGGCGAGCTACTCCAACTACGGCTCCATCCTCGACATCTTCGCGCCGGGCTCCTCGATCACCTCCTCCTGGGGCACCGGGGACACCGCCACGAACACCATCTCCGGCACCTCGATGGCCTCGCCGCACGTGGCGGGCGCGGCCGCCCTGTACCTGTCGCAGAACCCGGCGAGCACCCCGGCGCAGGTCTCGGCCGGCCTGGTGGCCGCCGCCACCCCGAACGTGGTCACCGGCGCCGGCACCGGCTCCCCGAACCGCCTGCTGAACGTGGGGAGCTCCACCACCCCGCCGAACCCGGGCACCCGCTTCGAGAACCTGGCCGACTACGCGATCAACGACAACGCCACCGTCGAGTCGCCGATCACTGTCAGCGGGATCTCCGGCAACGCCCCGGCCACCCTCAGCGTGCCGGTGGACATCAAGCACACCTACGTCGGTGACCTCAAGGTCGACCTCGTCGCCCCCGACGGCACCGTCTACAACCTGCGCAACCGCAGCGGCGGCAGCGCGGACAACATCGTCCAGACCTTCACCGTGAACGCCTCCTCCGAGGTCGCCAACGGGGTCTGGAAGCTCCGGGTCGCGGACCTCGCGGGCGCGGACACCGGAAAGATCGACTCCTGGGCGCTGCAGTTCTGACGCGGCGTACCTGAGGAGGGGCAGGGCGTGCGGGGGGACCCGTACGGCTGAGCGATGAACGCGGGGGCGACCACAGGGCGGTCGCCCCCGCTGCGTACTATTCGCGCATTCGTTCGCGCCCTTGTGATGGAGCACCACCTCTCGTGACCTACCCGCCCCCGCCGAACCCTCCCACCGGTCCGGCCGACCCGTGGGCCCCGCCGTCCGCGCGGTCCCCGTGGGGTCCGCCCCCGCCCCAGGGCCCGCCGGCGCTGAACGGCTTCGCCCTCGCCTCGCTGCTGGTCGGCCTGCTCTGCCTGCCGCCGCTGGGGATCGTGTTCGGCGTCGTGGCGCTGGTGCAGATCGCGAGGAAGCGGGAGCGCGGCAGGTCGCTGGCCGTCGTGGGCCTGGTCGTCTCCGTGGTGATGACCGTGGTCGCGGCGTACGTCACGCAGCAGTACGCGCAGTCCTTCTCCCGGCACCTCGCCTCGTCGGTGTCCGCGCGCGACGACGTGGCGGGCTCCCGGTCCTCCCTCGACGACATGGGGCCGGGCGACTGCTTCAACGTGCCGGGGGGCGACCTCATGCAACAGTCGCCGTTCGTCCACGCGGTCGACTGCGCCGAGGTGCACCACGCCGAGGTGACCTCCTCGATCCTCCTGGACGACGGCCCCTTCCCGGGCGACGACGGGCTGGACTCCACCGCGACGGACGCGTGCTGGAAGGCGCAGGACTCGTACGCGATGGACACGTGGGCGGTGCCCGCCTATGCGGAGATGTACTACTTCGTCCCCACGCGCGCGCTGTGGCGCCAGGGCGACCGGAGTCTGGTGTGCGTCATCGGCACGTCGAGCGAGGAGCACCGCGGCAGCCTGCGCAAGGATGCCGGGATGCTGACACGGGAGCAGGCGGAGTTCCTGAGGGTGATGAACGACGTCGACGAGGCCTTCGCGCACCAACCGGAGGACGGACCCGAGGATGCGCTGCCCGAGTGCCGCACCTGGGCCCGGGAGGTCGACTCGGCGCTCGCCGTGCAGGCCGCGCTGTTGCGACGCGTCTCGGGGCGGCCCGTGGTCGGCGCCGCGGCGGACGCGCAGCTCAAGGAGGTCGAGGCGGCGCGCAAGGAGTGGCAGCGCGCGGCGAGGGCAACGAAGCCGGCCGAGTTCGACGAGGTCTGGGAGCGGGCGGTGCGGTCCCTCGACGTCGACACGGAGAAGGAACTGCGCGGGGCGTACGGGCTGTCGACGCGTGTTCCGGACTGGTTGGCGGAGCCGGGGGACGAGGGCCCGCGGGGTCCGTCGACGGGGTCGGCCTGAGGGCTTGCGCGTAACGGGCGGTAACGGGTTTGAGTGACCTGGCTTCATCACTTCGGGTGAAACTCTGGCCTTTGCTTGCGGTGCACAACCGTCGGTTGCCAGGGTGTAGCTGTCTGTCAACCTGATGGGAGTGGCCAGTGACTTTCGGTGAGCAGCCGGCCTATCTGCGCGTCGCCGGGGATCTGCGACAAAAGATCGTCGATGGGTCCCTGCCCCCGCACGCCCGGCTCCCCTCGCAAGCGCGGATCCGCGAGGAGTACGGGGTCTCGGACACCGTGGCGCTGGAGGCGCGCAAGGTCCTCATGGCGGAGGGGCTCGTCGAGGGCCGGTCCGGGTCCGGTACGTACGTCCGCGAACAGCCCGTCCCCCGGCGGGTCGCCCGCTCCGGCTACCGCACGGGGGGCGCCTCCACGCCCTTCCGGCAGGAGCAGGCGGAATCGGGTGCCCGCGGCACGTGGGAGTCCGGCAGCGAGCAGACGGAGGCCTCGGCCGACATCGCGGCGCGGCTGGGCATCGAACCGGGGGACCGGGTCATGCGCACCCGGTACGTCTTCCGCGACGCGGGGGAGGCGATGATGCTGTCGACCTCCTGGGAACCGCTGGCCGTCACCGGTCGGACCCCCGTGATGCTGCCGGAGGAGGGCCCGTTGGGCGGGTCCGGGGTGGTGGACCGGATGGCCGCGATCGACGTCGTCGTGGACAACGTGGTCGAGGAGGTCGGGGCGCGGCCCGGTCTCGCGGAGGAGATCCTCTCCCTGGGCGGGGTGCCCGGGCACGTGGTGCTGGTGGTGAGCCGCACGTACTTCGCCTCCGGGCGGGCCGTCGAGACCGCCGACGTCGTGGTCCCGGCGGACCGCTACCGCCTGGCCTACCACCTGCCGGTGCGGTGACCGGCCGGTTCCGCGGCCGGGGCGGGGGCCCTGCCCCGCGCCGCCGCGCGGGCGGCCCGGAGCCCGCACCGGAAGGCGGACAGTCGGTACCGGACCGTTAACCGGGCGGTGATCCGACGGCCCGGGGCGTAACCCCCGGGCAACGCCACCGTGTGACGGGGGGTCACATCCCGGCCCTACCGTCCGGCGGTATGACCGAGACCGCCGCGCCCCCGCAGTCGCCGCCCCGTCGGAGCTACGCCAGACTCGCCGCCGACGAGAGCCGCGAGGACTACTCCCTCCGCTACGCCCCCCACGCGTTCCGCCGCTGGAGCCCCGGCACCGTCGCCGGCACGGCGCTCGGTGGGATCGCGTACCTCGCCGACTTCGCCATCGGCGCCTCCATCGTCTTCGCCTACGGATTCACCAGCGGACTCGCCGCGATCCTGGCCGCCGCCGCCGTCATCTTCCTCACCGGCGTCCCGATCGCCCGCGCCTGCGCCAGGTACGGCCTGGACATGGACCTGGTGACGCGCGGCGCCGGCTTCGGGTACTTCGGGTCCACCCTCACCTCGCTCATCTACGCCTCCTTCACCTTCATCTTCTTCGCCCTCGAAGGCTCGATCATGGCCCAGGCCATGCACCAGGCCGTCGGTCTGCCGCTCCAGGTCGGGTACCTGATCACCACGCTCATCGTGATCCCGATCGTCTTCAAGGGCATGGGCGCCCTCGCCAAAGTGCAGGCCTGGACCCAACCCGTCTGGTTGATCGGGCTGGTACTGCCCTTCCTCGTGCTCGCCTTCCACGCCCCCGGGTCCTGGGGCGCGTTCGCCGACTTCGGCGGCACCGAGGGCGCCGGCTCCGGGTTCTCCTGGATCGGCTTCGGCTTCGGGACGGGCATCGCGCTCTCGCTCATCGCGCAGATCGGGGAACAGGCCGACTACCTGCGGTTCATGCCCGCCAAGACCCCGGCCAACAGCCGCCGGTGGAACCTCGCCGTGCTCGCCGCCGGACCCGGCTGGGTGATCATCGGCGCGGCCAAGCAGCTCGGCGGCGCGTTCCTCGCCTTCGTCGCGCTCGAAGCGGTCGGCACGACCCACGCGCTGGAGCCGATCGCCCCGCAGATCGAGGCCCTGCGCCCCTGGCTCGGCGGATTCGCCCTGCCCGCCGCCGCGCTCTTCGTGATCGTCTCCCAGATCAAGATCAACGTCACCAACGCCTACAGCGGCTCGCTGTCCTGGTCGAACTTCTTCTCCCGCGTCACCCACCGCCACCCGGGCCGGGTCTGGTACATCTTCCTCAACCTCGGCATCGCGCTGACCCTGATGGAACTGAACATGTTCTCCATGCTCGGCAAGCTGCTGGGCTTCTACTCCAACGTCGGCATCGCCTGGATCGCCGCGGTGGCGGCCGACCTCGTCATCAACAAGCGGCTGGGACTCAGCCCGCCGTACATCGAGTTCAAGCGCGCCTACCTGTACGCCGTCAACCCGGCGGGTTTCGGCGCGATGGTGATCGCCTCGACCGTCTCGATCCTGGCGTTCTTCGGGCTCTTCGGGACCTACCCGGAGGCGTTCTCGACCTTCATCGCCGCCGGACTGTCCCTCGTGCTCTGCCCGTTGATCGCCTGGGCCACCAAGGGCAGGTACTACCTGGCCAGGCCGAACGGGGTGAACGGACCCGGGGTCGAGGTCCCGGACATCACCGCCACGCACACCTGCTCCGTCTGCGAGACGGCGTACGAACTCCCCGACATCGCCGATTGTCCCGTCCAATCCGGGCCGATCTGCTCGCTCTGCTGCTCCCTCGACGCGACCTGCGGGGACGCCTGCCGCAAGGGCGCGAAGGAGGGCGCGGCCGGGGGCGCGGTGGTGCTCGCGATGCCGGTCGTGCGCCGGATCTGAACCGGCTCGCGCGGCGCACTCGTACGCATGGCCGGATGCGTACGCCTGTGAGGTACCTCTTCGTGAAAAACCGTATCCGCTCAGTAAAGGTCGGGCGTAAGCTCCGGCATATGCGCAATGCGGTTTCCCGGGCAGGTACACCGGCGGAGGGTGAAACGCGATGAACGACAGCGGTGCCCTGCTTCCATGGCTGGTCATACGTCAGGACGACAACGGCAACCGCTACCGGGTGGGCCGGTACCCCACCCGGGCCGAGGCCCAGAAGGTCATCGACAGCCTCGACGACCGAGCACACAAGCAGCTCTACTGGGTCGAGCGGGTCGCTCAAGGCAGCCAGGCCGCCACGAGGAACTGAGCGTCGGGCCGCCGACGCACTGGCATAGGCTCCGCCCATGACTGTACGAGTGGTCGTGGGCGGAGCCCTTTGTCGTGACGGGCGCCTGCTGGCCGCCCGCCGCAGTGCGCCGCCCGAGCTGGCCGGCCGGTGGGAGCTCCCGGGCGGCAAGACCGAACCGGGCGAGTCCGTCCCCGAGGCCCTGGTGCGCGAACTGCGCGAGGAGCTCGGCGTGGAGACCGAGGCCCTGGAGCGCGTCCCGGGGGAGTGGCCGTTGCGGCCCGGCCTGGTCCTGCACGTGTGGACCGCCGGGCTGCTGTCCGGGGAACCGGCCCCGCTGGAGGACCACGACGAACTGCGCTGGCTCCGGCCGGACGAGCTGGACACCGTGGACTGGCTCGACCAGGACCGCCCGGCGGTCGAGGAGATCGGACACCGCCTGCGCTCCGCCCCGGACCCAGACCCTGCGGCCGGACCGGCCGGCGGCCCCGCGGGCGCTCCGGTCCGGGGTCTGTGAGGCTTGAGCTGTAGGCCGTATGCGCCACGGCGGGCCGGTGCGTGGGGTAAGGAGTGGTACGACGCCCTGAATATCGGGTATGTCGCTATTAATCCCCATCTCGTCCCCCTATCGTCCCTGCTGAACCCGACTGGGGTCGCCGCGGCCCGGGAAGTGATCGGCGTGATCGACACAGACGGTGAATGCGCCGAGTGGGCCTTCCCCGCCGAGCCCGGCAGCGTGCGCACCGCCCGCCACGCCGTGCGCGGCAAGCTCCGCGCCTGGGGTCTGGACTCCGTGGGCGACGTGACCGTCCTGCTGGTCAGCGAGCTGGTCACCAACTCCCTGCGCTACGCCTCCGGCCCCATCGGGGTCCGCCTGGAGCGACGTGATTCGGCCGCCGAGGACGCGGCCGCGAGTCCGGCACTTCTCGTGGAGGTTTCCGATCCGCTTCCGGATCCGCCCCGGGAACGCGTCGCGACACCGGACGACGAAGGGGGCCGCGGACTGCACCTGGTGTCCGTCTCGGCACAGCGTTGGGGGACCCGACACGGGAAGTCGGGCAAGACTGTGTGGTTCGAGTTGGCACTTCCTGGTGAGTAACAAGGAGAAGGGTGGCCGGCGATCACCGGGGGTGGCTCGAAACAGTCGGGACCTTTTTGTGATCGTGAACGCCATGCGGGCCGGGGCCGTGGTGCTGAATACTTCGGTCATGGCCGGTCCGGTTGCGGTGAGCTGGAGGGGACGGTCGCGTGAGCGAGATACCTGCGCAGGCACATCAGGCCCGTGTGTCCGGGGCGACGTGGCACGACGCCCTGTGGCACAGCAGCCCGCCTGGCTCGATATATGACTACATAAAGGTCGCGTCCTTCTCGATCGGCCCGGACGGGCTCATCGATCAATGGAGCCTGCGCGCCGAGGAACTGTTCGGGCTGACACCCGCCCAGGCGGTGGGCCGCGACCCGGTCGACGCCTTCATGCCGCCCGAGCTGCGGGCCGGGGGACACCGCAAGGTCGCGGAGATCCTCGACGGCGAGGAATGGACGGGCCTCATCCCCTTCCGGATCCCCGGCGGTGACGGCGCGCACGGCGTGGCCGAGATCTACGTGATGCCCACACGGACCGAGACCGCCGAGCGGGCCGCGCTGTGCGTCGTCGTCGACGTACGCGCGCTGCGACGGATCGAATCCGATCTGGCGGCCTCACAGGCGATATTCGGTCAATCTCCTTTCGGCTTCCTGCTCTTCGGCACCGACCTCACCGTGCAGCGCGCCAACCGCCGCTTCGCGACCGTCTTCGGCGGCGCCGCGGAGGAACACCGCGGCCGGACGGTGCACGACTACCTGCCCGCGCACGAGGCGGACCGGATGTCCGACGCCCTGCGCCGGGTACTGGAGACCGGTGAATCCGTCACCGACCTGCGGATCACCGGAGCCACCCCGCGCAGCCGGGACAACCGCCACTGGTCCATCAACCTCTACCGCGTCCACGGCGGCACCGGACGACCTGTCGGGGTCGCGGGCATCGGCATCGACGTCACCCGCCGCCACCTCGCCGCCCGGGAGGCCGCAGGCGTACGGCGCAACCTGGCCCTGCTCAACGAGGCCGGACACCGCATCGGCAACTCCCTGGACCTGGAGACCACCGCCCGGGAACTCCTCGACGTCACCGTCCCCGGCTTCTGCGACCTCGCCTCCGTCGACCTGTACCAGGGGCTGCTCCTCGGCGACGACGACCGCCCCGCCCGGCCGCAGGGCCCGGGGGTGCCCTCCCTGCCCGGGCAGGGCACCGGACGCGCGCCGTCGGCCCCGCTGCGCCGGGTGGCCTTCGCCTCGGCCGTCTCCGACGCCCTGGGCGCGGGGTCGGGCGCATCGGTCGCCGTGGGGGAGATCCACCGCTATCCGGCGGCCTCGCCCGGGGCACTGGCCCTGCGCACGGCGCGGACGCGCCTCATCGAGGGCGGCGGCTCGGACGACCTCGTGCAGTCCACGCTGGTCGTGCCGCTGGTCGCCCACGACACGGTGGTGGGCCTGGCCCAGTTCTCCCGTACCAAGGGCAGCGAACCCTTCGGTGAACGGGACCGGGCGGTGGCCGTGGAACTGACCGCGCGGGCCGCCGTGTGCATCGACAACGCACGGCTGTACCGACGGGAGCACGAACGGGCGCTGATACTGCAACGCAGCCTGCTGCCCCCCGGCGACCCGGAGGCGGCCGGCCTGGACATCGCCTGCCGCTACCTGCCGGGCAACGCGGCCACCGAGGTCGGCGGCGACTGGTTCGACGTCATCGAACTGCCCGGGCACCGCACGGCGCTGGTCGTCGGCGACGTCATGGGCCGGGGACTGCGGGCCGCCGTGGCCATGGGCGAACTGCGCACCGCCGTCCGGACCCTGGCCCTCCTGGACCTCGAACCCGCCGAGGTGCTCAGCGCCCTGGACGAGGTCGCGCGCGGACTCGGGGCGCCCGGCGGATCCCAGCAGGCCTCCCGCGCCGCCCTGCACTCGCGGGACGCGGACCGCTCGGAGGTGTACCTCGCCACCTGCGTCTACGCGGTCTACGACCCGGTCACCCGGCGCTGCACCATCGCCAACGCCGGCCACATGCCGCCGGTGCTGGTGGAACCGGCCGAGGAGGGCGGACCGCCGCGCCCCGGGTTGCTGCTGGAGATCCCCCCGGGGATGCCGCTGGGCGTCGGCGGCGAACCCTTCGAGGAGGTGGAGGTCGAACTCCCCGAGGGCGCGATGCTGGCGCTGTACACGGACGGACTCGTCGAGTCCCGCGACCATCCGCTGGAGGAGGGCCTGCGGGGACTGCGGGAGGCCGTCGCGGACCCTTCGCGCCCCCTGGAGGAGGTCTGCGACCACGTCCTCAACACCCTGCACACCCGGCACGGGGAGGACGACATCGCGCTGCTGATGGCCCGGGTACAGGGACTGCCCGTGGACGCGGTCGGCGACTGGCAGCTCCCCAGGGAGGCCCGCTCGGTGGGCCGCGCCCGGGAACTGGCGCGGGCGAAGCTGCCCGCGTGGGGCCTGGAGGGGCTCCTGGACACCACGGAACTGCTCGTGAGCGAACTCGTCACGAACGCCCTGCGGTACGGGGAGGGGGAGATCCGGCTGCGGCTGCTGCTGGACCGCACCCTGGTCTGCGAGGTGTGGGACGCCAACCTCGCCCAGCCGCGCCGCCGTCGCGCCCGGGACACCGACGAGGGCGGCCGGGGCCTCCAACTCGTCGGCCTGTTGTCGGCCGGCTGGGGCACCCGGCGCACCCACCGCGGCAAGACGGTGTGGTTCGAGCTGCCCCTGCCGGGCGGCGGAACCGGCCCGGTGGCGGAACTCTCCGCGGAACAGCTCCTGGGCATGTACGGCTGATCCCGCGCCGGGCCCGGGGGGCCCGCCCCGGGCCCGGCTAGGCCGCCCGGCCGGACTTGAGGGCGGCCAGGCGGGCCTCGATCTCCGAGGTCTTGTCGAGGTCGTCCAGGGCCTCGAACTGGGCGTCCAGCGAGGACGCGGCCAGTTCCTGCTTGCCCAGCGCCATGGCCTCCTCGCGCCGGACCTTGTCCTCGAAGCGGCTCAGGTCGCTGGTGGGGTCCATGACGTCGATGTTCTTCACCGCGTCCATCATCGTGTTCTGCGCCTGCGCGGTCTTGGCGCGGGCCACCAGCTCGTCGCGCTTCGACGTCAGCTCCGTCAACTTGTTCCGCATCGAGTCCAGACCGGACCTCAGCTTCCCGACGACCTCCGTCTGGGCGGCGATCGTCGGCTCCGCCGTCTTCGCCTCCTTCTCCGATTGGAGCTGCCGGCCGAGCGCGACCTTGGCGAGGTTGTCGAACCGGTCCGCGTCGGCCACCGAGCCGGCGGCGCGCAGGTCGTCCGCCTTCCGGCTCGCCGCGAGCGCCTTGTCGCCCCACTCCGAGGCCGCCTCCACGTCCTCCTTGTGGTCCGCCTCCGACATCCGCAGGTTGCCGATCGTGGTGGCGACGGCCTGCTCCGCCTCCGAGATGTTGTTCGTGTAGTCCCGGATCAGCTGGTCCAGCATCTTCTGCGGGTCCTCGGCCTGGTCCAGCAGCGCGTTGACGTTCGCCTTGGCGAGCTGGGTGACGCGGCCGAGGATGGTCTGCTTGCTCATGTGCCTGTACTCCCGGGTAGAGGGGGGATGTCGTCAGAAGCGGCCGCCGCCGCCCATGCGGCCGCGGGTGCCGCCGCCGCCGAAGGAGCCCGGCCCCCGGCCGCCGCCCCCGCCGAAGGAACCCCCGCCGCCGAAGCCGCCGCCGAAGCCCCCGCCCCGGTTCCGGCCGCCGCCGAGGATCTCGCCGAGGATGATCCCGCCGAGCACCGCGCCGCCCATGCCGCCCTGCCGCGGCCGGCCGCCACCGCCGTACGGGTCCTCCTGGTAGGCCCGTACGTCCTGTTCGGCCAGTTGCTGCGCCTGCCGCGCGAGCGAGTCCGCCTGCTGGGCCTCCGCGAGCGCGCCCGCCGGGTCCGTGCCGGTCAGGGTGAGGGAACGCTCCAGGTGCCGCTGCGCCTCCGCCAGCCTGGTCCGGGCCTGGCTGGCGACCGCGCCCCGACTGGTGGTGACGTAGTCCGAGGCCGCGCCGATCGCGCTGCGGGCCGACAGCAGCGCCTGGTCCAGCAGGCCCGCCGCCCGCTGCCGGCCGCTCTCGCGTTCCCGGGCCCCCGCGAGGGCCTCGTCGAGGGCCGCGTCGGCCTCCTCGACTCGGCGCAACGCGTCGATCGGGTCGTACCGGCCGGCCGCCTGCTCCCGCCGCACGTCGGCCAGGACCGCCTCGGCGCGGCCGATCCGTCCGCGCAGGTCCGCCGTCGAGGTCCCCTGCGCGGTGCCGGTCAGCAGACCGCGGGCGTCCGCGAGGTCCGTGTCCGTCTCGCTCAGCGCCACGGGCAGTTTCCCGGCGGCCTCCGCGAGCTCCCGGGCCCGCCGCTCCACCGCGTCCACCAGCGTCGTCGCCTGGTCGACGGCGCCCTCGGCCGCCCGGACGTGGACGGCGGCCCTGCCGTTGTCGCCGGCGTCGACTGCGGCCCGCGCCTCGCCGAGACTGCTCGTCGCGAACATCAGCCGGTCCTTCGCCTGTTCCGGGTTGGAGGCGACCGGCGCGGCCGCGGAGTCCGCGTACCGGCCCGTCAGCGCCGTCAGGGTGGCCGCGGCCGTGGTCGTGCGGCCGGCCAGCGCGCGGAAGTGCGTCTCGACGGTCTCCAGCGCCTGCGGGGCGTTCTTCTCCAGGTCCCGCAGCCGGTCGAAGTCCGCCGTCTCGGCGTCCAGCCGCCGGTTCGCCTCCGTGCAGCGGGCCACGATCTCGTCCAGCATCCGGCGGCGGGTCGCGTCGTCCTCCGGGTAGGCGTCGTCGAGCTGCTGCCGCAGTCGGAAGGCGTGCGTCAGCTCGCCCTTGGCGTACTCCATCGCCTCGGTGAAGGCCCCCACGGCCTCCTCGCCGAACTGGGCCGAGGCGAAACCGAGTTCCTCGGTGCTGGTGCGCACCGCGTCGTCGGTCTCCACCAGCAGCGCCTTCGCCCGCGCGTCGAGGTCCGGCAGGGCGAGGGGGGCCGCCGCACCGCCCTGCCCGCCCCAGCCCGGCCCGGTCGTCGTCCCCCGTCCCGCCCCGCGACCCCTGCCGCGCTTGCGGCGGCTGTACGCGTACGCGCCCAACGCGCCCGCCGCGCCGACGGCGACCACCGGCAGGACGAAGTCCCCGGCGCCGTTCCGGCCGCTCGCGGAACCACCCGGATCGGCCTCGCCGGGGGTGAGGGTGGGCACGGGCACGGGCAGGCCGGCCAGGACGGCCTCGTACCCGTGGGCCGCGCCGATCGCGGCGCCCGCCCAGTCGTTCTCCCGCAGGGCCGGCTCGATGGCGGTCCGAGCGACGGTGGCCAGCTGCTGTTCGGTGAACCCGGAGTCCACGTCGGCCGAATAGGCGTACTGCCGGTCGCCGGTCGCCACGGCCAACAGGACGTCGTTCTGGCCGAGGCCGTTCTTCTGCGCCGTGGCGTCCGCCCAGCTCTGGGGGGAACGCCCGGAGAAGTCCCGCACGTACGTGACGAAGAGCTGGATCCTGCGGTCGGCGTACAGCTCGTCCAGCGCGGACACGACGGCCGGCGCGCGGTCGCCGAGCGCCCCGACCCGATCGGTGATCTGCCCCTGCCTGGACAGCGTCACGGGGTCGTCGGCGCGGGCGGGCGGCGCCGACGCCACCCCCCACCCGCCGACCGCCAGCAGCCCGGCGCAGAGCGCGAGCGCGGTCCGTACGGCCGGCCCGGCGGTGGTGCGTCTCTTCGGCGGAGTCACATGTCGGAGCGTATGGGCGGTTTCCCACCCCCGCACCCGGAGTGATCACCGATGCGAACGCACCGGACCGCTACCGGGTCGACCGCCGGCCGATCTTGTTCCCGAGCCAGACCAGCGGATCGTAGGCGCGGTCCACCACGCGCTCCTTCAGCGGGATCAGCGCGTTGTCCGTGATCTTGATCCCCTCGGGGCAGACCTCCGTGCAGCACTTGGTGATGTTGCAGTAGCCCAGCCCGTGCTCCTCCTGGGCCGTGCGCTTGCGGTCCAGGCCGGCCTCGGCGGCCGCGTCCAACGGGTGCATGTCCAGTTCCGCCACCCGCATGAGGAAGCGCGGACCGGCGAAGGAGGTCTTGTTCTCCTCGTGGTCCCGCACCACGTGACAGGTGTCCTGGCACAGGAAGCACTCGATGCACTTGCGGAACTCCTGCGAGCGCTCCACGTCCACCTGCCGCATCCGGTACGCGCCGGGAGCCACCCCCTCCGGTGGCACGAAGGCCGGCACCTCGCGCGCCTTCTCGTAGTTGAAGGAGACGTCCGTGACCAGGTCCCGGATCACCGGGAAGGCCCGCAGCGGGGTGACCGTGATCGTCTCCTCGCGGTCGAAGACGGACATGCGGGTCATGCACATCAGCCGCGGCCTGCCGTTGACCTCCGCGCTGCACGAACCGCACTTGCCCGCCTTGCAGTTCCAGCGGACCGCGAGGTCGGACGCCTGGGTGGCCTGGAGCCGGTGCACGATGTCCAGGACCACCTCCCCGTCGTGCACCTCCACCGTGAAGTCCCGCAGCTCCCCGCCCTCCGCGTCGCCCCGCCAGATCCGGAAGCGGGCGTCGTAGTCAGTCACTCGTAGAGCTCCTCTTCGGCGAGGTACTTGACCAACTCGTCCTTCTCGAACAGGGCGAGCAGGTCGGGACGGATGGGATCGGTGCGGACCCGCGTGAGTTCGATCCGGTCGGCCGCGGGATCGGCGGGCGCCGGGTCCACCGGCCGGCACAGCAGGTTCACCGGCCGCCAGTCCCGCTCCATCGACGGGCAGTCCTCGCGCGTGTGACCGCCGCGGCTCTCGGTGCGCTCCAGGGCCGCCCGGGCCACGCACTCGCTGACCAGCAGCATGTTCCGCAGGTCCAGCGCCAGGTGCCAGCCCGGGTTGAACTGCCGGTGGCCCTCCACCCCGGCGCGGGCGGCGCGCGCCCGCAGCCCCGCGAGCCGCTCCAGCGCCTCGGCCATCTCGCCGGCCCGACGGATGATCCCGACCAGGTCGTTCATGGTCGTCTGGAGCTCCTGGTGGAGCGTGTACGGATTCTCCGCGCCCCGCGCCGCGTGGAACGGGGCCAGCGCCTCCGCCGCCGCCGCGTCGACCTCCGCCTGCGAGACGGCCGGGCGGACGGCGGACGAGGCGGCGTGCGCCGCCGCGTGCAGCCCGGCCCGCCGGCCGAAGACCAGCAGGTCCGACAGGGAGTTGCCGCCCAGCCGGTTCGAGCCGTGCATGCCGCCCGCGACCTCGCCGGCGGCGAACAGCCCCGGCACCCCCAGGGTGGCCGCGGTGTCGGACTCGACCGCGATCCCGCCCATCACGTAGTGACAGGTCGGACCGACCTCCATCGCCTCGGCCGTGATGTCCACGTCCGCCAGCTCCTTGAACTGGTGGTACATCGACGGCAGCCGCCGCCTGATCCGCTCGGCGGGCATCCGGGTGGACACGTCCAGGAACACCCCGCCGTGCGGGGAGCCGCGACCCGCCTTGACCTCGGAGTTGATGGCCCGCGCCACCTCGTCGCGGGGCAGCAGTTCCGGCGGGCGCCGGTTGTGGTCCGGGTCCTCGTACCAGCGGTCGCCCTCCTCCTCGGACTCGGCGTACTTCTCCTTGAAGACGTCCGGCACGTAGTCGAACATGAACCGCTCGCCCTCGCTGTTGCGCAGCACCCCGCCGTCGCCGCGCACCGACTCCGTGACGAGGATCCCCTTCACCGAGGGCGGCCAGACCATGCCGGTCGGGTGGAACTGCACGAACTCCATGTTCAGCAGCGGCGCGCCCGCGAGGAGGGCCAGCGCGTGGCCGTCGCCCGTGTACTCCCAGGAGTTCGAGGTGGTCTTGAAGGACTTCCCGATCCCGCCCGTGGCCAGCACCACCGCCGGGGCCTCCAGGACGAGGAAACGGCCGCTCTCGCGCTCGTAGCAGAAGATCCCCGAGACCTCCTCCCCGTCCTTCAGGACCCGGGTGACCGTGTACTCCTGGAAGACCTTGAGCCGGGCCTCGTGGTCGCCGAACTCCTTGAAGTCCTGCTGCTGGAGCTGGACGATCTTCTGCTGGAGGGTGCGGATCAGTTCCAGGCCGGTCCGGTCGCCGACGTGGGCCAGGCGCGGGTACTCGTGGCCGCCGAAGTTGCGCTGGGAGATCCGCCCGTCGGGCGTCCGGTCGAACAGCGCTCCCCAGGTCTCCAACTCCCATACCCGGTCCGGCGCCTCCTTGGCGTGCAGTTCGGCCATCCGCCACTGGTTGAGGAACTTGCCGCCGCGCATGGTGTCGCGGAAGTGCACCTGCCAGTTGTCGCCCGCGTTCACGTTGCCCATGGAGGCCGCGATCCCGCCCTCCGCCATCACCGTGTGGGCCTTGCCGAAGAGGGACTTGCAGATCACGGCCGTACGGGCGCCCCGTTCGCGGGCCTCGATCGCGGCCCGCAGCCCGGCGCCGCCCGCACCGACCACGACCACGTCCCACTGCTGTCGGTCGACTTGAGCCATGTCAGAAGATCCTCGGGTCGGTGAAGGCGCCGCCGGCGACCAGGTAGACGTAGAAGTCGCACGCGGCGACGCTGATCAGCGAGGCCCACGCGAGCTGCATGTGACGGGTGTTGAGCCGGCTCACCCACCCCCAGAGCCAGTAGCGCACCGGATGCCTGGAGAAGTGCCTCAGCCGGCCGCCCATGATGTGCCGGCAGGAGTGGCACGACAGGGTGTAGGCCCAGATCAGAACGGTGTTGACCAGGAACAACAACGTCCCCAGGCCCACGTGGCCCCATGCGTAGTGTGTGTCGCGGAAGGTCAGCACGGTGTCGTAGGTGAGGATCCCCGCGACCGGCACCGCCGCGTAGAAGAAGTACCGGTGCGCGTTCTGGAAGATCAGCGGGAAGCGGGTCTCCCCGGTGTACGTCGCGTGCGGCTCGGCGACGGCGCAGGCGGGCGGCGAGGCCCAGAAACCCCGGTAGTAGGCCTTGCGGTAGTAGTAGCAGGTCAGCCGGAAGCCGAGCGGGAAGATCAGGATCAGCAGGGCGGGGGACAGGCCCCACCAGCTTCCGAAGAGGTCCGCGTTGGGGCCGCCGCGCATCGTCACGCAGTTCTCCGCCAGGCAGGGGGAGTAGAAGGGCGAGACGTACGGGGCCGCGTAGTAGTCGGCGTTCGAGAAGGCCCGCCAGGTCGAGTAGACGATGAAGGCGAGCAGTCCCGCCGCGGTGCCGGCGGGCGACAGCCACCACCGGTCGGTCCGCAGGTGTCGGGCGGCGATCGAGGCCCTGGAGGGCCCGTGGACCCCGCCGCTCCGTTGTCGGGATGGTTCCGTGCCTGTGGCCAAGGGGGACTCCGGGTGGAGTGATGGGGGAGGGTCGTCGCCACCGCGTGCGCCGGTGGTACACGGGTGGTGCGGGACGCGCATGCGACGCGGAAGGCGCCGGGGGCGGCGCGGGACCGGGTCGGTCAGGGGGCGCGGCGGTCGCGGGCGCCGAGACCCTCGTCGTCGGAGTCCGTCCACAGTGTGCTGTCGTACGGCGCGTCCGGGATGGTCACCATCGCGGACGGGTCGGGCGCCGCGCGCCGGCCGCCCCCCGGATCCTGGCGTCCCGCCGTGCGCTCCAGCCGCTCGACCTTGCGGACGAGTTCGTCGAGATCGCGTCGTACGGCGGTCAAATCATCGTGCAGGGACATGACTTGCCCTCACTTCCGCGCGTGCGGTGACCGTGCTCCCGGGCGCCTGAGAGTGTGACCCCTCCCGTCCCCGGTTGTGAAGGGACGTGCACCGATCGAGGGCGCGTGGGCTTGATCCGTGCGCCCCCGCGCCCCCGCCGCCGTCCCTCTGGCGGGGGAACGCGCGCTCGTGCCCCTCAGGCGATTGGTCCGCACGGGTGGGGTTCGCGGCGTGGCGAGGGTGTGGTGCGGGAGACCCGGGGAGCCGTGGATTTCAGTGGGCTTCGGCACCCAGTGTGATCAGCTCCATATACCGCCGAACGTGATCAAGTCCCCCCTGCTCACGCACCCCCACGCCCCGCCCCGGAGGTACCACCCATGACCCAGAGAAGGCGCAGGTCCTTGGCGCTCCTGACCTCGGGAGTCCTCGCACTGCCGCTGCTCGCGGGCTGCGGCGCGGGTGAGGACGACGGCGGCCCGACCGCCGCGGGCCAGGACATCGCGACGACGGCCCGGGACCGGGTCGTCGACGGCGGGGTGCTCCGCTGGGCCGTGGACAACCTCCCGGACACCCTGAACACCTTCCAGGCCGACGCCGACGCCGCCACCGGCCGGATCGCCGGGGCGGTGCTGCCCCAACTGTTCGTCATGGACGCCAAGGGGCGGCCGGTGATCAACCCGGACTACCTGGAGAAGGCCGAGGTCACGGAGCGCGAGCCCAAGCAGGTCGTGCTGTACAAGCTGAACCAGCAGGCGGTGTGGAGCGACGGCCGGGAGATCGGGGCCGCCGACTTCGTGGCCCAGTGGAGGGCCCTGAACGGCAAGGACTCGGCGTACTGGACGGCCCGCAACGCCGGCTACGAGCGCATCGAGAAGATCGAGCGGGGCAAGACCGACCTGGAGGTCAAGGTCACCTTCGCCAAGCCGTACGCCGACTGGCGCTCCCTGTTCAGCCCGCTCTACCCCAAACAGGTCACGGGCACCCCCGAGGCCTTCAACGAAGGGGCCCGGGGCGCCCTCAAGGTGACCGCCGGACCCTTCAACCTCGGGGCCGTCGACAAGAAGACCGGCACCGCGGCGCTCACCCGCAACGCCCGCTGGTGGGGCCGCCCCGCCAAGCTGGACACGCTGGTCCTCACGGCCGTGCCCCGGGCCGAACGCCCGGCCGCCCTGGCCGCCGGCAGGCTCGACATGGCGGAGATCGACCGCGCCGGCGCCGACCGGATCGCCCTGGCCCTGCGCGACGGGGCCCGCACCTCGGGCGCCAAGGGCGCGCAGGGCCCCGCCGCCTCCCTGACGGCCGCCCAGGCGACGCTGTCCTGGGCGACGGCGTACGGGCAGGACGAGGGCAAGGCCGCCGCCGAGCAGGAGACCCGCCGCAAGGACGCGGAGGCGGTCAGGAAGTACGCCGACGAGCAGGTCGCCCTGCGCGGCTTCACGGTGCGCAAGTCGCTGGAGCCCGCCTACACGCAGCTCGCGATGAACGGCGCCTCCGGCCCCCTCGCCGACGAGCGGGTGCGCCGGGCGGTGGCCCGCGCCCTGGACCGCAAGGCACTGGCCGAGATCGTGCTGAAGCCGCTCGGCCTGCCCGCGAAGCCGGTGGGCAGCCACCTGGCGCTCGCCGGACAGCGCGCGTACGCCGACAACAGCGACGCGCTCGGCGGCCAGGACACCCAGGCCGCCCAGGCCCTGCTCGCCGACGCCGGATGGCGCCAGGGCGGCAAGCTCACCGCGCCCCTGGGCACCAAGGCCGGCCCCGAGAGCGACAAGACGGCCACCGGGCAGGACGACGGCAAGACACCCGCGGGCCCGGGCACCGGCAACGACGGCCTCTACATCGTCGGCCAGGACGACGGGAAGGCCGGCGACGCCAAGGCGCCGGCGCGCGCGCCCGGTGACCACGACGGCGCCGGCGGCGTCCACGAGGTGGGCGATCTGCCGGAGGGCCGGTACCTGCCGGACGGCGAGATCGTCGACGCGGACGCCTTCGCCCCCGGCGCCGGTGAGGGGCGGCTCTCCCCGGTGCTGGCCCCGGTCCCGTTCGCGGCCGCGCAGGAGAAGACCCTGCTCGGCCAGGCGCAGGCCCAGGCCCGGGCGGAGGCCGGGACCGAGGAGGACCAGGCGCAGGACGACGGCAAGCGCGGCCCGACCCTCGACGGCGAGGAGGAGGCGGACGACAAGGAGCCCGCCAAGGCCAGCCCGGCCCCGGCCAAGCAGGCCCACACCTCGGGCAGCGTGCTCGCCAAGGACGGCAAGCCGCTCACCCTCCGCTTCGTCCTCCCCTCCGGCCCCGGTTCGGAGGCCCTGCGGGCGGTCGGCGAGCGGATCTCGCAGATGCTGCGCGAGCTCGGCGTGAACACCGAGCTGACCAAGGTGGCGGACGAGAGCTTCTTCAAGGACCACATCGCCTCGGGCCAGTACGACCTGGCCCTGTACTCCTGGCCGGCGACGGCCTACCCGGCCACCGACGCCCGGCCCATCTTCGCGAAGCCGGAACCCGCCGCCGACGGTTCCCTCCTCGTCGAACAGAACTACACCCGGGTCGGCACGGACCACATCGACCAGCTCTTCGACCAGGCGGTCGGCGAACTGGACGAGGACCAGTCCCGCGAACTGATGCGCAAGGCCGACGCCCGGATCTGGGCCGCCGCCGGTTCCGTCCCGCTGTACCAGCGGCCCGAGCTGGTCGCCGTCAAGCCGAACCTGGTCAACGCGGGCGCCTTCGGCCTCGGCGCCCCCCGCTTCCAGGACATCGGCTGGAAGAAGGCCGATCCGGCCAAGGACGCCGACGGGAAGAAGAACTAGGACGCCGGGAGAAGGCGCCGAGGGAAGGCGCCGAGGGAAGACGCGGAGGGAAGACGCGGGGAGAAGAAGTGGTGACAAAGCGGGGTGAGGCAGGTTGACCCGCGGGTCACAAGCTCAGAAGTGACTCAAGTCCCTTGCCCGCCGGACACCCGGCGGGCAAGGTCGTCGATACCCGTTGACCCGCGTGAACACCCTGTAGACCTGCGTGAATCCCCAGTGGACACAGGCGTCGGGCGCGACCGAGACACCCCGCTCCATCCTCGGTCCCGCTCAGTCGTCCGGCCTCTTGACAGACCCCCCGGCAGCCGGTTCCCGCCATCCGACGTACGATGGGGTAAGGCCGTGGCAGGTTTTCCGCCCGGTCGAGGCTCGCGTGCCGGACCGTACGCGCCGCCATCCACGATCCCGGGAGAAGCGCCGAAGTGCCCACGCGCCACGACATCCGTAACGTCGCCATCGTCGCCCACGTCGACCATGGCAAGACGACCATCGTCGATGCCATGCTCAAGCAGGCCGGTGCCTTCGCCGCCCACCAGCACCTCGACGACCGCATGATGGACTCGAACGACCTGGAGCGTGAGAAGGGCATCACGATCCTCGCCAAGAACACGGCGGTGAAGTACCACCCCAAGGACGGCGGGGCGCCCATCACGATCAACATCATCGACACCCCCGGCCACGCCGACTTCGGTGGTGAGGTCGAGCGCGGTCTGTCGATGGTGGACGCGGTCGTCCTGCTGGTGGACGCGTCCGAGGGCCCGCTGCCCCAGACCCGCTTCGTCCTGCGCAAGGCCCTGCAGGCGAAGATGCCGGTCATCCTCTGCATCAACAAGACGGACCGTCCGGACTCCCGGATCGACGAGGTCGTCAACGAGACGTACGACCTCTTCCTCGACCTGGACGCCGACGAGGAGCAGATCGAGTTCCCGATCGTCTACGCCTGTGGCCGTGACGGCGTGGCCTCGCTGACCAAGCCGGAGGACGGCACCGTCCCCGCGGACAGCGACAGCCTGGAGCCGTTCTTCTCCACCATCCTGGAGCACGTCCCCGCCCCGGTGTTCGACGAGGAGGCCCCCCTCCAGGCCCACGTCACCAACCTGGACGCCGACAACTTCCTCGGCCGCATCGCCCTGGTCCGCGTCGAGCAGGGTGAGCTCCGCAAGGGCCAGACCGTCGCGTGGATCAAGCGTGACGGCACGATCTCCAACGTCCGCATCACCGAGCTGATGATGACCGAGGCGCTCACCCGCAAGCCGGCCGAGGTGGCGGGCCCGGGTGACATCTGCGCGGTCGCCGGTTTCCCGGACATCATGATCGGCGAGACGCTGGCCGACCCGGAGAACCCGATCGCGCTCCCGCTGATCTCGGTCGACGAGCCGGCGATCTCCATGACCATCGGTACGAACACCTCCCCGATGGTCGGCCGCGGCGGCAGCGGCAAGGGCGCGGACGCCAAGTCCGCGGTCAAGGACCGCAAGGTCACCGCCCGCCAGGTCAAGGACCGTCTGGACCGCGAGCTGATCGGTAACGTCTCGCTGCGCGTCCTCGACACCGAGCGCCCCGACGCCTGGGAGGTCCAGGGCCGCGGTGAGCTCGCGCTGGCCATCCTGGTCGAGCAGATGCGCCGCGAGGGCTTCGAGCTGACCATCGGCAAGCCGCAGGTGGTCACGCAGGAGATCGACGGCAAGGTGCACGAGCCCGTCGAGCGCATGACGGTCGACGTCCCCGAGGAGCACATGGGCGCGGTCACGCAGCTCATGGGCGTCCGCAAGGGCCGCATGGACAACATGTCGAACCACGGCTCCGGCTGGGTCCGCATGGAGTTCGTGGTCCCCTCGCGCGGTCTCATCGGCTTCCGTACCGAGTTCCTGACGGGCACGCGCGGCACCGGCATCGCCCACTCGATCCACGAGGGCCACGAGCCGTGGTTCGGTCAGCTGGTGACCCGTAACAACGGTTCCCTGGTCGCCGACCGCGCCGGTTCGGTCACGCCGTTCGCGATGATCAACCTGCAGGAGCGCGGCGTCCTGTTCACCGAGCCCGGCACCGAGGTGTACGAGGGCATGATCGTCGGCGAGAACTCGCGCTCCGACGACATGGACGTGAACATCACCAAGGAGAAGAAGCTCACCAACATGCGTGCGGCTTCCGCGGACAACACCGAGAACGTGGTGCCGCCCCGCAAGCTCTCCCTGGAGCAGTCCCTGGAGTTCTGCCGCGACGACGAGTGCGTCGAGGTGACCCCGGAGGCCGTCCGCATCCGCAAGGTCGTCCTGGACCAGAAGGACCGCTCGCGCACCGCTTCGCGCGCCAAGTCCGGCAAGTAGGCACGTAGTACCAGGGCTTGTCGGCCGCCGCTGCGCGGCCGGCCGAAACCCGCCCGTTGACACGGCCCCTCCCCTCACGATGATCCGTGAGGGGAGGGGCCGTTCGCGTTTGTCAACCGGATTGTTTCGTTCAGCTGTCCGGATACCGATCGTGACACTCCGGATGGTGAGCTAACCGTCCGTTTCGCACGTGTCTGTCTCCTATCCGTTTGTCCGGATTTCGGGTTTTCGCCATGCGGTGATGTTGTGAAAACGAGACCACTTAAGTGTGGTTTACGGTCTGGCAGTCCCTGAGGATGGCTCCATTGAGCTCGGGTCAATGGGTCACACGCTGTGGGGAGCGTCGACTCACGAGCACACACGATGGGACCGGATTTCGCTGTCAGGGGTGTCAGCGAGCCGGGTCCTTCACGAATCGACAGTGACTCCTGAGGAGGCAATTACCCATGCGCGGAGCAACGAGCGCCAAGTGGGTCGCGGGTGCCGTCATCGTGGCGATGGCGGCCACGGCTTGCAGCACCAGCAAGGACAACGCAGGCGAGGGTGGCGGCAGCATCACCGTGCAGCTCGGTGAGCCGCAGCACGGCCTGGTCGGTCAGAACACCGCCGAGTCCGAAGGTGCCGAGGTCCTCAACGCGCTCTTCACCGGTCTGGTCAAGTACGACAACAAGACCAACGAGCCGAAGCTCGCGGTCGCCGAGTCCATCGAGACCACGGACTCGAAGACCTGGACGATCAAGATCAAGGACGGCTTCACCTTCCACAACGGCGAGAAGGTCGACGCGCAGTCGTTCGTCCGCGCCTGGAACTGGGGTGCCAACCAGGAGAACGCCGCCGAGGGCCTGCCGTTCTTCGCGAAGATCGACGGTTCCGACGAGCTGGCCCCGGGCAAGGACAAGAAGCCCACCGCCAAGGAGCTCAAGGGCCTCAAGGTCGTTGACGAGAAGACCTTCACCGTCACGCTGAAGGAGTCCTTCTCCCAGTTCAAGACGATGCTGGGCTACAACGCCTTCTACCCGCTGCCGAAGGCCTTCGAGGCCGACCCGAAGAAGTTCGGCGAGGCCCCCATCGGCAACGGTGCCTTCCAGATGGACGGCGCCTGGGAGCACAACAAGCAGATCAAGGTCAAGCGGTACGACAAGTACCCGGCCGAGGGTCGCGCCAAGCTGTCCGGCGTCACCTTCAAGATCTACGACAACCTGGACACGGCGTACAACGACCTGCGCGCCGACAACATCCAGATCCTCGACAAGCTCCCCATCTCGGCGATGGCCACCGTCTCCCAGGAGTTCGGCGAGCGCTACATCTACAAGCCCGAGTCGGGCGTCGGCTACGTCGGCCTGCCGCTCGAGCAGAACCCCGAGACCTTCGGCAAGCTGGAGATCCGTCAGGCGATCTCCATGGCCATCGACCGGGACGCCATCGGCAAGAGCATCTTCAACGGCACCCGCAAGCCGGCCGACGACTTCATCAGCCCGATCGTCCCCGGCTACCGCAAGGGCGCGCTCGGCGAGTTCGGCACGTACAACCCGGCCAAGGCGAAGGAGATCTTCGAGAAGGCCGGCGGCATCCCGGGCAACAAGATGGAGCTCGGCTACAACGCCGACGGCGGCCACAAGGAGTGGATCGAGGCCGTCGGCAACCAGCTGAAGCAGAACCTCGGCATCGAGGTCACCGCCAAGCCGTACGCCAAGTTCGGCGACATGCTGGACGACCTGGGCGCCTCGAAGTACAAGGGCGCGTTCCGCATGGCGTGGTCCATGGACTACCCGGCGGCGGAGAACTACCTCCGTCCGATCTTCTCGAAGGTCGCGATCGAGAACGGCTCCAACTACGGCCACTACAAGAACGACGAGTTCGAGGCCGTCATGAAGCAGGCGGACGAGGCGAAGGACCCCGCAGAGGGCCTGAAGCTGTACCAGAAGGCCGATGACATCATCATCCGCGACCTTCCGTACATCCCCGTCTTCACGTACATGTCTTCTTCGGCCTACTCCAAGTCCGTGAAGAACGTCGAGGTCGACGCCCAGGGCCGCATGGACCTGGCGAACGTCGAACTCAACTGACACCCCTCTTCACCAAGGGGACCGCGGGGGCGGGCAGGCGGAATCAGGTTTCCGCCCGCCCGCCCTTTCCCCCTGCTCTTCCGTTGGAGGTCTGATGGGCCGCTACCTCATCCGCCGACTCATACAGGCGATCCCTGTACTGCTCGGTGCCACGTTCCTCATTTACTACCTCGCCTTCAGCCTGCCCGGCGACCCCGTTTCGGCGCTGGCCGGCGACAAGAAGGCCGACCCCACCGTCGCGGCCATGCTGCGGGCGAAGTACAACCTGGACGATCCGTTCCTGCTCCAGTACTGGCACTACATCACCAACCTGTTCCAGGGGAACTTCGGTGAGACCCTGCAGGGTCGTCAGGTCATCGACCTGATCACCGAGGCGTTCCCGTACACGGTCAACCTGGCCGTCGTCGCCTTCATCATCGAAGCCCTCGTCGGCATCACCGCCGGCGTCATGTCGGCGCTGCGCCGCGGCAAGTTCATCGACCAGCTGGTGCTGATCACCACGCTGCTCGTGATCTCGATCCCGGTCTTCGTCTTCGGTTTCGTCCTCCAGCTCGTCCTCGGCGTCGAGTTGAAGGAAGCCTGGGGAGTCGACTTCTTCCCCGTCTCCTTCAACGAGAACGACGGTCTCCGCGCCTATCTCCTGCCCGGGTTCGTGCTCGCCACGACCTCCCTGGCGTACGTGGCCCGACTGACCCGTACCAGCCTCATGGAGACCATGCGCGCGGACTACGTCCGCACCGCCACGGCCAAGGGCCTGCCCCGCCGCCGCGTCGTCGTGCGTCACGCGCTGCGCAACGCGCTGATCCCGATCATCACCTTCCTCGGTGCGGACCTCGGCTCCCTCATGGGTGGCGCGGTCATCACCGAGAGGATCTTCAACATCCACGGTATCGGCGGCACGCTGGCGATGTACGTCTGGCAGAAGCAGGGCGTGGTGGTGGTGGGCATCGTCACCATCCTGGTTCTCGTCTACATGCTCGCCAACCTGATCGTGGACCTGCTGTACGCCGTGCTCGACCCGAGGATCCGTTATGCGTGACACAACCACGGTGGGGGACGAGTTGACCGAGACCAAGACCGTCGGCGCCCCCTCCACCGACGTAAAGAGCCCCAAGGAGGGCGGGAAGCGGAAGAAGGAGCGCGAGGCCAGTCTCTGGTCGGACGCGTTCTACGACCTCCGCCGCAACCCCGTCTTCCTCATAGGCGGCGCCCTGGTGCTGTTCATGGCAGTGGTCTCCCTGCTGCCGGGCATCTTCACCAGCGTCGACGCCTACGCGCCCTGCAACCTGCGCGACTCGATGATGAAGCCCAGTGGCGACCACATCTTCGGGACCGACGTCCAGGGCTGCGACGTCTACTCGAAGACCGTCTACGCGGCCAGCAACTCGATCATCGTCGGCATCGCCACCACCGCCATGGTGGTCCTGGTCGGCGTCACGTCGGGTCTGCTCGCCGGCTGGTTCGGCGGCTTCGTCGACACCGTGCTCTCCCGGTTCGCCGAGATCTTCTTCGCCATCCCGCTGATGCTCGGCGGCATGCTGATCATGTCGGGTCTCGGCAAGGGCAACGCCTGGACCGTCTCGTTGGTCCTCGCGACCCTCGGTTGGCCGCAGATCTTCCGCATCATGCGGTCGTCGGTCCTGGCCAACAAGCACAACGACTACGTGATGGCGGCCCGCGCCCTCGGCGCCGGCACCTGGCGCATCACGCTCCGGCACATCCTGCCGAACGCGATCGCCCCCGTCATCGTGGTCGGCGCGATCAGCCTGGGTGTGTACATCTCCGCCGAGGCGGCCCTGTCCTACCTGGGTGTCGGCGTCCAGGCGCCGGAGATCTCGTGGGGCCTGATGGTCAGCGACGCCCAGGCGCGCTTCCTCCAGGCTCCCTACATGCTGCTGTTCCCGGCCGCAGCGCTGAGCATCACCGTGCTCGCGTTCATCATGGTCGGCGACGCGGTGCGCGACGCCCTCGACCCGAAGCTGCGCTGAGGAAGGGCGTACGTTGACCATCATCGACAAGACCTCGAACGTCCCCGCGCCCCGATCGGCGCCGGAGGGCACCCCCCTTCTCGAAGTGCGCGACCTGCACGTCGAGTTCCACACCCGCGACGGTGTCGCCAAGGCCGTGAACGGTGTCTCGTACTCCGTGAACGCGGGCGAGACCCTCGCCGTCCTCGGCGAGTCCGGCTCCGGCAAGTCCGTGACGGCGCAGGCCATCATGGGCATCCTGGACATGCCCCCGGGCAAGATTCCGCACGGCGAGATCCTGTTCCAGGGCACCGACCTGCTGAAGCTGCCCGCCGAGGAGTTCCGCAAGGTGCGCGGCCAGAAGATCGCCATGATCTTCCAGGACGCGCTGTCCTCGCTGAACCCGGTGCACACCGTCGGCGCCCAACTCGGGGAGATGTTCCGCGTCCACCGCGGCATGTCCAAGAAGGACGCCACGGCCAAGGCCGTCGAGCTCATGGACCGGGTGAAGATCCCCGCCGCCAAGGCGCGCGTGGGCGACTACCCGCACCAGTTCTCCGGCGGTATGCGCCAGCGCATCATGATCGCCATGGCGATGGCCCTGGAGCCCGACCTGATCATCGCCGACGAGCCCACCACGGCTCTCGACGTGACGGTCCAGGCCCAGGTCATGGACCTGCTCGCGGAGCTCCAGCGCGAGATGAACATGGGCCTCATCCTGATCACCCACGACCTCGGCGTCGTCGCCGACGTCGCGGACAAGATCGCCGTCATGTACGGCGGTCGGATCGTGGAGAACGCCCCGGTCCACGAGATCTACAAGCGTCCGGCGCACCCGTACACCCGCGGTCTGCTGGACTCGATCCCGCGCCTGGACCAGAAGGGCCAGGAGCTCTACGCGATCAAGGGCCTCCCGCCCAACCTGCTGAACATCCCCTCGGGCTGCGCCTTCAACCCGCGCTGCCCCAAGGCGCAGGACATCTGCCGCACCGACGTACCGGCCCTGCAGCAGGTGACCGAGCAGGACGGCGCCGTGCTGCCCGGCCGCGGCAGCGCGTGCCACTTCTGGAAGGAGCAGATCCATGGCTGAGCTCACCAAGAACGCCCCCGAGCGCGAGCCGATCCTCCAGGTGCGCAACCTGGTCAAGCACTTCCCGCTGACCCAGGGCATCCTGTTCAAGAAGCAGGTCGGCGCGGTCAAGGCCGTGGACGGGGTCTCCTTCGACCTCTACCGCGGCGAGACCCTCGGCATCGTCGGCGAGTCCGGCTGTGGCAAGTCCACCGTCGCCAAGCTCCTGATGAGCCTGGAGAAGGCCACCGCCGGCGAGGTCTTCTACAAGGGCCAGGACATCACCAAGCTGTCCGGGCGCGCCCTGAAGGCCGTCCGACGCAACATCCAGATGGTGTTCCAGGACCCGTACACCTCGCTGAACCCGCGCATGACGGTCGGCGACATCATCGGGGAGCCCTTCGAGATCCACCCCGAGGTGGCCCCCAAGGGCGGCCGGCGGCGCAAGGTCCAGGACCTCCTGGACGTCGTGGGCCTCAACCCGGAGTACATCAACCGCTACCCGCACCAGTTCTCCGGCGGTCAGCGCCAGCGCATCGGCATCGCCCGCGGCCTCGCGCTCAACCCGGAGATCATCATCTGCGACGAGCCGGTCTCCGCGCTCGACGTGTCGGTGCAGGCGCAGGTCATCAACCTGATGGAGAAGCTCCAGGACGAGTTCAACCTGTCCTACCTCTTCATCGCGCACGACCTGTCGATCGTCCGGCACATCTCGGACCGCGTGGGCGTCATGTACCTCGGGAAGATGGCCGAGATCGGCAGCGACGGCCAGATCTACGAACACCCGACGCACCCCTACACCCAGGCGCTGCTGTCGGCCGTCCCGGTCCCCGACCCGGACGCCCGTGAGGGTCGCGACCGCATCATCCTCACCGGCGACGTCCCGTCCCCGGCCAACCCGCCGTCGGGCTGCCGCTTCCGCACCCGCTGCTGGAAGGCCCAGGACAAGTGCGCCACCGAGGAGCCGCTGCTGGCGATCCCGGAGCGCTTCAAGGGCCTGGACACCCTGGCCGCGCACGAGTCGGCGTGCCACTTCGCGGAGGAGAAGGCCGTCCTGGCCGTCTGACCCCCCGAGGGACGCACCTGTGATCAGGGCGCCCGGTACCGGATCCTTCCGGTACCGGGCGCCCTGACGTGTACCGGGCCCGGAACCCGGTTGCCCTCGGGGCCCGCCGCCACCGACAGTGGGCCGATGACCGACATGCTGACCGTCCGACCCGCCGGGCCCGGGGACGCGTCCGACATCTGCGCACTGCTCAACGCCGTCGACGTCATCGAGATCGGCAGACCGGAAACGGACCTCGGCACGGTCAAGGCCGACCTGCACCATCCCGGCGTCGACCTCGCCACCGACTCCTGGCTCGCCTTCCGGGCCGGTCGGCTCGTCGCCTACGCGCTGATCTGGGCCGACGCCGGACCGGGCCGGGTCGACGGCGACCACTACGTGCTGCCGGACGAGGACGAGGCCGCCGTGCGACTGCTGGAGCTGATGGAGGTCCGGGCCCGCCGGAAGGCCGGCGCGACCCGCTCGGCCGCACTGCGGCTCCAGCTCAACGTGAACCCCACCCTCGACACCGGCCTGCTGACCCGCCGCGGCTACCGCACCGTGCGCCGGTACCAGGTGATGACCCGCCGGCTCGACGCCGCCCACGACCGGCCGCCCCGGCTCCCCGACGGGCTGACCCTGCGTCACTGCGCCGCCGACGGGGCCGACTCCCGCCGGGCCCACGCCCTGGTCGAGGAGACGTTCGCGGCGCACTACGGGCACGTGGAGCGCGCGTACGAACCCTGGCTCGACCACCTCGACGCCCGCCGGCTCGACTGGTCCCTGGTCTGGATCGCCGCCCTGCCCGCGCGGGGCGACGTGGCCGTCCTGCTCACCCGGGACGACCGCATCAGCATGGGCTGGATCAGCCACATCGGCGTACGCGAGGACGTCCGCGGCCGGGGCGTCGGCGGTTTCCTGCTGCGCCACGCCTTCGCCGCCTACGCCGAACGCGGCCGGGACAGCGTGGGACTGGGCGTGGACACCCACAACGAGAGCGGCGCACTGGCGCTGTACGAGGCGCACGGAATGGGCCTGCACTACGCCGTGGACACCTGGGAGCTGCCTTTGCACTCGCAGGGGTGACAGCCGCGTGACGCGAGGGTGCAATCGGTCCAACCGGAGGTGTATGGGACCCCTCATAGGGTGACATTGGCCCCTAAGTGAGACTTGGGATCCCTAGGAGGCACTCCATGCGCGGAGCCACCCACGCCAAGTGGGCCGCCTGTGCGGTGGCCGTCGCCCTCGCGGCGACGGCCTGCGGCGGCGGAAGCGACAGTGGCGGAGGCGAAGCGGGGATCGTCAGCTCCTCGTGGGGTGACCCGCAGAACCCGCTGGAGCCCGCCAACACCAACGAGGTGCAGGGCGGCAAGGTGCTCGACATGATCTTCCGGGGCCTCAAGCGCTACGACCCGAAGACCGGCGCGGCCGTCGACATGGTCGCGCAGAAGATCGACACGACGGACAGTCAGAACTTCACGATCACACTGAAGGACGGCTGGAAGTTCAGCAACGACGAGCCGGTCACCGCGCAGTCCTTCGTCGACGCCTGGAACTACGCGGCCGACGTGCGCAACAAGCAGAACAACTCGCCGTTCTTCTCCGACATCGTCGGCTACGAGAACCTGCACCCGACCTCCGGCGAACCCAAGGCCAAGACGATGTCCGGACTGGTCGTCAAGGACGCCAAGACCTTCACGGTCGCCCTGAAGTCGAAGTTCTCCACCTGGCCCGAGACCCTCGGCTACCAGGCGTTCTCCCCGCTGCCCAAGGCCTTCTTCACGGATCACAGCGGCTGGCTCTCCAAGCCGATCGGCAACGGTCCCTACACGGTCGACTCGTACACCAAGGGCACCGCGATGAACCTGCGCAAGTGGGACGGGTACACCGGTGAGGACAAGGCGCAGAACGGCGGAGTGGACCTCAAGGTCTACACCGACAACAACACCGCCTACACGGACCTGATCTCCGGGAACCTCGACCTGGTCGACGACATCCCGGCGCAGCAACTCAAGAACGTCGCCAACGACCTCGGCGACCGGTACATCAACCAGCCCGCCCTGATCATCCAGACCCTCACCTTCCCGCTGTACGACCCGCAGTGGGGCAAGGAGGGCATGGAGAAGGTCCGCCGGGGCATCTCGATGGCGATCAACCGCGACGAGATCACCAAGCAGATCTTCCGCGACACCCGCACCCCCGCCAAGGACTGGACCTCCCCGGCCCTCGGCGAGGACGGCGGCTTCAACGCCACGCTCTGCGGCGACGCCTGCGCCTTCAACCCCACCGAGGCCAAGAAGCTCATCCAGGAGGGCGGCGGCCTGCCCGGCGGCAAGATGACGCTCACCTCCAACGTGGACACCGGTTCGCACCGCGACTGGATGGACGCCGTCTGCAACAGCATCAACAACGCCCTCGGCGAGGGCCCGGTCTGCACGGTCAACCCGGTCGGCACCTTCGCGGACTTCCGCAACCAGCAGAGCGCCTTCAAGCTCACCGGCCCCTTCCGCTCGGGCTGGCAGGCCGACTACCCGCTCATCCAGAACTTCCTGGAGCCGCTGTACTACACGGGCGCCTCCTCCAACTACGGGAAGTTCTCCAACCCGGAGTTCGACAAGCTCGTCGACCAGGCCAACCAGGAGAGCGACACCGCCAAGGCCACGGCCACCTTCCAGGACGCCGAGAAGATCCTCGCCGAGCAGATGCCGGCCATCCCGCTCTGGTACCAGAACGGCAGCGCCGGCCACTCCGAGCGGATCTCCGACGTGGCCCTCAATCAGTTCAGCGTCCCGGTCTACAACGCGATCAAGGTCAGCTGACCCCCACCCGGATCCCGCTCCTTCCGGCACCCCCGCGGTGCCGGAAGGACCACCGACACCCCGGAGCGCTCCATGGGACGCTATGTGATCCGGCGGCTGCTCCAGATGATCCCCGTGTTCATCGGCAGCACGTTCCTGATCTTCTTCATGGTGTACGCACTGGGCGACCCGGTCGCCGCCCTCTTCGGCGACAAGGCGCCCGACCCCGCCACCGCCGCGCGCATCCGCAAGGACCTCTATCTCGACCAGCCCCTGTGGAAGCAGTACCTGCACTACATGGGGCAGATCTTCCAGGGCGACTTCGGTACCGCCTTCAACGGCCAGCCGGTCACCGAGCTGATGGCGACGGCCTTCCCCGTGACCCTGCGCCTGACCATGGTCGCCATCGTCATCGAGGTCATCGTCGGCATCACCCTCGGTGTGATCAGCGGCCTGCGCCGGGGCAGGAGCGTCGACACCACCGTGCTGGTGCTCACCCTCGTCGTGATCTCGGTGCCCACCTTCGTGACGGGCTACCTGCTCCAGTTCCTCTTCGGCGTCAAATGGGGCTGGGTCCGGCCCACCGTCTCCGGGGAGGTCGCCTTCGGCGAACTGATCCTGCCCGGCATCGTGCTCGCGCTGGTCTCCCTCGCGTACGTCACCCGGCTCTCGCGCACCTCCATCGCGGAGAACGTCAAAGCCGACTACGTCCGCACCGCCGTCGCCAAGGGACTGCCGCGCCGCCGGGTCATCACCCGGCACCTGCTGCGCAACTCGCTGATCCCGGTGGTCACCTTCATCGGCACCGACATCGGCGCCCTCATGGGCGGCGCCATCGTCACCGAGCGGATCTTCAACATCCACGGCGTCGGCTACCAGCTCTACCAGGGCATCCTGCGCAACAACTCCCCGACGGTGGTCGGCTTCGTGACCATCCTCGTCATCGTCTTCCTGCTGGCGAACCTGCTCGTCGACCTGCTCTACGCGGTCCTGGACCCGAGGATCCGCTATGCATGAGCCGGACCACGCCGCCTACGACCCGCTGCAACCCGGAGAGGGGGAAGCCATCGCCCCGACCGGACAGGGCGGACCCATGGATCTCGCGCTGGAGGAGGCCGAGAGCCTGGAGAAGCCCCTCGGCGACGCACCCTGCGGCCCGGGGGAGAAGGCCCGCTCATTGTGGTCCGACGCCTGGTACCAACTGCGTCGCAACCCCGTCTTCATCGTCTCCTCCCTGCTGATCCTCTTCCTCGTGGTCATCTCCATCTGGCCGCAGCTCATCGCGAGCGGCGACCCGCTGCACTGCGAACTGTCGAAGTCCCAACAGGGCGCCTCGCCCGGCCACCCCTTCGGCTACGACACCCAGGGCTGCGACGTCTACACCCGCACCGTCTACGGGGCCCGCGCCTCCATCACCGTCGGCATCTGCGCCACCCTCGGGGCCGCCCTGCTCGGCTCCCTGCTCGGCGGCCTCGCCGGCTTCTTCGGCGGGTGGGGCGACTCGCTGCTCTCCCGCGTCGCGGACATCTTCTTCGGCATCCCGGTCGTCCTCGGCGGTCTGGTCTTCCTGTCCGTGGTCACCAGCACCACCGTCTGGCCCGTGGTCGGCTTCATCGTGCTGCTCGGCTGGCCGCAGATCGCCCGCATCGCCCGCGGCTCGGTGATCACCGCCAAGCAGAACGACTACGTCCAGGCCGCCCGCGCCCTCGGCGCCGGCAACGGCCGGATGATGCTGCGCCACGTGGCACCCAACGCGGTCGCCCCCGTCATCGTCGTCGCCACCATCGCCCTGGGCACCTACATCGCCCTGGAGGCCACCCTGTCGTTCCTGGGGGTGGGCCTGCGGCCGCCGACGGTCTCCTGGGGCATCGACATCTCCAACGCCGCCTCCCAGATCCGCAACGCCCCGCACATGCTGCTCTATCCGGCCGGCGCGCTGAGCATCACCGTGCTCGCCTTCATCATGCTCGGCGACGCGGTGCGCGACGCCCTCGATCCCAAGCTGCGCTGAGGAGTGGGCACCATGCTGCTCGAAGTCCGCGACCTCCACGTGGAGTTCCACACGCGGGACGGAGTCGCCAAGGCCGTCAACGGCGTCAACTACTCGGTGGACGAGGGCGAGACCCTCGCCGTGCTCGGCGAGTCGGGCTCCGGCAAGTCCGTCACCGCCCAGGCCGTCATGGGCATCCTGGACATGCCACCGGGCCGGATCCCGCACGGCGAGATCCTGTTCAAGGGAAAGGACCTGCTGAAGACCAAGGAGGAGGAACGCAGGAAGATCCGCGGCGCCGAGATGGCCATGATCTTCCAGGACGCCCTGTCCTCCCTGAACCCCGTCCTCAGCGTCGGCGCGCAGCTCGGCGAGATGTACGAGGTCCACCGCGGGATGTCCCGCAAGGACGCCAAGGCCAAGGCGATCGAGCTGATGGACCGGGTGAGGATCCCCGCCGCCAGGGAGCGGGTGGGGGACTACCCGCACCAGTTCTCCGGCGGCATGCGCCAGCGCATCATGATCGCGATGGCGCTGGCCCTCGAACCCTCCCTGATCATCGCCGACGAGCCCACCACCGCCCTCGACGTCACCGTCCAGGCCCAGGTCATGGACCTGCTCGCGGAGCTCCAGCGCGAGTTGAACATGGGCCTGATCCTGATCACCCACGACCTCGGCGTCGTCGCCGACGTCGCCGACAAGATCGCCGTCATGTACGCGGGCCGGATCGTCGAGGCCGCCCCCGTGCACGAGATCTACCAGCGCCCGGCGCACCCGTACACCCGCGGTCTGCTGGACTCGATCCCGCGCCTGGACCAGAAGGGTCAGGAGCTCTACGCGGTCAAGGGCCTGCCGCCCAACCTATTGGCCATCCCGCCCGGTTGCGCCTTCAACCCCCGCTGCCCGATGGCCCGGCCCGTCTGCCGGGCCGAGGTCCCGCCGCTCGCCGACGTCGCCCCCGACCGCAGCAGCGCGTGCTTCTTCTGGAAGGAGTGCATCGGTGCCTGAACCCATCCTGGAAGTGCGGGACCTGGTCAAGCACTACCCGCTGACCCGGGGCGTGCTCTTCAAGAAGAGGATCGGCGCCGTCAAGGCCGTCGACGGCGTCTCCTTCGGCCTCGCCCGCGGCGAGACGCTCGGCATCGTCGGGGAGTCCGGCTGCGGCAAGTCCACCGTCGCGAAGATGCTGGTCAACCTGGAACGCCCGACCTCGGGAGCCATCTCCTACAAGGGCGAGGACATCACCAAGCTGTCCGGACGCGCCCTCAAAGCCGTCCGACGCAACATCCAGATGGTGTTCCAGGACCCGTACACCTCGCTGAACCCGCGCATGACGGTCGGCGACATCATCGGGGAACCGTACGAGATCCACCCCGAGGTGGCCCCCAAGGGGGACCGGCGGCGCAAGGTCCAGGACCTCCTGGACGTGGTCGGCCTCAACCCGGAGTACATCAACCGCTACCCCCACCAGTTCTCCGGCGGCCAGCGCCAGCGCATCGGCATCGCCCGCGGCCTCGCCCTGCGCCCCGAGGTCATCGTCGCCGACGAACCGGTCTCCGCGCTCGACGTCTCCGTCCAGGCGCAGGTGATCAACCTGCTGGCCCGGCTCCAGGACGAGTTCGAGCTGTCCTACGTGTTCATCGCGCACGACCTCTCCATCGTGCGACACATCTCCGACCGGGTCGGCGTGATGTACCTGGGCCGGATCGTCGAGATCGGCAGCGACACCCAGATCTACGACCACCCCACCCACCCGTACACCCAGGCACTGCTCTCGGCCGTGCCCGTTCCCGACCCGAACGCCCGCGCCCACCGGGACCGGATCATCCTCTCCGGCGACGTCCCGTCCCCGGCCAATCCGCCGTCGGGCTGCCGCTTTCGCACCCGCTGCTGGAAGGCCGAGGAACGGTGCGCGGCGGAGGTGCCGCTGCTCGCGATCCCGCGGGTCTTCCCGTCCGGCCCGGCGGCGCACCCGTCGGCCTGTCACTTCGCCGCCGAGAAACAGGTGGTTCCCGCTCCCGGCGACCTCCCGCCGCCCCCCGACCCGCCGCCCGCGGGTCCGCAGGCTCCGGGACCGCCGGCTTCGGGGCCGTCGGCCACGGAGTAGTCACCGGATCGAAGCGCGGGGGGCTCTCGCCCGTCGATGATTTCCGGCCACCCCCGAATATGCGGCGAGATCGGCCCAGGGTGACGACAAGTCGGTTTACCTCGTGGCAACTTGACCGTTTCTGGCCCGAGATGTGAACCGGGCAGCCTGAGTCGGGTGCGGCCGTGCGGGTGCCGACAGCCGGCCGGGGAGGTGTAGAGCCTCCCCGGCCGGCCCTCCCCGTGACCCTGCGCACGCGCGGCGTGCGCCCCTTGTGCTGCCGGAATTCGATCGATGCGCTGGTACGGATAGTTATGATCCGTAGCGCACGGTGGGTATGAGTCCCGCCGAGTACGAGTACGCGTACCGATGTCCGCTCGACGTGGAGGTGAAACGCCGTGGCACTATCGATCTCGGCCGTGGTGCTGCTGGCGATCGTCGTCTTCCTGCTGGTTCGGAAGTCGGGACTGAAGGCAGGACACGCCCTCGTGTGTGTGCTGCTCGGCTTCTATCTGGCGAGTTCGACCATCGCGCCGACGCTCAGCCAGTTGACGTCCAACGTGGCCAGCATGATCAGTGGCCTCAAGTTCTAGGACTCAGCTCGTAGGCTGACCCCATGAACGGTCTTCCCGCTCGTCGTCTGCTCCTCGTGCACGCGCACCCGGACGACGAGTCCATCAACAACGGCGTCACCATGGCCAAGTACGCGGCCGAGGGCGCCCACGTCGCGTTGGTGACCTGCACGCTCGGCGAGGAGGGCGAGGTCATCCCGCCCGGCCTCGCCCACCTCGCGCCCGACCGCGACGACGCCCTGGGCCCCCATCGGATCGGCGAGCTCGCCGCGGCCATGGGGGAACTGGGCGTCACCGACCACCGGTTCCTCGGCGGCCCCGGCCGCTTCCGCGACTCGGGGATGATGGGCGCCGAGCAGAACCACCGCCCCGGCGCCTTCTGGTCCGCCGACGTGGACGAGGCCGCCGCGTACCTCGTCGAGGTCATCCGGGAGCTGCGCCCGCAGGTCCTCGTCACCTACGACCCCGACGGCGGCTACGGACACCCCGACCACATCCAGGCCCATCGCGTCGCCACGCGCGCCGCGGAACTCGCCGCGGAGGGCGCCTACCGACGCGACCTCGGCGCGCCGCACGCGATCGGGAAGATCTACTGGAACCGGGTGCCGCGCTCGGTGGTCGAGGAGGGCTTCGCCGCCCTGCGCGCGGCCGGCGGCAAGGCGCCCTTCCCCGGGCTCGCCGCACCGGACGACGTGCCCGGAGTCGTGGCCGACGAGCGCATCACCGCCGAGATCGGCGACGGTGTCGGCGAGGAGGCGTACGTCACGGCCAAGGCCGCCGCGATGCGCGCCCACGCCACCCAGATCGCCGTGGACGGCCCCTTCTTCGCGCTGTCGAACGACCTGGCCCAGCCGCTGTTCGCCCGCGAGTACTACGAACTCGTCGCGGGCGAACCGGGGGTACCGGCCGGCGAACGCGAGCGGGACCTGTTCGCGGGGGTGTCGGCATGACCGCGACCTGGACCGCCGGGCGGGTCGCCGCCCTGCTCGGCCTGCTCGTCGCCGGCGCGGTCACCGGCGCGGCGGGCTGGCTCGTCGTGGGCCTGTGGCTCCCGGGCGGACTGCTGCTCGCGCTGGCGGCGGTCTTCGGCGTCTTCCTCGCGGGCCGGATCGCCACCGGAACCGGGATCGGCGTGGGCGCCGCCGTGATCGGTTGGTTCCTGTCCTACGTACTGCTCAGCCTGCCCCGGCCCGAAGGGGACTTCCTGCTCGGTTCGTCCGGAATCGGCATGTACGCATACCTTTTGGGCGGGACCGTGATCGCTGTGATCTGTGCCACGATGCGCGGCCCGCTCGACCGGCCGGTTTCGGCCGCGAAGCCCCGCCCGTGACGTGCCGTTGAGCACGGGCGGAATCCGATCGGGGACGGCTTGAGGGGGTTTGACGGATCGTTGAGTACCCTCTCGGAGCGGGTCAAGGGGAATCCCCGATTCCCGGCGAACAGTTGCGCCCGGGCGACGGCCAGTATGGTGGACGGGCCGCCGAGCTGCCCGCGCACGGTATGACGGGCGGCGGAGCCAACCGGGAGAACCTGCCTTGAGCCGTGAAACCGACAGTCCGTCCCCCGGCCCCCAAGGGCACGGTGGAGCCGCCTACCCCTCGGGTACGCCGCCGTATGGAACCGGCCAGTATCCGTCCACGGACGCTGCGGCGACCACCCCGGAGGAGAACTCTGTGACTTCGAAACCGTCCACGCCCGACTCCGACGGGCCGAAGACCGAGACCACCCTGACGACCCGGATCCGGATCAACATCCCGGGTTCGCGTCCGATCCCGCCCGTCGTCGTACGCAAGCCCGTGAAGGACGCCGAGGGCGTCGACGAGCAGCCCGCGCCGGGCGCCGGCGAGTCCGCCCCGCCGCCCGCCCCGGCGCCCCTGCCCGTGCGCCCCCCGCAGTCGGCCCCACCCTCCGCGGGGGGTCCCGAGGAGCCGGCCAGCAACTGGTTCGCGCCGCGCAAGTCCACCCCGCCGCCCCCGCCCGGCAACGGCGGCGCCCCCGCCGGGCCGCCGAGCGCCGGCCACGGCTCCGCGCCGGCCGGCCCCGTCCCGCCCGCGGCGGGCGGCGGCTTCGCCCCACCGCCCCCGGGCCCGCGCGTGAACACTCCCGCGCCCGGTCAGGGCGGCGGCTTCCCGCCCGGCGCCGGCGGGGGAGCCCCCCAGGGCTACCAGGAGTACGACAACGGCCCCGTCACCGAGGCCTTCCCCGCCTACACCGACCCCATGGGTCCCGCCGGCCCCACCGGCGGCCCCGCCATGGGCTCCGCCCCCGTACGAGGTGACGGCGCTCCGCGCTGGCCCGGACCGGAGGCCCCGCCGGCCGGCGGTCCGATGCCGGGCGCCCCGATGCCGGGCGCCCCGATGCCGGGCGGTCCGCGCCCCGGCGCGCCGATGCCCGGAGCGCCGATGTCCGGCGGACCGCGCCCCGGAGCGCCGATGCCCGGAGCGCCGATGCCCGGCGGTCCGGTCGGTGGTCCGATGTCGGGCGCGCCGATGCCGGGCTCCCCGATGCCCGGCGGGCCCCGCCCCGGCGGGCCGGGCGGCGCCCCCGGTCCCGGGCCGGTCGTCCCGACCCCCGCGGCGCAACCGCCGAACCAGACCCGCCCGGCCCCCAAGGCCCCGGCGGCGCCCGCGAAGAAGCCCCGCTCGAAGCTGATGATCATCGGCGGCGGCATCATCGCCCTCGTCGGCGTGGCCTACGGCGCGGGTCTGCTGCTGAACCACTCCGACGTCCCCAAGGGCACCACCGTCCTCGGCGTGGACATCGGCGGCACCCGCGACGACGCCGTCAACAAGGTCGAGACGGCCTTCGGCAGCCGCGCGAGCGCCCCGCTGCGGCTCACCGTCGGTGGCAAGCAGGTCGAGCTGAAGCCCGACAAGGCCGGTCTGACCCTCGACAGCCAGACGACCGTCCGCAACGCGTCGGGCAGCGACTACAACCCCATCACGGTCATCGGCTCCCTCCTCGGCAACGAGCGCAGGGCCGACGCCGTCATGCCGGTGGACGAGGAGAAGCTGCGGGTCGCCCTCGAAGAGCTGGCCGGCACCGCCGACTCGGCCACCGAGGGCGGCATCACCTTCGACACGGGCAAGGCCGTCGCCGTTCCCGGCAAGGCCGGCACCACCCTCGACGTGGACAGCTCCGTGGAACAGGTCACCAAGGCCTTCCGCGAGCTGGTGGCCACCGGCGAGGCCACGCCCGTCGAACTGCCCTCCGTCACCAAGGAGCCGGTCATCGGCAAGGCCGAACTGGACCGCGCGATGAAGGAGTTCGCCGAACCGGCGATGTCCGGCATCGTCACCGTCAAGGCGGGCACCAAGTCCATCGCCTTCGGCCAGCGTTCGCTGCCCAAGATCCTCAGCATGCAGGCCGTGGACGGCCGCCTCGTGGAGAAGTACGACCTGGAAGCCCTGCAGGCGGCGTACACGACCACGTTCGACGGTGTCCTGATCACCCGGGGCACCGGCGCGAAGACCGCCGTCACCCCGAAGGACGTCGCGGGCGCCCTCACCAAGGGCCTGCGCGGCAAGACCCCCGCCGAGCGGACCGTGGTCATCGACACCAACCCGAGCTGACCCGCCGGGGAACGCTCGGCCCACCGAGGAACAGCGCAGGTCGCAGCCCCCGCCGCACACCGGGCGGGGGCTGCGTCATGCCCGCGACATGACAACCGTCATGCCGGGGTCACGACCGGCGACACTGCCGAGCCGCCCCCCTGGGATCGACCCCATGACCTCACGGCCCACCAGGCTCCTCCTCGCCGAGGACCAGTCCATGGTCCGGGAGGCGCCGGCCGCGCAGCCGGCGGACGCGGTACGCGGGGTCCTGGCGGGGGAGCGCGTCATCGACCCCACCCTGGCGGCGGCCCTCACGGAGGGCGCGAACCCGCTGACCGACCGGGAACGGGAGGTCCTGAGGGCGGCCGAATCCGGTGGCCGGCTGTAGCGGGCGTCGGCCGTCCTCAGTTCAGGAGGGCCCGCGCCGACACGGCCTCCGCGCGGATCCGGGCCGCCGCCCCCGCGTCGATCGCGTCCACCACCTCCGCGTACGACTCCAGCTCCACCGCCCCCGTCACGAACTCGCCCCGCTCCACCAGCAACCGCCCCCGCTCATATCGCAGGGACGCTGGATGGGAGGGCAGCAGCAGCGACAGGTCCAGCGCCCACAGGGCGACCGCCGAGTGCTCCGGTCGCGTCGAGGCCCACGCCCGGATGTTGTTCAGGATCCGCAGCACGACGTCCAACGTCCGCGCCGGCGTCCTGGGCTCCGCGGCCGACTCCGCGGGACCGGCCCCGAGCGAGGCACCCCCCGCGAAGGGGTCCACGACGACACCCTCCTCCGGGTCGCCGAAACCCACCACGAAGTGCCCCGGCAGGCCCAGCCCGTACACCGGCGCGCCCGCCCGCCGCGCCACCTCCAGCCAGACCACCGACAGGAGGATCGGCAGGCCCCGGCGCCGCCGCAGCACCTGGTGCAGCAGGGAGGACGACAGTCGTTCGTAGTCCGCAGGGGTGCCGTGGAAGCCGATCCGGCCGCCCAGCAGCTCCGTCACGGCCGAGGCCCAGGCCCGCCCGCCGCGCAAGCCGTACGGCAGCATGCCCGCCAGCCTGTCGAGCTCGATCTGTGCCCAGTCGATGCCCCGCTCGTCGAGGTCGGGGTCGGCCTCCGCGGCGAGCAGCAGGCACAGCAGGGCCAGGTCCGGCCGCTCCGAGCGGGCCTCCTCCGCGAACCGGGCGCGGGAAGCCGAACTCATGCCGCCGCCCGGTAGTGGTGGTACGTGTGGTGCGTCGCGAAGCCCAGTCCGTCGTACAGCGCCCGCGCGCCGGGGTTCTCCGCCTCCACCTGGAGCCAGGCCGCCGACGCGCCCTCCTCCAACGCACGCCGGGACAGCGCCGCCATCACCGCCGTGGCCAGGCCCCGCCGCCGGTGCTCCGGATCGACGTCCACCGCGCCGAAACCGGCCCAGCGCCCGTCCACCACCATCCGCCCGATCGCCCGTCCGCCGCCCAGCGTGGCGAACCACACCGAGGGGCCCTCGACCAGCATCCGCCGCGCGAGATCGGGATCGCGGACCTTCCCGTAGCGGGACAGCCACCGCTCGTCGGGTGAGCGGAGCAGGCGTACGTCCGAGACGTCGGCGTCCACGTCCGCGATCGGCGCGAGCGCCCCGATCCGCACCTGCGCCGAGACCTCGTTGACCCACCCCAGCCGCTCCAGCTCGGCGCACAGCAGCTCCTGGGTGCCCGCGGCGCCCGTCGCGGCCTGCACGTACGCCGGAAGTCCGCGGTCCGCGTACCAGGACGTCACTCGCGCGAGTGCTTCCGGGACGGGTATCCCGGGGTCGCCCAGCGGCAGCGCCGAGTTGGCCCGCCGGGTGAAGCCCTCGGCCGCCCGCAGCGTCCACTCGCCCAGCGGCTCGCTCTCCAGCGGCTGCCAGGCCCGCGCCGTCACCCGCGCGAGCTCCTCGAAGGAGGCCGCCGGCCCCCTCCTGCGGGCCGGCGCGGCGGGCACCGTCTTGCCCGCCACCAGCGAGGATTCCGCGATGCGGACGGACGTGCCGTCCTTGCGTGTGATCGTGAGCACACCGTCGTTCCAGGATGTGAGAACACCGACCGTGTCCGTGAACGACGGGGAGTCGCTCCGCTCGGCCTCCACCCGTCGTACAGAGACTCGTTTACCCACGTCAGCAGCGGTGATACGGATCTCCAGCAGCCCACCGGCAGTGATTTCCACAGCTCTGTCCGCCCCTCCTGTTCGGATCGTGCCCGGGAACGGAGATACTAGGTGCGGGCATCGACGACGCCGCGCTCCCGCGCGATATGGAAAGCCCTACCGAGGAGGAACGAGAGCGTGACCTACGTCATCGCGGAGCCTTGTGTCGACGTCAAGGACAAGGCATGCATCGAAGAGTGCCCCGTCGACTGCATCTACGAGGGCCAGCGGTCCTTGTACATCCACCCGGACGAGTGCGTCGACTGTGGCGCCTGTGAGCCGGTCTGCCCGGTCGAGGCCATCTTCTACGAGGACGACACTCCGGAGGAGTGGAAGGACTACTACAAGGCGAACGTGGAGTTCTTCGACGAGCTCGGTTCGCCCGGTGGTGCCTCGAAGCTGGGCCTGATCGAGCGCGATCACCCCTTCGTCGCCGCCCTTCCCGCGGACATCAACGCGTCGCACTGACGACGCCGGTCCAGGCAAGGCGCGCACGTCCTCGGTCCCGTTCGGCTGCCCGCCGCGACGGGACCGAGTCGTTCCGGCCGCACGCGCGTGCGCCCCGCACGCGGCGCCCGTACCAGTAGAAAGCAGAGACCACCGTGGCCGCAGTATCCGACCGTCTTCCCGCCTTCCCCTGGGACAAGCTGGAGCCGTACAAGGCGACGGCGGTCGCCCACGAGGACGGGATCGTCGACCTGTCGGTCGGCACGCCCGTCGACCCGGTCCCCGAGGTCATCCGCCGCGCCCTGATCGAGGCCGCCGACTCCCCGGGCTACCCGACGGTGTGGGGCACGGTCGCGCTGCGCGACGCGATCACCGGTTGGCTGCGCGGACGCCTCGGCGCGAGCGCCGCCGGACACCGCAACGTGCTCCCGGTGGTCGGCTCCAAGGAACTGGTGGCCTGGCTGCCGACCCAGCTGGGCCTCGGCGCCGGCGACAAGGTGGCCTACCCGCGCCTGGCCTACCCGACGTACGAGGTCGGCGCGCGCCTGTGCGGAGCCGAGGCCGTGGTGTACGACGACCCGACCGAGCTGGACCCGACCGGCGTGAAGCTGCTGTGGCTCAACTCCCCGTCCAACCCCACGGGCAAGGTCATCCCCAAGGAAGACCTGATCCGCGTCGTGGCCTGGGCGCGCGAGCACGGCGTGCTGCTGTTCAGCGACGAGTGCTACCTGGAACTGGGCTGGGACACCGAGCCCGTCTCGGTCCTCCACGACGACGTGTGCGGCGGCTCCTACGAGGGCATCGTGGCCGTCCACTCCCTCTCCAAGCGGTCCAACCTCGCCGGCTACCGGGCCGCCTTCATCGCCGGTGACGCCCAGGTGCTCGGCGAGCTGCTGGAGATCCGCAAGCACGGCGGCATGATGACCGCGGCCCCCGTACAGAACGCCGTGGTCGCGGCCCTCGGCGACGACGCCCACGTCGCCGAGCAGCGCGCCCGGTACGCGGCCCGCCGCGACGCGCTGCGCACCGCCCTGGAGGCGCACGGCTTCCGCATCGAGCACAGCGAGGCCGGCCTGTACCTGTGGGCGACCCGCGACGAGCCCTGCTGGCGGACCGTGGCCCACCTCGCCGAACTGGGCATCCTGGTCGCCCCGGGCGACTTCTACGGGGAGGCCGGCGCGAACTTCGTCCGCGTCGCCGTCACCGCCACCGACGAGCGGGTCGAGGCCGCGGTCAAGCGCCTGGGCTGAGCCGGGAGCGGGCCCGCGAGGCGCCGCGCACAGCCCGAGGGGCCGGGAGTTCGTGCTCCCGGCCCCTCGGTGTTCCTCGTCCGCGCGGTGGTCAGCCGCCCAGGCCACCCGCCAGGGGCAGGCCGCCCAGCGGGAGGGTCTGCGCCGAGGGCAACCCACCGGGCAGCCCCGAGGTGGGCAGCGCGTCGGTCGGCAGCGCGTCGGTCGGCAGGGCGTCCGTCGGCAACCCGGAGGTCGGCAGCCCCGAGGTCGGCAGGCCGGCCAGCAGCGGGCCGGCCGCACCGGTCAGTTCCGCCGGGGCGGCCTTCGTCACGGCGTCCGTGGTCGTCGCGGCGGTGTCGCCCGCGCCGGCGGCGGCGTCCGGCGCGGCGAGCGTGCCCAGTTGCGGCACGGACTCCAGGCCCGCGGCACTGGCCGCGCCGGCCGCACCGACCACGGGAGCTGCGCCCGCTGCGAGGAGCAGCGCGGCACGGGCGATCCGACGGGTCAGGGGGAGGGACATGTTGCTCCTAAGCGGTAGCGGCTGAGTACGCCGTGTACAACCGCTCGTGGGGCGGGCGAAGTTGCGCACCCGGTGGGTAAAGGATCGGCAACGCATCGTTTAATCGGCTTCCGCGAAAAGCGCACCGGACGCGCCCCCACCAGGCGTTCCACCGGACCGGGTACCCGGGTGTCCCCCGAACCGGTCACCCCCGTCCGGGTGACGCCCCGCACGTCTGACCGAGCCCCGCTTGCGCCGGCTTCGACCGGCCGGGGCGTGACGTTCGAAGGATCGGTTCAGCGGGCCAGGAAGATCCGCACCTCGTCGGACCCCGGCGGGCGCGGATCCCCGGCGCCACCCCCGGCTCCCGCCCCGCCCTTCGCCCGCCACCGGCCGTCCGACTCGCCCGCGACCCAGCTCCCGGGGGCGTACGACACCCGGGCGATGCCCATGTCGCCCGCGTGGGCCACCGCCCACTGCGCCACCAGCCGGTTGCGCCGCCGCTCGGCCTCGTCGGCGCCGCGCGTCGGCGCTACCCGGACCTCGCTCCCGCCGACCGCTCCGGACTCCCCGGCGGTCGCCGGCCCGGCGGGGGCGTCGAGCCGCATCTGCTTGCCGAAGATCCGTGCCAACTCGGTCCGCACCCGCTGCGGATCGCCCGGCGCGGTGGGAGCGGGACCGCCGCAGTCCACCGAGCCCTCGCCGCCGAACGCCGCGGTCAGCACGACCGCGTCCGGCTCGTGCTTCGCGTACGCCTGCGGGAATCCGCTCAGCTGCACCTTCTGCGCGGCCACGGTCAGGGGGAGCCGCGAGTACCCCTTCACCTCGGCGAGCCGGTCGTAGAAGATGCCCGCCGAGTACACCGGGTCCATGATCTGTTCCGCGGTGCCCCAGCCCTGCGAGGGCCGCTGCTGGAACAGCCCCAGCGAGTCCCGGTCGCCGTGGTCCAGGTTGCGCAGCGCCGACTCCTGCATCGCGGTCGCCAGCGCGATCGTCACCGCCCGCTCCGGAAGCCCCTTCGAGACGCCGACGGCGGCTATCGTCGCCGCGTTCGCCGCCTGCTCGGGGGACAACTCGTAGGACTGGCCCGCGTCGTCCTCGACACCCGGCCCCGAGGTCCGGGCCGTGCAGTACGGGGGACCGTCACCGCCGGTCGACTCGTACTGGACGACGAGGTAGCCGCCGAGCGCGAGCAGTACGAGCAGACCGGCGACCTTGGGAAACGGCCGACGGCGACGCGGGCGGGGATGATCGGTGCGGGACACGCGGCCCACCGTACTTGAGGCCGGTGACGAGCCCCCCTGACGAGTCCCCCGACTTCCGGACCGGCCCTCGGGGCGCGCTCGCGGGCGCGCTCGCGGACGCGCTGCGGGACCGGCTGCGGGACCGGCTGCGGGACGCGTCCACCCGACGGACGGACCGGGCCCCCCGGCGACCCGGGCGTTAGGGTCGGGTCCATGTCCGAATCCGAGCTGGACCTCACCCTGGACGCTGCCGAGCTGACCGCCCGACTCGTCGACATCCCTTCCGTGAGCGGCGACGAGAAGGTACTCGCCGACCTCGTGGAACACGCGCTGCGCGGCCTCCCGCACCTCACCGTCGACCGCTTCGGCAACAACGTCGTCGCCCGCACGCGCCTCGGCCGCCCCGAGCGCGTCGTCCTCGCCGGGCACCTCGACACCGTGCCGATCGCCGACAACGTCCCCTCCCGACTGGACGAGAACGGCGTCCTGTGGGGCTGCGGCACCACGGACATGAAGTCCGGGGTCGCCGTGCAACTGCGCATCGCGGCCACCGTGCCCGAGCCCAACCGCGACCTCACCTTCGTCTTCTACGACCAGGAGGAGGTCGCCGCCGACCTCAACGGCCTCGGCAAGGTCTCCGAGGCCCACCCCGACTGGCTGACCGGCGACTTCGCGGTCCTGCTCGAACCGTCCAACGCCGAGGTCGAGGGCGGCTGCCAGGGCACCCTGCGCGTCCTGCTCCGCACGACCGGCGAACGCGCCCACTCCGCCCGCAGCTGGATGGGCTCCAACGCCATCCACGACGCGAGCCCGATCCTCGTCACGCTGGCCGCGTACGAACCGCGCAAGCCGGTCATCGACGGCCTGGAGTACCACGAGGGCCTCAACGCGGTCCGCATCGACGGCGGCGTCGCCAACAACGTCATCCCCGACGCGTGCACGGTGACGGTCAACTACCGCTACGCCCCGGACCGCAGCGAGGCCGAGGCACTGGCCCACGTCAAGGAGGTCTTCGCGGACTGCGACATCGCCGAGTTCGTGGTCGACGACTCCTCGCCCGGCGCGCTGCCCGGCCTCTCCCACCCGGCCGCCGCGGCCTTCATGGAGGCGGTCGGAGGCCACGCCATGCCGAAGTTCGGCTGGACGGACGTCTCCCGCTTCAGCGCCCTCGGCGTCCCCGCGGTCAACTACGGGCCGGGCGACGCGCTGCTGGCCCACAAGGTCGACGAGCGGGTGGCGACGAAGGCGATCCTGCACTGCGAGGAACGACTCCGCGCCTGGCTGACCTCCTGAATTCCGCTTCTCGTCACCTTTGTGCGCCTAACCTGATCCAACGATCAGCAGGAGGGAGCACATCATGGGCAACCCCGGCAATCTCGGCGGGAACGCTCGTCGTCGGCCCGAGGAGCAGCAGCTCGGTCCGGTGCTGCGCAGGCGGAGCCAGGTCCAGGCGGGCAGTACGACGGACCAGCGGCTGCTGGACTCGGCCGGACCCTCCGAATGGGTGCACACCGATCCCTGGCGGGTCCTGCGCATCCAGTCGGAGTTCATCGAGGGCTTCGGCACGCTGGCGGAGTTGCCGCCGGCGATCAGCGTGTTCGGATCGGCCCGTACTCCGGTGGACTCGCCGGAGTACGAGGCGGGCGTACGGATCGGGCACGCGCTCGTCGACGCCGGTTTCGCCGTCATCACGGGCGGCGGCCCGGGCGCCATGGAGGCGGCCAACAAGGGCGCGCGCGAGGCCAACGGCATCTCGGTCGGCCTGGGCATCGAGCTGCCCTTCGAACAGGGCCTGAACCAGCACGTCGACCTGGGTCTGAACTTCCGTTACTTCTTCGTCCGCAAGACGATGTTCGTGAAGTACAGCCAGGGCTTCGTGGTCCTGCCGGGCGGACTCGGCACGCTGGACGAGATGTTCGAGGCGCTGACCCTGGTCCAGACGCAGAAGATCACCCGCTTCCCGATCGTGCTGTTCGGCACGGAGTACTGGAGCGGGCTGATCGACTGGCTGAAGAACACGGTGATCGCGCAGGGCAAGGCGTCGGAGCGCGACCTGTACCTCTTCCACGTCACCGACGACGTGGACGAGGCGATCGCGCTGGTGACCAAGGAAGTCGGCAAGTAGGTCCGACGACGCTACGCGAGTCCCCGGCGGGCGACCGCCGGGGGCCGCAGCCCCTGGATCGAGCGCACCATGTCCAGGACCTGCCGCGTCTCCGCGACCTCGTGGACCCGGTAGACCTGCGCGCCCAGCCAGGCCGACACGGCCGTCGTGGCCAGGGTGCCGAGCAGGCGCTCCTTGACGGGCTTGTCGAGGGTCTCGCCGACGAAGTCCTTGTTGGACAGGGAGACCAGGACCGGCCAGCCGGTGTCGGTCATCTCCGACAGGCGCCGGGTGGCCTCCAGCGAGTGGCGGGTGTTCTTCCCGAAGTCGTGACCCGGGTCGATCATGATCGCGTCCCGCCGGACCCCCAGCGCGGCCGCCCGCTCGGCCAGGCCCACGGTGACGCGCAGGATGTCCGCCATCACGTCCTCGTACGAGGTCCGGTGCGGCCGGGTGCGCGGCTCGACCCCGCCCGCGTGGGTGCAGACGATGCCGACGTCGTACCGGGCGGCGACCTCCGCCAGCCGGGGGTCCACCCCGCCCCACGCGTCGTTCAGCAGATCGGCGCCGGCCTCGCACACGGCCTCGCCGACCTCGTGCCGCCAGGTGTCCACGCTGATCACCACGTCCGGGTGGCGCCGCCGCACCTCGGACACGAAGCCGACCGTGCGGCGGGCCTCCTCGACCGCGTCCACGTGCTCGCCCGGGCCGGCCTTGACCCCGCCGATGTCGATGATCGCGGCGCCCTCGGCGACCGCCTGCTCGACCCGGTCCAACGCGGGCTCGTCGCGGAACGTCGCGCCCTGGTCGTAGAAGGAGTCCGGAGTCCGGTTCACGATGGCCATGATCACCGGCTCGTCGGTGTCGAACTCGCGCCCGCCCAGTCGCAGCATCCCGCTCTTTCCTCCTTCGGCGACCCTCTCGCCTCGTCTGTGACCTTAACCTGGTGCCCGGAAGCCTCTCAGGGAGTTGATCGTGTTCTGGTTCTTGCTGATCGCGCTGGTCGTGGTCGTCGCCGCGGTCACCCTCGCGGTCGTCGGTGGGGGTACCGAGGCAGTCCTGCCCGAGGCGGAGCCGGACCGGGTGGCCGACGGGCTGCCCCAGGCCCGGCCGGTCGGCCGGGCGGACATCGACGCCCTCCGCCTGCCCGTCGCCCCGCGCGGCTACCGGATGGCCGAGGTCGACGACGTACTGGACCGGCTGGCGGCCGAGCTCGCCGAGCGCGACGCGCGGATCGCCGAACTCACGGCGCGGCCGGCGGCCGCGCCCGAGGACGCCCCGCCCCCGGCCGCGGCGGGCCGGGTGGACCTCGACAAGGACGGCCGATGACCGGCTCCGCGGTCGTCGGCCCCGACGGCGGCCCCCGCTGTCCGTGGGCCGTGTCCACGGAGGACTACCTCGCCTACCACGACACGGAATGGGGCCGTCCGGTCCACGGGGACGACGCGCTGTACGAGCGGCTCTGCCTGGAGGCGTTCCAGTCCGGACTGTCCTGGATCACGATCCTGCGGCGGCGGGAAGGCTTCCGGAAGGCGTTCGCGAACTTCGAGATCGCGGCGGTGGCCCGCTTCGACGAGAGCGACGCGGCGCGGTTGCTGCTCGACGAGGGCATCATCCGCAACCGGCTGAAGATCGAGGCCACGCTGGCGAACGCGCGGGTCCTGGCGGGCTGGAAGGAGGGGCGGCTGGACGAGCTGATCTGGTCCCACGCCCCGAAGAAGCCGGGCAGGGCGCCGAAGACCGTCGCCGACGTCCCGGCGATCACCGACGAGTCCACGGCCCTGGCCAAGGACCTCAGGAAGGCCGGCATCCGCTTCGTCGGCCCGACCACCGCCTACGCCCTGATGCAGGCCTGCGGTCTGGTCAACGACCACCTCGCCCGCTGCGTCTCCCGCGACGGATCCTGACCGGCGCGCCGGCCGCCGACGCGCCGGCGGTCGGGGGCGCGGTGCGCGCCCGACCGGCCGACCGCCGGTCGGCCGATCAGCGGCCCAGGTACTTCGGGCTCTCCTTCGCCAGGAACGCCCGCACCGCGATCCCGTGGTCCTCGGACGCCCCGGCGCGGGTCTGCAGCTCGTCCTCGCGCACGAGGGCCTCCGGGAGGCCGTGAGAGGCCCCGTACGCCAGGGACTCCTTGAGGGCCGCGTAGGCGACCGTGGGGCCCGCCGCGAGGGTGCGGGCCACCGACTCGGCCTCGGCGGCCAGCGACTCGGACGGCACCAGACGGTTCGCGATGCCCAGCTCGAAGGCCTCCCGCGCCTTCACCGACCGCGGGAAGAGCAGCAGGTCACCGGCGCGCGAGGCACCGATCAGACGCGGCAGGGTCCAGGAGACCCCCGAGTCGGCGGTCAGCGCGACCCCCGCGAACGAGGTGTTGAACGACGCGGTGTCGGCCACCACCCGGAAGTCGGCCGCCAGCGCGAACCCGAAGCCGGCCCCGGCCGCGACGCCGTTGACGCCCGCGACCACCGGCTTCGGCATCTGCGTCAGCGCCCGCACGATGGGGTTGTAGTGCTCCGCGACCGTGCTCATCGTCAGCGACGAGCCGCTCTCGCGGTCGGCGGCCAGGTTCCCGATGTGCTCCTTGAGGTCCTGACCGACGCAGAAGGCCCGGTCGCCGGCCGCGGTCAGCAGGACCGCCCGCACCGCCGTGTCCGCGCCGGCCTCCTCGACCGCGTCGCGCAGGGCGACCTTGGTCTCGGTGTTCATGGCGTTCATCGCGTCGGGCCGGTTGATCGTGATGGTCGCGAGTCCGTCGGTCACTTCGTAGAGCACGCTGTCGGCCATGGCGGGGGTCCCCCTTCGTCGCGGGCTTGGCTACCGGCCGGTATCGGCGGGTGCAAGGGCCAGCATGGCGGACCCGAACGCGGCCGGGCATGTGATGTGCGTCAATAAAGCCGACGGCAGTCGCCAAGGCAGCGGCGAAGTATCGCAGGCGGGTCCCCGAAATGAGTGGTTTTGGTCAAGCGCGTTGCAGAAGCGTTCCCGACCGATGTTGGTCATCGGGTCCTGACATGCGGGATAATGGCCGGGAAGCAATGTGTTCGATGCCGGGTATTAGGCGCCTGAATGGGGCCGTCGGCTGACGATGAGCTGGTTTCAGGAAGGGGAACGAGCATGGCGGCCATGAAGCCGCGGACGGGCGACGGCCCGCTCGAGGTCACCAAGGAGGGGCGGGGCATCGTCATGCGCGTACCGCTCGAGGGCGGCGGTCGGCTCGTCGTCGAGCTGACTCCCGACGAAGCGGACGCCCTGGGTGACGCCCTGAAGAAGGTCGTCGGCTAACCGGTCGGCAGTACTTTCACCATGCATTCTCTGCACTGCCCCGGTCGCGTCACGCGGCCGGGGCAGTGTTGTTCCCGAAGGGCGGCCGCGGCCGCCCCGGGTCGTGTCCGCCGCGGGCGCGTCCTTCCGGGTCGTGCGGCGGCCGGGGCGCGGGGCATTCAGCGCCGGACCGCGCACAGCAGGCCGTCGCCCACGGGCAGCAGCGCGGCCTCCAGCGCGGGGCTCTCGCGGACGGTGCGCAGCAGCTCGCGGACCCGGAGCACCTCCACCGGCTGGGCCGCGGAGTCGACCGTACGGCCGTCCGAGAAGACCCCCTCGAAGCACACCAGTCCGCCGGGTCGCAGCAGCCGCAACGATTCCGCGAGGTAGTCGAGGGACTCGGACGGGTCCCCGTCGCAGAAGACCAGGTCGTACCCGCCGTCGGCGAGTCGCGGCAGCACGTCCAGCGCGCGGCCCGGGATGAAGCGGGCCCGGTTGCCGGCGAAGCCCGCGGCGCGGAACGCCTGGCGGGCGAACGCCTGTCGGTCGGCCTCGGGATCCACGGTGGTCAGCACCCCGTCGGGGCGCATCCCGTGGAGGAGGTGGATGCCGGAGACGCCGGTGCCGGTGCCGATCTCGGCGACCGCCTTGGCGTCCGCGGTGGCGGCCAGTAGACGCAGCGCGGCCCCGGTTCCGGGGGAGACCGAACGCAGTCCCGCCTCCCTGGACCGGTCGCGGGCCCATCGCAGAGCGTCGTCCTCGGCGACAAACGCGTCGGCGAACGCCCAGCTCGTCTGCCGGTTGCCGCTAATGACCCTCTCCTGTCCCCATAGTTGGCGCAACGGTGACTGTATCCGTTGACGTCGGGAACCCGCAGATGGGACCGGGCGTTGAAAGAGGTGTGCGCGCGGCGGACGCCGGAGGTCGGCCAACGCCCGCGGACGGGCCGCCGGCCGGGGGCGTCGCAGGACCCGAGACCCGAGCAAAGTTAGTGCAAAAATCTTTATCCGGAGCTGACGGGAGGGGTGGCTATGGTAGGGACTCCACTGGACACCACCAGAGCCGACAGGGGAGGTGCGGCTGCGCCTGTGGATCGTGGGGGCGTGTTCAGACGCCTCTTCTGGTCGGCCGGCGAGCCGAAATCCGTGACCGACATTGCTGACCGCTTCCACACCGCCGCATCCGCAACCACCGCGACCTTTGCCGCCGATGCGGGCTCGCAGGCGTGGACCCCTCCCTCGTGGGAGGAGATCGTCAGCACGCACAGTGCGCGGGTCTACCGTCTCGCCTACCGCCTGACGGGCAACCAGCACGACGCCGAGGATCTGACGCAGGAAGTCTTCGTCCGCGTCTTCCGCTCGCTGTCCACGTACACGCCCGGCACGTTCGAGGGCTGGCTGCACCGCATCACGACGAACCTCTTCCTGGACATGGTCCGCCGCAAGCAGCGGATCCGGTTCGACGCGCTCGGCGACGACGCGGCCGAGCGGCTGCCCAGCCGTGAGCCGTCCCCCCAGCAGGTGCTGCACGACACGCACTTCGACGCGGACGTGCAGCAGGCACTGGACACCCTCGCCCCCGAGTTCCGCGCGGCCGTGGTGCTGTGTGACATCGAGGGCCTGTCGTACGAGGAGATCGCCGCCACGCTCGGCGTGAAGCTCGGCACCGTGCGCAGCCGCATCCACCGCGGCCGTTCCCATCTGCGCAAGGCGCTCAAGCACCGGTCTCCCGAGGCCCGTGCGGAGCAGCGCGCGCCGGCAGGGGTCTCGGTGGGTGCGCCGAGTGCCGGGAGAGAGGGCGGAGCCGAGTGACCGCAGCCCGTCCGTCCCCCGCCGAACAGCACCTGGGCGACCGCCTCGCCGCCCTCGTGGACGGCGAGTTGAGCCACGACGTGCGCGAGCGGGTGCTCGCCCACCTGGCCACCTGTCCCAAGTGCAAGGTCGAAGCCGATGCGCAGCGTCGGCTGAAGAGCATGTTCGTGGAGAGCGCGCCCCCGCCGCTGTCCGCCGGACTGCTGGCCCGCCTCCAAGGTCTGCCGGGTGGAAGTCCCGACGGCCCGCCGCCGCCCTCCGGTCCGCCGGGCGCGGATCCGTTGTCCTCCTTCGGGTACGCCGCGCCGGCCCCCTCGCGCGAGGGTTTCCGGATCCATGAGGTGGGGCGCCCCAGACGTCGCTTCGCGTTCGTCGCCGCGGGAGCCGTGTCGTTGGCCGCGATCGCGCTCGGCGGGTCGCTGCCGCTGGACGCCGTCGAGCCGAACGCCCGGGGAGACGCGCCCGCCACCAGGCCCGGACCGTACGCGCCGTTGACCGACGCCGTGGTCCGCGACCGGCTGCCCAGCCCCGGCGGGCTGCCCACGCTCACCTCGCCCGGCCCCACCGTGTCGGCCCGCCCGGCGGTCTCCCTGTCCCGGTGACGGCCGCCGCCCCGGGCCCCGTCGTTCGCGTCGCGGGTTCGGGGGCGGGGCTCCCCCTGACGGTCGGACCTGGTTGAATCGGCGGCAGATGCGCCGCCCGGCGGTGCGACAGGTACGCGGGGAGCGCGCATGTCCGACAGCCAGCAGACCGATGCGTCGCCGGCGCCACAGTGGTGGAGCCGGCCCGACGGCCCTGCGAAGGCGCTTCCGGCGCAGGTGCCCCCGCAGCGCTCGGAACCGGAGCCCGGGGCGCTGCCCGACCCGGACGCCGCGACCGCGGTCGACGCCCACGCCCCGGCCCCCGCCCATCCCGATGGCGACACCGATGGCGAGGTCGTACTCGACGCGGGGCCCGAGGCCGCGCCCCGGTACGACCCGTGGGCGGCCCGGCCGCTGCACGTGGTGGACCGGGGCCATGAGCCGCACGGGTTCCGGTTGTGGCAGGTGGTGGCCCTCGCGGTGGGCGTCGCCCTCCTCGCCGGGGGCGTCGGCGGTTTCCTGGGCGTGCTCGCGGAGCGCCGGAGCAGCACCCGCCTCGAACTCCCGCAGGCCGCCGTCGACTCCGCGGGGCGGGCCCCCGAGAGCGTCGCGGGGATCGCCGCCTCGGCGCTTCCCGGTGTGGTCACCCTCCACGTCAGCGGCGGCGGGGGCAGCGGCACGGGCACGGGCTTCGTGCTCGACCCGCAGGGCCACATCCTCACCAACAACCACGTCGTCGCCGACGCCAAGAACATAACGGTCACCTTCAGTACCGGGGAGAGCGTCCCCGCCGAACTCGTCGGCCGGGACGGCGGCTACGACCTGGCCGTGGTCAAGGTCAACGGGGTGCGCGGACTGCGGCCCCTGGCCCTCGGGAACTCCGAGAACGTCAAGGTCGGCGACCCGGTGGTGGCCATCGGGGCCCCCTTCGACCTGTCCAACACCGTCACCGCGGGCATCATCAGCGCCACCGGGCGCCCCATCACCGCGGGTGGCGACAAGGGCGACGGCAGCGACATCAGCTACGTCGACGCCCTCCAGACCGACGCGCCGATCAACCCCGGCAACTCCGGCGGCCCGCTTCTCGACGCCCGCGCCCGCGTCATCGGCATCAACAGCGCCATCCGGGGCGCCGACAAGGGCGGGGACGCAGACGAGGAGGACCGCCAGAGCGGCAGCATCGGCCTCGGCTTCGCCATCCCCGTGAACCAGGGCAAGCGGGTCGCGGAGGAACTCATCAGCACCGGGCACGCCACCCATCCGGTCATCGGAGTCACCCTCGACATGCAGTACAAGGGCGACGGAGCCCGTGTCGGGGCCAAGGGTGCGGACGGCAAGCCGCCGGTCGTCGCGGACGGGCCGGGAGCCCGGGCCGGGATCAGGGCGGGCGACGTGATCACCAAGGTGGACGGGCAGCGCGTGCACGGCGGGGACGAGCTGATCATCAAGATCCGGGCCCACCGGCCGGGGGATTCCCTGAACCTGACCGTGCTGCGCGACGGCAGGGAGCGCACGCTGGACGTGGTGCTGGGTTCGGCCGACGGGTCGTGACACCGCGAGCGCGCCCGACGCGCTCCCGGCGCCGGACGGCGGCGAAAGTGGTATCCGTGCGGTACGAGCGTAGGGGTCCCGAGGCATCGACGGGTACCGTTGTCCTGGCCCGAAGTGAAGAGAGCCGAGGAGCGGCAAGGTGTTCAACGACATAGGCGCACTCGAGCTGGTCACGATCGTCGTGCTGGCCATTCTCGTCTTCGGCCCGGACAAACTGCCGAAGATGATCCAGGACGTCACCGGCGTGATCCGCAAGATCCGGTCGTTCTCGGACAGCGCCAAACAGGACATCCGCTCGGAACTGGGGCCGGAGTTCAAGGACTTCGAGTTCGAGGACCTCAATCCCAAGGCGTTCATCCGCAAGCAGCTGACGGAGAACGAGGACCTCAAGGACATCCGCAGCAGCTTCGACCTCCGCAAGGAGCTCAACGACGTCACCGACGCCGTGAACGGCAAGGAGCCCGCCGCGCCCGCGACCGCGTCCGAGCCGGCCGCCACGCCCGCCGCGAGCACCGGCCCCGACCTGCTGAAGAAGCCCGCCGCACCCTCCCCCGAGCAGCGCACTCCCTTCGACGCCGACGCCACCTGAGCCTCGACGCACACGCCGCCAGGGCCGCCGCCTGCCCGGCTATCCGGAGTCGGATGGCTATCCTCCATCTGTCCGTCCGGACGCAGGACGCCCGAGGGAGGGGGTCCCCCCAGCCAGTCGAGGGGGAGGGCCGTTCCGGACCCCAGGGAACGAGAGGCCGCCCAGATGGAGACGACGAGCAGTAGCCGGGTAGGCACGCAGCCTGCCGAGATCGCAGCAGAGGTGCCCGCGGACGACCCGCAGGTACAGCAGGACCCGCAACAGAGCCCCGCGGCGGCCCAGGAGGGCGCCACCCCCGTCCCTGCGGCCCGTCGGGCGGCGGAGGGGTACCTGCGGGCCGACTTCCCCTGGTACGGCCTGGACGGGGCCTTCACCGGCCCCCGCTGGCTCATGCAGGTCGGCACCGCCGCCGACGGGACCGTGGAGCACGGGTCCACCGGCCACGGGGACGAGCCGTCCGTGCGCGGGGAGATCGCCACCGGCGAGAAGGAACGCTTCGCGGTGGTGATCACGGTCGCCAGCAACCCGCTCCGCCGCAGCGCCGACGGCACCGGCGTCCTGGAGGCCACCTCGGTCTCCTCGGCCGCCTGGCTGGCCGGCTCGGGCCTGCTGGCCTACAGCTGGCCCGGGCAGATGGACCACAGCCTGCGCGACGACTGGCTCGACCAGCAGACCGAGGCGGCCTGGGAACTCGCCGACGACCTCGACGGCGAGGACTGGTCGACGCTGTCCCTGCCGGTGGACGGGGAGCCGACGCCGTTCCACTACCGCGAGTCGGAGTTCGGCTGGGTGCTCGCCGGATCCCGGGGCGGGGTGCACCTGGGCGCGTACGGGCGGGGCATGAGCGCGTACGGGCTCGGCTTCTCGGTGATCGAGGACCTGGCCGCGTACCAGTAGCCGCCGGGCGGCCGCGCCGCGACGACGGGAACAGACGCAACGGGGGAGGGCGCCGCCGATCGGCGGCGCCCTCCCCCGGTTCCGTTCCCGGACCCGTCGCGTTCCCGCAACCCTAGAACTTGTTGCGCGGGGTGATCCCCAGGGACATGCCCGAGAGGCCGCGGGCCCGCCCGCCGAGCTTGCCCGCGATCGCGCGCAGGGCCGCGCCGGCGGGGGAGTCGGGGTCGGACAGGACGACGGGCGTGCCGTCGTCGCCGCCCTCGCGCAGCCGCACGTCGATCGGGATCGAGCCCAGCACGGGCACCGAGGCGCCGACCGTCTTCGTCAGCCCGTCGGCGACCTTCTGCCCACCGCCCGAGCCGAAGACGTCCACCATCTCGTCGCAGTGCGGGCACGGCAGGCCCGACATGTTCTCGACGACGCCGACGATCTTCTGGTGGGTCTGCACGGCGATCGAACCTGCCCGCTCGGCCACCTCGGCGGCGGCCTGCTGCGGGGTGGTCACGACGAGGATCTCGGCGTTCGGCACCAGCTGGGCCACCGAGATCGCGATGTCGCCGGTGCCCGGCGGCAGGTCGAGCAGCAGGACGTCCAGGTCGCCCCAGAACACGTCCGCCAGGAACTGCTGGAGCGCGCGGTGCAGCATCGGACCGCGCCAGACCACCGGGGCGTTGCCCGGGGTGAACATGCCGATGGAGATGACCTTCACGCCGTGCGCGGACGGCGGCATGATCATGTTCTCGACCTGGGTGGGACGCCCCTCCACGCCGAGCATGCGCGGCACGCTGTGACCGTAGATGTCCGCGTCGACCACGCCGACCTTCAGGCCGTCCGCCGCCATCGCCGCGGCGAGGTTCACCGTCACCGAGGACTTGCCGACGCCGCCCTTGCCGGACGCGACCGCGTACACACGGGTCAGCGAGCCCGGCTTGGCGAAGGGCACCTCGCGCTCGGCGGTGCCGCCGCGCAGGGTGTTCGCCAGGTCCTTGCGCTGCTCGTCGCTCATCACGTCGAGGGTGACGGCCACGGAGGTGACACCCGGGACGCCCTCGACGGCCTCGGTGACGTTCTTGGTGATGGTCTCGCGCATGGGGCAGCCCGACACCGTCAGGTAGACGGTGACGGCGACCGCGCCGCCGTCGCCGATCTCCACCGATTTGACCATGCCGAGTTCGGTGATCGGCCGGTGGATCTCGGGGTCGTTCACCGTCGCCAGCGCGTCCAGGATCGCGTCCTGCTCGGGCACGGCGGCGTCGGCGGAGCTTGTGTCGGTAGCCATGACCCGATGGTACGGCTCGCCGGCACGCCGTCGGTAAGCCCGTCAGCGGTCGCCTTCGTCACGTTCGGGGGCCAACAGCCGCCGCTCGTCCATCTCCTTGATCAGATCCTGGAACTCCGACCTGATCCAGTCGCGCGTGGCGACCTCGCCGAGCCCCATGCGCAGCGAGGCGATCTCCCGCGTCAGGTACTCGGTGTCGGCGATGGACCGCTCGTTCTGCTTGCGGTCCTGCTCCAGGTTGACCCGGTCCCGGTCGTCCTGCCGGTTCTGGGCGAGCAGGATCAGCGGGGCCGCGTACGAGGCCTGGAGCGACAGCATCAGCGTCAGGAAGATGAACGGGTACTCGTCCCACCGCAGGTGCACGGGCGCGAAGATGTTCCACAGCACCCAGGCGATGATGACGATCGTCATCCAGACGATGAACCGGCCCGTGCCGAGGAACCGCGCCACCTTCTCCGAGAGCCGTCCGAAGGCCTCCGGGTCGTACTCGGGCAACAGTCGGCGGCGCGCCGCACGCGGCTGGTCCAGCCGGACGCGCGAACGCGTCAGCGCGCTCGCCCCGGACGGGGCGCTCCCCTTGGACCGGTCGGAGGAACGTTCCGGTCGCTCGGCCCGCAGTCGCTCCGCCGCCTCCTCCAGCCGGTCCGACAGGCCCTCGCGGGCATGGTCGCGCCGCTCCCGGCGCTGCTTGCGCGCGGCCTCGCCGCGCGGGGTGCCCGTGCCGCGGCCCCGATCGCCGCGCCCCCTGTCAGTGGCCATTCACGACCTCCCCGGAATGGAAGTCCGTCTCCCGCCAGTCGTCCGGCAGCAGGTGGTCCAGCACGTCGTCGACGGTCACCGCGCCCAGCAGCGACCCGCTCTCGTCGACCACCGGCACCGCGACCATGTTGTAGGCGGCCAGGTGCGTGGTCACGGCGGGCAGCGAGGAGTCCGGCCGCAGCGGCGGCAGGTCCGTGTCCACGATCGAGCTGACCAGGGTGAACGGCGGGTCCCGCAGCAGCCGCTGGAAGTGCACCGTGCCCAGGTACTTGCCCGTGGGCGTCTCGTCCGGCGGCCGGCACACGTACACCTGCGCGGCCAGCGCCGGCGACAGGTCCGCCTGCCGTACCCGGGCCAGCGCGTCCGCGACCGTGGCGTCCGGCCGCAGCACGATCGGCTCGGTGGTCATCAGACCGCCGGCGGTGTTCTCCTCGTAGGACAGCAGGCGGCGCACATCGGCCGCGTCGTCCGGCTGCATCAGCGTCAGCAGCCGCTCCTGGTCGTCCTCCGGAAGCTCGGAGAGCAGGTCGGCCGCGTCGTCCGGGTCCATCGCCTCCAGGACGTCGGCCGCGCGCTCCTCCTTCAGCTTGCCGAGGATCTCCACCTGGTCGTCCTCGGGCAGCTCCTCCATGACGTCCGCGAGCCGGTCGTCGTCGAGGGCGCTGGCGACCTCGGCGCGGCGCTTCGGCGTCAGGTGGTGCAGTACGTTCGCGAGGTCGGCCGGTCGCATCTGCTCGAAGGTCGCCACGAGGCTCTCGGCGCCCTGCCCGTGCTCCTCCAGCGAGAACCCGGTCACCGCGGACCACTCCACCGTGAGGGTCTCGCCGCGCCGGCGCAGCGCGCCCGCCTTGCCCTTGCGCACGAAGATCCGGTCGATCTCCCAGTCCCGGCGGGCCGGCAGCTGCTGGATGGCCACGTCCAGGACGGTGACCTCCTCGCCGCTGGCGACCAGCGTCACCCGGCGGTCCAGCAGCTCGCCGAGCACCAGCCGCTCGGTGGGCCGCTGCTCGAAGCGCCGCATGTTGATGACGCCGGTGGTGATGACCTGTCCGGACTCCACACCCGTCACCCGGGTCATCGGCAGGAAGATCCGGCGCCGGCTGACGACCTCGACCACCAGGCCCAGCAGGCGCGGCGGGCGTCCGCCGACGCGCAGCATGGCGACGATGTCGCGGACGCGGCCCACCTGGTCGCCGTTGGGATCGAAGACGGGCACACCCGACAGATGCGAGACGAAGATCCGCGGGGCGCCTGCAGCCATCCGAGCGCCTCCTAGGGTGAACCAACCGTCGATCAAGAGTCGTGCCGTGCCTCAGGCTAGCCCGTGCCGCCGGAAAGCGTCCTGGTGGGGCCGTCCGGCGGGGGGTCGCGCAGCTGTCCGAGCCGGTTCGCGGGCGGCTCCGCGGGGCCCGTACACCCTCTCAGGACGCGGGCGCGGGCCGCGTGTCACGGGCGGGTACGCTGCCTGTCGCCCCCAGAGGAACCACCGAGAGGCACCCGCCCGTGACCGCCAACCTCCCTGTCGCACGGCTGCGCCGGGCCGCCGTCGCCGGCGTCCTGTGCGCGGGCCTCGCCGTCTCCGCAACGGGCTGCGCCGGCGGCAGCGGCGAGGATCCCGACAAGGGGACCAACGGGGTCGGCAAGCTCCCCGCCGACAAGATCGAGGCGCAGGCGCGGACGGCGGCGACCGCGGCCTCCTCGGTGCACCTGTCCGGCACCCTGGTCAGCGGCGGCAAGTCCTTCACCCTCGACATGCGCCTGAAGTCCGACGGCGGCACCGGCGAGGTGAAGTCCCAGGAGGACACCTTCCAGCTGCTGCGCGTCGGGGAGCAGCTCTACCTCAAGGCCAGCGCCGCCTTCTGGGGCGAGTCCGACTCCGCCGGCAAGCTCGGCGACAAGTTCGTGAAGGTGCCCGAGAGCGACCCCGCCTACAAGCAGTTCCGCGGCTTCACGGACATGGGCGTCCTGCTCGACGGGCTGCTCGGCCTCGACGGCAAGCTCACCAAGAGCCCGTACAGCAAGGTCGGGCAGACCCGCGTGGTCCCGCTCCTGGCCGACGGGGGCAAGGGCGGCCGCCTCTCGGTGTCCCTCGACGGCACCCCCTACCCGCTGCTCATGGAGCGCGCGGGCGGCGCCGGTCGGGTGGAACTCGCGGACTGGGGCGGGACCTTCCCGCTGGATCCCCCGGCGAAGGACCAGACGGTGGACTACGGGTCCCAGTTGCCGACGACCAGGTCCCAGGGCGGCGTCAAGCCGACCCCGAGCGGCAGCGCGGGCCAGGGCTCGAACCCCGGCGGCTGACCCGTCGCGACCCCGGGGTCAGCGCGCGGCCCTGCGCCGCTTGAGCAGCAGCTTCGGCAGCCCCGCCGGGATGGCCCGACGGGTCGTCGCCGGGGAGGGCAGCGGGGCCGCGGCCAGCGATCCGCCCGGCAGCGCGTCCCGTACGGCCTCGGGCTCCAGCCGCAGCAGCCGGCACTCCCGCGCCCACCGCTCCGTCATCAGCTCGGAGTCGGGGGCGTTCAACCGCTTGCCCTTGAGCTCGGCCACCGCCGCCTGCCACTCCTCGCCGCGCGGCGGCAGTTCGCGCACGGTCGCCGTCCACGCGACCAGCCGGCCGCCCTTGTCCTTGCTGCGCACGGTCACCTCGGCCGTCGAGCCGTCCGCGAGCCCCGGGAACGGCTGCTCCCCGGGCCCGTCGCCCAGTACGTGCGCGGCGCCGTCCACCCAGGCGTGCCACAGGGCACGGTCGGCCCCGGAGCCGCGGACCCAGATCAGTCCGGACTTCTTGCCGGCCTCCTCGACGAGGGCCAGATCGAGCGCGCTGAGAGTCATGGGCACAGCGTAGCCGGCCGCGGTCGGTTCGCGGGGAGGTGTCCTGTCGGTCGGGCCGGGCTCGTCGGATCCGGGCCCGATCGACAGGACAACTCCTACAGCCAGCCGTGGCGTCTGAGGGCCCGGTGGATGGTGAGGCAGGTCCCGACGATGGTGACCATCACCATCGGGTAGCCGTACTTCCACTGGAGCTCGGGCATGTGCGCGAAGTTCATCCCGTACACCCCGCAGATCATCGTGGGCACGGCGATGATCGCCGCCCAGGAGGTGATCTTGCGCATGTCCTCGTTCTGGGCGACGGTCGCCTGCGCGAGATTGGCCTGGAGGATCGAGTTCAGCAGCTCGTCGAAGCCCACGACCTGCTCGTGCACCCGCGCCAGGTGGTCGGCGACGTCGCGGAAGTACTTCTGGATGTCGGGGTCCACGAGCCGCATCGGGCGCTCGCTCAGCAGCTCCATGGGGCGCAGCAGCGGGGCGACCGCCCGCTTGAACTCCAGCACCTCGCGCTTGAGCTGGTAGATGCGGCCCGCGTCGCCCCCGCGCGCGGCGCCCTTGGCGGGCGCGGCGAAGACCTCGCTCTCCACCTCGTCGATGTCGTCCTGGACGGCCGCCGCGACCGCGATGTACCCGTCGACGACGTGGTCGGCGAGGGAGTGCAGCACGGCCGAAGGCCCCCGGGCGAGCAGTTCCGGGTCGTCCTGGAGGCGGTGCCGCAGGCCCTTGAGGGAGCCCTGGCCGCCGTGTCGGACGGTGATGACGAAGTCGGGGCCGGTGAAGCACATCACCTCGCCCGTCTCCACCACCTCGCTGGTCGAGGTCAGTTGGGCGTGGTCGACGTAGTGGATCGTCTTGAAGACGGTGAAGAGGGTGTCGTCGTAGCGCTCCAGCTTCGGCCGCTGGTGCGCGTGCACCGCGTCCTCCACGGCGAGCGGGTGCAGTCCGAAGGTGGCGGCGATCCCGGCGAACTCGGACTCGGTCGGCTCGTGCAGACCGATCCAGACGAACCCGCCGCCCTCGCGGACCCGACGGATCGCCTCACGGGGCGTCAGGCAACCGGGTCCGGGGGCGCGCCGGCCGTCGCGGTACACGGCGCAGTCGACCACCGCGCTGCTCGCGGACGGGTCACGGGTGGTGTCGTAGCCGGGCTGCGCGGAGGTGGACCGGCGCAGGGCCGGGCGGACGGCGGCACGGAGGTAGGGCAGCATCGACATGGCAGGCTCCTTCGCGCGCACGGCTGCGGACCGTACGGGTGGGAGACCCTCCGCGACTGCGAGCGGGCGGGCAGGCCCCGGCAGGCGGAAGGAGGAGGACGGAGAGGACTGAGTTCTGCCGTCGCTCTTCTACTGATCGGAAGATCACAGGGGGCGGGAGGCGCCCGGCCTGAAAGTGGAAGAGCGATTGGTACTGCACGATCGACTTCGATCCATTGCAGCCCCACCTCCTCCGGCCGGTCCCCCGTGGGGGACGTCCTGTCGTCCGGCCCTTGAAACAATGCTTCTGCATGCGGGCCGAACCAGCTGTCAACACTATCAGCCGACGGATGGTCAAGACCCGCCCTTTACCCGGGGGATACGAGTTCTATGCTCGCTCCATGGCAGAAATTCTGGCTCTTGTTGAGGCCCGGCTGCGGACCGCGTTCGGTGAACCCGACGCCCGCGCCGCCGTCACCTTCCTGGGCACCGATCGCATCGAGGTACTCCGCTTCGCCGAGGGCGACCTCCTGCGGTACGCGACCCTCGGCATGTCCGCCCACCCGATGACCGACCCCACCGCCGTGGTCGCCGACCCGGTCCGCGGTCCGCGCGCCGAGCTGGTGCTGACCGTCCGAGGGGGCCTCGCGCCCACCGACCGGCTGCTCCGGCCGCTCGCCGTGCTCGGCGCGTCCCCCGTCGTCGAGGGCCTGATCGTGGCTCCCGGAGCCTCGCTGGACGTGGGCGAGCCGCTCTGGGAGGGGGCGCCGTTCACCTCGGTACTGGTCGCGGAGCCGGGCGGGCTGGTGTCCGACCTGGAACTGGACGAGCCCATGGACCCCGTCCACTTCCTCCCCCTGCTCCCCATGACGGCGAACGAGGCCGCCTGGAAGCGGGTGCACGGCGCCGCCGCGCTCCAGGAGCGCTGGCTCGCGCGCGGCACGGATCTGCGGGACCCTCTGCGTAGCGCCGTCGCACTGGACTGAGCGCCGCCGGTTGCGGGTACGGATGGAATCCGGACGGGTGATCGCGTCTTGACGGGGCGCCGGGCGGGGAGGAGCGTGCTTCCTATGAGGGGCGAACCGAGTTGCCCGAAGTGCGGTGGCCGGGTCCGCGCACCCGGTCTTTTCGCCGACTCCTGGCAGTGCGCGGCACACGGCGCCGTCCATCCCCTGCAGCCCGTCATCCCCCCGAGCGTCGAGGGCCTGGGCGTGGTCGTCCACCGGGCGCAGGTGCCCGTCTGGATGCCGTGGCCGCTGCCGGTCGGGTGGCTGTTCACCGGGGTCGCGGCCGCCGGTGACGACCGCAGCGGGGGCCGGGCCACCGCCGTGGCCTGCTCGGGCCCCGGGCCCCTGGGCGGCATCGGCGAGCTGCTGCTGATCGCCGAGGAGCTGGGCGTCGGACTCGGCGCGCGGTACGCGGGGGTCGACGGCCCCGACCCGGGCGCGTACATGGACGTCTCCGGCCCGCCGCACGCCAAGGTCGTGGCCGCCGGCCGGCCCACACCCCTGTGGCACGTCGCCGGCGCCCCGGACGACCGGGCCGTCTTCGCCGGCGAGGCGCGGGGGTTGTGGCTGTGGGCGGTCGTCTGGCCCGAACAGTCGGGGCTGCTGATGTACGACGAGCTGGTCCTGACGGATCTGCGCGACGCGGGCGCCGAGGTCGAACTCCTTCCCTGTGGCGCCCTGAGCCCCCGGATCCTCGGCCCGTCCTGAGCGCTCCCGCCGTGCGGTGGGGCCGTGGGGCCCGCGGGGCTGGGTATTCTGGAGTGTCCCCCCGTCCGTACGAGAACCATGGAGCACGGCTGTGCGCATCGACCTGCACGCCCACTCCACGGCATCCGACGGCACCGACACCCCCGCCGAACTGGTCCGCAACGCGGCCGCCGCCGGGCTCGACGTGGTCGCGCTGACCGACCACGACACCGTCGGGGGATACGCCGAGGCCATCGCCCACGTGCCGGCCGGCCTCACGCTCGTCACCGGGGCCGAACTCAGCTGCCGTCTCGACGGCGTCGGCATGCACATGCTTGCGTACCTCTTCGATCCCGAGGAACCCGGGTTCGCCCGTGAGCGGGAGCTGGTCCGCGACGACCGCACGCCCCGCGCGCAGGCCATGGTCGGCAAGCTGCGGGACCTCGGCGTGGACATCACCTGGGAGCAGGTCGCCCGCATCGCCGGCGACGGCTCCGTGGGCCGCCCGCACATCGCCACCGCCATGGTGGACCTGGGCGTCGTCGCGACCGTGTCCGACGCGTTCACCGCGGACTGGCTCGCCGACGGCGGCCGTGCCCACGCCCGCAAGCACGAGCTCGACCCCTTCGACGCCGTCCGCCTCGTGAAGGCGGCCGGCGGGGTCACCGTCTTCGCGCACCCGGCCGCGGTCAAGCGCGGGCAGGTCGTCCCCGAGGCCGCGATCGCGGCCCTGGCGGCCGCCGGGCTGGACGGCATCGAGGTGGACCACATGGACCACGACACGGACACCCGCGCCCGACTGCGCGCACTGGCCGCGGACCTGGGCCTGCTGACCACCGGGTCCAGCGACTACCACGGCACCCGCAAGTCCTGTCGCCTCGGCGAGTACACCACCGACCCCGAGATCTACGGCGAGATCACGCGCCGTTCCACCGGGGCGTTCCCCGTGCCCGGCGCCGGCGGACGGGTCGCGTAACGAGGACCGGCTCCTCGCCCGCCCCGCCCTCTCTTTGCTTCGCCCCTCTCTCCTGCAAGGCATCACTGTGTTTGATTTCGCCGTCTTCGGATCCCTTTTTCTCACCCTTTTTGTGATTATGGACCCCCCGGGGATCACGCCGATCTTCCTCGCCCTGACCTCAGGGCGCCCCGCCAAGGTCCAGCGCCGCATGGCCTGGCAGGCCGTCTGCGTGGCCTTCGGCGTCATCGCCGTCTTCGGTCTCTGCGGTCAGCAGATCCTGGACTACCTGCACGTGTCCGTCCCGGCGCTGATGATCGCCGGCGGTCTGCTGCTCCTGCTCATCGCACTCGACCTGCTCACCGGCAAGACCGACGAGCCGAAGCAGACCAAGGACGTGAACGTCGCCCTCGTCCCGCTCGGCATGCCGCTGCTGGCCGGGCCCGGCGCGATCGTCTCGGTCATCCTCGCCGTGCAGAAGGCCGACGGCCTCAGCGGTCAGGTCTCCGTCTGGACGGCGATCGTCGCCATGCACGTCGTCCTGTGGATCACCATGCGCTACTCGCTGGTGATCATCCGGGTCATCAAGGACGGTGGCGTCGTCCTGGTGACGCGGCTCGCCGGCATGATGCTCTCCGCCATCGCGGTCCAGCAGATCATCAACGGCGTCCTCCAGGTCGTGCACTCCTCCTGATCGCCGGCGCCGCCCGGCGACACACATGCGAATGCCCCGCACCGGATCGGTGCGGGGCATCGGTGTCCAAACGCGGCGGCGCTCACGCGGCGCGCGTCAGAGGTGTCAGGAGGACGCCGTCTCGGCCGGTCGGATCAGAATGCGCTGGCCGACTGACGCGGCCTGCTGCACGATCCGGTTGACGGAGGCCGCGTCCACGACGGTGCTGTCCACGGCGGCTCCGTCGACGTCGTCCAGGCGCAGAATCTCGAAGCGCACGGGCTTCTCCCTTCGTCGGTGTTCTCCTTGCACAGGGTTAACGAAGTGTAAGCCGCAAACATTCCCTACGCTAAGGAAATTTTTTCATTGGCTAACTATCCACGTGGTCCCGCGTCCCAGAAGTCCACCAGCGCACCCGCTGTGACCTGCGGATTCTCCGCGTTGGGGGAGTGCTCCGCGCCCTTCACGACCACCCGATCCGCGCCCAGCCGCTCGGCCATGGCGTCCATCAGCGGGACCGGCCAGGCGTCGTCCACGACCCCCGACAGCACCAGCGTGCGAAGCGGCACCGCCGCCAGCTCGGCCACCCGGTCCGGCTCCGAGATCAGCACCCGGCCGGTGGCGATCAACTGCTCCGGCTCGGTCGCCACCCACCGCCTGCGCAGGAACTCCGTCAGCTCGGGGCCGTCGACCGGCGCGTCCACCGGGTCCTGGGCCCGCATCGCCGCCCACACGACCGACATGCACTCGACGGGCGGCGCCCCGCGCAGCGACTCCAGAGCCGCCACCAGCAGCTTCGTACGCTCCTGCTGGGCCGGCGAGATCGCCGCCGGGCCACTGCTCATCAGGGTCAGGGAGGCGAAGGGGGAGTGGTCGCGCAGGACGGCGGCGCGGGCGATCAGGCCGCCCAGCGAGTGGCCCACCAGGTGGACCGGGCCCCCGTCGGCGCCGGACACGGCCGCCGTCTGGGCCAGCACGTCCCCGGCCAGCTCCGCCAGCGCGTAGGCGGACTCCTCGCGGGGCCCGGGGCTCTCGTGCTGACCGCGCCCGTCCACCGCGACCACCCGGAAGCCGGCGTCGGCCAACGGCTCCAGCAGTCCGATGAAGTCCTCCTTGCTCCCCGTGTACCCGGGAACCAGCAGGGCGGTGCCGCGCAGCGGCTCACCCGCCTCGTGCACGGCGAACGCGCCGCGCGCGGTCGACAGGCGGTACGCACGGGCCGCGGGCGGCAGGGTGAGGCGCGGTGGCTTGCTCATGCGCCCGAGGTTACCGGCCCGTAGGCCCGGACACGAGGACGGCCCCGACCCCCTCGCAGGGGGTCGGGGCCGTCCTCGTACGGCGTGGGGCTCAGGCCTCCGGGGTCTGCGCCACGGCCTTGCGGGTCCGCGTGCGCTTCGGCTTGACCGGCGCCTCCTCGGCGTCGACCACGGCCTCCGGGGCGTCCGCGGCGACCGCGGTGGCCTTGCGGGTCCGCGTGCGCTTCGGCTTGACCGGCGCCTCCTCGGCCTCGGCGGCCGCCTCGGCGACCGGAGCGGGCTCCGCCGCCTTGCGAGCGCGGGTCCGGCGCACCTTGACCGGGGCGTCCTCGACCGCGGTGGCCACGACCACCGGAGCCTCGACGGCCGCGGCCTGGGCGGCGATCGCGACGGCCTCGGCGACCGGGGCCGCCGCGACCTTGCGCGGCCGGCTGCGGCGCACCTTGACCGGCGGCTCCACGAGCGGGGCCATCTGGAAGTCGGGCTCCGGGGCGGGTGCCTCGGCGACCGGGGCCACCACCGCGGCGGACTCGACCACGGCGGCCGGAGCCGACGCGCGGGTCCGGCGACGGCGCGGCCTGCGCGCCTCCTCGGCGGCCGGTGCCTCGGGCGCCTCGGCGACCGGGGTCACGGCGCTCACCGCGGCGGCCACGGCCACGGCCTCGGCGGCCTGCTCGCTGCCACCGCGGGTCCGACGACGCTGACGAGGCGTACGGGTCCGGGCGGGACGCTCCTCGGCCACCGGGGCGGCGGCGGCAGCGCCGCGACCGCCACGGCCACCGCGGCCGCCGGTCTCGCCCAGGTCTTCGAGGTTCTCGGCCTTCAGGCCGGCCCGCACGCGCTCGGCGCGCGGCAGGGTGCCCTTGGTCCCGGCCGGGATGTTCATCTCCTCGAACAGGTGCGCGGACGTGGAGTACGTCTCGACCGGGTCGTGGAAGTCCAGCTCCAGCGCCTTGTTGATCAGCTGCCAGCGCGGGATGTCGTCCCAGTCGACCAGCGTGACGGCGATGCCCTTGTTGCCCGCGCGGCCGGTGCGGCCCACACGGTGCAGGAAGGTCTTCTCGTCCTCCGGCGCCTGGTAGTTGATGACGTGCGTCACACCCTCGACGTCGATGCCGCGCGCGGCGACGTCGGTGCAGACGAGCACGTCGACCTTGCCGTTGCGGAACGCGCGCAGGGCCTGCTCGCGCGCACCCTGGCCCAGGTCGCCGTGGACGGCGCCGGACGCGAACCCGCGCTTCTCCAGCTGCTCGGCGATGTCGGCCGCGGTGCGCTTGGTGCGGCAGAAGATCATGGCGAGGCCACGGCCCTCGGCCTGGAGGATGCGGGAGACCAGCTCCGGCTTGTCCATGTTGTGCGCACGGAAGACGTGCTGCTTGATGTTGGCGACGGTCACGCCCTCGCCCTCGGGGGAGGTGGCGCGGATGTGCGTCGGCTGCGTCATGTACCGGCGGGCCAGTCCGATGACCGCGCCCGGCATGGTCGCCGAGAACAGCATGGTCTGACGCTTCGGCGGCAGGTAGTTGATGATTCTCTCGACGTCGGGCAGGAAGCCCAGGTCGAGCATCTCGTCGGCCTCGTCGAGGACGAGGGCCTTGACGTGGGAGAGGTCGAGCTTCTTCTGCCCGGCCAGGTCAAGCAGGCGGCCCGGGGTGCCGACGATCACGTCGACGCCCTTCTTGAGCGCCTCGACCTGGGGCTCGTACGCGCGGCCGCCGTATATGGCGAGGACGCGTACGTTGCGGACCTTGCCCGCGGTCAGGAGGTCGTTGGTGACCTGGGTGCACAGCTCGCGGGTGGGAACCACCACGAGGGCCTGCGGGGCGTCGGTGAGCTGCTCGGGCGTCGCCCGGCCGGCCTCGACGTCCGCGGGGACGACGACCCGCTCCAGCAGCGGCAGACCGAAACCGAGCGTCTTGCCGGTACCGGTCTTCGCCTGGCCGATGACGTCCGTGCCGGTGAGGGCGACGGGAAGGGTCATCTCCTGGATCGGGAAGGGGGACACGATGCCGACGGCCTCAAGGGCCTCGGCCGTCTCGGGAAAGATCCCGAGGTCTCGGAACGTAGTCAGGGTGCTGCCTCTTCTGTGAGACGCGGCGCGAGGCGGCGAGGGGGGTCGTACCGTGCCGGGCTTGCAGTACTACGACGTACGTACAAAGCTGCGCGGGACCACTAGCCTTCGCTCAAGCGCTTCTGCCGCTGAGGGGGCCCCTCGTGCAAGCGGTACGCATGAGCGCACACACCGCACCGAGGGCGGTCGGGTTGGAGCCGATCGGGCCACCGACCGGGCATCCTCATTCGGACGGCCCGCCGAGATTCGGCAGGCGCATTACCACTGTACCCCGGATTCGCGCAGGTGTGTCGGGTGAATTCACCTGGTAGTCGCGTTTGAGCGGAGAGTCGATGGCTTTGCGCGGTGCCTTGACCGGGCTTTGGGCGGGCTATTGTGCGGAGCATGTCGACCGTAGAAAACGCATCTCCCGCCGACGACAGCGTGCCCGTCGAGGCGCTCGGAATCGCAGGCCAGGACTGGGCGACGGCCTCCGCCTCGCCGCAGTACCGGGCCGCCGTCGAGGACCTGCTCGGCGCGCTGGCGTACGGAGAGCTCGCCGCCTTCGAGCGCCTCGCCGAGGACGCGAAGCTCGCGCCCACCCTCGGCGACAAGGCCGAGCTCGCGAAGATGGCCTCCGCCGAGTTCCACCACTTCGAGCGGCTGCGCGACCGGCTCGCGGCGATCGACGTCGACCCCACCGCGGCCATGGAGCCCTTCGCGAAGGGCGTCGACGACTTCCACCGCCAGACCGCCCCGTCCGACTGGCTCGAAGGCCTGGTCAAGGCGTACGTCGGCGACTCCATCGCCAGCGACTTCTACCGCGAGGTCGCCACCCACCTCGACACCGACACCCGCGCCCTCGTCGTCGGCGTGCTCGACGACACGGGCCACGGCGGCTTCGCCGTCGAGAAGGTGCGCGCCGCCATCGAGGCCGATCCCCGCTGCGGCGGCCGGCTCGCCCTGTGGGCCCGTCGGCTGATGGGCGAGGCGCTCTCGCAGGCCCAGCGCGTGGTCGCGGAGCGCGACGCGCTCTCCACCATGCTGGTCGGCGGCGTCGACGGCATGGCGGCCGGATTCGACCTGGCGGCCGTGGGCGAGATGTTCACCCGGATCACCAAGGCGCACACCAAGCGGATGGCGGCCCTCGGCCTCGCGGCCTGAGTCCCACGCGGGCGTACGACGGCCCCGGCACGGAAGCACTCCGAGCCGGGGCCGACGCGTGTCAGGGCAGGGGCGGGGGCGGCGGCCGGCGGTCCGGTTCAGCCCCGCGACGGGAGCGAAAACGGAGGGCGTCGGTGCGTCCGACCGGACCCCGCGGCCGGCCGCAGCAGGAGCGAGAGCACGACCGCCGACACCAGGGTCCCGCCGATCAGGGTCGCCACCAGGGTGTTGTGGCCCGGTCCCAGCGACATGTGCGTGAGGTAGGCGCCGAACAGCGCTCCCACGACCCCGCTGACCAGGACCACCCTCGGGGACGGCAGCCGCTTCGCGAATCTGCGCACGGCGGCCCCGGACAGGGCGAGGCCCAACAGAGCGGAGCCGAGCGCTTCCATCAGCAGCATGAGGTCCCTTTCCGTACGTCAGGGCGTATTCGGGTTGCAGTACTGCGCTCCTACCCGAAGCGGAACAAAGAGAAACGGCCCGGCGAAATCAACCGCCGGGCCGTTTTCCTCCTTTGAGGGAGGTTCAGTTCTCCGTGCCTCAGAGCGCTCCGAAGCCGACCTTGCGCGCACTCGGCTCGCCCAGGTCCACGTACGCCAGGCGGTCGGACGGCACCAGGACCTTGCGGCCCTTGATGTCGGTGAGGCTCAGCAGCGGCGCAGTGCCGGACAGGGCGGCGGCCACGACGCCCTCCAGCTCCTCCGCGCTCAGGTCGCTCTCCAGCACGATCTCCCGGGGTGCGTGCTGCACGCCGATCTTGACCTCCACGGCTTTGTCCCTCCGACGATCCGGTTCGCGCGATCAGCCGCGCCGTACCCGCTCCACATTAGCCCGGAGAGGGGACGCGATCGGCCCGTGGCGGACACGCTGGCAGCGAACAGCCGCACCGCCCCGATGCGCCGGGTCAGCCCTCCGTGCCGTGCAGCGGGAAGCCGGCGATGCCACGCCAGGCGAGCGAGGTCAGCAGGCCGACCGCGGTGTCCCGGGCGACCGGGCTCTCGCTCGACAGCCAGTACCGGGCCACGACCTGCGAGACGCCGCCCAGGCCCACGGCCAGCAGCATCGACTCGTCCTTGGACAGGCCGGTGTCCTCCGCGATGACCTCCGAGATGGCCTCCGCGCACTGGAGCGACACCCGGTCGACGCGCTCGCGCACGGCGGGCTCGTTCGTCAGGTCCGACTCGAAGACCAGGCGGAAGGCGCCGCCCTCGTCCTGCACGTACGCGAAGTACGCGTCCATCGTCGCGGCCACGCGCAGCTTGTTGTCGGTGGTCGAGGCCAGCGCCGTGCGGACCGCCGACAGCAGGGACTCGCAGTGCTGGTCCAGCAGCGCCAGGTAGAGGTCGAGCTTGCCGGGGAAGTGCTGGTAGAGCACCGGCTTGCTGACCCCGGCGCGTTCCGCGATGTCGTCCATCGCCGCGGCGTGGTAACCCTGCGCGACGAAGACCTCCTGGGCCGCGCCCAGGAGCTGGTTGCGCCGGGCTCGGCGCGGCAGTCGCGTGCCCCGGGGCCGCGCTGCCTCCGTCTGCTCGATGGCTGTCACGCCGCCTCCCACTTTCTCTAAGAACACAGTGCGCTCTGCGCCGCGCCGCCATCGTACTTTTCGGTAACCGGATCTGGTGGGTTCAAGCCGAGTTTTCTCGCGGTACGGACCACCCTGACCCGCTGGTCAGCGCCTTTCCGTTCGGCGGTCAGCGGTAGTCGTCCTCGTCGAGGGGGACCACGCGGGCCTGCTCGGCGGCGTCCCCGTCGGTCGCCTCGTCGAGGTCGACCTCCGTGATCGGGTCGTCGTCGAGGGGCTGGAGTTCGACGTGCTGCTCCGCGGCATCCGCCTCGGGCGTCTCCGGGTCGAGGTTCTCCCTGATCCGCTCTTGGAAGGTGTCCGGTTCGGCTGGGTCGACAGTCATCGCGCTCCCCTCGCCTTCGTTCGTAGTACGAGCCTAGGAGTATCGCGACCGCGACGCCAGGTGGTCCTGTGACCGCCGACACAAGAGGTCGAGCGTGATCGTCTCGTAACATTGCCCCATGTCTTCGACCGAGCTGCCGGGTGTGCGGTCCACCGCCGAGGCGTCCTCCCAGGTGGGGGACGTCCGGGTGGCCCAGGGAGAGCGTCTGCGTACGGAACGGCTCCCCGGCCTGGAGCTGAACGTCCGGTTCCGCCCCTCCACCAGGGAGGGACTGCCGCCCGCGCTGTTCGTGCACGGACTCGGCGGATCCTCGCAGAACTGGTCGGCGCTGATGGAGTGTCTGGCCGACGAGGTCGACGGCGAGGCCGTCGACCTGCCCGGCTTCGGCTGGTCCCCACCGCCCGCCGACCGGGACTACACGATCACCGGCTTCGCCCGCGGTGTCATCCGACACCTCGACGCGGCCGGGCGCGGACCGGTGCACCTGTTCGGCAACTCGCTCGGCGGGGCCGTCTCCACCCGGGTCGCGGCCGCCCGCCCCGACCTGGTGCGCAGCCTCACGCTCGTCTCGCCCGCGCTGCCCGAACTGCGCGTGCAGCGCTCCGCGGTGCCGACCGCCCTGATGGCCGTACCGGGCATGGCGCCCCTGTTGCTGCGCCTCACCCGGGGGTTGACCGCCGAGCAGCGCACCCGGGGGGTGACGGGCCTCTGTTACGGCGACCCCACTCGGGTGACACCGGAGGGTTTCGCGGCGGCCGTCGAGGAGATGGCGCGCCGGATGGCCCTGCCGTACTTCTGGGAAGCGATGACCCGTTCCTCGCGCGGGATCGTCGACGCCTACACCCTCGGCGGGCAGCACGGCCTGTGGCGTCAGGCCCAACGCGTGCTCGCGCCCACCCTGTTGGTCTACGGTGGCCGGGACCAGTTGGTCTCGTACCGAATGGCGCGCAAGGCCGCCGCCGCCTTCAGGGGCTCGCGGCTGGTCTGTCTGCCGGAGGCCGGACACGTGGCGATGATGGAGTATCCCGAGGTGGTCGCGGCCGCCTTCCGGGAGTTGGCGCGGGACACGCGGGACACGACACACACCGAAGAAGACGGCAGAGGCTGAGGCGCGTGGGACGACATAGTCGCAAGGACTCCGCCCCGGAGCGGCCCGGGCCGCCCGCGGAGCCCACGCCCTTCGAGGCGTTCGATCCGCCCGGCGTCTTCGGGGGCCCGGGTCCCTTCGAGGACCCCGCGCTCCCGCAGGAGCCCGGCGTCTTCGGGGAGCCGAGGGCCTACGGGGAGTACGAGGCGCCCGCGCCCCGCCGGACACCGCCGCCGTACGTCCCGCACCCGCAGGGCGGCGCCGGCCCGGCCGGCCGTCGGGTACCCGAGCCCACCGTCACGCACCGGGGCTACGCGCCCCCCGTCCCGCAGGAACCCCGGGAAGCGCGGGCGCGGCCCACCGGGCACCCCGAACAGCGCGAGCCCGGCGGCGCGTGGGGCGCGAGCGCCTTCACCGACACCGGCTCCGTGTTCGTGGACCGGCCCGGGGTCCCCCGGGCCCGGGGGACCGCTGCGCCGACGCGGGAGGGCGACACCCCGGCCTTCGGCACCCCCGCCGTCGGCATCCCGCGGGTCACCCTCACACCGGCCGCCGCGTCGCCGGCCGCCGCCGATCCCGGCGAGGCCCGCCTCGCCACCGGTGCGCGGGGCCTGATCCCCGGGCCCCGGACGCCCGAGGCCGTCCCCCGGCCGGGCGTCGACACCCCCGAGCGGCCGGTCCCCGGTCGCGGCAGGAAGATCCGTACCTACACGGGGGTGGCCGCCGCGGCCGTCACCGCCGTGCTGGCCGTCGTCGTGGCCACGCAGGTGATCGCCGAGGGCGAGGCGGGCAAGAGGAAGGTGCAGGCGGGCCCCGAGGACAGTCAGGGCCGCGCCGTGCCCGGGCAGTCGCCGGCCTCCCGCTCGGACGACCGCCTCAAGCCCGACGCGCCGGCGCCGGCGCCCGTGGAGCTGACGTACGACCAGAGGATGGCGCTGCAACTGCCCATCGACGCGAAGCTGGCCGGGCCGGGAACCTTCGACACGGTGCCGGGCGTGGCCAAGGCGCCGGGCAAGGGCAAGGTCGTGCGCTACCGGGTGGACGTGGAGCAGAAGCTCGGGCTGGACGCCCAGCTCTTCGCGGAGGCGGTGCACCGCACCCTCAACGACCCGCGCAGCTGGGGCCACGACGGCGCGATGACCTTCGAGCGGGTGCCGGGCGGCGAGTCGGACTTCGTGATCACCCTGGCCAGTCCGGGCACCACCGGTGTGTGGTGCGCGAAGTCGGGTCTGGACACCACCGTCGACAACGTGTCCTGCGACTCCGCCTCCACCGAGCGCGTGATGATCAACGCCTTCCGGTGGGCGCAGGGCTCGCCCACCTACGGCGCGGACCAGATGTTCGCGTACCGGCAGATGCTCATCAACCACGAGGTCGGACACCGGCTCGGTCACGGGCACGTGAACTGTGGGACGCCGGGCGAGCTCGCGCCGATCATGCAGCAGCAGACGAAGTCGCTCGACATCGACAACATCCGGTGCAGGCCCAACCCGTGGGTGTTTCCCGGGAGTTGAGTTCCGACGTTGACAAGCTGTCCGATGGTCGGTAATTGTTCTCCGCATGTCGCACCGCCACACCACCGCCGCGAGCGCCGCCATAGAGCTGGCGCTCCTCGGTGTGGCCGCGCACAGCGTGGCCGACATCTTCTGTCGCTGACGCCTGCCTGAGCGCGCGACGCCCTTCACCGTTCTTCGCCGCGCCCGGGTGCATCCGCCCGCAGGCGCGGCCACTTCTTTCGACATGACCCCGGTTCGGCGCGTTCCCCCGCGCCGGGACCTCCCGCTTCCGGGACGTCCACCGGTGAGATCTCGGCGGCTGCCCCTCGCGTGGCGTTCCTCCCCGTTTCGCTTCACGCCGAGAGGTTCCTTCTCCCATGCTCCGTCAGTCCCACACATCGCGCCGCGTGGCCGCGGTCGCCGTCAGCCTCGTACTGGCCGGGGGCGCCGCCGCCTGCGGGCCCAAGGACGCGGCGGACCGGGCCGGTTCCGGCGACAAGGCCGGCGCCACCGGGAGCGCCCCCGCCAAGGGCGGCACCCTCACCGTCCTCAACGCCGACCCGCAGAGCGACTTCGACCCGGCGCGGCTCTACACCTCCGGCGGCGGAAACGTTCCCTCACTGGTGTTCCGAACCCTCACCACCCGCAACCGCGAGGACGGCGCGGCCGGCGCCAAGGTCGTGCCCGACCTGGCCACCGACCTCGGCAAGCCGAACGCGGACGCCACCGAGTGGACGTACACCCTCAAGGACGGGCTGAAGTACGAGGACGGCACCCCGATCACCACCGCCGACATCAAGTACGGCATCGAGCGGTCCTTCGCCGCCGAGCTGTCCGGCGGCGCCCCCTACCTGCGGGACTGGCTGGTCGGCGGGGAGGCGTACCAGGGGCCGTACAAGGACGGCGGCAAGGGCCTCGACTCCATCCTCGTGCCCGACGCGAAGACGATCACCTTCAAGCTGCGCAAGCCCGAGGGGGAGTTCCCCTTCCTCGCCACCCAGACCCAGTTCGCGCCGGTGCCCAAGGCCAAGGACACCGGGGCCGCGTACGAGCAGCACCCCGTCTCCTCCGGCCCGTACAAGGTCGTCAAGAACGACAACGACGGCGAACACCTCGTCCTGGACCGCAACCCGCACTGGGACGAGAAGAGCGACGAGGAGCGCAAGGCCTACCCGGACCGGATCGACGTCCGCTCCGGCCTCGACGCCGCCGTCATCAACCAGCGCCTGACCACCAGCTCCGGCGCCGACGCGGCCGCCGTCACCACCGACACCAACCTCGGGCCCGCCGAACTCGCCCAGATCGGCGACAACGAGGAACTCGCCGCCCGGGTCGGCACCGGCCACTTCGGCTACATCAACTACCTGGCCTTCAACCCCAAGGTGGCCCCCTTCGACAACCCGAAGGTCCGCCAGGCCATCTCGTACGCGATCAACCGCACCAGCGTCGTCAACGCGGCGGGCGGCTCCGCGCTCGCCGAGCCGGCGACCACTTTCCTCCCCGAGCAGCAGGCCTTCGGCTTCACCAAGTACGACCACTTCCCCGCGGGCAAGACCGGCGACCCGGCCAAGGCCAGGGAACTGCTCAAGGAGGCCGGCTTCCCCGGCGGGATCGACATCACGCTGACCCACTCCACCCAGCAGAACCGGCAGACCAGCCCCGAGGTGGCCACCGCCGTGCAGCAGGCGCTGGCCGCCGCCGGGATCACCGTCAAGCTGGAGGGCCTGGAGAACAACGCCTTCAACGAGAAGCGCTGGGACGCCGAGAGCACCCCCGGCTTCTTCATTTCCCGCTGGGGCGCCGACTGGCCCTCCGGCGCCCCCTTCCTCGCGCCGATCTTCGACGGCCGGCAGATCGTCACCAACGGCTCCAACTACAACCACGCGCAGCTGAACGACCCGGCCGTGAACACCGAGATCGACGAGATCGCCAAGCTGACCGACCTGACGGCCGCCGGCAAGCGCTGGGGCGCCCTCGACCGGAGGATCGGCGAGCAGGCCCTGGACGTGCCGCTCTTCCACCCCGTCTACAAGCGGCTCGTCGGCAAGGACGTCAAGAACGTCGTCATCAGCGACTGGACCGGCGTCCTCGACATCTCGCAGGTATCGGTCAAGTGACGCTCCTCGCCGACCGATCGGCGCCCGCGCCCGGGGCACTCGCCCCGGGCGCGGGCGCCGCGCGGCAGGTCTGGCGGCGGCTGCGCAAGCGGCCCTCGGCCGTCGCGGCCGCCGCCGTCCTGGCCCTCCTCGTCCTGCTCGCCCTCGCCGCACCCCTGCTCGCCCAACTCGTCGGCCAGGACCCCAACGCCTACCACGACGACCTCGTCGACTCGGCGCGCGGCGGAGTCCCCCTCGGTTCCCTCGGCGGCATCTCCGCCGACCACTGGCTCGGCGTCGAACCGGGCACCGGCCGGGACCTGTTCACCCGGCTCCTGCACGGAGCCCGGATCTCGCTGCTCGTCGCCCTCGGGGCGACCGTCGTCCAGGTCGCCGTCGGCGTCGCGGCCGGCCTGACCGCCGCCCTCGGCAACCGCGTCGTCGCCGCCCTGATCGGCCGGACCACCGACGTCATGATCGCCCTGCCCATGCTCGTGCTCGGCGTCGCGCTGACCGCCGTGGTCCCGCCGGACTTCCCCCGACCCCTGCTGCTGATCCTCGTCATCGGACTGCTCGGCTGGGGCGGCACCGCCCGGCTGACGCGCGCCCAGACCCTGGCCCTGCGCGAGCAGGACTTCGTCGCCGCCGCCCGACTCTCCGGCAACGGCACCCTGCGGATCGCCCGCCGCGAGCTGCTGCCCTCGCTGGCCGCGCCCGTGATCACCCTCGCCGCGATCAACGTGCCGACCAACATGGTGGTCGAGGCCTCGCTGTCCTTCCTCGGGGTCGGCGTGAAGCCGCCCACCCCGTCCTGGGGGCAGATGCTGTCCGGCGCCCAGACCTGGTTCCGCGCCGACCCGACGTACGTCCTGCTGCCCGCCGCGATGCTGTTCGTCACCGTCCTCGCCTTCACCGTCCTCGGTGACGCCGTGCGCACGGCCCTCGACCCCCGCGAGGCCTCGCGGCTGCGGATCGGCACCCGCGCCGGCCGAAAGGAGCGCACGGCATGACCCGCTTCGTCCTCCAACGGACCGGCGGAGCGCTCCTCGTGCTGCTCACCCTGTCCCTCGCCGTCTACCTCCTCTTCTACGTCGCACCCGGCGACCCCGCCCGCCTCGCCTGCGGGGAGCGCTGCGACCCGACGCAGATCGCCCAGGTCCGCGCACAGCTCGGGCTGAACGACTCCGTGGTCGTGCAGTACCTGCGCTTCCTCCGGGGCCTGGTGGCCGGCCGGGACTACTCCGGCGGCGCCGGGCTGATCCTGCACTGCGACGCGCCCTGCCTCGGGTTCTCGTACCAGAACGACCGGCAGGTCACCGAACTGCTGCTGGACCGCCTCCCGGCCACCGTGTCGCTGGCGCTCGGCGCGCTGGTGATCTGGCTCGTCATCGGCGTCGGGACCGGGCTGCTGTCCGCGCTGCGGCGCGGCGGGATCACCGAGCGGGTACTGACCGTCCTCACCCTCGCCGGCACCGGGACGCCCGTCTTCATCCTCGGACTGCTGGTGCTCATGGTGGTCTGCGCCCACCTGCGCTGGCTGCCCTTCCCGACCTACGTGCCCTTCGGCGAGGACCCCGAGCAGTGGGCCTGGAACCTGCTGCTGCCCTGGGTCACCCTCGGCTTCTTCGAGAGCGCCAAGTACGCCCGGGTGACCCGCAGCGCCACCCTGGAGACGCTCGCCGAGGACCACATCCGCACCTTCCGCGCCTACGGCGTCGGGGAACGGAAGATCGTCACCCGGCACGCCCTGCGCGGCGCGGTCGCGCCGGTGATCGCGCTCAGCGCCGTGGACTTCGGGACGATGATCGGCGGCGCGGTGCTGACCGAGTCGCTGTTCGGGATCCCCGGACTCGGCAAGACCCTGATCGACGGGGTGCGCGTGGTGGACCTGCCCGTGGTCGTGGGCGTCACCCTGGCCATCGGCACCGCCGTCGTGGTCGCGGGCGCAGTCGCCGACCTGCTGTACGCCGTCGCGGACCGAAGGGTGGCCCTGACATGAGCGAACCACTGGTGGAGGTACGCGACCTCGTGGTCGACTTCCCGGTCGGCGCGCCGGGGGAGTGGGTACGGGCCGTGGACGGGGTCTCGTTGACCCTGGACGCGGGCGGCGCCCTGGGCATCGTCGGCGAGTCCGGCAGCGGCAAGTCCACCGTCGCGACCGCCCTGTTGGGCCTGCACCACGGAACGGGAACCCGGCTGACCGGCACCGTCCGGGTGGCCGGCACCGACCTCGCCGGCGCCTCCCCGACCCACCTGCGCGCCCTGCGCGGGGGCACGGCCGCCATGGTCTTCCAGGACCCGCTGAGCTCCCTCGACCCGTACTACGCCATCGGCGACCAGATCGCCGAGGTGTACCGGGTCCACGCCGACGTCTCCCGGCGCGCGGCCCGGGCCCGGGCGATCGAGGTGCTGGACCGGGTCGGCATCCCCGACGCCGTGCGCCGCTCCCGCGCCCGCCCGCACGAGTTCAGCGGCGGCATGCGCCAACGCGCCCTCATCGCCATGGCCCTGGCCTGCGAACCGAGGCTGCTGATCGCCGACGAACCGACCACCGCCCTCGACGTCACCGTCCAGGCGCAGATCCTCGACCTGCTCCACGGACTGCGCGAGGAACGGGGCCTGGGGCTGCTGCTCGTCACCCACGACGTGGGCGTCGCCGCCGAGAACGTGGACGAACTGCTGGTCATGCGCGACGGCCGGGCCGTGGAACGCGGGCCGGTCGGCCGGGTGCTGGCCGCGCCCGCCGACCCGTACACCCGCGACCTCCTGGACGCCGTGCCCCGGCTGGACGCGCCGCGCCCCTCGCGGCTGCGGCCCGCCCCCGACGAGCCCGCCCCCGTCGTCGAGGCCTTCGCACTGCGCAGGGAGTTCGGCCGCGGCAGGCGCGCCGTCACCGCCGTCGACGGCGTCTCGCTGGCCGTGCGCGCCGGGGAGACGCTGGGCGTCGTCGGGGAGAGCGGCAGCGGCAAGAGCACCCTCGGCCGGATGCTCGTCGGACTCCTGGAACCGACCTCCGGAGAGGTCCGGCACACGGGCGGGGCGGCCGGCGCCGCCCCGCGCGACGGCATCCCGCACGGTGTCCAGATGGTCTTCCAGGACCCCGTGTCCTCCCTCAACCCGCGCCGCTCGATCGGCGAGTCCATCGCGGACCCGCTGCGCGCCGCCGGCGAGCGCGACGAGGGCGCGATCCGGACCCGGGTCGCGGAACTGCTGGTGCGCGTCGGGTTGGAGGCCGCACACCACGACCGCTACCCGCACGAGTTCAGCGGCGGTCAACGCCAGCGCGTCGGCATCGCCCGCGCCCTGGCCCCCCGGCCCCGCCTGATCGTCTGCGACGAACCCGTCTCCGCCCTCGACGTCACCACCCAGGCCCAGGTCACCGCCCTGCTGGCGGAACTCCAACGGGAACTCGGCATCGCGCTCGTCTTCATCGCGCACGACCTGGCGGTGGTTCGGCAGGTGAGTGACCGGGTGGCCGTGATGCGGGCCGGACGGATCGTCGAGGAGGGCCCCGTCGACGAGGTCTACGACCGGCCGCGCGACCCGTACACCCGCCGGCTGCTCGCGGCCGTCCCGGCGCTGGACCCGGAGCGCGCCGGGGACCGGCGCTCCTCGCGACAGGAGGCCTACGCCTGAGCCGTCTCCTTCGGATCGTGCCGGGGTCGCGGCGCTCGCGCCCCCGCTGCCGGCTCGCGGCCTGCGGCGAAAGGGCCGCAGGCCCTTTTTAGCGTGCTCGAACGCGAACCGTACGGGAAAGTTACGACTCTTCACCCCTTCCGGTGGCGCGACGGACAACCGTCCGTCGCGCCATCCGCATATCCGCTTGAGTTCTTCCGCAGCGGGTCCCCGGACCGACGGAGACCGCTCGCGACGGGAGATCGGGGGTGCCACTCGTGCGGATCGGACTGCTCACGGAAGGTGGTTATCCGTATGCGACGGGAGAGGCCAGGCTCTGGTGCGACCGGCTCGTGCGCGGGCTGCCGCAGCACGAGTTCGAGCTGTACGCGCTGAGTCGCAGCGCCGAACAGGAGGAGCACGGCAAGGTGCCCCTCCCGCGGCAGGTCACGCGGGTGCGCACCGCCCCGCTGTGGGCCCCCGGCGACGACGGGCGGACGCACTCCCGGCGTGAGAGGCGACGGTTCGCCGCCTGCTTCAAGGACCTGGTGCGGGGCGTCTGCGCCGCCGAGGCCGAGCCCTTCGCGGCCGGCCTGTACGGGCTGGCCGAACTGGCGCGGGAACAGGGCGGGATGTACGCCGCCCTGCGCTCCGAGACCGCGGTGCGGGCGGTGGAGTCCGCCTGCCGGGCGCCGGGTGCGAGCCGCACCGTACAGGGCGCCCAGGTGAGGGACCTGCTGGAGTTCGTGGACGAACTGGAGCGCGCGCTGCGGCCGTTGTCCCTCGACTGGTACGAGGACCTCGGACAGGTCGACGTCGCCCACGCGACGGCCGGCGGGGTGGCCGCGATCCCCGGACTGCTGGCCAAACGCTTCTTCGGGGTGCCGCTGCTGGTCACCGAGTACGGGGTCCGGCTCCGGGCCCACTACCTCGACCACCGCGAGGAGGAACGCCCCGCCGTACGGGCCCTCCTGGCCGCCTTCCACACCCGGCTCGCCGCCGAGATCTACGCCCGGGCCGACCTCCTGACCCCCGGCAACGCCCACGCCCGCCGCTGGCAGGAACGCTGCGGGGCCGCCCGGGAGCGGATGCGCACCGTCTACCCCGGAATGGAGGCGGACCGATTCGCCACCGTCGGGGAGGACCCGGGGTGCGGGGACCCGGACACGCTGGTGTGGGTCGGCCGGATAGAGCCGGCCAAGGACCTGATCGCCCTGCTGCACGCCTTCGCGGAGGTGCGCAAGGTCGCGCCCGCCACCCGGCTGCGGATCTTCGCCACGGCCGTGTCCCCGGACTACCTCGCCGACTGCCGCTCGCTCGCGGCGCAGCTCTTCCCCGACGAGGCGGCCGACGCCCACGCGGTCGGCGAGAACCCCGTCACCTTCGAGGAGATCGGCGGACCCGACGCGCCCTCCCCGGCGGAGGCGTACGGGACCGGCCGGGTCGTCGTGCTGTCCTCCGTGATCGAGGGCTTCCCCGTCACCCTCGCCGAGGCGATGTTCTGCGGTCGGGCCACCGTCTCCACCGACGTCGGCGCCGTCTGCGAGGTCATCGGCGGAACGGGTCTCGTCGTACCGCCCCGCAACCCGCGGGCGCTCGCCGACGCCTGCCTGTCGCTGCTGCGGGACCCCGAGCGGGCACAACGGCTCGGCTCGGCCGCCCGGGCGCGCGCCCTGGAGCTGTTCACCGTCGAACAGAACGTCGAGGCCTTCCGGGAGAGCTACCTGCGGCTGCTCGCCCGGGGCTCCGCACGGCCCGACGGGGAGGTCCCCTTCGCCCGACCGCCCGAGGCGCGCGTGCCCGGGCACTGGACCACACCCACCTGGGCGTCGGTACCCGAACCGGTCGCGGGCCCCGCGACCGGTCCCGAACCCGTCGAGCCGAACGCGGGGTCGGCTCCCGTTCCGAACACGGAGGCAGCGGTATGACCGGCACCGGCGTCGAGCACGTCACCCCCGTCGCCCCCCGGCGCAGACCCGCCGGCGATCCCGTGAAGGCGCTGCTGCACCGGCACCGCGCCCTGTGCGAACGCGCCGTCGACCCGCTGGAGATCGCCGCCGGCTTGGAGGCCCACGGCATCACCGACCGCACCGCCGCCCGCTTCCGCCACCGGGACGTCTTCTCGCTCGCCGAGGAGCTGTACGCACGGACCCCGCGGGGGGACGCCCGGCCCATCCCGCCCGACGCCGTCGCCGGCCCCCCGGTCGTGCTGCGCGGCTTCGGCTGCTCCCTGCTTCCCGGGGCCCTGGCGCTCGGGACAACCGCCGCCGGGGCCCCGTACGCCGGCCCCATCGCGGCGGTGGCCGCCGTCGCCGTCCTGGTGTGGCCCGGGCGGACCGCCGGGGGGCGGTTCCCCGGCCTGATCCACCTGATCGCGGCGGCCGCCGTCGGCTGGGCCGTCCACCGGCACGGCCCGGCCCTCGGCGTCGCGCTCGCCCTCGCCGCCGCACCCGGGTACCTGATCGGGGCCGGCTTCGCCGCACGGGCCCGGCGCAGGCTCGCCGGGAGCCGGGCCCTGGAGGACTTCGCCGCCGGGATCCGGCCCCTGCTGGCCGCGGCCGTCGCCGGCTCCCTCGTGGCCGCCACGGGGGCGGCCGCGCTCGCCGGAACCCCCCTGGCGGCCGCCGTGCCGCTCGCGGTGCTGCTCTTCCTCACCCGGCTGCTGCTCGGGCACGGCGCACACCGCGTGCCCGTGGCGGGGGCCCTCGCCCTCGCCCTCGTCCCCGTCCCGGCGGTGCAGTGCGCCGCCGCGGCGGCGCTCCTCGTCCATGCCTTCCGCGCGCTGACCCGTGCCTCCGCACACGCGCGCCCCTGAGCCCTTCGGAGCCGACGCCGAAGCGCCGTACCCCCATGTCGACCCCACCACCCAAGGAGAAACAGGATGACCGGCCAGCCGAACAACCAAGGGGCCGCGCGATGAGGGTGCTGCTGATCGGAGCCAACGGATACCTCGGCCGCTACGTCGCGGACCGACTGCTCGCCGACCCCGCCGTCCAGCTCACCGCGCTCGGCCGCGGAGACGACGCGGACGTCCGCTTCGACCTCGCCACCGGCAGCCCCGGAGCGCTCACCCGCTTCCTCGACGCCGTCCACCCGGGCGTCGTCATCAACTGCGCGGGCGCCACCCGCGGCGGGGCCCGGGAACTCACCCGGCACAACACCGTCGCCGTCGCCACCATCTGCGAGTCGCTGCGCCGCAGCGGCTGCGGGGCCCGGCTCGTCCAGCTCGGCTGCGCCGCCGAGTACGGGCCCAGCCAGCCCGGATCGTCCACGGCCGAGGACGCCGTCCCGAGACCCGGCGGACCGTACGGCGTCAGCAAGCTGGCCGCGACCGAGCTGGTGCTCGGCTCCGGGCTGGACGCCGTCGTGCTGCGGATCTTCTCGCCCGTCGGACCCGGCACCCCCGCCGGCTCCCCGCTCGGCCGGCTCGCCGAGGCCATGCGGCGGGCCATGCAGTCCGGCGACGGCGAACTCAAGCTCAGCGGACTCGGGGTACAGCGGGACTTCGTGGACGTACGGGACGTCGCGCGCGCCGTCCACGCGGCCTCGCTGTCCGCCGCGCAGGGCGTGGTGAACATCGGCACCGGTCGCGCGGTCCGCCTGCGCGAGGCGGCCGGCGTGCTCGCGCGCGTCGCCGGCTACGGCGGCGCCCTCCACGAACTCGACCTGCCGCAACAGCCGCACGCCCACCCGGGCCGGCCGCCGGGCCTCGCGGCCATCGGCTCCCCGCGCACCGAGGCGACGGCCGAGCAGCTGGCCGCGTCGGCCCCCCAGGCCCCGTACCCGGACGGCTGCGGCGCCTGGCAGCAGGCCGACGTGCGCACGGCCCGCGACCGGCTCGGCTGGCGTCCCCGGATCAACCTGGAGGAGTCCCTCGCCGACATCTGGATGGAGGCGGCGTGCCGCATCTGACCACGTCGGAGGCGACCTCGGCGGCCACCGGCGCCGGCCGGATGGGCCTGGGCATCCCCGGGTACGCGCACCCGCTGCTCGCCCCGGTGGAATGGGCCGAGTTGACCCGGCCCGGCACCCCCCTGCACTGGGCCGTCCTCAACGTCTCGGACGGCCCGGGCGGGCGCCCCGACCCGCACTGCACGGAGGCCACCGCGAAGCTCCGCGGCGCGGGCGGCACCGTCATCGGCCATCTCGCGATGCGAGACGGGACGCGCTCGTTCGGGGAGCTGATCTCCGATGCCCACCGCTTCCGGGACTGGTACGGCGTGGGCGGCTTCTACCTCGCCGACACCCCCTGCGACAAGGCGGACCTGGAGGGCGTCCGCCGGGTCGTGGACACCCTGCGCGGGCTCGGCGACGGACTGCGCGTCGTGCTCGGGCACGGCACGCACCCGTACGCGGGCTACGCCGAAGCCGCTGATCAGCTGGTCACCTTCGCCGGGACCTGGGCCGACTACCGCTGGTCGCAGGTGGCGGAGTGGACGGCCGAGTACCCGCCGGAACTCTTCTGCCACCTGGTGCACGGGGTTCCGCGCACCCACCTGGACGAGGCCGTGCGCATCGCCCGGTGGCAGGGCGCCGGCACGGTCTGGTTCACGGATCGGCGCAGCACACCGGCGCACGACCCCTGGGCCTCGATGCCCGGTTACTGGGACGAAATCGTCTCGCGGATCGGGACGAGTGTCTCGGAATGAAGTGGGGCGTGGCAGTGTTACGGAACAGAACAAACCTTTGATGCTCCCCGCGGCTGCGGGGATGACCCTGGAGTCCCCGTGTCGCTGCCACCCCTGGTTGAGCCGGCTGCCGAGCTCACCGTTGACGAGGTCCGTCGGTACTCCCGCCACCTGATCATCCCGGACGTCGGGATGGACGGGCAGAAGCGCCTGAAGAACGCCAAGGTGCTCGCGGTGGGCGCCGGCGGCCTCGGCTCTCCCGCGCTCATGTACCTGGCCGCGGCCGGTGTGGGCACCCTGGGCATCGTGGAGTTCGACGAGGTCGACGAGTCGAACCTCCAGCGCCAGATCATCCACAGCCAGGCGGACATCGGCCGGTCCAAGGCCGAGTCGGCCCGCGACAGCGTGCTGGGCATCAACCCGTACGTCAACGTGGTCCTTCACGAAGAGCGGCTCGAAGCCGAGAACGTGATGGAGATCTTCAGCCAGTACGACCTCATCGTCGACGGCACGGACAACTTCGCCACCCGTTACCTGGTCAACGACGCCTGCGTGCTGCTGAACAAGCCGTACGTGTGGGGTTCGATCTACCGCTTCGACGGCCAGGCCTCGGTCTTCTGGTCCGAGCACGGGCCGTGCTACCGCTGCCTGTACCCGGAGCCGCCCCCGCCGGGCATGGTCCCGAGCTGCGCCGAGGGCGGCGTGCTGGGCGTGCTGTGCGCGTCGATCGGGTCCATCCAGGTCACCGAGGCGATCAAGGTCCTCACGGGCGTCGGCGAGTCGCTGGTCGGCCGCCTGATGATCTATGACGCCCTGGAGATGCAGTACCGCCAGGTCAAGGTCCGCAAGGACCCCGACTGCGCGGTCTGCGGCCCCAACGCGACGGTCAAGGAACTCATCGACTACGAGGCCTTCTGCGGCGTCGTGTCGGAGGAGGCCCAGGAGGCCGCCGCGGGTTCGACGATCACTCCCAAGCAGCTCAAGGAGTGGATCGACAACGACGAGCCCATCGAGATCATCGACGTCCGCGAGATCAACGAGTACGAGATCGTCTCGATCCCCGGCGCGAAGCTGATCCCCAAGGGCGAGTTCCTGATGGGTACCGCCCTCCAGGACCTGCCGCAGGACAAGCGCATCGTCCTGCACTGCAAGACGGGTGTCCGCAGTGCGGAAGTCCTCGCGGTCCTGAAGTCGGCGGGCTTCTCCGACGCGGTCCACGTCGGCGGCGGCGTCATCGGCTGGGTCCACCAGATCGAGCCCGAGAAGCCGGTCTACTAGGCCCCTCCTCCGACACGTCCGGCACGCCACAGGGCCCCCACCGCGCTCGCGGTGGGGGCCCTGTGGCGTGCCGGACGTGTCGGCCGTACCGGCTTCAGGTGCCTTCGGGGGCCACCGGCGACTGCGGCGTCGGCGTGGCGGACTCGGTCCGGGTGCAGACGGTGCCGGTGGCCGGCACCTTCCCCTCCAGCAGGTAGGTGTCCACCGCCTTCTGCACGCACGGGTCGCCGCTGTTGTAGGCGCCGTGGCCCTGCCCCTTGTACGTCAGTTCCACGCCGACGCCCGGGCCGAGCCGCTCGACCATCTTGCGCGCGCCCTCGTACGGGGTGGCCGGGTCACCGGTGTTGCCGATCACCACGATCGGGGCGGCGCCCGGGGCGGAGACGTCCGGGGTGTCCCAGGCGCCGGCCACCGGCCAGCCCGTACAGCTCATCAGGGCCCAGCCGAGGAAGTCCCCGAAGACGGGCGAGGCGGCGCGGAACTCCCCGAGCTTGGCCTTGGTCTGGGCGAGCGTGTACCGCTCCTTGGAGTCGGCGCAGTTGATCGCCGTGTTCGCGGCGCCGATGTTGCTGTACCGACCCTGCTGGTCCCGGCCGTTGAGCGCGTCGGACAGTGCCATCAGCAGTTGGCCCTGCCCGCCCTCGGCCTCGTCCAGGCCCTGTTCAAGCAGCGGCCACAGCTCCGTCGAGTACAGGGACTGGGCGATGCCGTTCGTCGCGGCGGACTCGGTGAGCTCGCGGTCGCCGATGCCGGAGATGGGCTTGGCCGCCAGCTGCTTCTGGAGCTTGACGATGTTGTCCTCGATCTCCTTGACGCTGCTGCCCTGGAGCCGGCAGGCGTCGCCGCGGTCCACGCAGTCCTGGGCCCAGTTGTCGAGGGCCAGTTGGAAGCCCTTCGCCTGGCCCAGCGAGCCTTCCTCGGAGGTCTTGGTCGGGTCCACCACGGCGTCGAAGACGGCCCGGCCGACGTTCTTCGGGAAGAGGTGGGCGTAGACCCCGCCCAGCTCGGTGCCGTAGGAGATGCCGAAGTAGTTCAGCTTCTCGTCGCCGAGGGCCTGGCGGATGCGGTCGAGGTCGCGGGCGGCGTTCTCGGTGCCGACGTGGGGGAGCAGCTTGCCGGACCTGGTCGAGCAGGCCTGCTGGTACCGCTTGATGTTGTCGACGAAGACCTTCTCCTGTGCCGGGGTGGTCGGGCTGGAGTCGGAGGCGTAGTAGGCGTCCAACTGCTTGTCGTTCTCGCAGCGGACGGGCGCGCTGCGGCCCACGCCGCGGGGGTCGAAGCTGACCAGGTCGTACCGCTGCCGCAGGCCGTCGTACTCCTTGGCGGCGCCCGGGAGGGTGGTGATGCCCGATCCGCCGGGACCGCCGAAGTTGAAGACGAGGGAGCCGATCCGCTTGTCCTGATCGCGGGCCTTGGCCCGGATCAGCGCCAGAGGAATCGTTTCTCCTTCAGGCTTGGCGTAGTCGAGGGGCACATCGAGCGTGGCGCACTGCCAGTCCTTGCCCGGAGCCTGCCCGCCGCCCTCGGCGGCGGTGGGAGGATCGCAATCCCCCCACTTCAGGGACGTCGCGCCCGAGGCGCTGCCGCCCTCCGTCTTCTTGTCCTTGCTCCCGTCGTCGGAACAGGCACTGGTGCTGACCAGCGCGGCGGCGAGGGCGGCGGCAGCGGTGACCCGCAGGGCGTTTCTCGGCATGCACCCCATCCTGTGGGTGAACGGGCCGGCCCGCGCGTGCGATGACCCATCCGGGTGGGTGCCCGCCCGATGCCGCCCGCGGGTCGCCTGGAACGCCGTCCGGGTGGGGTGTCCGGGCCGCTTGGGTGTCGGGTCGGGTGGGGTGTCCGGGTTGCTTGGGCGTTGCGTCGGGTGACCGTGTCGGGGCGGCGTTGGGTATCGGGTCGGGTGACCGTGTCCGGGCGGCTCGGGCGGTGGGTCAGGCGCAGCATCCGCGCCGCTCGGGTATTGGGTCGGGTGACCGTGCCCGGGCGGCTCGGGTATCGGGTCGGGTGCCGTGCCCGGGCCGCTGGGGCGTCATTCAGGCACCGTGTCCGCGCCGCTCGGGGTCGGGTGCCGTGTCCGGGCCGCTTGGGCGTTGCGTCGGGTGATCGTGTCCGGGCGGCTCGGGCGTTGGGTCGGGTGGCGCTCGGGCGGTGCTCGGCTGCCGCGCGGGCGGCGGCGCCCGCGCCCTCGTACGCCGCCCCCCCGCACAGGGCGGCCCGGCAGCTCGTCGGCGGGCTCGCGGATGCGGACGACGCGTTCGCGGTGGCCCGCGCCGTACCGGGGGCATCCGCCGGTCCCGGCGCGTCACCCGGGCCCGCGAGGGGCCTCGCTCACCGGGCCCGGCGGGCGGTGGAGTTCCGGGACGGCCCGCGGATCAGGTGCGGGTCGCAGCCGTCGGGATGGCTCGCTCCGCGGCCGTACCGCTCACGCCGCGGCTCGCCCGCTGAGCCCTGGCCACCCCCGACCCCCCGGAACCCGCGGAGCTAGATCGCTTCCTTGCGGGTCAGGAAGTTGAACGAGATCCACCCCGGAAGCACCGGCAGCCAGAACGTCATCAGCCGGAACAGCAGCACCGACGAGAAGGCGATCTCGCGATCCAGCCCCGCCGCGATCAGACCCAGCGTCAGGGTGGTCTCCACCGCCCCGATTCCGCCCGGGGTCGGCGCCGCCGACCCCAGCGCGTTGCCCGCGAGGAACACGACCGCGATGCTGGCGTAGCTGATGGCCTGGCCGCCCCCGAACGCCCGGATCGACGCGTCCAGACACATCACGAAGCAGCCCGTCAGCAGCAGCATGCCGCCGATGCCCGTCACCAGCTTCTTCGGCCGCTGGAGCACGTCCAGCATGCGCGGCACCACGCCCGCGAACAGCGCCCGCAGCCGGGTCGCCACGAACTTCCGCATGAACGGGACCGCCGTCACCACCAGCACCAGCACCGCCACCGTCAGCAGACCCGCGATGACGGTCCGGGACGGGGTCATCTCCGTGGTCTTCTCGGTCCCGGTCAGGTAGCCGAAGGACAGCAGCAGCAGGACGTGGCTCGCGAGTCCGAACAGTTGGGACGCGCCCACGCTCGCGACCGCGAGCCCCGGCCGGATGCCCGACCGTTGGAGGAACCGGGTGTTCAGCGCGACGCCGCCCACCGCCGCCGGCGCGACGAGCTTCACGAAGGACCCGGCGACCTGCGCCAGCACCGTCCGCAGGAAGGAGACCCGCTCCGGCACGAAGCCCAACAGGCTCATCGCCGCCGCGAGGTAACTCAGGGCGGAGAAGGCCAGCGCGGCCCCCACCCAGCCCCACTGGGCCTCCGCGATGATCGTCCCGAAGTCCACGTGGGCCAACTGCGTCAGCAGGAAGTACGCGCCGAAGGCACCCGCGATGAACGACACGAGCGTGCGCGGCCTGATCCGCTCCAGGCGGGCCGGCTCCACCGGCGCCTGGGGGCGCAGCAGCAGCACCTGCCGGCGGATCTGGCTCAGCAGGTCCTCCTCGCGGGCCTCGTCGAGCGCGTCGTCCAGGGCCCGCTTCTCGGCCTTCCGGTCGGCCGCCGTGGCCTCGGCGGGAGCCGAGGCGTTCGCCTCGCGCGCCGCCTTCGCGGCCCGCGAGGACTCCAGTACGGCCTCCCGCTCCCGGTCGGCCCGCTCCCGGGCCAGCTTGCGCAGCGTCGCCCGGGTGGAGCGGCTCAGCGCGATCGGCTGGAGCAGCGGCAGACAGTCCGCGACCACGTCGGGACCGAGCACGGACACCGCCGAGGCCACCGACCGCTCCGCGCCGACCCGCAGGCCGAGGGTGGTCAGCAACTGGGCGACGTCCATGCGCAGCACCAGGTCACCGGCCGCGATCTCGCCGCCGCGCAGGTCGGTGAGGATGACCTTGCCGGAACGATCCACCACGAGGGCGTCACCGGTCAGCCGCCGGTGCGCGATCCGCCGCGACTGGAGGGCCTTCACCTGCTCCCACGCGTTGCGCGTCAGCTCGTCGGTGATCTCCCCGTCGGCCAGCGAGTCGAGGGTGCGGCCGCCCAGGTGCTCGTACACGAGCATCACGGCGTCCGGACCGAGTTCGGAGGTCGCGATCAGCTTGGGCGCGTTCGCGCCGGCCGCGATGGCCGCGTACGCGAGGAGCGCCTCCTGCTCCAGTGCCTGACGCAGCGACTGGAGGCTGCGCCGGGTGGTGATGCCGCGCAGCGTGAGCCGGCGCCAGACCCGGTAGAAGAAGCCCTGCGCCTGCTGCTCGCGGTCGACGACCGTGACGTCCAGCGGCGGGCCCTTCTCCAACGTCACGTGGTACCGGCGGCCCCGGTCGCTCACCTCGGAGGCCTCCGGGCCGTCCGGCGCCTCCGCGCGCATCGCGCTCACCGGCTGGAAGCCGACGCGGCGCAGACCGGCGAGGAGGTTCTGCCCGGTGGGGCGGACGTTCGGGGAGCCGACGGCGTACAGGGTCCCGTACGCGACGGTCCAGCCGATGAGGACGGTCAGGATGATCGAGAGGGGGGTGGTGTACCCGCTGACCAGCATGGCGAACGCGTCGAGCAGCAGCACCACCCACAGGGCGACCCGCCAGCGCGGCCGGCGCGTCATGCCCACGGCCGTCATGTACGCGATGACGGGCGCGAGGTAGCCGTGCACCGGGTCGGTCAGCGCGCCGGCGGTACCCGTCGGGAGGGTCAGGGAGTCCTGGATGGTGGTGGAGGCGGCCTGGGAGACCCACAGGTCGGTGGCGAGGGTGACCCCGTGCGCGAGGACGGCCGCGAGCACGCCGTCGGCGATGCGCAGGCCGTCGCGTTTGATGAGCCGCTCGATGGCGAAGGCGACGGGCACCAGGAGCACGGCGATGCTCGACACCAGACCCGCGACCTTGATCAACAGGTCGGGTGCCTGGCCGGTCCCGTTGCTGATGTCCTCTTCGAGGCCCGCGGTGGTGCCGTGGGCGAAGGCGGCGATGGCGAGGACGACGGCGATGCCGAGGACGCCGACCAACAGGCGCACCAGGTCGGACGGGCGGTGCACGCGGGCCGCGAGCAGCGGTTCGTCCACCTCGACCTGGTCGGCGGCGGTGGGGGCGTGACCGTGCGGTCGCTCCGGGCTGTCGAAGTCGTCCACCCGCCCGTGGTCCGGGTCCAGGCCGTCGTGGCCGAGACCGGCGCGGTCCGGGCCGCGCTCGTCGAGGGGGCCCTGGTCCCGCCGGTCGCGGGACGGGCCCTCGGCCACGTTCCCGGGTACGTCGTCGGACACGTCCCCGGGTACGACGTCGGGTGCGCCCCCGGGTACGTCCTCGGGCCGGTCGTCGGGTCGGTCGTCAGGCCGGTCCTCGGGCCGGTCGTCGAACCTGTCGTTCGGCACGTCGGACCTGTCGTCGGGCATCTCGCGGGGCGCGTTCGGGTGCGCGTCGGGGTGCGCGTCCGGGTGCGCGTCTGGGTGCGCGCCGTCATCCGCGGTCGCGCCGTCCGGAGGGCTCACACCCTGCTCCTTCGCCGTCACATCCGTCTCTTCTTGATCACGTATCACCAGTCACCGCCCGCAAGATGGTGGCACGGACGGGCTGCCGTGCGGGGCAGCAGGGTGCGCGCCGGTGCGGAAGGAGACCTTCCGTCGCGGTGTCGGCGACGTGCGGCACCATGTCCCGAATGAGCGAAGAGCTTCCCGAGTACGCGGAGCGGGTGCTGGAGGCCGCCGAGCGGATTCCGCCCGGCCGGGTGATGACGTACGGCGACGTCGCGGAGTGGATCGGCGCGGGCGGACCACGCCAAGTCGGGCGCGTCATGGCCCTGTACGGGGGAGCCGTGCCCTGGTGGCGCGTGGTCCGCGCGGACGGCCGCCCCCTGCCTGGCAGCGAGCACCGGGCCCTGGAGCACTACCGCACCGAGGGCACCCCCCTGCGCGACACGGCCGGCGGCGAGCCCCGGCTGGCGATGCGCCGGGCACGCTGGGACGGGCGGGAAGAGCCGGCCGAAGGCGACGAGGGTCACATCTGACAGCTTCCTGCATGCGGAGCCGGGGCGGGGGGTCGAAGGCTCGTACGGGGGACGACACGAGGACCCCCCGAGGCGACGCCGGGAGCCGCCCGGGGAGACTGCGGGAGCCGGCGCGGGTGGCGTAGCGTGGCCCCTTCGGCCGTCGCCGCCCTCGCCGCCGCCGCCACCGATGCCACGACCGGCACGACGGTCGGGAACGCGGTCGGCGAGACCACCGACGCAACCGCAGCCGTCGCGGCAACCGCAGTGACGCAAGACCCACCAGGACCGGCACACCACGTGATCACCTCTCCTTCCGACCGCTCGGAGCGGCGTACGCGGACTCCTGACGCGTACCGCCTGGTGCGCACCGGGCCGGAACGGGTGGCTCCCCCTGTCTTGGACGCAGCGCAACGGGCGGTGGTTGACCACACCACCGGACCGTTGCTGGTCCTGGCCGGACCGGGCACCGGGAAGACCACCACCCTGATCGAGGCGGCCGCCGCCCGGGTCGAGGCCGGCACGGACCCCTCCCGCATCCTGATCCTCACCTTCAGCCGCAAGGCCGCCGTCGAACTCCGCGACCGGGCCGCCCTGCGCCTGGGCGGCGCGCGCGCTCCACAGGCCACCACCTTCCACTCCTTCTGCTACGGCCTGGTCCGCGCCCACCAGGACACCGACCTGTTCGCCGACCCGCTGCGCCTGCTGTCCGGGCCCGAGCAGGACGTCATGGTCCGCACCCTGCTGGAGGGCCAGCGCCGGATCCGCTCCATCCGCTGGCCCGACGACCTGCGCGCCGCCCTGACCACGCGCGGGTTCGCCGACGAGGTCCGCGCCGTCCTGGCCCGCGCCCGCGAACTGGGCCTGGGCCCCGAGGCCCTGTCCGACTTCGCCGGCCGCATCGGCCGCCCGGACTGGAAGGCGGCCGCCGCGTTCCTCTCCGAGTACCTCGACGTCCTCGACATGCAGGGCACCCTCGACTACGCGGAACTGCTCCACCGCGCCGTCCTGCTGGCCGAACGCACCCCGTCCCTGGCCTCGGCCCACGACGTGATCCTCGTGGACGAATACCAGGACACGGACGCCTCCCAGCTGCGCCTGCTGCGCGCCCTGTCCGGACCGGGCGGCACGCTGATCGCCTTCGGCGACCCGGACCAGTCGATCTACGCGTTCCGCGGCGCCGACATCAACAACACCCTGGACTTCGAGACCTCCTTCCCCGGCGCGCGCGTACGGGCCCTCACGGTCGGCCGCCGCTCCTCCTCGGCGCTGCTCGCCGCGACCCGCCTCCTCACCACCCGGATGCCCGTCCCGCGGCTGCCCTCGGCGGCGGTACGGGCCCACCGCGACCTGCGCGCCACGCGGGAGGGCGGCCGGGTGGAGGTGTACACGTACCCCACCGCCGGGGCGGAACTGGACAACATCGCGGACATCCTGCGCCGGGCCCACCTGGAGGACGGCGTGCCGTGGCAGGACATGGCCGTCCTGGTTCGCGCGGGCGGCCGTACGCTCCCCGCGATGCGCCGGGCCCTGGTCTCGGCGGGCGTGCCCGCCGAGACGGACGGCACGGACACCCCCCTGCGCCACGAACCCGCCGTGGCCCCCCTGCTCACGGCCCTGCGCATCACCGCCACGGCCGCCGCCCGCCCGCCGATGGCCGCGACGGCCGCCGACCCGGACGAACCGGCCGCTGCGCCGCCGGGGGACCGGGACCCGGACGGCCCCACTTCCGCGCTGCCAGGGGACCCGGACCAGGACGACCCGGCTTCCGCGCCGCCAGGGGACCAGGACCAAGGCCCGGATGAGGACCCGAACCAGAACCCGGACCAGGACCAGAGCCAGGACCAGGACCCGGACCAGGACCAGGACCGGTACGAGGCCGACACCGCCGACCACGGGTGGGTCGGGGTCGAGGCCGCCATCGCCCTGCTCGGCTCCCCGCTCGGCGGGATGGACGCCGCCGACCTGCGCCGCCTCGGCCGGGCCCTGCGCGACGAGGAACGGGCCGCGGGCGTCAAGGTGCCCGCGCCCTCCGACGTCCTGCTGGCCCGCGCCCTCGCCGAACCCGAGCGGCTCGTCGCCCACGACCCCGCCCACGCCCGCGGCGCGCAACGCCTCGGCCTGCTCCTGCGCAAGACGCGCGAACTCCTCCAAGGCGGCGGCACCGCCGAAGAGGCCCTGTGGACCCTGTGGGACGGCACCCCCTGGCCGCAGCGCCTGGAACGCGGCGCCCGCCGGGGCGGCGCCGGCGGACGCAACGCCGACCGGGACCTCGACGCCGTCTGCGCGCTCTTCGACACCGCCGCCCGCGCCGAGGACCGCACCGGCGGCCGCGGCGCCCTCAACTTCCTCGAACAGCTCGAAGCCGAGGACATCGCCGCCGACACCCTCACCATCCGCGCGACCCGCCGCGACGCCGTGCGACTGATGACCGCCCACCGGTCGAAGGGCCTGGAATGGGGCCTCGTCGTCGTCGCCGGAGTCCAGGAGGGGCTCTGGCCCGACCTGCGCCGGCGCGGTTCCCTCCTGGAAGCCGACCGGATCGGCCGCGACGGCCTCGCCGAACCCCTCACCCCCGGCGCACTCCTCGCCGAGGAACGCCGGCTGTTCTACGTCGCCGCCACCCGCGCCCGCGACCGCCTCGTCGTCACCGCCGTCAAGGCCCCGGCCGAGGACGGGGACCAGCCCTCCCGGCTCCTCACCGAACTCGGCGTCACCCCCAAGGACGTCACCGGCCGCCCCCGACGCCCCCTGGCCGTCCCGGCGCTCGTCGCCGAACTGCGCGCCACCACCGTCGACCCCGAGGCCTCCGAGGCCCTGCGCGACGCCGCGGCCCGCCGGCTCGCCCGCCTCGCCGTGCTCACCGACGACGAGGACCGCCCCCTGGTCCCCGCCGCCCACCCGCAACGCTGGTGGGGACTGTACGAACCGACCCGCAGCACCGTCCCGCTCCGCGACCGGGACCGCCCCGTGGCCCTGTCCGGCTCGGCGCTGGACCAGCTCGCCAACACCTGCTCCCTCCAGTGGTTCCTGGGCCGCGAGGTCAAGGCCGACGCCCCCTCCACCGCCGCCCAGGGATTCGGCAACGTCGTCCACGTCCTCGCCGACGAGGTCGCCTCGGGCCGCACGCCCGCCGACCTCGCCGTCCTGATGGAGCGCCTCGACTCCGTCTGGGACGCCCTCGCCTTCGACGCCCCCTGGAAGTCCCGCCAGGAGAAGGAGAACGCCCGCGCGGCCCTGGAACGGTTCCTGCGCTGGCACACCACCGACCGGGGCGGCCGGGAGTCCGTCGCCACCGAGCACGACTTCGACGTCACGCTGGAGGCGGGCGAGTTCGCCGTACGGATCCGCGGCTCCATGGACCGGGTCGAGGCCGACCCGCAGGGGCGCGCGTACGTCGTGGACTTCAAGACCGGCAAGGCCGCTCCCACCCGGGACGAGGTCGCGCGCCACCCCCAGCTCGCCGTGTACCAGCTCGCCGTGCGCGAGGGCGCCGTCGACGAGGTCTTCGACGGCGTCCGTCCCGACCCCGGCGGCGCCGAACTCGTCCAGCTGCGCCAGGGCGCGCCCAAGAAGGACGGCGGCGACGCGGTCCCCAAGGTGCAGGCGCAGCAGCCCCTCGAAGGCGAGTGGGTGGGCGACCTGCTGGCCAACGCCGCCGGCCGGGTGCTGGACGAACGGTTCACGCCCGCCGCCGGCGAGCACTGCAAGCGCTGCTCCTTCCGCAGCTCGTGCACCGCCCTCCCCGAGGGCCGCCAGACCGTGGAATGAGGCCCGCGTGGCGCCCGCCCGTCGAGACGCGGTGGGGAGTGTCGGTGCCGGCGGCTAGCCTTTTCACGTGTCCGCGCGCCCGACCGTCCCGGCGGTGATCAGCGATCCCGAGCAGCTCAAGGAGCTCCTCGGGGTCCCCTTCACGCCCGAACAGATGGCCTGCGTCACCGCCCCGCCCGCCCCCCAGGTCATCGTCGCGGGCGCCGGCTCCGGCAAGACCACCGTCATGGCGGCCCGCGTCGTCTGGCTGGTCGGCACGGGCGCCGTCGCCCCCCAGGAGGTCCTCGGCCTGACCTTCACCAACAAGGCCGCCGGCGAGCTCGCGGAGCGCGTGCGCAAGGCCCTCGCGCGGGCCGGCATCAGCGACCCGGACCCCTCCCCGGCCGACCCCGACGCGGCCGGAGGCGAGCCGCGCATCTCCACGTACCACGCCTTCGCGGGCCAACTCCTCAAGGACCACGGGCTGCGCATCGGGCTGGAGCCCAGTGCCCGACTGCTCGCCGACGCCACCCGCTTCCAGCTCGCCGCGCGCGTGCTGCGCGAGGCGCCCGGCCCGTATCCGTCGCTGACCAAGTCCATCCCCGACCTGGTCGGCGACCTGCTCGCGCTCGACGCGGAACTCTCCGAGCACCTGGTGAGCCCCGAGGAACTGCGCGCGTACGACACCGGACTGCTCGACGTGCTCGCGGACACCCCGCTCACCAACGACGACCTGCGCAAGGTCCCCGAGGCCGGCCGCGGCCGGCTGGAACTGCTGGAGCTCGTCGCCCGCTACCGCGTGGCCAAACGCTCCCGCGACCTGATCGACTTCAGCGACCAGATAGCGCTCTCCGCGCAGCTCGCCACCACCCGGCCCGAGGTGGGCGCCCTGCTGCGCGAGGAGTTCAAGGTCGTCCTGCTCGACGAGTACCAGGACACCTCCGTCGCCCAGCGGCTGTTGCTGTCCGGGCTGTTCGGCGGCGGCGCCGGCCACGCCGTCACCGCCGTCGGCGACCCCTGCCAGGCGATCTACGGCTGGCGCGGCGCCTCCGTGGCCAACCTCGACGACTTCCCCGAGCACTTCCCGCACGCCGACGGACGCCCCGCCACCCGCTTCTCGCTCAGCGAGAACCGCCGCAGCGGCGGCCGTCTGCTCGACCTGGCCAACGAGCTGGCCGCGCCGCTGCGCTCCATGCACGAGGGCGTCGAGGCGCTGCGTGCGGCGCCCGGCGCCGAACGGGACGGCTCCGTGCGGTGCGCCCTGCTGCCCACCCACGCCGAGGAACTGGAGTGGCTCGGGGACTCCGTCGCCCACCTGGTGCGGACGGGGACCGAGCCCGGCGAGATCGCCGTGCTGTGCCGCTCGGCCGGGGACTTCGCCCGGATCCAGGCGGTCCTGGTGGCCCGCGACGTGCCCGTCGAGGTGGTCGGCCTGTCCGGCCTGCTGCACCTGCCGGAGGTCGCCGACCTGGTCTCGGTCTGCGAGGTGCTCCAGGACCCGGGGGCCAACGCCGCCCTCGTCCGGCTGCTGATCGGCCCCCGTTGGCGGATCGGCGCCCGCGACCTGGCCCTGCTCGGGCGGCGGGCACGGCAACTGATCGGACGGACCCCGGCGGGCGCGGACGATCCGGACGGGCGGCTCGCGGCGGCCGTCGAGGGCGTCGACCCCGCGGAGGTCGTCTCGCTCGCCGACGCGCTGGAGACCTTCCTGGACGGTTCCGGCGCCTCCTCCGCCGACGACCTGCCCTTCTCCGCGGACGCCCGCGTCCGTTTCGCACATCTCGCCCGGGAGCTGCGCGACCTGCGGCGCTCGCTCGCCGACCCGCTGATGGACGTACTGCACCGGGTGCTGGCCGCGACCGGCCTCGACGTGGAGCTCTCCGCCTCCCCGCACGCCCTCGCCGCGCGCCGGCGCGAGACCCTCTCGAACTTCATGGACGTGGCCGCCGGCTTCGCCGCCCTCGACGGGCAGGCCTCGCTGCTCGCCTTCCTGGCCTTCCTGCGGACCGCCGCCCAGTACGAGAAGGGCCTCGACCACGCGCTCCCCGGCGGGGAGAACACCGTCAAGGTGCTCACCGCCCACAAGTCCAAGGGGCTGGAGTGGGACGTCGTGGTCGTCCCGGACCTGTGTGCGGGAGCCTTCCCGAAGGAGAAGCCGCCGGAGGCCTGGACCTCGTACGCCAAGGTCCTGCCGTACGCGCTGCGCGGCGACGCCCCCACCCTGCCGGGAGACCCGGCGTGGACCTCGGCGGGGCTCAAGTCCTTCAAGGCCGCCCTGAAGGAACACAAGGCCGTCGAGGAACTCCGCCTCGGATACGTGACCTTCACCCGCCCCCGCTCCCTCCTCCTGGCCTCCGGGCACTGGTGGGGTCCGAGCCAGAAGAAGCCGCGCGGCCCGTCGGCGTTCCTCTCCGCGCTCCGCAACCACTGCGAGGCCGGGCACGGCGAGATCGAGGCCTGGGCGCCGGAGCCCGAGCCCGGCGCCGAGAACCCGGCCCTGGCCGACGCCGGGAACCCGGAACACTCCTGGCCCCTGCCCTTGGACCCGTCCTCCCTGCGCCTGCGCCGCCGCGCGGCAGCCCTGGTGGAAGCCCACCTCGCGGCGCCTCGGCCGGCCGAGGCGGCCGCGGAGGCCTACCTGTGGCCACCCGACTGCGAGGACCCCGAGCACGACACGGAACCCTGGCCGGACACGGACCCCCACCCGGACCCCGACCCGGACCCGGACCTCGACCCGTGGTCGGACGCGGACGCGTGGCCCCGGGCCGACGCGGCCCCCGACGCGGCCGCGCACCGCGCCCGCGTCCCCGCCCCGGACACCGGGCGGACCCCGGCCCCCGCGCCCCCGCCCGACGAGGACCTCTGGGCCCCGGACGAAGCCCTGCCCGGACCCGCCGCCGCCCCGGCCCCGGCCCCGGCCGGGCACGAGGACCCGTACGAGGACCCCTGGGCGGCGCCCGGCGCCCGGGTCCCGGCCCAATCCACCACCCGCGCCCCCCGCCCCGGCGCACCCGCACCGCAGGACGCCGGCGCAGCCCCCCTCACGCCCGAGGAGGCCCGCGCCATCGCCTCCTGGGACCGCGACCTCGACGCGCTCGAAGGAGAGCTCCGCCGCTCCCGCGCCGCCGTGCGCGACGTCGTGCTGCCCTCCGCCCTGTCCGCCTCCGACCTGCTCCGCCTCGCCTCCGACGAGCAGGGCTTCGTCCGGGACCTGGCCCGCCCCATGCCCAAGCCGCCCCAGCCCGCCGCCCGGCAGGGCACCCGCTTCCACGCCTGGGTCGAGTCCCGCTTCGACGAACTGCCCCTCCCGCTCCTCGACGTACTCGACCCGGCCGGGGAGCTGCCCGGTTCCGATCAGGACATCGCCGACGAGGCGGACCTCGACTCCCTCAAGGCCGCCTTCGAGCGCAGCGCCTACGCCGACCGGACCCCCCACCGCATGGAGGCCCCGGTCCAGCTCACCCTCGCCGGCCGGGTCGTCCGCGGTCGGATCGACGCCGTGTACCGCCACCACGAGGGCCCGTACGACTACGAGATCGTCGACTGGAAGACCGGCCGCACCACCGAGGCCGACCCCCTCCAGCTCGCCGTCTACCGACTGGCCTGGGCGGAGGCCACCGGCACCCCCCTCGAACGGGTCGACGCCGCCTTCCTGCACGTCCGCAGCGGTCGGGTGATCCGCCCCCGCGCCCTCCCCGACCGGGCCGGCATTGAGCGGATCCTCCAAGGCAAAACGGACGCGGAAAGTGACCATCACACGGACGGCTAGGCTCGTGGGCATGAGCGACACCCAGGCGGACAGCGTCGTCCGCACGTACATCGACACCCACCGCGCGGCCTTCCTCGACGACCTCGCCGACTGGCTGCGCATCCCCTCCGTCTCGGCGCAGCCCGAGCACGCGGGTGACGTACGACGCAGCGCCGAATGGCTCGCCGCGCAGCTCAAGGCCACCGGCTTCCCGGTCACCGAGATCCTGGAGACCGCCGGCGCCCCGGCCGTGTTCGCCGAATGGCCCGCCGCCGACCCGGCCGCCCCCACCGTCCTCGTCTACGGGCACCACGACGTGCAGCCGGCCGCCCGCGCCGACGGGTGGCACACCGACCCGTTCGAGCCGGTGATCAAGGACGGCCGGATGTACGGCCGCGGCGCCGCCGACGACAAGGGTCAGGTGCTCTTCCACACCCTCGGCGTCCGGGCCCACCTCGCGGCCACCGGCGCCGACGCCCCCGCCGTCCACCTCAAGCTCCTCGTCGAGGGCGAGGAGGAGTCCGGCTCCCCGCACTTCCGCGCCCTCGTCGAGCGCGAGGCCGAACGCCTCGCCGCCGACGTCGTGATCGTCTCCGACACCGGCATGTGGTCCGAGACCACCCCCACGGTGTGCACCGGCATGCGCGGGGTCGCGGACTGCGAGATCGACCTCCACGGCCCCGACCAGGACATCCACTCCGGAGCCTTCGGCGGCGCGGTGCCCAACCCGGCCACCGTCGCCGCCCGCCTCGTGGCAGCCCTGCACGACGCCGACGAGCGGGTCACCATCCCGGGCTTCTACGACAACATCGTCGAACTCACCGACGCCGAGCGCGCGCTGATCGCCGAGCTGCCCTTCGACGAGGCCGAGTGGCTGCGCACGGCCAAGTCGCACGCGGCCTCGGGGGAGAAGGGCCACACCACCCTGGAGCGCGTCTGGGCCCGCCCGACCGCCGAGGTCAACGGCATCGGCGGCGGCTACCAGGGCCCCGGCGGCAAGACGATCGTGCCGGCCTCCGCGCACTTGAAGCTGTCGTTCCGGCTGGTCTCCGGGCAGGACCCGTACGAGGTCGAGGCGGCCGTCAAGGACTGGGTCGCCGAACGCGTCCCGGCCGGCATCCGGCACACCATCGTCTTCGGCGCCCCCACCCGGCCCTGCCTCACCCCGCTCGACCACCCGGCGCTGCAATCCGTCGTACGCGCCATGGGTCGCGCCTTCGGCGAGAAGGTCCGCTTCACCCGCGAGGGCGGCTCCGGGCCGGCCGCCGACCTCCAGGACGTGCTCGACGCACCCGTCCTCTTCCTCGGCATCTCGGTCCCCTCCGACGGCTGGCACTCGCCGAACGAGAAGGTCGAACTCGACCTGCTCCTCAAGGGCGTCGAGACCGCCGCCTACCTGTGGGGCGACCTCGCCGCCCACTGGAAGCCCGCCTGACGCACCCACCCGCCGTCCCACCCAGCCTGCCTGTCCCACCACCGGGGGAGTTGGAAGTACCTGTGAGCACCCATACCGAGCCCGAGCGTCCGATCACGCTCGCCGCGCCCAGCGGGATCGACCGCGCCGCGCACCACCGCCTCGACGAGGCCTGGCTCGCCGCCGCCTGGAGCCACCCGACGACCCGCGTCTTCGTCGTCTCCGGAGGCCAGGTCCTGATCGACGACACCCCCGACGGCGGCAGCGGCATCGTGATGACCCCGGCCTTCGAGGCCCCGGTCACCGAGACCCACCGCTACTTCCTGGGCTCGGACGAGGACGGCGTACGGTACTTCGCGCTCCAGAAGGACTCCCTGCCGGGCCGCATGGACCAGTCGGCCCGCCCGGCCGGCCTCCGCGAGGCCGGCCTGCTGCTGAACCCGCGCGACGCCGGGCTGATGGTGCACGCGGTGGCGCTGGAGAACTGGCAGCGCATGCACCGCTTCTGCTCCCGCTGCGGCGAGCGCACGGTGGTCGCCGCGGCCGGCCACATCCGCCGCTGCCCGGGCTGCGGCGCCGAGCACTACCCGCGCACCGACCCGGCCGTGATCATGCTCGTCACCGACGAGCACGACCGCGCGCTGCTGGGCCGGCAGGTGCACTGGCCCGAGGGCCGCTTCTCGACGCTGGCCGGGTTCGTGGAGCCGGGCGAGTCCATCGAACAGTCGGTGATCCGCGAGGTGTGGGAGGAGGCCGGCATCCGGGTCGGCGAGGTCGACTACGTCGCCAGCCAGCCCTGGCCGTTCCCCTACAGCCTCATGCTCGGCTTCACCGCCCGCGCCGTCACCTCCGAGATCACGGTGGACGGGGAGGAGATCCAGGAGGCCCGCTGGTTCTCCCGCGAGGACCTGCGCGAGGCGATCGAGGCCGGCGAGGTGCTCCCGCCCGCCGGGGTCTCCATCGCCGCCCGCCTGGTCGAACTCTGGTACGGGAAGCCGCTGCCGCGCCCCGCGGCGTGAGCCGGGTCACGGGCGCCGCGCTCGTGACCTCCCTCACGACAGAAGGCCCCCGCCTCGGCGGGGGCCTCTCTTGTACGTGTGTGACGTTCACTACGTCGGTCCGGCCGGCGCGGTCCGTCCGTGTTCCGGCGGTGCGTGTGCCGGGCGGCGCCGCGACGGTCAGACGGCGAGGGCCTGCTTGACCTGCGCGAGGCTCGGGTTCGTCATGACGGACTCGCTGCCGGCGGCGGACTTCACGAGGACGGTGGGAACCGTCTGGTTGCCGCCGTTCGCCTTCTCCACGAACGCTGCGGACGCGGGGTCGTGCTCGATGTTGATCTCGTCGTACGCGATGCCTTCGCGGTCCAGCTGCTTCTTCAGCCGGCTGCAGTAGCCGCACCAGGTCGTGCTGTACATCGTGACGGTGCCCGTGTCCTGCATGCTGCGGTCTCCTTCGTGGGGTCTCGGTGGTCCGAGTACTCGAACGCACGACACCGCCCCGCCATTCCCGCGCGGCCCCCTCGGTACAAGTACGACCGCGGCGGTTCGCCTGTGGACAAGTTTCCCGTCCGCCCCTGGAGACCTGGCAGCATGGCGGGGTGACAGCAGCAACGCACTCCTCATCCTTCCCGGCCGGCGCCGACTCGGCCGACGCGGTGCTCCAGGGTCTCGACCCGGAGCAGCGCGAGGTCGCGACGACCCTGCGCGGACCGGTGTGCGTACTGGCGGGAGCCGGCACGGGCAAGACCCGCGCGATCACCCACCGCATCGCCTACGGCGTCCAGTCCGGCCAACTGATGCCCGCCAGCGTGCTGGCCGTCACCTTCACCAACCGCGCCGCCGGCGAGATGCGGGGCCGGCTGCGGACCCTCGGCGCGGGCGGGGTCCAGGCCCGGACCTTCCACAGCGCCGCGCTGCGCCAGCTCCAGTACTTCTGGCCCAAAGCGGTCGGCGGGGACGTCCCCCGACTGCTGGAACGCAAGATCCAGTTCGTGGCCGAGGCCGGCGCGCGCTGCCGCGTCCGTCTCGACCGGGGCGAGCTGCGCGACGTCACGGGCGAGATCGAGTGGGCCAAGGTCACCCAGACCGTGCCCGCCGACTATCCGGCGGCCGTCCTGAAGGCGGGCCGCGAGGCCCCCCGGGACACGGCCGAGATCGCCCAGATCTACGGCACGTACGAACAGCTCAAGCGCGACCGGAACATGATCGACTTCGAGGACGTGCTGCTCCTCACCGTCGGCATCCTCCAGGACCGGTACGACATCGCGGAGCAGATCCGCGCCCAGTACCAGCACTTCGTGGTCGACGAGTACCAGGACGTCAGCCCGCTCCAGCAGCGACTGCTCGACCTCTGGCTCGGCGAGCGCGACAACCTCTGCGTGGTCGGCGACGCCAGCCAGACGATCTACTCCTTCACCGGCGCCACCCCCGACCACCTGCTGAACTTCCGCACCAAGTACCCGCAGGCCACCCTGGTCAAGCTGGTCCGCGACTACCGCTCCACCCCCCAGGTGGTGCACCTCGCCAACGGCCTGCTGAACCAGGCCAAGGGCCGCGCCGCCGAGCACCGGCTGGAGCTGATCTCCCAGCGGGAGACCGGCCCCGATCCGGTCTACGCCGAGTACCCGGACGAGCCCGCCGAGGCCGAGGGCGTCGCCGGGCGGATCCGGGACCTCATCGCGGCGGGCGTCCCCGCCGGCGAGATCGCCGTGCTCTACCGGATCAACGCCCAGTCCGAGGTCTACGAACAGGCCCTCGCCGACGCCGGAGTGCCCTACCAGCTGCGCGGAGCCGAGCGCTTCTTCGAGCGAGGCGAGGTCCAGAAGGCGATCCTCGCCCTGCGCGGAGCCGCCCGCTCCGGCGGCAACGATCCGCTGCTGGACGACGTCGTCGAGCTCGGGTCCCAGGTCCGGGCCGTGCTCAGCTCCACCGGCTGGACGGCCGCGCCGCCCGCCGGATCCGGCGCGGTGCGCGACCAGTGGGAATCCGTGGCCGCGCTCGTCCGCCTCGCCGAGGACTTCGCGCGCTCCCGCCCGGACGCCCGCCTGGCCGACCTCACGGTGGAACTGGACGAACGCAAGGCAGCCCAGCACGCCCCCACCGTCCAGGGCGTCACCCTCGCCTCGCTGCACGCCGCGAAGGGCCTGGAGTGGGACGCGGTGTTCCTCGTGGGGCTCACCGACGGCATGATGCCGATCACCTACGCGAAGACCGACGAACAGGTCGAGGAGGAGCGTCGACTGCTCTATGTCGGCGTCACCCGGGCGCGGCTGCACCTGACGCTGTCCTGGGGGCTCTCCCGCGCTCCGGGCGGCAGGGCCTCCCGACGCCCCAGCCGCTTCCTGAACGGCCTGCGACCGGGCTCCGCGGTCCCGGGGAGCAGGAGCGCCGCCGCGGTCGAGCGAGCGCCCCGCAAGCGCGGCCCTCGCGGACCGGTGTTGTGCCGGGTCTGCGGCAAGACCCTGACCGAGGCCGGCGAGCTCAAACTGATGCGCTGCGAGGACTGCCCGTCGGACATGGACGAGGGGCTGTACGAGCGGCTGCGCGAGTGGCGCGCGATCCAATCGAAGCAGCAGGGCATGCCCGGGTACTGCGTCTTCACCGACAAGACACTGATGGCGATCGCGGAGGCCGCGCCGTCCGAGGCGGGAGAGCTCTCGATGATCTCCGGCGTCGGTGGCCGCAAGCTCGAGCGGTACGGAGTCGACGTCCTGGCCATCTGCGCAGGCCGGGAGCCTGGCGGCGGAGATCCTGACGACGCGTAGAAACTCGTCGGAAAAATAGTTTGCACATGCCCAGCGAATCCCCATAGGTTCTTAGCAACGGAAACGGTGGCTTCTTCGAAGCCCCGGATCCGTGCTGTACTTATCCGAATACATGGGACAGGCCCCCGGGCCCGGTCCCCGAGACGCCGAGAGGAGGCGAGACCAGTGACCAGCTTCATGACGACCATCAAAATGACCGATCGCTCGGTCGCCGCTTCCTGCCCGCTCGGTGTCTCCTCGCTCCTTCCGATTCTCGCCGCAGGTGTCTCCACGATTTCGTCGGAGAGCCCTGCCCTGCTCGCGGCCTCCATGCTGCGGCCGAGCGTCCGTAATGAGCGACCGACCCAGGCACCGGTGGCAGTAATGGCTGCGGAAGCCCAGGCGCATGGCGCCTATGGCTTTGCAGCCGCGGCCGGTGCCGGAGTCAAGACGAAGCAGACGAAGCAGCAGCACCACCTGATGTGGGCCTTCCGTGGGCTCGAACCCTGGAGTGATCCAGTCTGATCGATGATCAGGCCGGCGCCTTCAGGGCCGCGGAACCCCACCCGGGATCCGCGGCCCTTCTGTTTGTCCCCGAACGGGGACTGCGGAGCGAAGGGGCCTCGGGACTGGCAAGAACAGGTACCAGCCGACCCCCGGCCGACCCCGGCCGGACCGACTAGTCAACAAAGACGAGGAAGAAAACACCGTGCAACTCGAAGCGCACGCCCCGTCCGTACCGCAGACCCAGACGATCTCCCCGCCCGCAGTCCCGGAGGACTCCACCTTGACTCCCCTCACCGCGCTCACCGCGCTCGACGACGCCATCGAGAACCTCGGCGTACCCGTTCCCTGCCGCACCTTCGACCCCGAGGTCTTCTTCGCCGAGTCCCCGGCCGACGTCGAGTACGCCAAGTCGCTCTGCGGCACCTGCCCGCTGGTCGAGGCCTGCCTCGCCGGTGCGAAGGAGCGCCGCGAGCCCTGGGGTGTCTGGGGAGGCGAGCTCTTCGTCCAGGGCGTCGTCGTCGCCCGGAAGCGGCCCCGTGGCCGCCCGCGCAAGAACCCGGTTGTCGCGGCATGACCGCCATCGGCACCATCGACCGCCCCCTGACGCGCGACCCCTTGAAGCAGGCCCTCATGTCCACCCACACCATCACGAGCGAGCAGCCGCACGGCTCCGCCACCGCAGACTTCATCACCGCAGGCGCGATCACCTCGCGTCAGAACAGGACCCGCGAAATGCAACTCATCCCAGAAGCCATGGCTCGTGCCCATATGGACGACCGCATGCGTGAGGCGGACGCCGAGCGTCACGCCCTGCGCCTGGTCGCCGCCCGGCGCATGCAGCGCCGAGCCGAGCGCGTTTCCCTGCGCGCCCGGCGGGCCCTCGCCATGGCCGTCATGAACTGAGCACCCAAGGAGCAGCGCCCGGGGGGACCGGTCCGAAAGGACCGGTCCCCCCGGGGCGTTGCGGGCGCGTCCACCCCCGGCGGGGATATCGTCTGCGGGTGGACCAGCCGACTCCCCGCCCCACCCCGCCGGGACCCGAGGCCCAGCCCGTCGTCTGCGCGCGGTGCGGTACCGACGCCCCGAACGGCGCGCCGCCCACCTGGACCTGCTCCGTGGAGAACGGGACCAGGCAGTACTTCTGCGTCGACTGCGCCCGCGCCAACCTCCGAGCGATCGAAGGCCGCCTGGACTCCTCCTGGTGGTGACCGACGCCCCCCGGGCCCGGGCCGCGGACGAACCCCCGACCGTCAAGGGCCCGGAACCCCGGCCACCCGAAGCCCGGGACCCCGGCCGCCCGAAGCCCGGGCTGACGCCGGAGCTCCGGCCCCGGCCCGGTGCCCGGTCCGGTGCCCGGCCCGGTGCCCGGCCCGGTGCCCGGCCCGGCATCCGCGGACACGCCCGGCATCCCCGGCCCCGGCCCGGCATCCGCGGACACGGCCGGCCCCACCGGTCCTGACCGCCGGCGCGCCCGTCACCGCCGAGCACGGCCGACCGCGCCGGGCGGATCACTCCCCGCGCGCGGAATCCGTCTCTTGGTCCCTCTCGTGGTCCTTCTCGTGGCCCCGGCCGACTTCGCGCTCCTCGGGCAGGAACCCCGGGAGCCAGGACTCCAGTTCCTCACGGAGCCGCACCGTCGCGCCCAACTGGCACAGCACGCCTATGGTGCTCAGCGTCACCCGGTGGATCAGCAGGTACGACGGCGGCAGATTGATCTGTCGTCCCAACTGGTGCGCGGGGGAGCGGGGATCGGCGATCCGCGCCGCCTGGCCACGCAGCCACGGGCGGGTGAAGGTGAACTCCTCCGCCTCGACCGGTTCGAGCAGGGGCTCCAGATAGTCGAGCACCGCCTCCGGGTCGAGCTCGATGGACTTCTTCACGAACCCCTCGGCGCACAGGTGCTCGTAGACCCCCTCGGCGTCACCGCCCAGCGTCAGCCGCAGCGACCGCCCGATGGGCTTGGGCCAGCCACCCGGAAGGCGATCGACCGTCCCGAAGTCCAGTACGCCCAACCGCATCCGGCCGTCCTCGCCCGCTATCAGCCGGAAGTTCCCGGGATGCGGATCGGCGTGCAGCAGCCCGGTGCGCGCCGGCCCGGAGAAGAGGAACCGGGCCAACAACTGCCCCGCGCGGTCACGCTCCTCCTGGCTGCCGTCCGCTATCACCTCCGACAGCGGTGTCCCGTCCATCCACTCGGTCACCAGCACCTCGTCGCCCTGGTGCACGACGTCCGGCACGACCACGTCCTCGTCGCCGTCGAACGCGTCCGCGTGCGTCCGTTGCGCCTCGGCCTCCAGCTCGTAGTCCAACTCCTCGGCCACCCGGTCACGCAGCTCGGTGATCAGCGGCTTGATGTCCATGCCCGGAATCAGCGGCCCCAGCAGCCCGGCGAACCGGCTCAGTTGCCTGAGGTCCGAGAGCAACGCCTCGCCGGCTCCCGGGTACTGCACCTTCACCGCGACCCGTCGGCCGTCGTGCCACACCGCCCGGTGCACCTGGCCGATCGAGGCGGCCGCCGCGGGCGTGTCCTCGAACTCCTCGAACAGGTCGCGCCAGTCCTCGCCGAGTCGTTCCGCGAGCACCTGGTGCACCCGCGCCGCCGGCAACGGCGGGGCCGCTTCCTGAAGCTTGGTCAGGGCCGCCCGGTAGGGACCGGCGACCTCCTCGGGCAGGGCCGACTCGAAGACGGACAGGGCCTGACCGAACTTCATGGCCCCGCCCTTCAGCTCGCCGAGCGTACGGAACAGCTGATCGGCGGTGCGCTGCTGGAGCTCCCGCGCGACGATCTCCGCCGACTTGCCACCGATCCGCTTTCCCAGCCCCCAGGTGGCCCGACCGGCGAAGCCAAGTGGCAGCGCGGCCAGCTTGACGGTACGGGTGACCGCCTTCCGGGGAAGATCAGACATACGCCCCTCCAGTTCCCAGACAGCCGTGCCGCGCGCGGCGGTTCAGGGGCGCGCCCCCTGAGACAGACAAAACGCATCCTGTCATGGCCCCCGTCGGCCTCTTCAGCCCGATCCTCCCCGCCCCCTCCCCGGTGCGCTCGCACCGCCCCGGCCGGCGCCGGCCCCCACCGGCGTCACGTCCGGGACGGCGGCGGCGGAGCACGGGCACTCCGCGTGGGGGCGGACCTCGGAAGGTTCCCAGCTCAGGCCCGGTAACGCGGCCTCCCACCGGGCTCCCGTCGAGGCGGGCAGTCCTCCGTCGAGGAAGGACAGCGCGTGCCCCGCCGCCAACCCCGCCACCGCCGCCGCCAATCCCAGGTCGCAGGCGGCCGTGGCGCGACGGCGGTGTGCCGACCGCCACTGCACCAGCATCCTCGGCCAGGCCGGGTCCCGGTCGATCCGGTCACGCTCCATGCAGCCCGCGCACGCCGTGGCCCCGGGGAGCACCAGCGGCCCGACCAGCCCCGTGCCCTCCAACACCCCCGCGTACAGGTGCGGCGTGCCCGTGGCCACCCAGTCCGCGGCCGTTTCCGGATCGGGGGCCCATGCCTGGAGCCCGTCCCGGGGAGCGACGACCACCAGGGAAAGCCCCGGCTCCGGCCCCTCTTCCTCCCCGGCCCGGGGCGCGCGTCCCGGGGCGGCCTCCCGCACGACCGCCCCCGCGGCCTCCGCCCGCAACCTGCCCACGCTCTCGGGCCCCAGCCCGCCCGGCGCCACGTCGGCCGGCTGGACCCGCCCCCCGTCGAGGACCTCGACCCGGCCCACCCCGCCCCCCGCGAGCACGGCCGCGATCACCGCGCCCACCCGCCCGCCCCCGCGCACCTGGACGCGTATCGCCCGCCGGGCGGCGACCCCCCGCAAGTCCCCACCCGGCTCCCGGTGCACCAGCGAGAGGGAGGCGAGATCGGGCCCGAGCCGCTCCAGGCTCTCCGGCCGCCGGCGCACCGCCTGGGCCCGGGGCCCGCCCACGGTGGCGTCGTCCAGGAGCCCGGCCCCCGCCAACCGCCTGATCAGCTCGTCCACTCGGCCCTGCGGCAACCCCATCCCCGCGCCCTCCGCGCGCAGCAACTCGATTCCCCGTGTCCCGTCGATCCGGTCGATGAACGCCCCGGTGGCCGTGTCCACCGGGCCGAGCACCACCGCATGGGCGGGCGTCACCCCGAACTGCACCGTCTGCAGATCCCGCCAGGCCCTAGCCAGCGCCGGCTTCACCTTCGGATACATGGTCGTCCCCTCGATTCCGTTTCCCCGAGCCCCGATGAGCCCCCGAGTCCCCCCGGCCCGCGCAATCCCGGCCCGCGAACCCCGTTCTCCCCGAACCCCCGAGGCGTTCTTCCGCCTCCATCCGCAACATTGCCCGTCCCCGGGAATCGGTGCGGGAGTTTGTCCACAGGCACGGGGTATTAGGCATATGAGATGGAAAAAGACGCGTGAGGGATCGTTTCTGAAATCGACGGCGAATCGATCATGTTCGAAGCGCGGACGAGCGGGACTTCCGCCACGACGACCGGGTACCGTGCTGGCGTGTCCGCCGACCCCTCGCAGCGCGCCGTCGAAGTCCGCCGGAGCGCGCGCCGCCGCAGGACCGTTTCCGCGTACCGCGAGGGCGACCGGACGGTCGTCCTGATCCCTGCCCGGATGTCGGAGGCGGAGGAGCGGCGCTGGGTGGGCGTCATGCTCGACAAGCTCGCCGCCCAGGAGAGCAAACGCACCCTCGGCGACACGGAACTCACCGAGCGTGCCGAGCGTTTGTCCGAGCAGTACTTCGACGGCCGTGCCCGCCCCCGCTCGGTCCGCTGGGTCACCAATCAGAACACCCGCTGGGGTTCCTGCACCCCGGCCGAGGGCAGCATCCGCCTCTCCCACCGCCTCCAGGGCATGCCCGAGTACGTCGTCGACTACGTGCTGCTGCACGAGCTGGCGCACCTCCTCGTGCCCGGTCACGGCCCGCGCTTCTGGCAACTGTTGGAGGCGTACCCGAAGACCGAGCGGGCCCGCGGCTACCTGGAGGGAGTGGTCGCGGCCGAGCGCCTTCCCGCGGTCCCCGGAGCGCGGGACGAATGACCACGGCGTGACAGAGCGTGATCTGTACCGGGTCGGTACCGACTTGGCTCGATGTCCGCGGAAGCCGTTAGCCTGAGCGGCAGCCGTTAGCCTGCGGCACGCATTCACAGTCGGGATGGGGGACGGTCGGACGTATGGCCAGGGAATTCCAACGCGGCCACAAGGCCAAGATCAGCGATCTGACAGCGGGCACCGATCTGTACGTGGGCGTCCAGATCGCCGGGCCCGGGCTTGCCATCGACATCAGTTGCTTCGGCCTCGATGCGAACGAGCAGCTCTCGGACGATCGCTACTTCGTTTTCTACAACCAGCCGAAATCGCCCGAAGAGTCCATTCAGCAGCTCGGCACACAGGCGGGCGACAGCGAATCCTTCCGGGTGACTCTCGATCGGATCCCTCAGAACATCCACAAGCTGTCCTTCGCCGCCTCCATCGACGGCCCCGGGCAGATGTCGCAGATCGGCCCGGGCTACATCCGGATCGTGGCCGGCGGTGAGGAAGTCGTCCGCTACTCGTTCACGGGCGCGGAGTTCAGCACCGAGCGCGCCCTGATGATCGGCGATTTCTACCTCAAGGACGTGTGGCGCTTCGCCGCCGTCGGGCAGGGCTTCGACGGCGGACTCGCCGCGCTGCTGAAGAACTTCGGCGGCGAGGTCGCCGAGGAGGAGGAGCCGCAACCGGCCCAGGCCCAGGCCCCGGCCCAGGCCGCGGGCGCGCCCGGTTTCGCCCCGCCGCCGCAGGCCGCCGCCCCGGTACCCGCGCCCTCCTTCGGCGCTCCCGCCCCGGCGCCCGCTCAGGCACCCGCCCCCGCGCCGTCGTTCGGCGGACCGGCCGGCGCCCCGCCGCAGCCGGTGCACTCGGCCCCCACGATGGTCGGACCCCTCACCACGCCCCCCGCCGCGCCGTACGGCCAACCGCCCCACCCCCCGCAGCAGCCCGCAACCCCCTCGTACGGGCAGGTCCCCGGTCAGCAGTCCGGCTACGGCGGCCAGGTACCACCGCCCGCCCCGGCCCCCGCGCCCTACGGGCAGCAGCCCTCGTACGGCCAGGTCCCCGGCCGGCAGACGCCCCCGTACGGCGGGCAGCCGGCCTTCGGTCAGCAGCCGCCCCAGTACGCGCAGCAGCCCCAACAGGCCGCCGCCGGGCAGGGCCTCGCCGCCGCGCTCCAGCCGTACAAGGAAGCCCCCACCGGAGCCCGCTGGACACCGCAGAACCAGCAGCTCATGCGGGTGGACCTGTCCATGGGCGGCCAGGCCGTCCTCGCCCGTCAGGGCAGCATGGTGCTCTACCAGGGCAAGGTCGACTTCAGCTACAAGGGCGCCGGATTCGCGGGCCGCATCGTCGGCAACGCCACCGGCCAGGAGATGCAGCTGATGCGCTGCACCGGCCGCGGACAGGTCTTCCTCGCCGAGACCGGCGCCCACCTGCACGCCATCGAGCTCCAGGGCGACGGCATCTGCGTCTCCGCGGAGAACGTCCTCGCCTTCGACGAGTCCCTCCAGCACGAGGTCCGTCGCATCGAGGGCCACGGCATTCCCGGCGGCGCCCTGTTCACGATGCAGTTCCAAGGCACCGGCACGGTGATCGTCAAGACGCAGGGCGTGCCGGTCGTCCTGCCCGTCACCCCGACCACCTTCGCGGACAGCAACGCCATCGTCGCCTGGTCCGCCGCCTCGCAGGTGATCATTTCCAGCCAGGTCCGGCTGCGCCGCAACGCCTACCCGGGCCACAGCGGAGAGACCGTGAACCTCCAGTTCCGCGGCGCACCCGGCAACTTCATCGTCGTCCAGCCGTACGAGGTCTGAGGGAGCCCGTCATGAACGCCATGAACCAGCAACTCGCGGGATACGCCCCGACCCCCGTCACGGCCCGCATGGAGAACCACGGCCGAGCCATGCTCAAGGTCGCCATGCAGAGCGGCCAGGACCTGTTCGCGCGCACCGGATCGATGGTCGCGTACGAGGGCTTCGTGCAGTACGAGCCCAACCCGCCCGCCGTCCGCCAGATGGCCTCGCAGTGGATCACCGGCGAGGGCGCCCCGCTGATGAAGTGCACCGGCGACGGCCTGCTCTACCTCGCCGACTACGGCGCGGACGTCGTCGTCATCAACCTGAACAACGACGCCCTCTCCGTCAACGGCACCAACCTGCTCGCCTTCGACGCCCACCTCCAGTGGGGCGTCGAGCGGGTCAAGGGCATGGCCAAGTTCGCCGGCCAGGGCCTGTTCAACGTGCAGGTCTCCGGCACCGGCTGGGTGGCCATCACCTCCCGCGGCACCCCGATCGTCGTCGACTGCGGTCGAGGCGACGACGAGACGTACGTGGACCCCGACGCGCTCGTCGCCTGGTCCCCGAACCTCAAGGTCAAGGGCAAGCGCAGCTTCAAGGCCTCGTCGATGATCGGCCGGGGCAGTGGCGAGGCCTACCAGATGGCCTTCTCCGGCCAGGGAATCGTCGTGGTACAGCCCAGCGAGGACAGCACCGACCGGCTCCGGACCCGGGGCTGAGGGGGAGCGGACACATCATGCAGAGCGCACTTTTCGCCCACGCCGAGGCGCAGTCCCAGGAGCGGTACACCGTGCAGAACCCGCAGCTCCTGCGGGTCTCCCTGAGCGGCACCGACGACGTCCTCGCCCGCAAGGGCGCGATGGTCGCCTACCAGGGGATCATCGACTTCGACGGCGAGTACCAGAGCACCACCCAGCGCACCGCCCGCGCCCGCACCGGCGAGGGCCTGGACCTGATGCGCTGCTCCGGGCAGGGCACGGTCTACCTGGCCAACCTGGCCCAGTACGTGCACGTCGTGGACGTGGACCAGGACGGTCTCACCGTCGACAGCAGCTACGTGCTGGCGCTGGACTCCACCCTGCACACCGAGGCCATCGCGGTGGACAGCCAGTACGGGATCTCCGGCTCCGGCAAGTACCAGCTCAACATCAGCGGCCGCGGCAAGGTCGCCCTGATGACGTCCGGGCAGCCGCTGATGATGCAGGTCACGCCCGACAAGTACGTCAACGCCGACGCCGACGCGATCGTCGCCTGGTCCACCTCGCTGCGCGTGCAGATGCAGGCCCAGACGCACTCCACCGGAGTCTGGCGGCGACGCGGCAACACCGGCGAGGGCTGGGAACTCAGCTTCCTCGGCACCGGCTTCGCCCTCGTGCAGCCCAGTGAGGCACTGCCGCCGCAGAACGCCCAGATCGGACAGGGCGCCGCCGCCCAGTTCGGAATGGGCCAGCACGGCGCCCACAGCCAGAACCAGAACAACGCCTGGAACTGACCTGATCCGCGGCCCGGCGCCCAAGGGCGCGGTACACCACGCCTGACGCCGCGAGGGGCGGGTCCCTCGGGACCCGCCCCTCGCGCATGCCCTCCCGGGCGTCTCACAGACGCGCCAGGCTCGCTTCCATCAGCCGCACCACCGAGGCGTCGGCCACCGCCGGCACCTGCGCGTACGGGAACCAGCGCAGGTCCAGCGACTCCTCGCTGATCTCCGCCACCGCGTCCGCCGGGGCCAGCGCCGCGTACTGCACGTCCAGGTGCCAGTTGCACGGCTGCGGGATCGGATGCCGGTCCAGCCGCACGGGCCCGCCCGGCAGCAGGGTCAGCCCGGCGGCGATCCCCGACTCCTCGACGGCCTCGCGCAGCGCCGCGCCCGCCAACGTGGCGTCACCGGGCTCGCAGTGACCGCCCATCTGGAGCCACATGCCGAGCTTCTTGTGCAGGGTGAGCAGCACGCGCCCCCGCGCCGGGTCGATCACGAGCGCGCTGCCCGTGACGTGTCCGGCCCGGCACGGCTTGTAGACCCCGTCGGGGTGGGCGGCGAGGTGTTCCAGGTAGACGTCCCGCAGCCCGCTCTGCTGCTCGTCCGTCCCTTCGAGGTCCTTCAGGACCGCGACCGCGTCGTCGTACAGGCTCACTTCTTCTCTTCGCCCTCGCTGTCGCCCCGGTCACCCTTGTCGCCCTGATCGCGCTTCTCGGCGGCCTCGCCGAGCATCTTGTCGATCTCGGAGAAGTCCAGCTGCTCGCGGTGCACGAACCCGTCCGGGTCGTCCAGGTCGGAAGCCGTCGGCAGCATGTCGGGGTGCTCCCACAGCCCGTCGCGCCCGTCCACACCCCGTGCGTCCGTGAGCGAGGCCCACAGCCGCGAGGCGTCGCGCAGCCGGCGCGGACGCAGCTCCAGCCCGATCAGCGTGGCGAAGGTCTGCTCGGCCGGACCGCCCGAGGCACGTCGTCGGCGCATGGTCTCGCGCATGGCGTCGGCCGAGGTCAGACGGGGCTTTGCGGCCTCGTGCACCACCGCGTCGACCCATCCCTCGACCAGCGCGAGCGCCGTTTCCAGGCGGGCCAGCGCCGCCTTCTGCTCCGGGGTGTCCTGCGGCTGGAACATGCCGCCCGCGAGGGCCTCCTGCAACTGCTCCGGATTCGACGGGTCGAGCTGACCGACCACGTCCTCCAGCTTGGAGGTGTCGACCGTGATGCCGCGGGCGTAGCCCTCGACGGCCCCGAACAGGTGCGAGCGCAGCCACGGCACGTGCGCGAACAGGCGCGCGTGCGCCGCCTCGCGCAGCGCCAGGTACAGCCTCACCTCGTCGGCCGGCACGCCCAGGTCCTTGCCGAAGCCCTCGATGTTCAACGGCAGCAGGGCCGCCTTGCCGGTCGGGCCCAACGGGAGCCCGATGTCGGTCGAGCCGACGACCTCGCCCGCCAGTACACCCACCGCCTGGCCGATCTGCTGGCCGAACATGGCGCCTCCCATGGAACGCATCATGCCGAGCAGCGGGCCCGCCATGGCCTGCATCTCCTCGGGCAGCACCCCGCCCATGGCCGCCCCGACGCGCTCGGCGACCGGGTCCACGAGCTCCTTCCACACCGGGAGGGTCGCCTCGACCCACTCGGCGCGGCTCCACGCCACCGCCGTGTTCGCACCCGACGGCAGCGAGGTCACCCCGTCCAGCCACAGGTCGGCCAGGCGTACGGCCTCCTGGACCGCCGACTTCTCGGCGACGCCGACGCTGGCGTCCTTCACACCGTCGGCCGTGCCCTGCGCGACGGTCTGGCGGGCGATGTCCTTGGCCATGTCCCAGTTCACGGGACCGCCCTCGTAGCTCAACATCTGGCCGAGCTGCTGGAAGGCCGCGCCGAGGTCGTTGGGATTCATGGCACCGAACATCGAGGCGAACGGGTTGTCCGCACCGCCCGGGCCGCCGGCGCCGCCCGGCAGGCCCATGCCGGGGAACCCGAACGGATTCGCCGGGCCGCCCTGACCGCCCTCATTGCCCTTCTTCTTGCCTTCGTCGCCGTTCTCCGGCTCCTCCGGCGGAAGGCCGAATCCGAATGGGGTGTCGCTCACGGGGTTTCCTCGGCTCGTAGGGCCGCCGGCGGGAGCCGACGGCAATGGTCCGACAACACCACCCAGCGTAGACACCCCGCCCGCTTCCGGGCTCGGTGCTCCGCCGACTCCTGGGCTGCGGCAGGATGGACATCACCTGGTAGGTGCGCGTCACGGTGCGCCCCTACTGAAGACAACCGCTGGAGACGCCTGGTGAGTTCCCCGGATCCGCAGCTTTCGGACAAGCACAGCAGCGCGCCGCAGGACGCCGAAAACAGCCCTGAGCACGGTGACGGCGCCCCTGACGTTCGCCAGACGCGAAACGAGACCGGCCCCCGACGGCACAACCCCGTCATCGCCGTGACCGGCGCCGCGTCGGGCGTCGGCGCGGCCCTGGTGGCCCGTCTCGTCGAATCCGACGAGGTCAAGCAGGTCGTCGCGATCGACGAGCGACGCGGTGACTGCGCGGCCGCGCAGTGGCACGTCCTGGACGTACGGGACCCCGCGATCGCGGAGAAGCTGCGCGGCGCGGACGTCGTCGTCCACCTCGCGCTCGACCTCGACCTCGAAACGGACCCGGCGGCCCGTACGGCGTACAACGTGCGCGGGACCCAGACCGTCCTGACGGCCGCCGCCGCGGCCGGCGTGCACCGGGTCGTGCTGTGCACCTCCGCCATGGTCTACGGGGCGCTCCCGGACAACGACATCCCGCTGACCGAGGACTCCGAGCTGCGCGCCACCGCCGAGGCCACCGGCGTCGGCGACCTGCTGGAGATCGAACGGCTCGGCCGCCGCGCACCCCGCGCGCACCCCGGACTGAACGTCACGGTGGTACGCCCCGCCGTCCTGGTCGGCGGCACGGACACGGCGCTGACCCGGTACTTCGAGTCACCGCGCCTGCTCGTGGTGGCGGGATCCCGGCCCACCTGGCAGTTCTGCCACGTCGAGGACCTGGTCAGCGCCCTGGAGTACGCCGCGCTGGAGAAGGTCGAGGGCGAGCTGGCCGTCGGCTGCGAGGGCTGGCTGGAGCAGGAGGAGGTCGAGGAGCTGAGCGGCATCCGCCGCATGGAGCTCCCCTCGGCGGTCGCCCTGGGCGCTGCGGCCCGACTCCACCGGATCGGCCTGACGCCGTCGCCGGCCGGCGACCTCGCCTACACGATGCACCCGTGGGTGGTCAGCGTCAGCGGGCTGCACGCGGCCGGCTGGCGGCCCCGTTGGACCAACGAGGAGGTGCTCGCCGAGCTGCTCCAGGAGGTCGCGGGCCGGCACACCGTCGCGGGCCGCCGCCTGGGTCGCAAGGACGCCGCCACGGCCGCCGGCGCCGCCGGCGCCACGGTCGCCCTCCTCGGCGCGGCCGCCGCGGTCCGCCGCGCCCGAAAGCGCCGGGGGATCTGAGGCCCGGGCCCGCCCGGTTCCGGGCCTCGCGCGGGCCCGGTCCGGGGCGCTCGGGGCCGGGTCGAAACCGGGCCGGGCCCCGGTCGAGAACGGACCGGGACCGCGCGTCCTGTAGGAGGCTCCATACGACCGGGTCGTACACCCGGTCGAAACGGCTATACCGCGATCCGGAAGCCGTGGTGCACGATGGCGGTATGGCTCCGCACTTCGACCACCCCGGCGAGCAGGCCGCACCGGACCCGATCCGCCTGCTCGAAATCCGCGAGACCCCGCTCTCGATCGACGAGGTCTTCCAGGCCGTCGGCGACGACGCGACGGGCGGCACCACCCTCTTCGTCGGCACCGTGCGCAACCACGACAGCGGAGCGGACGTGGACTCCCTCGGCTACTCCTGCCACCCGACGGCGGAGGCCGAGATGCGCCGCGTCGCCGAGCGGGTCGTGGCCAAGTTCCCGGTCCGCGCCCTCGCCGCCGTCCACCGCGTCGGCGACCTGTCGGTCGGTGACCTCGCGGTCGTCGTCGCCGTGTCCTGCCCGCACCGCGGCGAGGCCTTCGAGGCCTGCCGGATGCTGATCGACGACCTGAAGCACGAGGTGCCGATCTGGAAGCACCAGACGTTCGCGGACGGCACGGAGGAGTGGGTCGGCGCCTGCTGAGCGCCCCCGCGCGATCTCACACCCCCCGGCCGGAGGGCTGCCCCCGCAAGGGGGTAACCTCGCACCCGTTCGGCCGCGCAACACGCCCCCGATTTGCGTAACCCCTTTCCGGGCACGAGCGTTGAAGCCACGAACGACAAGTACTTTCGGGGCAGGGAGGCACGTCCATGGCGTCACTGGCGTGGTTGCTGATTCCGCTGATCGCCGCCATCGGAGCGGCGATATGGGGCAGCTGGGCGGCTCGCGACCGGACATCCGGCGACATATCCGAGCTGGCCGGCTACGCGCGGTTCCGCGAGGTCATGGACAAGAACGACCACACCAGGACGAAGGCGCAGGCGCACTCCGGTTCCGACGCCGTCTGAGGCGTCCCGCGAGTCCCCGTGGATCTCCTGAGGGTTCCCGCCCGCGCCCCCGTACGGCCCGGCCCCACGGGCCGCCTGCCAGGGGCGTCCCGTACTGTCGATCCATGCCACGCCGCACCGCGACGATGCTCGCTTCCACCCTCGTCCTGTTCGCGCTGCTCTGCGCAGGGGTGTTCCTGAAGGTCCCGTACTCCGAGATGAGCCCGGGCCCCACGGTGAACACGCTCGGGGACTCGCGCGGCGAGCCGGTCCTCAGCATCTCGGGGCGCAAGACCTACCCCACCAGCGGTCACCTCAACATGACGACCGTCCGGGTCACCGGCGCGGACTACGACATGAACCTGCTGGAAGCGGCGTACGGATGGCTGTCCGGCGACAACATCGTCGTACCGCACGAGAACCTCTACCCGAACGGGAAGACGGAGAAGCAGTCCACGCAGGAGAACGCCGAGGAGTTCAGCCAGTCCCAGGAGAGCGCCAAGGTCGCGGCGCTCAAGGAGCTGAAGATCCCGGTCACCCCGCACGTCATCGTGTCCTCCGTGGTCAAGGGCGGACCCGCCGAGGGCCGCCTGCACGCCGGTGACGTGATCAAGTCCGTGGACGGCACCCCGGTGGCCGAGGCCGCCGACGTGGCCAAGCTCGTCACCAAGCACAAGGTCGGGGAGCCCGTCGAGTTCGTCGTCGTCCCCGCCAAGGAGATGTCGGAGGCGGAGAAGGCCAACCGCGAGCCCGGCGCCACCGCCAAGATCACGGTCACCACGGGCAAGGCGGAGGACGACGGTCACGCCATCGTCGGGATCCGGGCCGGGATCGACCACACCTTCCCGTTCCCGATCGACATCAACCTCGCCGACGTCGGCGGCCCGAGCGCCGGCCTCATGTTCGCGCTGGGCATCGTCGACAAGCTGACCCCCGAGAACCTGACCGGCGGGAAGTTCGTCGCCGGCACCGGCACCATCGACGACGACGGCAAGGTCGGCCCGATCGGCGGCATCCAGATGAAGACCATCGGTGCCCGCCAGGCCGGCGCCGAGTACTTCCTGACGCCGGCCGACAACTGCGCCGCCGCCGCCTCCCACGTGCCCGACGGCCTGACCCTGGTGAAGGTGTCGACCATCGACGACGCCACCAAGGCGCTGGAGAAGATCTCCAAGGGGGAGACGGCCGGGCTGCCGCGGTGCGGCAGGCCCTGACGGTCCGGGCGGGTCAGTCCAGGAAGGTCGCGGCCAGCGCCTCGGCCAGCCCCGGCACCAGGGTCGCGCCCGTCAGCACCTCGGTCGACGAGTCCTTCTCGCGCAACCGGACGGCCGACTCCCGCGAGCCGTCCCGCAGGACACCCACGGTCAGCCGCACCTCCTGCCGGTCGGGGTGCCCGGCGACCCACTTGGCCAGCTGCTTGTCGCCGAGCCCCTCGGGTACGGAGGCCTCCGCCGACGGCGGCAGCATCAGGCGCTCCACGGTCAGCGCGCAGCCGACGATCGCGGCGGGCCAGGCGATCGTTCCCAGGAACTTGTCCAGAGGGGTCCCGGCGGGCACCTCGTCCTGCTCGATCGGGGTGAGTTGGCTCTTGCCCGCGTCGTCCTGATCGAGGCCCAGCTGACGGGCGAGGCCCGGCTCCTGCTTGCGCAGCTTGGCGGTGTCGACCAGGGCGAACAGCCGGGCCGGCTTGTCCCAGCCCAGGGTGGAGGCGTACTCGTCGATCTCTAGGACGGCGCGCGTCAGCGGGGAGGCGGCCATCGGGGTGCCGGCGGAAGGAGAAAGGTTGGACATGGACAACATCCTGCCTCCTTTCCACCCGATACCGGGAACTGACTAAAGCCTCAGTAAGTTGCATGAGTGGGCTCTACGATCGGGGGCCCCGTTGATGACCAGACCCAGCGACTTTCAGAGGTGCGCACCTTGGCTTTCCAGATGCCGGACCGCGGCGGAGGCCCCTCCGGGCCACGGATGAGAGTCGGCCGCCCGTCCCGGCGTGCCCGGACTCTATTGATGACCTTGGGCGTCCTGGCCGTCCTGGCCATGTTGTTCATCATGTTCGCGGGCTTCTGGACCGACTGGCTCTGGTTCCGGTCCGTCAAGTACTCCACGGTCTTCACCACCACCCTGTGGACCAAGGTCGGCCTCTTCGCCGTCTTCGGCCTGCTGATGGCGGCCGCCGTCGGGTTCAACATCTGGCTGGCACACCGGCTGCGGCCGCCGCTCAGCGCGATGTCGATGGAGCAGCAGAGCCTCGATCGCTACCGCATGAGCGTCGCCCCGTACAAGAAGTGGCTGCTCCTGGGCATCGCCGCCATCGTCGGCCTGATCGCCGGCGCCTCGGCGTCCGGCCAGTGGAAGACCTGGCTGATGTACGTGAACGGGGTGCCCTTCGGGCAGAAGGACCCCCAGTTCGGCCTGGACGTGTCGTTCTACACCTTCGACCTGCCCTGGTACCGGTTCCTGCTCGGCTTCGGCTTCGCGGCGATCGTGCTGTCGGTGATCGCCGCCGCCGTCGTGCACTACCTGTACGGCGGGCTGCGCGTGACCAGCCCCGGCGCCCGGGCCACGGCCGCCGCGACCGGGCACCTGTCGGTGCTGCTCGGCCTCTTCGTGACGTTCAAGGCGATCGCGTACTGGCTCGACCGGTACGGCCTCGCCGTGAAGTCCAGCGACTTCAAGGCCGCCGACAACTGGACCGGCCTGCGCTACGTCGATGCCAACGCGTACCTGCCGGCCAAGACGATCCTCGTCGCCATCGCCGCGATCTGCGCCGTCCTGTTCTTCGCCACCCTGTGGCGCCGGACCTGGCAGCTGCCGGTCATCGGCTTCGGCCTGATGGTCCTCTCGGCGATCCTGATCGGCGGGCTCTACCCGGCGATCGTGCAGAAGTTCCAGGTCCAGCCGAACGAGCAGGCCAAGGAATCGCCGTACGTCCAGAAGAACATCAAGGCGACGCGCGACGCCTACGGGATCGCCCAGTCCGAGGTCAAGGACTACCCGGGCGTGCCGCAGACCGAGGACAAGACCAAGCTGCGCCAGACCGCGGACACCACGGCCAGCGTCCGTCTCCTCGACCCGAACATCGTCTCGCCGGCCTTCCAGCAGCTCCAGCAGGTCAAGGGCTACTACGGCTTCCCGTCCACGCTCGCCGTGGACCGGTACAACGGCCAGGACACGGTCATCGGCCTGCGCGAACTGAACATCGGCGGCATCCCGAAGAACAACTGGATCAACGACCACTTCAAGTACACGCACGGCTACGGCGTGGTCGCGGCCAAGGGCACCACCGTCGGTGACCAGGGCGCCCCCGACTTCACCCAGTCCGACCTGCCCTCCAAGGGCATGTTCGGCACGGACTTCGAGCAGCGCATCTACTACGGCGAGATGACGAAGCAGTACTCGATCGTCGGCGGGCCGCAGAAGGAGCTCGACTACTCCGACGACAAGGGCGAGAAGGAGACGAGCTACAAGGGCGGCTCCGGGGTCAATCTCGACAACCCGATCAACCGGGCGGCCTACGCGCTCTCCTTCAGCGAGCCGCAGATCCTGTACTCCGGGGCCATCGGCGAGGGCTCGCGGATCCTGTACCACCGCACGCCCAAGGAGCGCGTCGAGGCCGTCGCGCCGTGGCTGACCATCGACGGGGCGCCGTACCCGGCGGTGGTCGACGGCCGGATCAAGTGGATCGTCGACGCGTACACGACGACCAACGGCTACCCGTACGCCTCGCGCACCACGCTGGGCCAGAGCACCGCGGACTCGCTGACCAACAGCCAGCGCGCGGTGGTCGCCCAGGAGAACCAGGTCAACTACATCCGCAACTCGGTGAAGGCGACCGTCGACGCGTACGACGGCACGGTCGACCTGTACCAGTGGGACAAGCAGGACCCGGTCCTCAAGACGTGGATGAAGGCGTTCCCGGACACGGTGAAGACCAAGAGCGAGATCCCCAAGTCGCTCATGGACCACCTGCGCTACCCGCAGGACCTCTTCAAGGTCCAGCGCGAGCTGCTCACCCGCTACCACGTCACGGACCCGCAGACCTTCCTCAGCGGCAGTGAGGCCTGGGCCGTCCCGGACGACCCGACCGTCAAGGCGGGCACGGCGCTTCCGCCGTACTACCTGTCGATGAAGATGCCGGGTCAGCAGGAGAAGGACCAGGTCTTCTCGCTCACGACGACGTTCACGCCGAACGAGCGGGACAACCTGAGCGCCTACATGGCGGTCAACGCCGATCCGGGCACCCCGGACTACGGCAAGATCAGAATCCTGAAGCTGCCGACCAGCAAGCCGGTCGACGGCCCCAAGCAGGTGCAGAGCAAGTTCCAGTCCGAACCGAAGATCGCGGAGTCGATCCGCCTGTTGCGCGGTGGTGACTCCGAGGTCGAGTACGGAAACCTGCTCGCGGTGCCGCTCGACGGCGGAATGCTCTACGTGGAGCCGGTGTACGTCCGCAGTTCCGGGCTGAAGTACCCGCTGCTGCGAAAGGTGCTCGTGACCTACGGCGGCCAGACGGCCTTCGAGGACACGCTGGAGAAGGCACTGAACGTGGTCTTCGGGGCCGAGGCGCCGACCGTGCCCGTGACCCCGGAGAACCCGCCGGGTGAAGGCACCGTCACCCCGCCGACCGCCCAGGACCCGACGGTCAAGGCGGCGCTGTCGGACGCGCAGAAGGCCATCGAGGCGGCCGAGAAGGCCCGCCAGTCCGGTGACTGGACGGCCTTCGGCAAGGCGCAGGAGGACATCAAGGCGGCGCTTCAGCGGGCGATCGACGCCGAGGCGAAGCTCACGGCTCCCAAGCCCGGAGGCTGACGATCACTTGGTAATGGCTCCGTCCCGCGTCGTGCTACTGTGGTTTTACCGACGCGGGGTGGAGCAGCTCGGTAGCTCGCTGGGCTCATAACCCAGAGGTCGCAGGTTCAAATCCTGTCCCCGCTACTGAAAACGAAGGCCCGGATCCCATGGGATCCGGGCCTTCGTCATGTCCGCGAAGGGGCGCGGACGAAGCGCGTGACGAACGCGTGACGGACACGGGGTCGCTGGGGCGGGTGAGTTGGAGCAGGAGCGTGTTTGACTTGTCTCTCTGTGGGCATGTCGACAAAACGCTGTAGTGACCTCACTGGCTGCGACATACCAGGTGTACGCGGGTAGCAGGTGATGCGACGATGGGATTTATGGGGGACAGGTCAACTCTGCTGGAGACAGGGCGGTTTGTGAGGGCGGAGGCCGAGCCGGGCACGGGAGCCGTTGAGGCGGCTCGCACCGTTAACGCGCAGACCGCACTGACCGATGCGGATTTCGCGGACGAAGCCTTCGGTGAAACCGACGTGGCCAGTGACGCCGAGTTGGAAGCCCGTCACCGGGTGGCCGCCGACAAGGGCGACCCCGGTGCCATGAGCGTGCTCGGGGCGCTGCTGCTGCGCCGCGGCGACCTGGCCGGGGCCGAGCCCTACCTGCGCGGAGCCACGGGCGAGGGCGACCGGGCCGCCGCCAACAACCTCGGCGTGCTGCTGCACCAGCGGGGCTACCCGGAAGAGGCCGCCGGCTGGTGGCGCGTCGCCGCCGTGGCCGGATCCGCACCCGCCGCGCACGCCCTCGGCCGCTACTACCGCGAGCGGGGGGACGAGCCCGCCGCCGAGTACTGGCTGCGCCAGGCGGCGGAATCCGGCCATGCCCTGGGCGCGTACGGACTGGCCGACCTGCTGGAACACCGCGGCGACCGGGGGGTCGAGCGCTGGTTCCGTGCCGCCGCCGAACAGGGGCACCGCGAAGCCGCGTACCGACTGGCGCGGCACCTGCGCAAGGGCGACCCCGCCGAGGCCGAACAGTGGTACCGGCAGGCCGCCGCGCGCGGACACCGCCGGGCCGCCCTGCACCTGGGCGCGCTGCTGGAGGCACGCGGGGAACTCAAGGAGGCCGGGCGCTGGTACCTGACCTCCGCCAAACAGGGCGAGGCCCGGGCGGCCTGCGCCCTCGGGTTCCTGCTGCGCGACGCCGGCGACGAGGACAGTGCGGCCGCGTGGTGGCACCGGGCCGCCCAGGACGGGGACGGCAACGCCGCCAACGCGCTGGGCGCGCTGCACGCCGCGCGCGGAGAGACCCAGACGGCCGAGAAGTGGTACCGGGCAGCCATGGACGCGGGCGACCAGAACGGGGCGTACAACCTCGCTCTGCTGTGCGCCGCACAGGAGCGGACCGCGCAGGCCGAGCAGTGGTACCGGCGCGCGGCGTACGCGGGCCACCGCGAGGCGGCCAACGCGCTCGCCATCCTGCTGTTGCAGGGCGGCGACACCGAGGGCGCCGAGCCGTGGTTCTCCAAGGCGGCGGAGGCGGGCAGCGTGGACGCCGCCTTCAACCTCGGGATCCTGTTCGCCGGCCGGGACGAGGACCGCACGGCCCTGAAGTGGTACGAGCGGGCCGCGTCGGCGGGACACACCGACGCGGCGCTCCAGGTCGGCATCGCCCTCGTGCGGGACGGCGAGGAGCGGGCCGCCGAACGCCACCTGCGGTGCGCGGCGGGCGGCGGCAGCGCGGAGGCGGCCTTCCGGCTGGCCTCGCTGCTGGAGTCGCTGGCCCCGCCGCCGGAGCCGCCGGCGCTCGGCGAGTCCGCGGGCGGCGCCGCGCGCACCGAGAGCGAGGAGTGGTACGAACGGGCCGCCGAGCACGGCCACCGCCGGGCGCAGGTGCGGGTCGGGATGCTCGCCGCCGCGCGGGGTGACCTGGCGATGGCGGCGCGGTGGTACCGGGAGGCGGCCGAGGCCGGCTCCCGCAACGGGGCCTTCAACCTGGGCCTGTTGCTGGCACGGGAGGGCAACGAGCCGGAGGCGGCGCTGTGGTGGACGCGGGCGGCCGTGTCCGGACACGGCCGGGCCGCGCTGCGGCTGGGGCTGCTGGCCGCGCGTCAGGGGGACCTGACGGAGGGGCAGAAGTGGTGCGTGCGGGCCATGGAGCTGGGACCGGCGGAGGTGTCGGAGCGGGCCGCCAGGCTGCGGGACGCGCTGGCGGAGGAACTCTCGGCCTGACCCCCCGGGACGGCCGACCCGCTCATGCGGGCCGTCCGGGGGCGGCGCAGGCGGGTGTACGCGTCGAGGGCCGAGCGGACCGGAACGCCGCGCGTACTCCCGGACCGGGGCCGTCGCCGACAGGGTCGGGCGGGACGCGGACCAGATGCCGTCCGCCGCCACCGGGTCCCCGTCCACGTCCGCGGCACGGGCCCGCTCGCCCGTGACGATCCGGGCACCGGCGCGTACCTCCTCCGCCCGCAGGACCCCCCGTCTCTTGCCTCGAGGACTGGCCGGTTAACCGATTTGCATCTGCCGGGGGGCCTCCCGTAAAGTCAGGTTTACCGACGCGGGGTGGAGCAGCTCGGTAGCTCGCTGGGCTCATAACCCAGAGGTCGCAGGTTCAAATCCTGTCCCCGCTACTGAATGCCGAAGGCCCGGATCCCATGGATCCGGGCCTTCGGTCGTTTCCGGATCGTTCCCGGATGGAAAGCGCGGTACGAAGAAGGGCCCGGAAGCGGAATGCTTCCGGGCCCTTCTCGTGTGGTTCCGGGGTGGTCAGGCGACCGCGCAGTTCGGGCAGACCCCGCGGTACGTCACCTCGACGGCGGAGACCACGAAGCCGAAGCGCTCGCCGTCGGGCAGGTCGGCCAGCGGGTCGCCGGCCGGATGGACGTCGCGGATCGCGCCACAGAGGGCGCACACCAGGTGCTGGTGCGGCCGGTGCGCGTTCGGGTCGTACCGCTTGGCGCGGCGGTCCGTGGACACCTCCAGGACCTCGCCGAGGGACACGAGCTCGCCCAACGTGTTGTAGACGGTCGCCCGGGAGATCTCCGGCAGCCTCGTCACGGCACGTGCGTGCACCTCGTCTGCCGTCAGGTGAACGTGGTCACCGTCGAGCACCTCGGCCACGACGCGCCGCTGTGCGGTCATGCGCCATCCGCGTCCGCGGAGTCGTTGCAGCAGGTCACTCATGGACGCCAGCCTAACAGCGTGGGGACTCCGTGTAACTCCCGATCAAGTGCGAGATTGGATGATTACTTGACTTAGACAAAGTCCATCGTAGGATCGAGTACGGCACGGCCCGAGGGTGGGCCGAGGGACAGGACGAGGCAGGAATGACGCAGGAGGCGCACGTGACGCAGGGACCGCTCACCACGGAGGCCGGGGCTCCGGTCGCAGACAACCAGAACAGCGAGACCGCCGGCATCGGCGGCCCCGTACTGGTCCAGGACCAACTCCTGCTGGAGAAGCTCGCGCACTTCAACCGCGAGCGGATCCCGGAGCGCGTGGTGCACGCCCGGGGCGCCGGCGCCTACGGCACCTTCACGCTCACCCGCGACGTCTCGCAGTGGACCCGGGCGAAGTTCCTGTCCGAGGTCGGCAAGGAGACCGAGACGTTCCTGCGCTTCTCCACCGTCGCGGGCAACCTCGGCAGCGCCGACGCGGTGCGCGACCCCCGCGGCTGGGCGTTGAAGTTCTACACCGAAGAGGGCAACTACGACCTCGTCGGCAACAACACCCCGGTGTTCTTCATCAAGGACGCCATCAAGTTCCCCGACTTCATCCACACCCAGAAGCGCGACCCGTACACGGGCTCGCAGGAAGCCGACAACGTGTGGGACTTCTGGGGCCTGAGCCCCGAGTCGACCCACCAGGTCACCTGGCTCTTCGGTGACCGCGGCATCCCGGCGTCCTACCGCCACATGAACGGCTTCGGCTCGCACACGTTCCAGTGGAACAACGAGGCCGGCGAGGTCTTCTGGGTCAAGTACCACTTCAAGACCGACCAGGGCATCAAGAACCTCACCCAGGACGAGGCCAACCGGCTCGCCGGCGAGGACCCCGACTCGCACCAGCGCGACCTGCGCGAGGCCATCGAGCGCGGCGACTTCCCGTCCTGGACCGTGCAGGTCCAGATCATGCCCGCGGCCGAGGCGGCCGACTACCGCTTCAACCCGTTCGACCTCACCAAGGTGTGGCCGCACGCGGACTACCCGCTGATCGAGATCGGCAAGCTGGAGCTCAACCGCAACCCGGAGAACGTCTTCGCCGAGGTCGAGCAGAGCATCTTCAGCCCGGCCCACTTCGTCCCCGGCATCGGTCCGTCCCCGGACAAGATGCTCCAGGGCCGCCTGTTCGGCTACGGCGACGCCCACCGCTACCGCGTCGGCATCAACGCCGACCACCTGCCGGTGAACCGTCCGCACGCCACCGAGGCGCGCACCCACTCCCGTGACGGCCACCTCTACGACGGCCGCCACAAGGGCGCGAAGAACTACGAGCCGAACAGCTTCGGCGGCCCGCACCAGACGGACCGCCCGCTGTGGCAGTCGGTCCCCCTCACGGGCGGCACGGGCAACCACCCGGCCGCGGTGCACCGTGAGGACAACGACTTCGTCCAGGCCGGCAACCTCTACCGCCTCTACTCCGAGGACGAGAAGGCGCGGCTGATCGAGAACCTGTCCGGGTTCATCGCCAAGGTCTCGCGCGAGGACATCGTCGAGCGCGCGATCAACAACTTCCGCCAGGCGGACGGCGACTTCGGCAAGCGGCTGGAAGCCGCGGTCCAGGCCCTTCGCGGCTGACGCACCGCTTGTCGTGGCGAAAGACGGGCCGGCGCTCCCTCGGGAGGGCCGGCCCGTCGGCGTTCCACCGAAGGGCCCGGGCGACGGGCCCGGCCCGCGGGGGCTACGCCGGTACGGCGCTGCGCCGGGCCGGGGCCCAGCAGCGGATGACGTCGCGGACGGACACGATGCCCACCGGGCCACCGTCCTCCAGCACGATCAGATGCCGGAAACCGCCGTGCGCCATGGCCTCGGCGGCCTCCTGAACGGTGGCGTCCGGGGTGCAGAACACGACGTTGTTGGTGGTGTGCGCACCCACGGACTCACGGTCGGGGTCATGCCCCGCGCCGATCGAGTTGAGGATGTCGCGCTCGGTCAGGATGCCGATTCCGCTGTGCTCGGGGTCGAGGACGACGGCCGCGCCCACGCGCCGGCCGGACATCAGGCAGGCCGCCTGACGGAGGGTGTGCGCGGGTCCGAGGGTGAGGATCACGGTGCTCATGGCGTCACGGACGAGCATGAAGGGAGCCACCTCCTGGGTGATCCCCCGCTCGGGTGGGTGCGCGGGCGAAGGTCGTGCGCGTCGCACTTCGAGAAGCCCTTCACAAGCGCACAAGCGGGGGGATCCTCAGATTCCCACGAACACGGAGGGTCATCAAGGGGCGCGTTCGACACGCGCGGGCGCATCCGCCCGCAGGGACGCGCGCCGGGGCCTCGGCGCGCGGACCCGAGCCGCGCGGATCTGAGCCGCGCGGGCCTCAGCCGCGCGGGCGCAGGTGCGCCAGCATCTCCTCGTGGAGCAGACCGTTGGAGGCGGCGGCGTTCCCGCCGTGCACGCCCTCGACGCCGTCCAGGTCGGTGAAGCGGCCGCCGGCCTCCTCGACGACGACCGCCAGGGCCGCCATGTCCCACAGGCTGAGCTCCGGCTCGGCGCACAGGTCGAGGGAGCCCTCCGCGACCATCATGTACGGCCAGAAGTCGCCGTAGCCGCGGGTGCGCCAGCAGGCGCGCGTCAGGTCCAGGAAGCCGGGCAGCCGGCCCTGCTCCTCCCAGCCGCTCAGCGAGGAGTAGGCGAAGGAGGCGTCGTCCAGGGTCGCGACCTTCGAGACCCCGAGCCGGGTGGTCCCGCCCAGGGCGCCGCCCGAGAAGGCGCCCCCGCCCCGCGTCGCCCACCAGCGGCGGCCCAGCGCCGGCGCGGAGACCACGCCGACCACGGGGCGGAAGGCCCCGTCGCCACCGTCGGCGTCGTCGGGGTCCCGCGCCATCAGGGAGATCAGGGTCGCCCAGACCGGGACCCCGCGCACGTAGTTCTTCGTGCCGTCGATGGGGTCCACGACCCAACGGCGCGGCCCCTCGCCCTGCAACCCGTACTCCTCGCCCAGGATCGCGTCGCCGGGGCGGGCGGCCAGGATGCCCGCCCGGACGATCTCCTCGGCGGCCTTGTCGGCCTCGCTCACCGGGGTCATGTCCGGCTTCGTCTCGACCAGCAGGTCGAGGGCTCGGAAGCGCTGCATCGTGGCGGCGTCCGCCGCGTCGGCGAGCTCAAGGGCAAGGCGGAGGTCATCGTCATACTCGGGCATGGTCGAACAGTATCGAGACCGGCGCGGCCCCGCGAACGCCGTCCACGGTACGGCCGAGAGGCGCCCTTGACAGGATCTGTCGGCCCGTCAACTCTGGCCGGAGAGCCAATCGGGTGTGCCAATCGGGGGAGGCGTCGATGCCGGCGGCCCGGGAATCCTTGCTGGAAGCGGCCGGAGCGGCGCTGTCCGCGCGCCCTTGGCCCGCCGTGCGGATGGTCGACGTGGCGGCCGCCGCCGGGGTGTCCCGCCAGACCCTCTACAACGAGTTCGGCGGCAAGGCGGGCCTGGGCCGGGCCCTGGTCCGCCGCGAGGCCGACTGGTACCTCGACGGCGTGGACCGGACCCTCGGCGCCGAGACGGGCACCGCCGACCGGCTCGCGGGAGTGGCCGAATGGACCGTACGGGCGGCCCGCGCGCGCCCCGTGGTCCAGGCCCTGCTGACCGGCTCGTGGAACGGGAACCTGCCGGCGCCGCCCGGGCGCGGGTCCCGACCGGGCGTCCCGGCGCTCGGCCCGGGGGAACTGATCCGGGCGGTCCGCGACCGGGCGTCCGCCGCGCTCACACCGGAAACGGCGGGGCGGTGCGAACTCGTCGTACGGCTCGCGCTGTCCTATGTGATCGCCCCGGGGGAGGAGCCGGGGACCGGGGAACTCCTGCGCCTGGTCAGTGCGCCGAACCGGACAGCTGAAGTCCGATGACGCCGAGGATGACCAGCGAGATCGAGACGAGCTTGAGGGTGGACACCAGGTCGCCCAGGAAGACCATGCCGTAGATCGCCGTCCCGGCCGCCCCGATGCCCGTCCACACCGCGTACGCCGGACCCACGTCGAGCTTCTTCAGCGCGAGCGTCAGAAGGCCGAAGCTGCCGAGGGCGAAGCAGGCGAAGGCGATGGTCGGCCACAGGCGGGTGAAGCCGTGGGACAGCTTGAGGCACACCGCGAAACCCGTTTCCAGGATTCCGGCGACCACGACCAGCAGCCACGCCATGGCGTACGCCTCCCCGCGTCATGTGACATCGCGTCACTTGGTGCGATCAAGCATCTATCCCGACAGGTGCTCCCACAAACACGGCCCCCCGCCGGACGGCCGGGCGCCGATCGGATCAGTCGCCCTCGCGGCGCTCCCGCGTCTCCAGCAGCCGACGCAGCGAGTACAGCCGCGCCGGGTCCGCGTGGCCGTCCTCCACCCACTTGTCGAGCGCGCAGTCCGGCTCGTCGTGGCTGCACGCGCGCGGACACCCCTCGGTACCGGGCACCAGTTCGGGGAAGGCCAGGATCACCCGGGACGGGTCCACGTGGTGCAGACCGAACGAGCGCACGCCCGGGGTGTCGATCACCCAGCCGTCGCCCGAGGGCAGCGGCAGTGCGAGCGCCGAGGTGGTGGTGTGCCGGCCCCGGCCCGTCACCGCGTTCACATGGCCCGTGGCGCGCCGGCGGTCCGCCGCGACGAGCGAGTTCACCAGGGTGGTCTTGCCCACGCCCGAGTGGCCGACGAACGCCGTGATCCGGCCGTTCAGGCGCTCGCGCACCCGCTCCGCCGCGTCGCCCGTCGCCAGCTCCTCGCGGTTGGTGACCACGTAGTTCAGGCCGAAGGTCGAGTAGATCTCCAGGATCTTGTCGGCGGACGTCAGGTCGGACTTGGTGAGCACCAGCAGCGGCTCCAGCCCGGCGTCGTACGCCGCCACCAGGCAGCGGTCGATCATCCGGGGCCGCGGCTCCGGATCGGCCAGCGCCGTGACGATGGCCAGCTGGTCCGCGTTGGCGACGACCACCCGCTCGTACGGGTCGTCGTCGTCCGCGGTGCGCCGCAGGACCGACTTGCGCTCCTCGAGCCGCACGATCCGGGCGAGGGTGTCCTTCTTGCCGGACAGGTCACCGACGATCCAGACCCGGTCGCCGACCACCGCCGCCTTGCGGCCCAGCTCGCGCGCCTTCATGGCGTGCACCGTGCGGTCCTCGACCAGGCAGGTCAGCCTGCCGCGGTCCACGGTCAGCACGAAGCCCTCCGAGGCGTCCTCGTGCTTGGGGCGGATGGTCGTACGCGGCCGATTGCCCTTGCGGTTCGGGCGCGAGCGGATGTCGTCCTCGTCGGTGTTCTTGCCGTACCTGCGCATGACGGGCCCTACGCTCCCGCTCCCGCGAGCATGTCTGTCCACATCGTCGTGAAGTCCGGCAGGGTCTTCGCGGTCGTCGCCACGTTCTCGATCTCCACGCCCGCCACCGCCAGCCCGATCACGGCGCCCGCGGTGGCCATCCGGTGGTCGTCGTACGTGTGGAAGACACCGCCGTGCAGCGGGCGCGGGCGGATGTGCAGACCGTCGGCGGTCTCGGTGACGTCGCCGCCCAGCCCGTTGATCTCGGCGGTCAGCGCGGCCAGCCGGTCCGTCTCGTGCAGCCGCAGGTGCCGGACACCGCGCAGGATCGACTCCGAGTCGGCCAGCGCCGCCACCGCCGCGATGCCCGGCGTCAGCTCGCCGACCTCGCCCAGGTCCACGTCGATGCCGTGGATCTTCCCGGTGCCGGTGAAGACCAGACCCGCGTCGGTGAGCTCGCAGGAACCGCCCATCTCCGTGAAGATGCGGCGCAGCGCGTCGCCGGGCTGCGTGGTGCGGCGCGGCCAGTCGGGGATGGTGACCGTGCCACCGGTGATCAGCGCCGCCGCCATGAAGGGCTGCGCGTTGGACAGGTCGGGCTCCACGACCATGTCGCGGCCCAGGAGCGCGCCGGGCGCGACCCGCCACACGTCCTTCTCGCCGCCTGCCTCGGGGGTGTCCACCTGGGCGCCCGCCGCGCGCAGCATCTCCACCGTCATCCGGATGTGCGGCATCGACGGGAGGGCGGAACCGATGTGCCGGACCTCGACGCCCTGGTTGAACCGCGGCGCGGACAGCAGCAGCGCGGAGACGAACTGGGAGGAGTTGGAGGCGTCGATCTCGACCGTGCCGCCCTCCAGGGCCCCGCCGCCCTGGACGGTCAGGGGCAGGGCGCCCCGGCCGTCGTCGTCGATCCGGGCCCCGAGGACACGCAGCGCGTTGATGACCTCGCCCAGCGGGCGCTCGTAGGACCGCGGGTCGCCGTCGAAGCGGATGTCGCCGCCGGCCAGGGTGGCGACGGGGGGCAGGAAGCGCATGACCGTGCCCGCGTTGCCGACGTCGACGGTGGCCGGGCCGTGCAGCGCGGCCGGGATGACCCGCCAGGCCTCGCCGCTGTCACCGTCGGCGGAACTGGAGGAGATGGTCTCCTCGATGCCGACGCCCATCGCGCGCAGGGCGTCCGACATCAGCTGCGAGTCGCGCGAGCGCAGCGGGCGGCGCACCCAGCCGGGCTCGGAGGCGAGCGCGGCGAGCACCAGGGCCCGGTTGGTGACCGATTTGGAACCCGGCACGGTGACGGTGGCGTGGACGGCGCCGTCCGCGAGCGGAGCGGGCCAGAGGGCGTGGAGCGCGGGGGTCTCGGTCATGGCCTCCACTTTAGTGGCTCCGCCCGCACCCGGATCTTGATCGCCGGCCGGTCGTGGTCCCCGTCTCAGAGGGCGAGAAGCCAGCGCGCGCCGCCGATCAGCGAACACAGCGCGACCGCGTGGAACATCAGCAGCCAGACGACCGGGTGCACGTGCGTGAGCCGACCGAGCTGGTCCGCGTCCGAGTCCGGGGCTCCACCGTTCCTCCGCTTGGCCTGGAGCTCGAACACCGGCCGGACCCCGCCCAGCAGCAGGAACCACACCACCCCGTACGCGAACATGGCCTGGACCTCGGCCGGGGCCAGCCAGGACACCAGGACGAAGCCGGCGCCGGTCAGCACCACCGTCAGCAGCCCGTAGGCGTTGCGGATCATCACCAGCATCGCCACCAGCAGCGCGGTGGCCGCCCAGAGCAGCAGGGTGATCCGGTGCGCCGACAGCAGCGCGGCCCCGCCGAGGCCGAGCAGCGAGGGCGCCGTGTATCCGGCGGCGGCCGTCAGGACCATGCCGAGCCCGGTCGGCTTTCCCCGGCTGACCGTGACCCCGCTGGTGTCCGAGTGCAGCCGGATCCCGTCGAGCCGGCGCCCGGTCAGCAGCGCGAGCAGCCCGTGACCGCCCTCGTGCGCGATGGTGATCGCGTTGCGGGAGAGCCGCCACACAGGGCGGGGCGCCACGGCGGCCAGCGCGACGAGCCCGGTCGCGATCACCAGCCACAGCTCGGGCTCGGGCTGTATGCCGGTGAGCCGGTCCCAGAGACCGGCCGTCGTGAAGCTGTCCATGGAGTGGCGGACTCCTTGCGGTGGTGGGCGGGTGCCATGGCAGTGTTGCAGGCATGTGCGGACGGTATGCAGCGAGTCGGGCGCCGGAGGATCTGGCGGGGATCTTCGGCGTCGAGAAGTGGGAGCCGGAGTCCTTGGCCCCCGACTGGAACGTGGCTCCGACGAAAGAGGTCCACGTCGTCCTCGACCGTCCCTTGAAGGACGCGCCGAGCCCGCGTCCGGTTCGACAGTTGCGGGTGGTGAAGTGGGGGCTGGTCCCCTCCTGGGCCAAGAACCCCGAGGGCGCGGCCCGGATGATCAACGCCCGCGCCGAGACCCTCGCGGAGAAGCCGTCCTTCCGCCGCCCCTTCGCCCAGCGTCGCTGCATCATCCCCGCCGACGGCTACTACGAGTGGGTCACCGCCCACGACGAGCGCCGGCTGGAGGTCGAGGGGAAGAAGAAGCGGGCCCGCAAGCAGCCCTACTTCGTGCTGCCCTCCGACGGTTCCGTGTTCGCCATGGCGGGGATCTACGAGTTCTGGCGCGACCGGACCCTGCCCGACGAGCATCCGATGGCCTGGTGGGCGACCTGCTCGGTCATCACCACCGAGGCCGAGACCGGGCCGCTGGGGGTGGCCCCCGCCGACGGCCCCCGGTCGCTCTCCGACGTCCACCCCCGCATGCCGCTGATGCTGACCCCGGACAGGTGGGACCCCTGGCTGGACCCGGCGCGCACCGACCCCGACGAGCTCCAGGCGCTGCTCGCGCCGCCGCCCGGCGGGCTCATGCGGGCGTACCCGGTGTCCACCGCCGTCAGCAGCGTGCGCAACAACGGCCCCGAGCTGCTGGAGGAACTGGCCGCGCCGGAGGAGGAGACCCTCTTTTGACCGGGGCAGGATGGGACGCATGACCACGCGTACCGAGAGCGTCCCGACGCCGGCGGGCGAGGCCCGCGTCACCTGGTACCCCGCCGCGACCGGGAAGGCCCGGCTGGTGCTCGCCGTGAGCCACGGCGCGGGCGGCGGGATCGAGGCCCGGGACCTGCGGGCGCTGGCCGCCGCCCTGCCGGCCCGCGGGATCACCGTGGCCCTGGTCGAGCAGCCCTGGCGGGTGGCCGGGAAGAAGGTCGCCGCCGCGCCCAAGGTGCTCGACGAGGGCTGGCGCGGGCTGTGGCCGGCGCTGACACGGCCCGGACCGCCCGTGGTGGCCGGCGGTCGCAGCGCCGGAGCCAGGGTGGCCTGCCGGACCGCCGCCGAACTGGGCGCGGCCGGGGTGCTGGCGCTGGCGTTCCCGCTGCACCCGCCGGGCCGGCCCGAGAAGTCCCGGGCCGAGGAACTGCTGGGCGCCGGGCGGCCCACTCTGGTGGTCCAAGGCGGCCGGGATCCTTTCGGCCGGCCCGAGGAGTTTCCCGAGCCGACCGGGAAGCATCCGTACGAACTCGTCGCGGTGGAGCACGGCGACCACGGGTTCGCGGTGCCGAAGAGGGCCGAGCGCACCCAGGACGAAACCCTCGACGTGATCACCGGGGCCGTCGCGCGATGGCTCGAACGGCTGCCTGCGTGAGCCCTCGGACGGCTGCCGACGCGAACCGGCGCCGCGAGCCCGACCTGACGCATTCCCGCGTGATCCGTCTCACGCGCCCCGCGGACCCGACCTGACGGATCCTCCACACCCCCACAGGCCCCGGGAATGCCGGGCCCGGGCCTTCTGTTGTGCCGAATGTCGGTACGTACGGGAAGTTCGTCGGAGGAGAGGGAGCGCATGACCCAGGTCATCAGCCAGAACCGTCCGCAGGCCGCTGACCTGGACTGGACGGTGCTGCCTGCCCCCAAGCGCGGGACGCTTCGGGCGGCGGAGGGCCGGGAAGGTCGACTATTCTCCGATTCGAGCGGATCCGCTTTCGGAGCCGCCACGCTGTCGGAGGAGGTGGGTCCTGTCGCCGGGACCGACGAAGGCCACGCGGAGGAGACGACCCCGGAGCGCAACGCGCGCTTCGAGCGGGACGCCCTCGGCTACCTCGACCAGATGTACTCCGCCGCGCTGCGCATGACGCGCAACCCGGCCGACGCCGAGGACCTGGTCCAGGAGACGTACGCGAAGGCGTACGCGTCCTTCCACCAGTTCCGCGAGGGCACCAACCTCAAGGCATGGCTCTACCGCATTCTGACGAACACGTTCATCAACTCCTACCGCAAGAAGCAGCGCGAACCGCAGCGCAGTGCGGCGGAGGAGATCGAGGACTGGCAGCTGGCGCGCGCCGAGTCGCACATGTCGACGGGCCTTCGCTCCGCCGAATCGCAGGCGCTCGACCACCTGCCCGATTCGGATGTGAAGGAAGCGCTCCAGGCCATTCCGGAGGAGTTCCGCATCGCGGTCTATCTCGCCGACGTGGAGGGCTTTGCGTACAAGGAGATCGCGGACATCATGGGTACACCCATCGGTACGGTCATGTCCCGACTGCACCGCGGGCGCCGTCAACTCCGCGGAATGCTGGAGGACTATGCCCGTGAGCGCGGGCTGGTCCCCGCCGGCGCCGGAGAGTCGAACGACCTGAAAGGCTCGGGCTCATGAGCTGCGGAGAGCCGCACGAGACGGAGTGCGCCGAGGTCCTGGATCACCTGTACGAGTTCCTGGACCACGAGATGCCCGACAGCGACTGCACCAAGTTCGAGACACACTTCGGCGAGTGCAATCCCTGTCTTGAGAAGTACGGCCTCGAACAGGCCGTGAAGAAGCTGGTGAAGCGCTGCTGCGGTTCGGACGACGTGCCGACCGATCTGCGCTCGAAGGTGATGGGACGAATCGAACTGATCCGTTCGGGACAGGCCGTGCCCGACCACGACGTCACGGCCGACCCCGCGACGGGCTAGCCGCGACCGCCCTTCTCCGGCGGCCGGGATTCACCGGCCGCGCCTTTCCGAACAACCGCCCCCGGTCGTTCCCTTCGTTCACTCGAAGGTGCTAATCCGGGGGCACCCGAACGACATAATGTGAAAATGTGGCCCACTTCGTGTGGAGCCCCACCTATTCTCCCCTTCCGGTACCGGTCCGCTCCGGTGCCCGGCGTGCACGGCCCAGGGGGAGGAGAGCGCCATGCGGGTACTTCCGCCGGCGGCGCGCGTCCTCGTCGTGTGCGCGGTCCTCGTGGCCTCGGTGTGCGTGCTGCCGGCCGCCGTCCGCCCCGACACCCCGTGGCCGACCGTCTCGCTGCTCGCCGCCCTCTACCTCGGCTGCGAGTCGGTGCGGATCTGCCCGTACCTCGCCGGCCGGGTGCCCGAGGGCATCGGTACCTTCTTCCCCGTCGTGCTGGCCGCCGTCTTCCTGCTCCCGCCCTCCGCCGCCGCGCTCGTGGCCGTGCCCGGAGCCCTGGCCGGACAGGTGGTCCGGCGACCGGCGGGGGTGCGCCGGGTGTGGCACGCGGCGCAGCAGGCGACGGCAGCCTGGGTGGCGGGACGGACGTACGGGCTGCTCGGCGGCCCGGCCGCGCTCGACGGGCGGGCGCCGGCCGAGCGCGGTGTTCCGGGGCCGGCCGGTGTGCGCGTGCCGGGCGGTGTGCGCGTGCCGGGCGCCGATCCGATCGCCTGGGTCGCGGACTTCCCCTCCCTGTTGCTTCCCGGGGCGGTCGCCGCCGTCGCCTTCTGCCTGGTCCTCACGCTCCTCGACGGGGCGATCCTCGTCGCCGCCGAGCGGCGCCCCGCGGCGAGCGTCCGGGCCGGACCCTCGCTGCGGCCCCTGGCCCCGCACTGCGTACACGGCCTGGCCGCACTGATGATGGCCGTCATGTGGCGCAGCCCGTACGGACTGCCCGCCGCCCTGCTGGTCCTGCTGCCGATGTACATCTCCTGCTGGGTCTTCGCCCAGTACCACCGCGAGCGCACCGCCCACCAGGCCACGATCCGCGCGCTGGTGCAGGCCGTGGACATCAAGGACCGCTACACGCGCGGCCACAGCGAGCGGGTCGGCCAGGCCTCGGCGATGATCGCCCGCGAACTCGGGATGGCGGACGACCGGATGGAAGTCGTCCGCATCGCCGGCATCCTGCACGACGTGGGCAAACTCGGCGTACCGACCCGACTCCTGCGCAAGGACGGGCCGTTGACCCCCGAGGAACGCCGGATCATCGAACTGCACCCCGAGTACGGGCACGAGATGGTGCGCGGCATCGGCTTCCTCGGGGAGGCCCGTGCGGCGATCCTCCACCATCACGAGCGGGTCGACGGGTCGGGGTACCCGTACGGACTGCGCGGCGAGCAGATCCCGGTGTCGGCCCGGGTGGTGGCGGTGGCCGACTCCTTCGACGCGATGACGTCGACGCGTTCGTACAGCAGGGCGCGGCCGGTGCCGGTGGCGCTCGCCGAGCTGGAACGGTGCGCGGGGACACAGTTCGACCCGGCCATGGTGCGGGCCCTGGTCGGCGCCATCGGGCGCCAGGGCTGGTATCCGGTCGTCACGTCCGACGAGGACCTCCCGGCGACCGGCGACGGCCCGGGCGGGCAGGCCGGAGCGGGCGGGCAGGCCGGTTCGGGCGGCCCCGCCGAGAGCCCGCTGCCCGGCCTGCCGGCGCAGGGCGGTCCGTCGGCGGCGCCCGGGCCCCGCCCCGGACGCCGACGCGGACACCGCCCCGGAACCGGCCCGTGAGGGGGCCGACCGCCCCGGCGGTACGCGCCGCCGCCGCCCTGCTCACCCTCGTGGCCCTGGGCCACACGCTCTGGCACGGCCTCGCCGACACCGGCGTCGCCCTCGCCTTCGGCGCCCTGGTGGCCGTCGGGGAACTCGCCCGGCGCGACCACCGGGACGCGGCGGGGAACCTCACCGCCGAGAACCGCCGGCCCGCGCCCCTCGGCTCCGCCGGAGCCCTCGCGTACGCCCTGCTCGGCCAGAACGCCGGGCATCCCACCCACCACGGGGCCCTGCAGACCGTCGCCGTCGTGGTGGCCGCGGCCCTCGTCGGGCTCGTGCCGCACGTGGCGCGGGGCCGCGGGCCCGCCCTCGACCACGTGGCCCGCCAGGTGCTCACCGTCGGCTTCGCCGCCGTATGTTTCCAGCCGCTGCACCACTCCGGCCGGCTGGAGGGCCGGGTCGGCGAGGGCCCGTACCTCGTCCTCTTCCTGCTGCTCCTGCTGGGTCTGACGGCCCTGTGCGACGCCGTCCTCGCCGCCGCGCTCGCCGCGTCCCGCACCGGGTGGCCGTACGGGCCCCTGCTGCGCGACGAGCTGCGCGCGCTCGCCGGGATCGGCTCGGCGATCTGCGCGACCGGCCTGGTCATGGCGTTGGGCGTGGCCGTGGCCGGGGTGTGGTCCCTGCCCGTCTTCAGCGTGCCGCTGCTGCTCACCCAGCTGTCCTTCCACCGGATCACCGCGATCCGCACCACCTACCGCGAGACCATCACCTCCCTGGCCCGGGCCACCGAGATCGCCGGGTACACCCGCCCGGGCCACTCCCTGCGGGTGGCGGCGCTGAGCTGCGCCGTCGGGCGGGAGCTGGGGCTGTCCGAGCGGGAGCTCACGGTGCTGGAGTACGCGGCGCTGATGCACGACATCGGGCAGCTCTCCCTCGTCGATCCGGTCCCGGCCGGGGCGACCGCCGGGCTGCCCGCGGCCGAGGCCCGCCGGATCGCCGGGCTGGGCGGGGAGGTGGCCCGGCAGACGGGGGTGCCGGCGGAGGTCGCGGTGGTCGTGGAGCGGCAGGCCGATCCGTACCGTGACCAGCCGGTCGCCGCCCGGATCGTGCGCGCGGTGAACGCCTACGACGACCTGTGCGGCGGGAGCGGTCACCCGGGCGGCTCACTGGCCGCCCTGGAGCGCCTGCGGCTGGGCACCGGGCACGACTACCAGCCGGAGGTCGTGGAGTCCCTGGCGAGGGTTCTGGCCAGGGGCGGACGTGCCCGAGTCGTTCCCGTCCCGCCTGGGTAACCCATGGGTAATGAGCGGCCGTCCGAGTGGGCATGGTTGGATGCGAGTGAGAGTGTCCGTGAGGGTGCCCGCAAGGCTGCACCGTTGGACCGGCAGGCGGGAATCGTGAGGATCTTCGGGAAGGTACGGCATCGGCCCTCCGCCTCGTGGCGGCAGGCCACCGACCGCGCGTTCACGCTGATCGGCGACGGGCGGTACGAGGACGCGGGCGCGCTGCTGACCAGAGCGGCCGACCTGGAGCCCTGGTTGTCCGAGTCCTGGTTCAACCTGGCCCTGCTGCACAAGTTCCGGCACGACTGGGAGCAGGCACGGGCCGCGGGACTGCGCGCGGTGGCCCTGCTGGACCGCGAGACGGGCGCCCCGGACTGGTGGAACGTCGGCATCGCCGCGACCGCCCTCCAGGACTGGCCACTGGCCCGCCGGGCCTGGCAGGCGTACGGCCTGAAGGTCCCCGGGGACCAGCACGGCACGGGCGGGGGCGGCGAGCCCGTGGGCATGGACCTGGGCAGCGCCGCCGTGCGGCTCTCGCCCGAGGGCGAGGCCGAGGTCGTCTGGGGACGCAGGCTCGATCCGGCCCGGATCGAGGTCCTCTCGATTCCGCTGCCGTCCTCCGGGCGGCGCTGGGGCGAGGTCGTCCTGCACGACGGGGTGCCGCACGGCGAGCGGATCACCGCGGCCGGCCCCTCCTACCCCGTCTTCGACGAGATCGAGCTGTGGGCGCCGTCGCCGGTGCCGACCTGGGTGGTGCTGCTGGAGGCGGCCACCGAGGCCGACCGCGACGCCCTGGAGCAGCTGGCCTCCGACGCGGGCTTCGCCGCCGAGGACTGGTCCTCGTCGGTGCGGCTGCTGTGCCGGACGTGCTCCGAGAGCGCGATGCCGAGCGACGAGGGCGACGAGCAGCACCCGGACCCGCACGATCACAGCGAGCCCGGCCACCCCGGCCCGCTGGGCCACCGCACGACCGGTTCCGGCTCGCTGTGGGTGCCGGAGCGCGAGTGCGGCATCGCGGCGCCGGCGGGTCTGGTGCGCGGGCTGCTCGACGGCTGGGTGGCGGACAGCCCGGACAGTCGCGAGTGGCGGGATCTGGAGGAAGTCTGCTGAGCCGGGGCCGTAGGCTGTACCGGTCACATCGGTGACTCGGCGGACTTACGGAAGGCGTACGGCGGACATGGCGCAGCAGGAGAACCAGGTTGTCCCGGTCGACGAGGAAGGCTACGTCGTCGACACGGAGGACTGTGAGGCGCGCGAGCTCGCCTACCGTGAGCGCGGCACCTCCCGCCCCATCACTGTGGTCGGCAATCCGGTCCTGCACCGGGAATGCAAGGACGTCACCGAGTTCGGCGACGACCTGGCGCGGTTGATCGACGACATGTTCGCCAGCCAGAAGACCGCCGAGGGCGTGGGCCTGGCCGCGAACCAGATCGGGGTGGACGCCAAGGTCTTCGTCTACGACTGCCCGGACGACGACGGCAAGCGGCACACCGGTGTCGTGGTCAACCCCAAGCTGGTCGAACTGCCGGTCGCCGCCCGCGTGTTGGACGACTCCAACGAGGGCTGCCTGTCGGTCCCGACGGCCTACGCCTCGCTGGCCCGCCCGGACTACGCCGAGGTCACCGGCCAGGACGCGCGGGGCAACCCGATCAAGGTCCGGGGCACCGGCTACTTCGCGCGCTGCCTCCAGCACGAGACGGACCACCTGTACGGCTACCTGTACATCGACCGCCTCTCGAAGCGCGACCGCAAGGACGCCCTGCGGCAGATGGACGAGGGCACCCCGCGCTACGAGGTCGTCCCGAACGCCTGAGCCGCCCTGCCCGAGCCGGTCCGGAAGCCGGCCGGCAAACGCGGCAGCGCCCCCGCCCGGGACCCCTGGGGATCCAGGAGGTCCTCCCCGTGGGCGGGGGCGCTGCCGAGCCGTACTGCCGTGTGCGGAAGGGGACTCAGAAGTCCTCGTCCAGGTCGACGGTGCCCTCGACCGCGACCTGGTAGGCCGACGGGCGGCGCTCGAAGAAGTTCGTCAACTCCTGGACGCCCTGGAGCTCCATGAAGGAGAACGGGTTCTGCGAGCCGTACACCGGCGGGAAGCCCAGACGCACCAGACGCTGGTCCGCGACGCACTCCAGGTACTCGCGCATCGACTCGGTGTTCATGCCCGGCAGGCCGTCACCGCACAGGTCGCGGCCGAACTGCAGCTCGGCCTCGACGGCCTCCTTCAGCATGTCGGTGACCTGCTGCTGGAGAGCGTCGTCGAAGAGCTCGGGCTCCTCCTTGCGGACCGTGTCGACGACCTCGAACGCGAAGTTCATGTGCATGGTCTCGTCACGGAACACCCAGTTGGTGCCGGTGGCCAGACCGTGCAGCAGGCCGCGCGAGCGGAACCAGTACACGTACGCGAAGGCGCCGTAGAAGAACAGGCCCTCGATGCACGCCGCGAAGCAGATCAGGTTCAGCAGGAAGCGGCGCCGGTCGGCGGCCGTCTCCAGCCGGTCGATCTTCTCGACCGAGTCCATCCACTTGAAGCAGAACTGCGCCTTCTCGCGGATCGAGGGGATCTCCTCGACCGCGTCGAACGCCGCCGCCCGGTCGTCCGGGTTCGGCAGGTAGGTGTCGAGCAGCGTCAGGTAGAACTGGACGTGCACGGCCTCCTCGAACAGCTGGCGCGACAGGTACAGGCGCGCCTCCGGGGAGTTGATGTGCTTGTAGAGGGTCAGCACGAGGTTGTTCGAGACGATCGAGTCACCCGTCGCGAAGAACGCGACCAGGCGGCCGATCATGTGCTGCTCGGACGGGGTCAGCTTCGCGAGGTCCGCGACGTCCGAGTGGAGGTCGACCTCCTCGACCGTCCACGTGTTCTTGATCGCGTCGCGGTAGCGCTCGTAGAAGTCCGGGTAGCGCATCGGGCGGAGCGTGAGCTCGAAGCCCGGGTCCAGGAGGTTCTTGGTCTCGTTGGAGCTCATTACTGGCAGGCCTCGCAGGACTCGGGGTTCTCAAGGGAGCAGGCCAGCGCGTCGGCGTCGACGGCCTGCGGAAGCGGGGTGGCGGCCGCCGGGACGGCGGAGCCGGACGCGGCACGGGCGATCTTCGTCGCCGGGCGCGAGCGCAGGTAGTACGTGGTCTTCAGGCCCTGCTTCCAGGCGTACGAGTACATCGAGGACAGCTTCCCGATGGTCGGCGTCTCCAGGAACAGGTTCAGCGACTGGGACTGGTCGAGGAACGGCGTACGCGCCGCCGCCATGTCGATCAGGCCGCGCTGCGGGATCTCCCACGCCGTGCGGTACAGCTCGCGCACCTCGGCCGGGATCCAACCGAAGCCCTGCACGGAGCCGCTGGCTTCGCGCAGCGCCTCGCGGGACTGGGCGTCCCACACGCCGAGCCGCTTCAACTCGGCCACCAGGTAGGCGTTCACCTGGAGGAACTCGCCACTGAGCGTCTCGCGCTTGAAGAGGTTGGAGACCTGGGGCTCGATGCACTCGTACACGCCCGCGATCGAGGCGATCGTCGCGGTCGGGGCGATCGCGAGGAGCAGCGAGTTGCGCATGCCGGAGGTCGCGACGCGGGCGCGCAGCGCCTCCCAGCGCTCCGGCCAGTTCAGCTCGGTGTCGTAGTGGTCCGGGTGCAGGACGCCGCGGGCGGTGCGGGTCTGCTCCCAGGCCGGGAGGGGGCCGTTGCGCTCGGCGAGGTCGCAGGAGGCCTCGTACGCGGCCAGCATGATCCGCTCGGAGAGCTTCGTGGACAGCGCCCGCGCCTCGGGGGAGTCGAAGGGCAGCCGCAGCTGGAAGAAGACGTCCTGGAGGCCCATCGCGCCCAGACCCACCGGACGCCAGCGGGCGTTGGAACGGCCGGCCTGCTCGGTCGGGTAGAAGTTGATGTCCACCACGCGGTCGAGGAAGGTCACGGCGGTGCGGACGGTCGAGTCCAGCCGCTCCCAGTCGATGTCGCCGTCGACCACGAACGCGCCGAGGTTGACCGAACCGAGGTTGCAGACGGCCGTCTCGCCGTCGTTGGTGACCTCGATGATCTCGGTGCACAGGTTCGAGGAGTGGACGACCGTGCCCGGCTCCGCGGTCTGGTTCGCCGTGCGGTTGGAGGCGTCCTTGAACGTCATCCAGCCCTGGCCGGTCTGCGCGAGGGTGCGCATCATCCGGCCGTACAGCTCCCGCGCGGGCATCGTCTTGCGGGCCAGGCCGTCCGCCTCGGCCTTGCGGTAGGCGGCGTCGAACTCGTCGCCCCACAGGTCCACCAGGTCGGGGACGTCGGCCGGGGAGAACAGCGACCAGTCGGAGTCGGCGTTGACGCGGCGCATGAACTCGTCCGGCACCCAGTGGGCCAGGTTCAGGTTGTGCGTACGGCGCTGGTCCTCGCCGGTGTTGTCGCGCAGCTCCAGGAACTCCTCGATGTCCGCGTGCCAGGTCTCCAGGTAGACGGCGGCGGCGCCCTTGCGCCGGCCGCCCTGGTTCACGGCCGCGACGGAGGCGTCGAGGGTCTTCAGGAACGGCACGATGCCGTTGGAGTGGCCGTTGGTGCCGCGGATCAGCGAACCGCGGGCGCGGATGCGGGAGTACGACAGGCCGATGCCGCCGGCGTGCTTCGACAGGCGCGCGACCTGGTGGTAGCGGTCGTAGATCGAGTCGAGCTCGTCCAGCGGGGAGTCCAGCAGGTAGCAGGAGGACATCTGCGGGTGCCGGGTGCCGGAGTTGAAGAGGGTGGGGGAGGACGGCAGGTAGTCGAGGCGGCTCATCAGCCGGTAGAGCGAGGCCACTTCCTCGACGGCCTGGACCGTCTCGTTCTCCGCGAGACCGCAGGCCACGCGCAGCATGAAGTACTGCGGGGTCTCGATGACCTGGCGGGTGATCGGGTGGCGCAGCAGGTAGCGGCTGTGCAGGGTGCGCAGGCCGAAGAAACCGAAACGGTCGTCGGCGCCCTCGGCGAGCGCGTGCTCGACCAGCGCGTTCAGCCGGCTCGCGTGGGTCGCCACGAACTCGGCCGTGCGGTCGGCGATCAGGCCCTCGCGGTGGCCGACCTCGACGGAGGCGGAGAAGGAGGTGGACCCCTGGCCTGCGGCCTCGTCACGGACGGCCAGCGTCAGCAGGCGCGCGGCCAACCGGGAGTAGGCCGGGTCCTCGGAGATCAGACCGGCGGCGGCCTCGGTGGCCAGCCCGCGCAGCTCGGCCTCGTCGGAGGCGGAGCTGCGACCGCGGAGCGCGGCGGCGGCGACCCGACCGGGGTCGGTGTCGGGAAGGTCGGCCGTCAGCTCGGTCAGGGTGCGCAGCAGCGCGGCCCCGGGTCCCCCGGACGTGATCGCGGTCTCGATCGCGGTCTCGGACGGAACGGACTCTGCGCGCGGTGCGGAGGGCGCGATGGTCACGGGGGGAGCTCTCCCTTGCTCGGCTCCGGGAACACCGACGGCGCGGGCGCGAGCGGGCGCATGCGGACCTGCGCACGCTCCGGCCCGGACAGGGCGGGCGGTACGTGCACCGCATGGCGTCCACCGGCCCAACCGCGGGGCCCGGACGTGTCTGCACCCGGTTCGGTCGAGCCGGGCGCGCTGTCGACAGGTCCTCGGACTTGTAGTTGCACGAATGGGTGCACTTCACACCGTTGCGGGACAGTTCCGGATTCGCACCGGATTCCCCTGCGACGACAGCGAGCACGAGCATACATGTGGGGGCGGGTTGATGCGTGACCCCCCACATCTTGTGTCGGCGTGGTTACAGCTCCAGACGGTAGGTCAGGAGCGTGAGGCCCGGGATCGGGGCCCAGTCTCGTTCTGGTGTTCGGGTGAAGCCGAGGCGCTCGTAGATACGGTGCGCCCCCGCCATCGACCTCTGGGTGGACAGCACCAGGTGCGTCACGCCCTCCAGGGCCCTCGCCCGGGCCACGCAGGCCCGCACCAGGGCCTCGCCCGCGCCGCGGCCGCGGGCCTCGCGGGCGACGGCCAGCATCCGGAACTCCGCCTCGCCCGGGCCCGCGATGTCGGCCAGCGGGCTCGTGTGCGAGGCGAACGTCACTCCGCCGAGGAGCGTGCCGTCGTGGTCCGCGACGAGCACCTCCCCGCAGACGGCCCGGCCGGCCACGTCACGCAGCACGTTCAGGTAGGAGTCGTCCTCGTTGAAGTCGAGCAGCCCGTCGTCGAGGTAGGCCCGCGCGGTGATCTCGCCGAGCTCTTCGTATTCGGCGGCCCCGGCCGCCCTGATCACGATGTCCATGCCGTCGAGTGTGTCGGACGGGCGTACGAGGGGCCGCGCCCGTCCACGGGCCGGCGCGCGACGAAGGGGTGGGGGCGGGCAGGCGAAGGGGCCGCGGCCGGGTACGCGAAGGGCCGTCGGGTTCCCCGGGGGAACTCGACGGCCCTTCGCGATCCGGACGGTGTCGGCGTCAGCAGCAGCGGAAGCCCTCGCGCGGGTCGGCCTCGCGGGCGTCCGTGCGGGCCCGCTCGAAGGCGCGCCGCGTCATGACCTCGGCGTTCGCGTCGTGCGCGCGGGCGTGCGCGACGTACCGGTCGTACGCGGCCTCGCCCGAGAACTCGCGGACGTAGAACCGGGTCTTCGCCCAGGCCCCGCGGACGGCCGTCAGGCCGCTCACGCGACCGGTTCCCGGGTCCTGCCCCCGCCGGAGTCGAGGCCCTCGGCGGCGAGTTCCGCCCGTTCCTCGGCGGTGGCGATCAGACCGGCCGGGGCGACGATCTTCGACTCGGTCCAGGGGGTTTCGGTGAGGGTGACCGTCTCCGGCTTGCGGACGGCCTTGACGCAAGTGCGGGCCGCGTCCAGCAGCACGATGATGATCAGGACCGCGAACAGCACCGACAGGACGCCGTCCACCGTGGCGTTGGTGACCACGGTGTGCATCTCGTCCATGTTCTTGGCGGGCTTGAGGACCTTCCCGGCCCCGATGCCGTCCTGGTACAGGTCCCGCTGCGCGAAGAACCCGATCTTCGGGTTGTCGGAGAAGATCTTCTGGTAGCTGGCGGTGAGGGTGACCGCCACGTCCCAGGCCAGCGGGACGCCCGTCACCCAGGCCCACTTGAGCCGACCCGACTTGATCAGCAGCGTGGTGCAGACGGCCAGGGCCACCGCCGCGAGGAGCTGGTTCGCGATGCCGAACAGCGGGAAGAGCTGGTTGATGCCGCCCAGCGGGTCACTGACGCCGACCCACAGGAAGTAGCCCCAGCCGCCGACGACGACCGCGCTCGCGAGCCACACGCCCGGCTTCCAGCTGACGTCCTTGAAGGACTTGTGCACGTTGCCGAGGGTGTCCTGGAGCATGAACCGGCCGACGCGGGTACCCGCGTCGACGGTCGTCAGGATGAACAGAGCCTCGAACATGATGGCGAAGTGGTACCAGAAGGCCTTCATCCCGGCCCCGCCGATGACCGACGAGAAGATCTCCGACATTCCGAGTGCGAAGGTCGGCGCGCCGCCCGTCCGCGACAGCAGGCTGGTCTCCTCCACGTCCTTCGCCGCCTGCGCGAGGGCCTCCGGGGAGATGGCGAAGCCGAAGTTCGTCACCGCCTGCGAGGCGGTCTCGACGGTGGTGCCGACCACGCCGGCGGGGGAGTTGACCGCGAAGAACAGTCCGGGCTCGATGATGCAGGCCGCGATCACCGCCATGACGGCCACGAAGGACTCGGTGAGCATCGCGCCGTAGCCGATGACCTGGACCTGGGTCTCCTTCTGGATCATCTTCGGGGTGGTGCCCGAGGAGACCAGCGAGTGGAAGCCCGACAGGGCGCCGCAGGCGATGGTGATGAAGACGAAGGGGAACATCGAACCGGCGAAGACGGGCCCGTCGCCGCGCGAGGCGAACTCGGTGACCGCGGGCATCTTCAGCATCGGCATGGCGATGACCACGCCCACCGCGAGCAGCGCGATGGTGCCGACCTTCATGAAGGTGGAGAGGTAGTCGCGGGGCGCGAGCAGCATCCACACCGGCAGCACCGACGCCACGAAGCCGTACGCGACCATCCAGATGACGAGGGTCTGCTTGTCGAGGGTGAAGAACTCGGCGAACGAGGAGTCCGCGACCCAGCCGCCCGAGACGATGGCGAGCAGCAGCAGGGCGACGCCGATCAGGGAGACCTCGGTGACCCGCCCGGGACGCAGCACGCGCAGGTAGAAGCCCATGAACAGGGCGATGGGGATGGTCATGCCGATGGAGAAGACGCCCCAGGGGGAGTCGGCCAGGGCGTTGACGATGACCAGCGCCAGCACGGCGAGCAGGATGATCATGATGGCGAACACGGCGACCAGTGCGGCGGCTCCGCCCACGGGGCCGATCTCGTCACGGGCCATCTGCCCGAGCGAACGGCCGTTGCGCCGGGTCGAGAAGAAGAGCGTGACCATGTCCTGGACCGCGCCGGCGAAGATCACGCCCGCGACGATCCAGATCGTGCCCGGCAGGTAGCCCATCTGCGAGGCGAGCACGGGACCGACCAGCGGGCCCGCCCCGGCGACGGCGGCGAAGTGGTGACCGAAGAGCACGCGACGGTCGGTGGGGTGGAAGTCGACACCGTTGTCGAGGCGTTCGGCCGGAGTGGCCCGGGTCTTGTCCACCTTCAGTACGCGCTTGGCGATGAAGCGCGCGTAGAAGCGGTAGCCGATCGCGTACGAGCCCAGGGCGGCGGCGAGCAGCCACGCGGCTGAGATCTCCTCGCCCCGGGAGAGGGCCAGTACGCCCCAGCCGATCGCGCCGATGAGACCGACGAGCACCCAGACGGCGATCGACTTCGGCGAGAGCCCCCCCGACGAGGCTCCCGCCGTGTCCCGTTGTGCACCTGTTGCTTCCGGTTCCGCCATGATCGTCGTCCCCTCGTGGATCACTGCTTGAGCGCAGGGAATCTACGGGGGCCCGACCGATGAACGTAAGCCCCCGTCCGTATAGCGGTACGAGCGTCCACCGGGGGTCGATCAGGAGTCAACCGTTGATCAGAGGGCAGGTCGCTGAAGGCGGGCGACGAATTTATAACGGTCGCCGCGATACACCGAACGTACCCATTCGACCGGTTCGCCATCGGCGTCCAACGAGTGCCGGGACAGCATCAGCATCGGCAGGCCGACGTCGGTTCCGAGCAGTCCGGCCTCGCGCGGGGTGGCCAGCGAGGTCTCGATCGTCTCCTCGGCCTCCGCGAGCCGTACGTCGTAGACCTCCGCGAGAGCGGTGTAGAGAGAGGTGTACTTGGCCAGCGAACGGCGCAGCGCGGGGAAGCGCTTGGCCGACAGGTGGGTGGTCTCGATGGCCATCGGCTCGCCGCTCGCCAGGCGCAGTCGCTCGATGCGCAGCACCCGTCCACCGGTGGTGATCTTGAGCAGTCCGGCGAGCGTGTCGTCGGCCGTCACGTAGCCGATGTCGAGCAGTTGCGAGGTGGGCTCCAGTCCCTGTGCCCGCATGTCCTCGGTGTAGGAGGAGAGTTGGAGCGGCTGGGAGACCTTGGGCTTGGCCACGAAGGTGCCCTTGCCCTGGATGCGTTCCAGCCGGCCCTCGACGACGAGCTCCTGCAGGGCTTGGCGGACGGTGGTCCGCGAGGTGTCGAACTCGGCCGCCAGCGTGCGCTCCGGCGGCACCGGGGTGCCCGGGGGGAGCGTCTCGGTCATGTCCAGCAAGTGCCGCTTGAGTCGGTAGTACTTGGGCACCCGCGCCGTGCGAGTGGCCGCCCCGCCTTCCGGCTCCGTGGTCGCCCCTTCGGTGGCCATCGCCGCCCGCCTTCCCGACTCCAGTTTCGCTGCCGTCACCGGCTCCTCCATATGTGCGGTCACATCGTGACACGAGCGGGAGGACAGGCCTCCTCCCTCCCCCAGGTGTCGGTCCGATAACGGACCGAGCACCCGCTCATTAGACCCTTGACACCCCTAAAGGTCTAGGCCAAGCTCCGGTTACTGGTCTAAACCAATATGGATCGGATCCCGGCCCCACGTGCAGTACTTCGCGTATGTCACCGCGGCGGGCAAGGGAAGTGCATGAAGGCATCCCTGAGGAGGGTGGCGTGAAGCGCAAGCTCATCGCGGCGGTTGGAGTCGCGGGCATGGTTATCGGCCTGGCGGCGTGCGGTGGCTCGGACGACAAGGGCGGCAGCACTGCCGACAAGGCGTCCGGCGCCAAGGAGTTGACCGTCTGGCTGACGGTCGACGCCCAGAACAACTGGCCGGAGCTGGTGAAGGCCGCCGACGACGCGGTCGTTGCGAAGCACCCCGGTCTCACCGTCAAGCACGAGTACTACGGCTGGCCGGACAAGAACGCCAAGCTGGACGCCGTCCTCGCCACGGACAAGGCCCCGGACGTCGTCGAGATGGGCAACTCCGAGATGATCGGCTACATGTCGACCGGAGCCTTCTCCGAGGTGGACCCGTCGAAGTTCGACAACTCCTCCGCGTGGCTGGACGCCCTCAAGGAGTCCGTGACCTACGACGGCAAGACGTACGGCGTCCCGTACTACGCCGGTGGCCGCGTCGGCACCTGGCGCAAGGACCTGGCCACCGAGGCCGGCGTCAGCGCCGCCCCCAAGACCTGGGCCGAGTACACCGGCGCGCTGGACAAGATCCAGGCCGCCAAGGGCGACAAGTTCAGCGCCCTTTACCAGCCGTCGCCCGACTGGTACGCCGCGATGTCCTACGTCTACGACGCCGGCGGCGCCATCGCCAAGAAGGACGGCGACAAGTGGAAGGGCACCCTGTCCTCCCCCGAGTCGCTGAAGGGGCTCAAGCAGTACAAGGAGCTCCTCGACAAGTACATGCACGCGGACAAGACCAAGGACGAGTCCGACCGCCCGGTCGTCTTCGCCCAGGGCAACTCCGCCGCCATCTTTGCCGCCGCCTGGGAGGGCGCCACCGCGGCCGACCCGAAGAACGACAAGGTCGGCGGCCTGAAGGACAAGCTGGAGAACTTCGTCCAGCCCGGCCCGAACGGCAAGAACCTCCCGGTCTTCCTCGGCGGCTCCGACCTCGCCGTCCCGGCCAAGTCCAAGGCCAAGGACATCGCCTCCGAGTGGATCAACGCCTTCACCGGCGCCCAGGGCCAGAAGGGCCTGATCGCCAAGGGCAACCTGCCCAACAACAAGACGGACCTCGGCCCGCTGAAGTCCGCCCCGGCGACGCAGGTCGCGGCCACCGCCGCCGAGTCCTCCTGGTTCGTGCCGACCGCCCCGGGCTGGGGCCAGGTCGAGAAGGCCAAGCTCCTGCAGACCATGCTCCAGGAGATCGGCACCGGCAAGAAGTCGGTCGAGGACGCGGCCAAGGCCGCCGACGCCGAGATCGACAAGGTCATCAACACCAAGTGACCTGTAGCCGGCAGGGCCCCGCCACACCGGCGGGGCCCTGCCGCCCGTCAAGAGAGGGACCCCCGAGGAGCGCGCGATGAGTGCCGCACAGACAACCACCGCCGACCTGCCGCCGGCGAAGCAGAACACCTCCGTTGGAGTCGGGACGGGAAGTACGGGCAAGCCGGGGAAGCCGACCCGCAGGGGTTCCGGCGCGACTCCGTGGCTGCTGCTCGCCCCGTGCCTCCTGGTCATCGTCCTCGTCATGGGGTACCCGCTCTTCAGACTCGTGTCCCTCTCCTTCCAGAGCTTCGGCAAGTCCGAACTCTGGGGCTTCAAGGACGCCGAGTTCGTCGGGCTCGACAACTTCACGAAGATCCTCGGCGACGGGGTCTTCTGGACCGTCGTCCTGCGCACCGCCGTCTTCGCGGCCGGCGCGGTCGTCCTGACGATGGTCATCGGCATGCTGATCGCGCTGCTGCTCCAGAAGGTGTCCGGCGTCGTCAAGGCGCTCATCAGCATCGCCCTCGTGGCGAGCTGGGGCATGCCGATCATCGTCGCCACCGCCGTCTTCAAATGGCTCTTCGACGCCGACTACGGCGTCCTCAACTATCTGATGAGCAAGCTGCCCGGCGTCGACATGATCGGGCACAACTGGTTCGCCAGCGGCCCCCAGGGCCTCGCGGTGATCATGCTCCTGGTGGTCTGGGGGGCGGTGCCCTTCGTCGTCATCACCCTCAGCGCGGGCCTCACCCAGGTGCCCAAGGAGCTGGAGGAGGCCGCGCGCCTCGACGGCGCCGGCGCGTGGGGCGTGTTCCGCCACGTCACGCTGCCGATCCTGAAGCCGATCATCGTGATGCTGACGACCCTCTCGGTCATCTGGGACATGGGCGTCTTCCCGCAGGTCTTCGTGATGCGCAACGGCAACCCCGAGGCCGAGTTCCAGCTGCTGACCACCTACTCCTACCAGCAGGCCTTCGTGGTCAACGACTACTCGGGCGGCTCCGCGATCGCCCTCGTGACCGTCCTGCTGCTGCTCGGAGTGGTCGCCGTCTACATGCGCCAGATGCTCAAGATCGGAGAGGTGGAGTGACCTCGACCACCGCGACCCCGCCCGTCGCCCGCCGCAAGCAGAACAAGCCGAGGACGAAGTCGAAGCTCGGCTGGAACCTCGTCGGCCTCGTGGTCTTCGCCACCGTCGGCTTCCCGGTCTACTGGATGCTGAACACGGCCTTCAAGCCGGCCAAGGACGCGATCGACCCCAGCCCCCACTTCTTCCCGCGCACCTTCACCCTGGACAACTTCCGGCGGGCGCTGGAGATCTCCGACTTCTGGGGTCCCGTCGGCCGAAGCATGATCGTCTCGCTCGTCGTCGTCTCCATCGGCATCGTCGTCGGCATGCTGGCCGCCCTGGCCATCTCCCGCTTCGCCTTCCGCGGCCGCAAGGTCGTGATCGTCGGCATCCTCGCCGTCCAGATGATCCCGCTCGTCGCGATGATCATCCCGGTCTTCCTGCTGCTCAACGACCTCGGCCAGTACGACAAGCTCACCGGCCTGATCATCACGTACCTGACGTTCATCCTCCCCTTCACCGTGTGGACGCTGCGCGGCTTCATCGTCAACATCCCGAAGGAACTGGAGGAGGCCGCCCAGGTCGACGGCTGCACGCCGACCGGCGCCTTCCTGCGCGTGGTCTTCCCGCTGCTCGCCCCCGGCATGGTCGCCACCTCGGTCTACGGGTTCATCCAGGCGTGGAACGAGTACCTCTACGCGCTGATGCTGATGAGCCAGCAGAACCAGACCGCCACCGTCTGGCTCGGCAACTTCACCACCAAGAACGGCACCGAGTTCGCCCCCATGATGGCCGGCTCCACCATGATGGCGATCCCGATCGTCGTGCTCTTCCTCATCGTCCAGCGCAAGATGGCCGCGGGCCTCACCGCCGGCGCCGTGAAGGGATAACGGCCCATGACTGTCCTTGCGCACCACACCGACACCCTCACCCGGGACGCCCTCGCGGTGCTCCAGCCCGGCTTCGAGGGCACCACCGCCCCCGCCTGGCTGCTGCGCCGGGTCGGCGAAGGCCTCACCGCCGTCGGCCTCTTCGGCCGCAACATCTCCTCGCCCGACCAGCTCTCCGCGCTGACCGCGCAACTGCGCGCCGAGCGCGACGACGTCCTGGTCGCCATCGACGAGGAGGGCGGCGACGTCACCCGCCTGGAGGTCCGGGGCGGCTCGTCCTTCCCCGGCAACCTCGCCCTCGGCGCGGTGGACGACACGGAGCTGACCCGGGACGTCGCCCGCGAGCTGGGCCACCGGCTCGCCGAGTGCGGGGTCAACCTCAACTGGGCGCCCTCCGCCGACGTCAACTCCAATCCGGACAACCCGGTCATCGGCGTACGGTCCTTCGGCGCGGACACCGACCTCGCCGCCCGCCACACCGCCGCGTACGTCGCGGGCCTCCAGGCCGCCGGCGTCGCCGCCTGCACCAAGCACTTCCCGGGACACGGCGACACCAACGTCGACTCGCACCACGCGCTGCCCCGCATCGACGTGGACCTCGACACCCTGACGGCGCGTGAACTCGTACCCTTCAGGGCCGCCATCGAGGCCGGCACCAAGGCCGTCATGAGCGCGCACATCCTGGTGCCCGCCCTCGACCCGACCCGCCCGGCCACGCTCAGCCCGCGCGTCCTGACCGGCCTGCTGCGCAAGGAACTCGGTTACGAGGGCCTGATCGTCACCGACGGCATGGAGATGCACGCCATCGCCGGCACGTACGGCATCGAGCGCGGCTCGGTCCTGGCCATCGCCGCGGGCGCCGACGCGATCTGCGTCGGCGGCGGGCTCGCCGACGAGGCGACCGTGCTCGCCCTGCGCGACGCGCTGGTCGCCGCCGTCCGCGAGGGCACCCTGCCCGAGGAGCGGCTCGCCGACGCCGCCGCCCGGGTCCGCGCCCTCGCCGACTGGACCCGGCTGTCCCGGGCCGCCGTCACCGATGCGGGCGCGCGGGAGGGGAACGCGCCCGACATCGGCCTGACGGCGGCCCGCAGGGCGGTGCTCGTGAGCGGTTCGCCGACCCCCGTCACCGCCCCGTACGTCGCCACGCTCGCACCCGTCGCGAACATCGCGGTGGGCGACGAGACCCCGTGGGGCGTGGCGGCGGAACTGGCCGGGCTGCTCCCGGGCACCGAGTCGGGCGTGTACCCCGAGGGGACCGGCGCCGGGGACGTCCTGGCGGCGGCGGGGGAGCGCACCGTCGTCGCGGTCGTCCGGGACGCGCACCGGCACCCGTGGATGATCGAGGCCCTGGACGCGCTCGTCGCGGCCCGCCCCGACACGGTGGTGGTCGAGATGGGCCTGCCGCGCGCCGAGCCGCGCGGGGCGCTGTACATCGCGACGCACGGCGCCTCACGGGTGTGCGGACGGGCCGCCGCGGAGGTCATCGCGGGCGTCTAGCGCGGTGAACCCTTCCGGCCGCAGCGTCGGCCGCTGTCCGCCGCACGCCAGGAGCCGGGCACCCGTCACGGGGGTGCCCGGCTCCTTCGCGTCCAGGGGCGGCCGGCGCCCGGGGTACACGGAAGGGCCGGGCCGCCCCGTCACGGGGAGGCCCGGCCCTTCGCGGTCGTCGGGGCTACAGGCCCTGCCAGGAGGGCTTGTTGGCGTACGTGTGGCGGAAGTAGTCCGCCAGCTTCAGCTTGGACGCGGCGGCCTCGTCCACGACGACCGTGGCGTGCCGGTGCAGCTGGAGCGCGGACGCCGGTACGAGCGCGGACAGCGGTCCCTCGACCGTCTGCGCGACGGCCTCGGCCTTGCCCTCGCCGGTGGCCAGCAGGACCAGGTGGCGGGCGTCGAGGATGGTGCCGATGCCCTGGGTGATGACGTGGTGCGGGACCTGGTCCAGGTCGTTGTCGAAGAAGCGCGCGTTGTCCACGCGGGTCTGCTCCGTCAACGTCTTGATCCGGGTGCGGGAGGCGAGGCTGGAGCAGGGCTCGTTGAAGCCGATGTGCCCGTCGGTGCCGATGCCGAGCAGCTGGAGGTCCACGCCGCCCGCGGCGGCCAGGGCCTCGTCGTAGGCCACGCAGGCCGCCTGGACGTCCTCGGCGGACCCGTCCGGCCCCATGAACGAGGACTCGGTGAGCCCGAGGGGCGCGACGACCTCGCGGAGCACGACCGCGCGGTAGGACTCGGGGTGGCCGGCCGGCAGGCCGACGTACTCGTCGAGCTGGCAGACGCGGGCCTTCGAGGCGTCGACCAGGCCGGCCTCGACCTTGGCCGCGAGGGCCTCGTAGATGGGCAGCGGGGTAGAGCCGGTCGCCACGCCGAGCAGGGCGTCGGGCTTGCGGCGGACCAGGGCGGCCATGGCCTCCGCGATGAGCTCGCCGCCTGCCTTGGCGTCCGGGACGATGACAACTTCCACGCGGGGCCTGCCGATCTGGAGAGGTGGTGTGGTATAGACCAATCTAACAGAAGTGACCCCTTCCCGGCGGGGTGCTTTCCCTTTTCCCATGGTGATCCCGTCGCCTTCCCGCGGCCTCTCGAAGGCCGACGCGGCGTACGGATTGCGCTTCGCGGACGGGGGCGCGCCGGCAGTCGCGAGGCGGGGCGACGGGGGAGAGGCGCGGGGCGCGGGGGAATGCGCGAGAGAGGGAGCGGAAGAGGAAGTCGACCGCGGACATCTCCGGGGGCTCGCGAGGTCGCGGCGGAGGATCGCGGGGGAATTCGGCCCTGAAATTCCTCTGGGCCACGGTGCAGGACGGGACCCTCGACCCGCCCGGCACCGTAGCCCGGAGTACTTACGGCCGGCGGGTGTGCGGTTCCCTCCGGCCGGTGGGAGGAGCCTGCGCGGTCAGGGCAGAGCGCGCGGGTTACCTCGATCCGTCCTCCTGTGCGGGGAGGGCGGAAGCATAAATCGATTGTGGACTAGACCAATCTGTTCTGTCCATCCAATGGCGGGGGTATCGAACCCGTCACTTCCTCCAACAGTACGCGGACCGGGCCCCTCGTGGGTACTCCTGCGTATCGCCGTGGGGAAAGTCATGGCCATACCCGGGGTACGCTCGCCACGTGCCCTCCATGAACGACCTCGTACGCCAGCACACAGCTCTCGGTGAAACCGACCTGGAGTGGCTCCACCTGCTGGTTTCCGAGTGGCAGCTGCTCTCCGACCTCTCCTTCGCGGACCTCGTGCTGTGGGTGCCCACCCTCGACGGCACCCGGTACGTGTCGGTCGCGCAGATGCGCCCGAACACGGGTCCGACCTCGTACCAGGACGACATGGTCGGACACCTGGTCCCGCGCGGCCGGCGCCCGCTGCTCGACGCGGCGCTCGACGAGGGTCGGATCGTGCGCGAAGGCGACCCGGAGTGGCGCGAGGAGGTCCCGGTCCGCGTCGAGTCGATCCCCGTCCGCCGCGAGGGCCGGGTACTCGGAGTGATCGCCCGCAACACCAACCTGCTCACCGTGCGTACACCGAGCCGGTTGGAGCTGACCTACCTCCAGTCCGCCTCCGACCTGGCCCAGATGATCGCGGCGGGCTCCTTCCCGTACCCCGGTCAGCAGGTGGACATGGACGCCTCCCCGCGCGTCGGGGACGGCCTGATCCGGCTCGACGCCGACGGGGTGGTCACCTACGCGTCCCCGAACGCGCTCTCCGCCTACCACCGGCTCGGCCTCGCCTCCGACCTGGTCGGCCAGCACCTGGGCAACGCCACCGCCGAACTCGCCCCCTCCCGGGGCCCGGTGGACGAGGCCCTGGTCAAGCTCGCCAGCGGCTGGGCCCCCCGGGAGACCGAGGTCGAGGGCAACGGCGGGGTCATCCAGCTGCGGGCGATTCCGCTCAAGCCCAAGGGCACCCGGATCGGTTCCCTGGTGCTGTGCCGCGACGTGACGGAACTGCGTCGTCGCGAACGTGAATTGATCACCAAGGACGCGACCATCCGGGAAATCCACCACCGGGTGAAGAACAACCTCCAGACGGTGGCCGCGCTCTTGCGGCTACAGGCCCGCCGGATGGATTCCCCGCAGGGCCGGGAGGCGCTGAACGAGGCGGTGCGCCGCGTCGGATCGATCGCGATCGTGCACGAGACGCTCTCTCAGAACCTGGACGAGCGCGTGGAGTTCGACGAGATCGCCGACCGGGTGATCGCGATGGTCGCGGAGATCTCGCCCGGAAAGGTGGAGTGCCGCCGCACCGGCCGGTTCGGGATCCTCGACGCCGAGGTCGCGACCCCGCTGTCGATGGTGCTGACCGAGATCCTGCAGAACGCCCTGGAACACGCCTTCACCCAGGGGGAGGGCGGCACCGTCGAGGTGTCCGCCGCGCGCTCCGGCTCCGGCCGGGCCGACGCCCGCCTGTTGATCACGGTGCTCGACGACGGCAGCGGCCTGCCCGAGGGGTTCGACCCCCAGCGCGCCGGCAACCTCGGCCTGCAGATCGTGCGCACCCTCGTGGAGGGTGAACTCGGCGGTACGTTCGACATGGTCCGGGTCGAACCGCGCGGCACCCGGGTCGTCCTCGACATACCGGCCAGCCCGCAGAAGTAGCAGCGAGTAGCAGCCGGAACGTCACCCTGGGTGACGGTAACGGAGGGTTGCGCACTCCGCACAGCACTGAGCCCCGGACCGAAGGTTCTCGGTCCGGGGCTCAAGAGCACGTTGCTGAGCGCTTATACGGGTACTACGCGCTGCGGCTCGAGGCTCGAAAGTCGATGTCAGGCGGTGGCGTTGCGCGCCCGATTGCGAGCGGCGCGGCGCTTCATCGCGCGGCGCTCGTCCTCGCTGAGACCGCCCCAGACGCCGGAGTCCTGACCGGACTCGAGCGCCCACTGCAGGCACTGCTCCATCACGGGGCAGCGGCGGCAGACGGCCTTGGCTTCCTCGATCTGCAGCAGCGCAGGACCGGTGTTGCCGATGGGGAAGAAGAGTTCCGGGTCTTCCTCACGACAAACGGCGTTGTGACGCCAGTCCATGGCTGCTCCATCTCCTTGTATTGCGGGCAGGTTGCTTGTGAATGTGAACGCTTTCACGAATCCCCCCGTGAGGGAAGGGCCGACCCCCAGTTGCCTGGTGGGGTCCGAGATTCGTGGAGGGGTTCTGGCGATCTGTGTGGGTGCCGGGTTGTGCGGGCTGTCCCGATCGCCATGTAGAGATTCGCAAACCTCGGACGGGGATACAACCCCTTCCGGAAAGTTTTTTTGGATTCGTCGGTGTCGACTAGGTCACAGCCCTAGTTCCTGGGGGTGGACCGGCGTGTATACGTTCGAGTGAAAGGACTTTCGGCCCTTCTACTCACACAATCACACGCAGTGCACGGCGTACGCCTGTGAACCGAACGCTGGTCCGCAGCCCGAGGTGGTCGCCGTCCATCTGGAAGGGGAGTGGAACCTTCGAATGCAAGGTGAAGTCGGTCAGATCGTGCAGAGACACCGCGTGCTTGCCGTGCGGGCCGCGTTCAGGAGTCGAGGTCAGGAGCTGCGTGGCGTACCTGGCGACCGCCGGAGTTGACAAACGATCGAGCGCCAGTACGTCAAGCGCGGTATCGAACGACGCCTCCGGGGACGCGTAAAGCGGTCGATTGCCCAGAAACGTCCACGGCGAGGTGTTGCAGACTATGGACAGCACCAGATCCGTCACCGGGTCCGCCCCGGGGCGCTCCAGCGTGACCGTGCCGTGTCTGCGGTTCGGCTCGTCCCAGAACTGACGCATGAGCTGTCGTACATAGAGGGCGTGGGTCGAACGCTTGCCGCGTTCGCGCTGCTGCTCCACCCGCCCCACCACGCCCGCGTCGAAACCGAAGCCCGCGCAGAAGGTGAACCAGCGCGCCGGGACCGATTCGTCCTCCGTGCCCGGGGTGCCGGCCGCCAGACCCAGCCCGACCGTCCGTTCGCGTTCCTCGCGGAGCGCGTCGAGCAGGGCGCCGGTCGCCTCGACCGCGTCGTTCGGCAGGCCGAGCGCACGGGCGAACACGTTCGTGGACCCGCCGGGCACCACCGCGAGCCGGGGCAGCCGGTCCGGATCGGGCCCGTCGTGCAGCAGTCCGTTGACCACCTCGTTGACGGTGCCGTCCCCGCCCAGGGCCACGACCAGGTCGACTCCCTCGTGGGCCGCCCTGCGTCCGAGGTCCCGCGCGTGCCCACGGTACTCGGTGGTCACCGCCTCCAGCTTCATCTCGCTGGCCAGGGCGTGGGTCAGGACGTCACGCGTGCGCGCACTGGTCGTCGTCGCTGCTGGGTTGGCCACGAGAAGTGCACGCATGAGCGCCAGCCTACCCACCCCTTCGAGACAGGCCTCTACTGCCCGTCCCCTCCGGGGTCGGCGGGGCGCGGCTACCCTGCTGGGGTGAGTAAGAAGTCGACCTCGAACGTTCCCGCCCCGTCGCCCGCGCCGGCGCCCGCCGCGCTGCCCGGTCGGCTGACGGCCGCCGCCGTGCTCACGGCACTGGAGGGGCTCGCGCTCGCCGGCCTCGGCGTCTACATGCTGTACGTGGGCATCGCCGGCGACCCCGATTCCCCGCAGCAGGCCGAGACGGGGGGTGTGACCCTGCTCGCACTCGCGGCGCTCCCGCTGATCGCGGCGCGCGGGCTGCGCCTGGGCCGCCGCTGGAGCCGCGGCCCGGCGCTGATCACCCAACTGATGGCCATGCCGGTCGCCTGGACCCTGTGGACCACGGGCGGGGCGATGGTCGCCGCCGCGGTGGCGCTGGCGCTGACGGCCGTGGCCGTGGGGGCGCTGCTGGTGAACCCGACGGCCACCGAAGCGCTTGGTATCGGGCCTGGGGAACAGACCCGATAACCCGTACGTCCTACTTCCCGTACGTCCTACTTCCCGTACGTCCTGCTTCCCGTACGTCCTACTCCTCGACGAGGAGCTTCTCGCGGAGCTGGGCCAGCGTGCGGGCCAGCAGGCGCGAGACGTGCATCTGGGAGATGCCGACCTCCTGCGCGATCTGCGACTGGGTCATGTTGCCGAAGAACCGCAGCAGCAGGATCCGCTTCTCCCGCGGCGGCAGGCCTTCCAGCAGCGGCTTGAGGGACTCGCGGTACTCGACGCCCTCCAGCGCCTCGTCCTCCGAACCCAGGGTGTCCGCCACCGCCGGCGACTCGTCGTCCGTGTCGGGGACGTCCAGGGAGAGCGTGCTGTAGGCATTGGCCGATTCCAGCCCCTCCAACACCTCCTCCTCGGAAATGCCGAGCCGTTCGGCCAACTCGTGCACCGTGGGGGAGCGGCCGTGCTGCTGCGAGAGTTCCGCCGTGGCCGTGGTCAGCGAGAGCCGCAGCTCCTGAAGGCGGCGCGGCACCCGCACCGCCCAGCCCTTGTCACGGAAGTGGCGCTTGATCTCGCCGACCACCGTGGGCGTGGCGTACGTCGAGAACTCGACGCCGCGGTCCGGGTCGAACCGGTCCACCGACTTGATCAGGCCGATGGTCGCCACCTGGGTCAGGTCGTCCAGCGGCTCGCCGCGGTTGCGGAACCGCCGGGCCAGGTGCTCGACCAGCGGCAGGTGCATCCGGACCAGCCGGTTGCGCAGTTCGGCCCGCTCCGGCGAGCCGTCGGGCAGTTCCCGCAACTCGAAGAAGAGGGCCCGCGCGCCACTGCGGTCGCGCGGGTCCGGCAACGGCACGTGCGCCGCCGGCGCCATCGGGGCCGTGGCAGCGGCCGGCGGTGGCTGTGCTGGTTGTGGTTCTTCGTGCTGGTTCTCGCTCACAGGGCCCGCCCGTCGCTCCGCCGAGTCCAAAAAGCCGTCTTCCGCATCCGCGTCGGCCGGGTGCGGCCGGGCGTGCAGTTGCTCCGGGATGCCGCCGTCGACCTCGTGTCGTACCCGGGGCCGATCCCCGCCCCGCACCGGGATCTCCCCGCCGCTCACGCCGGGCCTGGCCCCGCGCCGCGTTGTTTGTAGAGGCTGATGCTCACTGTCCGGTCCTCCTCGACCGTCGCCTCGACCTTGCCGGCCAGCGCCGACAGGACCGTCCACGCGAACGTGTCCCGCTCCGGTGCGCGCCCGTCGGTGGTCGGTGCGGAGACCGTGACCTCCAGCGAGTCGTCCACCAGCCGGAAGACGCAACTGAGGACGGAGCCGGGCACGGCCTGCTGGAGCAGGATCGCGCAGGCTTCGTCCACCGCGATGCGGAGGTCCTCGATCTCGTCGAGGGTGAAGTCCAAACGTGCGGCGAGGCCGGCCGTGGCCGTTCGCAGCACCGACAGGTAGGCACCCGCAGCCGGCAGCCGGACTTCCACGAAGTCCTGGGTCCCGGGCTCGCCTGCGATCTGGGACACCCTCACCTCCAAGGTGGTACGAGCTCTGTTCGCCGGTGACGCTATCGCGATCCGGGCGATCGTGTCGCGGCACCCCGTCTGACACCTGCCCGGAGTACCCACGCCCGCAGGCCGGTGACCGATGGTAAGCCCATGGGTACGGACAGTGGCTAGGGGTCTGCGGGCCCAAATCAAGGGAACCGGCGGAGGGTTGACCTACCCCGCCTCAGACGATCGAACCGTCGACAAAACACCACCGCCAGGTCTCGCCCGGTTCGAAACTGCGCATCATCGGATGACCCGTCTGGTCGTGGTGTGCCGTGGCGTGCCGGAAGGGGGAGGAATCGCAGCAGGCCACGTAACCGCACGCCAGGCACATGCGCAGCTGTACCGGATGGCTGCCCAGCGCCAGACATTCGGGACAGGTCTGGGCAAGGGGGATGGGCTCGGGGCGCGGCAGTTCGGCAACGTGGGTGCACTCGCTCATGATGGCCAGCGTACTGAGGTGCGGACGCCCGCGGACTGATGAGGATGGGTCTTCGATGGAGGTATTGCCGCTGGTGGCGCTGGTCGCGGGCAGCGCGGTGGTCGCGGGGTTGGCCCGCCGGACGTCCGTGTCGGCTCCACTGCTGCTCGTCGCGGCCGGTTTGCTGGCGTCGTACATCCCGGGCGTGCCGTCGTACACCCTCGACCCGCACATCGTGCTGCCGCTGCTGCTCCCGCCGCTGCTGCACACCGCCGCCATGGAGAGCTCCTACCTGGACCTGCGGGCCAACGCGCGACCGATCGCCCTGCTGTCGGTCGGGTACGTGCTCTTCGCGACGCTCGCCGTCGGATACGCGGCCTACCTGGTCGTCCCCGGCCTGTCGCTGCCCGTGGCACTGGTGCTGGGCGCGGTCGTCGCGCCGCCGGACGCGGTGGCCGCCACCGCGATCGCCCGCAAACTCGGCCTGCCGAACCGGATCACGACGATCCTCCAGGGCGAGTCGCTGGTGAACGACGCCACCGCCATCACCGCCTACAAGGTGGCCCTGGCGGCGGCGGTCGGCGTCAGCGCCGGCTGGGCGGGCGGGATCGTGGAGTTCCTGCTGGCCTCGGTGGGCGGCGTCGGCATGGGCCTGCTGCTGATGGTGCCCATCCACCTGCTGCGCAGGTCACTGCGGGACCCGCTGCTCCAGAACACCCTGTCGCTGCTGATCCCCTTCGTGGCGTACGCGGCGGCCGAACGGGTGCACGCGTCCGGCGTGCTCGCCGTGGTCGTCGTCGCGCTGTACCTAGGACACCGCAACTGGCAGGTCGACTTCGCCACCCGGCTCCAGGAGGCCGCGGTGTGGAAGGTCGTCTCCTTCGTCCTGGAGTCGGTGGTCTTCGCGCTGATCGGGCTCCAGCTGCCGGTGGTCCTCAAGGGGCTCGACGAGTACGCGGGCCCGGACGCGGCCTGGTACGCGCTGGCGGTGTTCCTGGCCGTGGTCGTGGCCCGGTTCGTCTGGGTGTTCCCGGCGACCTTCCTGCCGCGGGCGCTGTCCGAACGGATCCGGGACCGGGAACCGGAGACCAACTGGAAGGCGCCGGTCATCGTGGGGTGGGCGGGCATGCGCGGCGTGGTCTCGCTGGCCATCGCCTTCTCCGTCCCGCTGAGCGTGCCGCACCGCAACCTGATCCTGTTCCTGACCTTCACCACCGTCATCGGGACCCTGGTCGTCCAGGGCCTGACGCTGCCCCCGCTGATCCGCCTGCTGAGGCTGCCGCCGAGGGACGCGCAGGCCGAGACGCTGGCCGAGGCACAGGCGCAGAGCGAGGCGTCGCGGTCGGCCGAGGAGCGGCTCACGGAGCTGCTCGCCGACCCGGCGAACGCGCTCCCGCCGCCGCTCGCGGACCGGCTGCGCACGGTGCTGGAGCGGCGCCGCAACGCGGTGTGGGAGCGACTCGGCGAGGTCAACGCGGTCACGGGCGAGTCGGCGGACGACGTGTACCGGCGCCTGGCCGGCGAGATGATCGAGGCCGAGCGGGAGGTGTTCGTGACGCTGCGGGACCAGCGGCGGATCGACGACGAGATGCTGCGGGCGTTGCTGCGCAGGCTGGACCTGGAGGAGGCGGCCGCCTACCGGGAGGACTCCTCCTGACCCGGTTGCGCACGGGGGCGTTGGTTCGGCGGGGTGGGGGGCCGCGGGGTCAGGGGCGGCCCGTGACGACGGCCGCGAGCGTGGTGCCCCGGGGGAACGCGCCGGACTCCGTCAGGGCGGTCAGCGCCCAGAGCAGCTTGGCGACGTAGACGCGCTCGACGGGCACCCCGTGGCGGCGCTCGAAGTCCGCCGCGAACGCGTCCAGTTCCGCCGGGACCTTCGCGTAGCCCCCATGGTCGAAGCCCTCGGCCAGGGTCCAGTCGCCGGCCGGGCCCCCGAACGCGGCGCGCTGGAGGGAACGTATCTCCGCCGCCAGGAAGCCGCCCGCGAGCACCGGCACGCCCCACGCCCGCTGCCCGGGCGCCAGCCCCGCCGCCAGACCCGCCAGGGTGCCGCCCGTGCCGCAGGCGACCGCCACCACGTCGGCCGCGCCGCGCAGCTCGCGGCCCAGCTCGGCGCAGCCCGACAGGGCCAGGGCGTTGCTGCCGCCCTCCGGGACGACGTACGCGTCCTCGGCGCCTGCCGCCCCGAGCAGCCGGGCCAGGGTGTCCGGTTCCGCCTTGCGGCGGTACTCCGACCGGGACGTGAAGTGCAGCCGCATCCCGTCCGCCGCGCAGCGCGCCAGGGACGGGTTCAGCGGCCGGCCGGCCAACTCGTCGCCCCGGACCACCCCGACCGTCGCCAGCCCGAGCAGCCGGCCGGCGGCGGCGGTGGCCCGCAGGTGGTTGGAGTAGGCCCCGCCGAAGGTCACCAGCGCCGGGAACCCCCCGTCCAGGGCCGCCCGCAGGTTCGGCGCGAGCTTGCGCCACTTGTTCCCGGGCAACTCGGGGTGCACGAGGTCGTCCCGCTTGAGCAGCAACCGCACGCCGTGCCGCTCGAACCGCTCGTCCCGGATCTCCTGCAACGGGGACGGCGGGCGTGGCTGCAAGAGCACGTCAAGGTTTGCGGGTCGGTTCACCCGTCCATTGTGGAGCGCTCGTGCCCGTGCCGTCGCACGTCAGAGCCCGGAGCCGGTGCGCTGGGTTGTCTTGTCGCCGTCGCCGCGGGTCGGGGCCTGTCCTTCGCGGGTGACGCGCGCGTGATCGGTGAACACTCGCCGGAACAGGTCGTGCCCCGTCCGCCCGGCGTGCCGCAGCGCCCAGTCCTGCGCGTCCGCCTGTCCGTCGTGAGCATCGGATTCGGCTCCACAGCCCTCTGCGACGCAGAACGCCTCGTAGGTCACCCCGCCTTCGGCGGCGTGTCGGATCGTGTGGGGGACGTAGCGGAGCACGGCGCGGGTCATCGACTCACCTCCGCGTGCGGGTGCCGGCGGATCTCTACGTTGCAGTCCACGACCCCCGAGAGGTCCCGTCGCCGGTAGCAGTCAGTGCGCTGAGCGATCAGTGCCCCGCACACGTCGCAGTCAGGGTCTGCCGGATCGGGGTCGGGCACCGGGAACGGATCACGCTGTTCGACTTCTTGCCACAATCCCGGCGCCATATCGAAACCCCTTCACCGTCCGCTGGTGCCGCGATCGTCCCGCCGATGATCAGGACGGGGGAACCTCGTACGTTCGGCACTTCGGGACGTCCCACAGCCTGTAGAACGTCCCCATACAGAACGAGCGGTTAAGGGCTGTCATGGCATCCGGCGGCTGGACTCATGCCTCATTGGCCGGTGCGATCGGCGTGGACCCGAAGAGTGTGGAACGCTGGGTCAACCTCGGGCGCACACCACGGCGAGCAACTGCCCTCAAGGCGGCCGAGGCGTTGGGCGAGGACGTTCACGCCCTGTGGCCGGCGCTCCGGCAAGCGCGGGCGGCGCGGGCCGTCAGTCCGGAACTGGTGGCTCTGTATGACCAGCGGGCAGACCTTCCCGTATCCGTGTTCGTGGATCTTCTTGCCGCAGCGCGCGAGCGCATCGACGTCCTGGTCTACGCGGCGGTGTTCCTGCACGAGGCGTATCCCCGGCTGAACGATCTCCTGCGGGAGCGTGCTGCCGCCGGGTGCGCGGTACGCATCGCAGTCGGCGACGCGGACAGCGAGAACGTCCAGCAGCGAGGACAGGAGGAGCAGTTCGGGCACGGCATCGAATCCCGCTGTCGCCTCGCTCTCTTGCACTACCGGCCGCTGGCCGGCGTGCCGGGCATCGAGCTTCGGACACACGGCACGACGCTCTACAACAGCCTGTACCGGGCTGATGATCAGGTGTTGGTCAATGCCCACGTCTGGGGTGTGAACGCGTACGGTGCGCCCGTGTGGCACCTTCGCCGCCATGACTCCGGCAGCATGTTCGACACCTACGCGGACAGTTTCAATGCCGTGTGGAAGACCGCGCGCCCCGTGGAGGCATGACCGGATGGCCCGGACCGAGTACTACGACGATCCTCACGCGCCCGAGCCGAACAGCATGGTGGTGGCCGCATCGGCGGTGGTCACCGACGGCGAAGGCCGCATCCTGCTGCAACGGCGACGGGACAACGGCCTGTGGGCGCTGCCCGGCGGAGGGATGGACCTGGGCGATTCACTGCCCGGCACGGCCGTCCGCGAAGTCAGGGAGGAGACCGGGCTCGACGTGGAGATCACGGGACTGGTCGGTACGTACACGGACCCCCGGCACGTCATCGAGTACAGCGACGGCGAGGTCAGGCGACAGTTCAACGTCTGCTTCACGGCCCGTGTCGCGGGCGGGGAACTGTCCCTCTCCGACGAGAGCGCGGAACTGCGGTTCGTGGCGCCGGCCGACCTCGACGCGCTGCCCATGCACCACACCCAACGCCTTCGTCTCCGACACTTCCTGGAGCACCGCTCCGCCCCGTACCTCGGCTAGCCGGCGGCCGACGCACACCCCGTGCAGCCGCCGGCCCGAGCGGGGCTTCGCCGTCCACGCGTGCGACGAGGAGACCGGACGTCCGCACGGCGAAGCCCGCCGGGGTGGCGGTGTCAGGGGCCGCCGCCCGGGGGTGGGGAGGTCACTTGAGGCGGTCCGCCACGCGTTCGCGGAACCACGTCATCGTGAAGCCCCTGGGGTCGATCTTGCCCGGCTGCCATTCGAGGTGGCCGATCACCGAGCGCTCGGTCCAGCCGTGGAAACGGCAGAGGGCCGCGGCCGCCCGGACCATGGCGTCGAGTTGCACCGCGGGCCAGGGGTCCTTGCCGTCGCCGAGGTTCTCGCACTCGAAGCCGTAGAAGTGTCGGTTGCCGTCGGTGTTCGCCGTGTGGTCCGGGGGGAGCCGCTTCTCGGCGATCACCGCGGCCAGGACGTCGGAGTCGCCGGAGCCCGCGTGGTTGGCGCGGCCGTAGCCGACGAGGTGGACCCGGCCGTCCTTGGTGATCACGCCGTGGCAGAGGGGGCCGGGCAGGGCCTCGTCGCCGTCCCGGCAGAGCCGGACGGTGTACGCGGTGCCGTGCGTGACGGTGTGATGGATCATCACCCCGTTGACCGGCCCCCAGGGCCCCTTGTGGTTGCGGTTGTGGGTGCGCCAGGCGCCGACCTCGACGACGCGCAGACCTTCGTTGCGCAGTTGGGTGAGGAAACGGTCTGCGGACATGGGTGCGGACATGAACGCCTCCTTCCGGACGTGAGGGGGCGGTCACCTTTCGTGTCCGACCCGTCACGTTCCGGTGTAGTGGAGGGAGTCCTTCCGCGGCTAGCTCGTTCGTACGGCGAGCGAGCGGATCCGGACATTCACGGAGGCCTCACCTGCCCCTCGGGTCCCGTCGCTCCCGGGTGTCACGCGGAGGCGAGCCACAGGTCGGGGCCGAAGACCTCGTAGTGGATGTGGGTCGCGGGCACGCCCTTGCCGAGCAGCTGTTCGCGGACCGCCCGCATGAAGGGCAGCGGTCCGCACAGGTAGGCCCGGGTGCCCGGGGCCACCGGGACGTCGGAGAGGTCGAGTCGGCCGACGCCGTCGTCGTCCGCGGCGTCCTCGTGGCCGGTCTCGTACCAGAACCGGGCCGAGGCGTTCGCGAGCTTGTGCGTCAAGGCCCGGTGGTCGCCCCGCAGGGCGTGGTCGGCGGGGGAGCGGTCGGCGTGCAGGACGGTCACCGGGGCGCCGTGCCCGGTGTCGGCGAGGTGTTCCAGCATCGACAGCATCGGAGTGCAGCCGATCCCGGCCGAGGCCAGCAGTACGGGCGAGGTCGGGTCCTGGAGCACCAGGTCGCCGTACGGAACCGAGACGCGCAGGGTGTCGCCGACCCGGACCTCGGCGTGCAGGTGGTGGGAGACCTCCCCGTCCGGTCCCGCCGCGGCCGGTCCGTGGACCCGCTTGACGGTGATCGCGCGGACCGGGGAGCCGGGCGACGAGGAGAGGCTGTACTGGCGGATCTGCCGCGCGCCGTCCGGGAGTTCGACCTGGACGGAGACGTATTGGCCCGGCTTGAAGCGGGGCGCGGGCGCCCCGTCGGCCGGGACGAGGTGGAAGGTGGCGCAGTCGGCGGTCTCCTCGACGCGGGCGGCGACCGTCCACGGGCGCCAGACGTCGCCCGCGACGACCCGCTGTTCGGCGTACAGCCGCTCCTCGATGGCGATGAGGGCGCCCGCCATCAGCCAGTACACCTCGTCCCAGGCCTCGGCGACTTCGGGTGTGACGGCCTCCCCGAGGACCTCCGCGATGGCCTCGAACAGGTGCAGGTGGACCACCGCGTACTGGTCGCGGGTGATGCCGAGCGAGGCGTGCTTGTGCGCGATACGGCCGAGCATCACGTCGGGCCGGGTGTCGGGGTGTCGCACGAGGTGGCCGGCGAAGGCGGCGATGGAGCCGGCCAGGGCCCGCTGTTGGAGTCCGGCCTTCTGGTGGCCGCGGTTGAACAGGTCGCGGAGCAGGGCCGGGTGGGCCGCGAACAGCTTCGCGTAGAAGAGCTCCGCGATGTCGCCGACGGCGGCCCCCACGGCGGGCAGGGTGGCGCGTACGGTCGCGGTCGACTTCTCGGACAGCATCGGGAGCTCCTCGTGTTCACTGGATATTGGAGTGCCACATACCAATTAAGCGCCGCGGGGGTCTCCGACGTGACGCGGGGACGCGTTGCGGAGCTGTGGTGCGGAGATGCGTTCGAAGAACCCTCGCGAGTGGTGCGGGTGGGTGGCGGCCGCTCGGAACCGGCCACGCGACCCTCAGTCGGCGGGGCCGCCGCCCCGACCGGGGGGCCCGCCCGAAATGCCCAGCAGCAGTGGTCCGGTGGGCGCCGCGACCAGGTCGTTCACCGTCAGCGGGTCCAGTGTGGCGAAGAAGGCCTCCTGGGCCCGACGCAGCGCGCCCCGCAGGAGGCAGGCCCCCCGCAGCGGGCAGGGGGCGGCGCCGTCACAGTCCACGACGTCGCCGACGCCCTCCAATTCGCGCACCACCGCGCCCACCGAGGCGGCCCGGCCGGCGCCGGTGAGGGCGAGCCCGCCGCCCCGGCCGCGCCGCGCCTCGACCAGGCCGAGGTGTTGCAGCCTGGCGACCACTTTCGCGGTGTGCGTGTACGGGACCTCCATGGTCGCCGCGACGTCGCGCGTGGTGGGGAGGTCCGCGTCCGCGACGGCCAGGCGCATCAGGACGCGGAGCGCCAGATCGGTGAATCGGGTCAGCCGCATGAGCCCACCGTAGAAAACTTGCATATGAGAAGCAAGTTAAGAGTGCGGGATGGCTGGAACCGGAGGGGCCCGAGGGGCTGAGGGGAAGAAGTTGAACTCAACAGGGTGCCCACACCCCATACGGAGTAGTCCCACCCTTTTGTGTAATGGTCCCACCACGGTGCGTGCTGGAAAGCTGATCCCGCAGATCCATGGAGTGATCGAAAGGGAAACACATGTCGGTCCAGGCAGGTTCCGAATCCGAAGTCCAGGCACCGCAGCGCAGTCTCGGGACCTCGGCCGCGCGGAACTTGGCAACCACGACCAAGTCCGCGCCGCAGATGCAGGAGATCACCTCCCGGTGGCTGCTGAAGATGCTCCCGTGGGTGTCGGTGCAGGGCGGTACGTACCGGGTCAACCGCCGACTGAGTTACTCCGTCGGTGACGGACGGGTGGAGTTCATCAAGACCGGCACGCAGGTCCAGGTGATCCCCGCCGAACTCGGAGAGCTTCCGCTGCTGCGCGAGTACGAGGACATCGACGTCCTGACCGAACTCGCCGCCCGGTGCCACCAGATCGACTTCGAGGCGGGCCAGGAGCTCACCTCCTTCGGCAGCCCCGCCGACCGCGTGTTCCTGCTCGCCCACGGCCGCGTCGACCAGATCGGCACCGGCCCCTACGGTGACGACGCGGTCCTGGAGACCGTCGCCGACGGTGCCTACTTCGGCGAGGACGCCCTGGTCGACGAGGAGGCCATCTGGGAGTACACCGCCCGCGCCGCCACCTCCGGAACCGCGCTCGTCCTCTCCCGCCAGGACTTCCAGCTCCTCGCCGACCGGGTCGACTCGCTGCGGGCGCACGTGGACGAGGTACGCGCCCTGCCCGCCCAGCGGACCAACAAGTACGGCGAGGCCGCGATCGACCTCTCCGCCGGCCACCAGGGCGAGGCCGTGCTGCCCGGCACCTTCGTGGACTACGAGGCCAGGCCGCGCGAGTACGAACTCTCCATCGCGCAAACGGTTCTGCGCGTGCACACCCGCGTCGCCGACCTGTACAACCAGCCGATGAACCAGACCGAGCAGCAGTTGCGGCTCACGGTCGAGGCGCTGCGCGAGCGCCAGGAGCACGAGATGCTCAACAACCGCGACTTCGGCCTGCTCCACAACGCCGACTACGACCAGCGCATCCAACCGCACGACGGCGCGCCCAGCCCCGACGACATGGACCAGCTGCTCAGCATGCGGCGCGGCTCCAAGCTCTTCCTCGCGCACCCCAAGGCCATCGCCGCCTTCGGCCGCGAGTGCAACAAGCGCGGTCTGTACCCGGAGTCGATCGAGATCGGCGGTCACCGGGTGCCGTCCTGGCGCGGGGTGCCGATCTTCCCGTCCAACAAGATCCCGATCAGCGACGCCCGCACCACCTCCATCCTCTGCATGCGCACCGGCGAGGACGAGTCGGGCGTGATCGGCCTGCACCAGCCGGGGATCCCGGACGAGATCGAGCCGAGCACGTCGGTCCGCTTCATGGGCATCAGCGAGCAGGCGATCATCTCGTACCTGGTCACCACCTACTTCTCCGCCGCGGTGCTCGTGCCGGACGCGCTCGGCGTGCTGGAGAACGTCGAGATCGCCCGCTGGCGCTGATGAGAGGCCCGGCCGAACGGCGACGGGGGAGTACGGGGGAGCGCGATGGCGACCACTGAGGCGATCACCACCGGCGAGGGCCACGAGGCCGCGGCGCTGCTGGAGCGGACGAAAGAAACGGTCAACCCGGAGCTGCGCCGGACGATCGAGTGCCTGCCCGCGGGGATGCGGCGCGTGGCGATGTACCACTTCGGCTGGGAGCACGCGGACGGCGTGCCGGCCGCGGGGAACGCGGGCAAGGCCATCCGGCCGGCGCTCGTCCTCGCCTCGGCGCAGGCCCTCCAGGGGGCGGGCGGAGAAGTCGGGGACGCCGTGCGGGCGGCCGTCGCGGTGGAGTTGGCGCACAACTTCACACTGTTGCACGACGACGTCATCGACAAGGACGTCCGGCGGCGCGGTCGGGCCACGGCCTGGACCGTGTTCGGGGTGCCGGACGCGATCATCACGGGCGACGCGATGATGTCGCTCGCGCTGAAGCTGCTGGCCGAGGACCCGCACCCGGCCGCCTCGGCGGCCGCGGCCAGGCTCTCGGCCTGCGTGATCGAGCTGTGCGCCGGCCAGCAGGCGGACTGCGCGTTCGAGCGGCGCGGGGACGTCTCGCTCGACGAGTGCCTGACGATGGCGACGGCCAAGACCGGGGCCCTGTTGGGCTGCGCGTGCGCGCTGGGGGCGCTGTACGCGGGGGCCGGCCCGGACGAGGTCGACGCGATGGACGCCTTCGGCCGGGAGGCCGGACTGGCCTTCCAGCTCATCGACGACCTGATCGGCATCTGGGGGGACCCGGGGCACACCGGCAAACCCGCCGGGGCCGATCTGATCGCGCGCAAGAAGTCCCTCCCCGTCGTGGCCGCCCTCACCTCGGGCACCGCGGCGGGCGAGGAACTGGCCGCGCTGTACGCGGGCCCCATGACCGGGGACGACGTGCGGGCGGCGGCCGACGCCGTGGACCGGGCCGGGGGCCGCGACTGGGCGCAGGCCCACGCCGCGGACCGGATGGGCCGGGCCGTACAGCAGCTCTCCAGGGCCGTCCCGGACCTGGGGGCGGCGGGCGGGTTGCTGGCGCTCGCGGAGTTCGTCACCCGGCGCACGAAGTAGGGCCGCCGGACCCGCCCCGCGCCGCGCGGGTCCGCGCACGCGAGGAGAAGGCCTGTTCCACCGCCGTACCGCGGTGGAACAGGCCTTTTCGCGTGCGCGGTCGCGGCCGTGCCTTCCGGGCCGCTCGGGTCAACTCTAGGATCACCCGCAGTCGTTGACGTGCGAGTGAGGGGTGGGTCCAGTGGTGCTGGAGATACGTCAGGCGGACGGGTCGGACCGGGACGCGGTGGCGCGGTTGCTCGACGAGGCCTTCCGCGACGACCCCGTGAGCGGTTGGGTCTTCCCGGATCCGGAGCACCGGGCGGCGGTGCACGGGAAGTTCCTCGGCGTCTTCGTGGACGTGGCGCTGGCCGACGGGCGGATCGACTACGCCGCGGACGGCTCGGCGGCGGCGCTGTGGCTGCGGATCCCGGCGGGCGAGCCCGAGGGCGAGGACGAGGTCCCGGCGAGGATGCGGGCGGTGGCCGACCCCGACAACGAACGGTGCGAGCTGGTGGGCCGGCTGACCGGCGCGGTGCACCCGACGTCCGAGGAGCACGAGTACCTGCTGATGATCGCCGTCTCGCCCGACCGGCAGGGCGAGGGCCTGGGTACGGAGCTGATGCGGCCGGTGCTGGAGCGGTGCGACCGCGAGGGGCTGCCGGCGTACCTGGAGGCGAGCAGCGAGCGCAGCAGGGGGTTGTACGAGCGGCTCGGCTGGGAGTTCACGGGCGCGGCGGTGCGCCTGCCGGAAGGGCCCCTGATGTGGCCGATGTGGCGCAAGCCGCGGGGATGAGAAAAAGGCTCTGGTCAAAGTACTTCAGCCGGAGTACTTTGACTGGCGTGCCCCGGAGCGGTGGCATCCCCCAGAGGAAGAGACTCGCTTGCGCAAGCTCACGTACTACGTCGCCACCTCCGTCGACGGCTTCATCGCCGCCCCGGACGGCGACGGCGACTTCTTCAACAAGTGGCTGGACCCCGAGTTCTCCGGCGTGATGTTCGCCGAGTTCGCCGAGACCGTGCCGACGCACATCCAGCGGGCGCACGGCCTCGACGCCGGCGAGCCGAAGCGCTTCGACGCCATCGTGATGGGCCGCGGCACCTACGACCCGGCGTACACCGCCGGGATCACCAGCCCGTACGCCCACCTCGACCAGTACGTCGCGTCCCGCTCGCTCACCGAGTCGCCCGACCCGGCCGTCGAGATCATCGGCGGGGACGTGGCGGCGCGGGTGCGGGAACTGAAGGCGCGACCGGGGCTGGGCATCTACCTCTGCGGCGGCGCCGACCTGGTCGGGCAGCTGGTCGAGGAGATCGACGAGTTCGTCGTCAAGACGTACCCGGTCTTCACGGGCTCCGGCATCCCCATGTCCCGCGCCGGGTTCGACCTGCGGGAACTGGAACTGACCGACGTCCGGTCCTTCCCCGGCGGCCAGGTGGTCACCACCTACGCCCGCAAGCGCTGACGACCGGACCTCGCCCCGCCGAACGCGCGGAACCGGCCTACCGTTGAGGTATGGCCGGTCAAGAGCAGCAGCGCGCGCACGAGACGGTGGCCCCGCAGGCCGGGCACGAACAGCAGTCGTGCCCGGCCTGCGGGCGATCCGTGGACACGGTGGTCCGGCGACGCAAGTCCCTCGGGATCTTCGTGCCGCAGTGGGGCCCGGGCTCCTGTAGGAACCCGGACTGCCCCACGTACGTCCCCAGGGAGGTCTAGACCCTGTCGACGGGCGGTCCCTAGCCCTTGGTGCCGAGGCCGGAGGCGACGAGGCCGTTGGCCCAGAGCTGGTTGACGCGCGAGCGCTCGGCGGAGTTCGGGTTGGGGTTGGTGCACGAGGTGCCCGGTCCGCCGCCCGACATCAGCTCGCTGCACGGGCCGGAGTAGTGGTCCGGCAGACCCAGCACGTGGCCGGTCTCGTGCGCGGTCACGCGGGTGGAGTCGTACTGCTGGTTCTGCCGGTAGTCGAGGAAGATGTAGCCCCGACCGTGCCCGTCGGTGCTCGCGTAGGAACCGCGCGAGTCGTTGCCCTCGCGGTACGAGAAGTTCCCGCCGGAGGACACCTCCTGCAGCTTGACGTTGCTCACCGAGCTGTTCCAGATCTGGGTGGAGCGGGATATCTGGCTGCGGAAGCTCGGCGCGCTGCGGGTGTTGTACGTGACGGTCACCGCGAGGGCGCCCGGGTTCGCGGCGCGCTGCTCGGCCACCGAAGCCCGCACGGCCTGGAAGAAGGCCTTCGTCGCGGCGTCGTTCTCCTGCGAACGCTCGTACGCGGCGTAGCTCGCGGCGGTGCCGACGGGCGTCGGGGCGGCGCTCGCGGCGGGGGCGACCGAGGCCAGGGTGGCGGCCAGGCCGAGACCGAGGCCGGCGGCAAGCATGGACTTACGGGAGTGGCGCATGTGGGGGGCTCCTACTCATCCGGTGTGGGGGGTGGGTCGTTCGGTACCGGAGTCTGCGGGAGGGGAAGGGGCCGGCGGATGATGTCAGCCATCGATAACGCGGGGCTATCGGGAAGTTTTCGGTAGGTCAACTAGCGTGAGAATGGCGGGATTCGGGGGGCTATCAGCGGCTGGTGCGGCGCCGTGCGCCCGCCCTACTCTCGGGTCATGGAGCTCGAGGTGAGGCACCTGCGCGCACTGTGTGCCATCGCGGACGCCGGCAGCCTGCACAAGGCGGCGCGGCAACTCGGCGTGAGCCAGCCCTCGCTGACGACCCAACTGCGCCGTATCGAACGGGCCCTGGAAGGGGAACTGTTCCTGCGCGAACGGACCGGATGTCGTCCCACGCCATTCGGCCGCACCGTGCTCGGACGGGCGAGACCGCTGCTCGCCGAGATGGCGGCCCTGGTGGCCGAGGCGCGGGCCGCCGCCCACGGGCCCCGGCTGCGGATCGGCTCGACCGCCAGCCGGGCGCTGCCGGGCTGGTTGCGCCGGCTGCACCGGCGCGCGCCGGAGACCGAGACCTCCCTGGTGGTCGACGTGTCGGCCAACGCGCTGCTGCGGATGGTGGCTTCGGGTCAGCTCGACGTGGCGTTCGTCCACGAGGTCGAGGGCAGCCCGCTGCGGGTGCCGCCCGGACTGCAACTGCACGTGCTGATGGAGCGTGAACCGCAGTTCGTGTCCATGTCCCGGGACCATCCCGCCGCGCGCCGGCCGGTGGTGGAGTTACGGGACCTGGCCGCCGACCGCTGGACCGTCGACCCGTCCGTGGACGGCGAGTGGGACGGTCTGCGACGCGTCTTCGCCGGGGCCGGGGTGGACCCGCCCGTGCTGCACGCCGACTACCACACGGCGACCTCGCTGATCGTCTCCGGCGAGGCCGTCGCCCCCTGCCAGCCGACCTCCGGCCCCCGGGACGACATGGCCATCCGGCCGCTGTCGGGCGACCCGCTGGCGGTACGGCTGCTCCTGGCCACCCTGCCGGGCGCGCACGCCGAGGTGTACGAGGACCTCCGCGCGGCCTATCGCGAGGCCGCCCTGCGCACCCCGCCGTACCGGGCCTGGCTCCACCACCACGCGAGCCCCCTGCTGGCCGCCTGAGGGGTCGTCTCGATCACGAAACCACCACGGAACCGGACCGGCGGCACCGCCGTCCGGCCGGGCTCCGCCCTGCCCGCGTGCGCCGCGCCCGCCGCACGCGCCGGCTCCGCATGCCCGGAAAACCGGGCAGATCATCGCAAAATGGGGATTTCAGGGAGGTGCTTGACTTCCCTTGACCGCGATATATCGTGTTACCCACAAGACGCGATATGTTGCGTGCGTCGAGTCCGGTCCGTGAACGCACGAGGAGGATCAGCACCATGGCAGAGCAGATGACGTGGTCCGTCGCCGAACCGCAGAAGCTCACCTTCGAGCAGCCGGTGACCGAACTCCGCGTCCGTGTCGTCGGCGGGACGGTGAACGTCGTCGCCTCCGACGAGGGACCCGCCCGCCTCGAAGTGGCCGAGGTCGACGGTCCGCCGCTGCACGTCGTGCACGAGGCCGGCGTCCTCACCCTCTCCTACGAGGACCTCCCCTGGAACGGTTCCCAGGGGCTCAAGGAATGGTTCGAGGGCAAGCCCTGGAAGGCCTGGTCCGGCGGCGCCGGCCGCAAGGCCTGGGAGCGCGCCGTCACCGTCACCCTCACCGTGCCCGCCGCCACCCCCGTACAGCTCGCCGCGGTCGGCGCCACCGCCTTCGTCTCCGGCATCAGCGCCGACACCGACGTCCACGGCGTCTCCGGCGACACGACCCTGGTCGGCCTCTCCGGCAAGGTCAGGGTCAACACCGTCTCCGGCGACGTCGAGGCCCAGTCCGTCACCGGCGAACTCGGCTTCCACTCGGTCTCCGGCGGCCTGACGGTCGTCGACGGCGCGGGCGGCAACGTGCGGGCCGACTCCGTCAGCGGCGACATGCTCATCGACCTGGCCCTGGACCCGACCGCGCCCAGCCCGGTGGACATCTCCCTGAACTCGGTCTCGGGCCAGGTGGCGATCCGACTGCCGCACCCGGCCGACGCGCGGGTCGAGGCCAACACCGCCACCGGTGGCGTCTCCAATGCCTTCGAGGACCTGCGGGTCTCCGGTCAGTTCGGGGCCAAGCGGATCACCGGCACGCTCGGAGCCGGCACCGGCACCCTGCGCGCCACCACCGTCTCCGGCGCCATCGCGCTGCTGCGCCGCCCGGCGGCCGACACCGCCGACACCGCCGCCCCCCTCCCGCTCGACAAGAAGGTGCTCTGACATGCCGCCCGTCTTCGCCCACGGCCGCCTCCGCCTCTACCTCCTCAAGCTGCTGGACGAGGCCCCCCGCCACGGGTACGAGGTGATCCGCCTGCTGGAGGAGCGCTTCCAGGGGCTGTACGCGCCCTCCGCGGGCACCGTGTACCCGCGACTGGCCAAGCTGGAGGCCGAGGGGCTCGTCACGTACGCCACGGAGGGCGGGCGCAAGGTGTACTCCATCACCGAGGCCGGTCGCGCCGAACTGGCCGACCGCGGCGGTGAACTGGCCGACCTGGAACTGGAGATCCGCGACTCGGTCTCCGAACTGGCCGCGGAGATCCGCGACGACGTCCGGGGCGCGGCCGGTGACCTGCGGCGCGAGATGCGGGCCGCAGCCGCCTCGTCCTCGACCCGGGTCGAGGACGAGGGCTGGAAGGCCGCCAAGGAGGAACTCCGCAAGGCGAAGGCGGAGTGGAAGGAACAGGCGCGGCGGGCGAAGGACGAGAGCCGCCGGGCCCGCGAGGAGGCCCATCAGGCCCGCCGCCAGGCCAAGGAGGCGCAGGAGCGGGCCCGCGAGGAGGTCCAGCGCATCGCGAGCCAGCTCCAGGAGCAGTTCGCCAAGTCGAGCGGTGTCCTGGGCGGTCTCGCCGGGGCCTGGCTCGGCGGCGGCGCCCCCGCCTCCGCGCCCGGCGCCTCGACCGCGGCCTCGGACGTGGGCTCCGGCTGGGCCGAGGACCTGAGCCCGACCACCGACCCGATCCGCGACCTGGACCGGCTGTTGGACCGCTTCCGCGACGAGATCCGCGACGCGGCCCGTGACCACGGGGTGAGCCCGGCGCAGTTGGCCGAGGCCCGCGCGCACCTGGCCGTCGCGGCGACCCGGGTCACGGCGGAACTGCGCCCGGACCCGGCGTAGTCCGTCAGGCCGCCAGACCCCGTTCGGCGCCGTCGAGGGTGACCCCGTGGTCCGTGAGGACCTCGGCGACCGTGCCCGGACGGGAGAGCAGGGCCAGCAGCAGGTGCAGGGTGCCGATGTGGCGGTCCTTGCGGCCCAGTGCGATCCGGAGGGACTGCTCCAGGGTCTTCTTCGCGCCCTGGGTGAAGGGGACGTGCCGGTTGTCCGACTCCGGGCGGCCGAGGGCCGAGCGGAGCGCGGTGCCCAGGCCCCGCCTGCGGGGCGCGGCGCCGGACAGGGCTCCCTCGCCGTGGGTCTCCTCGATCCGGGTGACGATCTCGCCGAGGTCGATCCCGAGGCCGGCCAGCGCCTCCTCGTCGGCCCGGGTCATGCCGCCCCGGCGCCGGGCCTCGGCGAGGCCCGCGGCCACCGCCGCCCGGTCCACGCCGAGCGGGTCCAGCGCGCCCTGCGCGAGCAGTGCGAGCAGCAGGTGTTCCTCGGTGACCGCGCCGGCCCCGGCCCGCCGGGCCTCGGCCACCGCACCCGTCACCGTGGTGCGGGCCTCGGTCGTGAAGCGTTCGAACATCAAAGCCTCCCGTGCTTCTTGTGCACGGCCTGCCGGGTGACGCCCAGCTCGGCCGCGATCTCCTGCCAGGACCAGCCCTGCGCGCGGGCGCTGCGTACCTGTACGGCCTCCAACTGCTCCAGCAGCCTTCGGAGGGCCGCCACGGCACGCAGGCCCACGCGCGGGTCACGGTCGCCGGCCCGTTCGGCGAGATCGGTCGCTTCGGTCATGCGTGTCAATGTAGGTTGACGTGCGGGAGGGTGTCAACCCCGGTTGACATGAAGCGCGGGAGTCGGGCCGTCAGGGCGTCAGACCGTCAGGACCACCTTGCCGAACAGGTCTCCGGACGCGAGCTTCTCGAAGCCCTCGCGCGCCCGGTCCAGCGGCAGCACCTCGTCGATGACCGGCCGGACGCCCGTGGTCGCGCAGAAGGACAGCAGGTCCTCCAGCTCGTCCTTCGAGCCCATGGTCGAGCCGACCACCCGCAGCTCCAGGAAGAAGATCCGGGTCAGCTCCGCGTGGGCCGGGCGGTCGCCGCTCGTCGCGCCCGAGATGACCAGGGTCCCGCCGGGGCGCAGGGACTTGATCGAGTGCGACCAGGTGGCGGCGCCGACCGTCTCGATCACCGCGTCCACCCGCTGCGGCAGGCGGGCGCCCGGCTCGAACGCGTCCACCGCGCCCAGCTCCACCGCCCGCTTGCGCTTGGCCTCGTCCCGGCTGGTGGCGAAGACGCGCAGGCCCGCCGCCTTGCCGAGGACGATCGCGGCGGTGGCGACGCCGCCGCCCGCGCCCTGGACCAGGACGGAGTCCCCGGGGCGGACGCCGGCGTTGGTGAACAGCATCCGGTACGCGGTCAGCCAGGCGGTGGGGAGGCAGGCGGCCTCCTCGAAGGACAGCTCTGCGGGCTTGCGCAGGACGTTCCAGGCGGGAACGGTGACCTGCTCGGCGAAGGTTCCCTGGTAGCGCTCGGTGAGGATCGAGCGCGGTTCGTCGGGGCCGACCCCGTGGCCGCTCTGGCCGATCACGGAGTGCAGGACGACCTCGTTGCCGTCCTGGTCGATCCCGGCGGCGTCGCAGCCGAGGATCATGGGCAGTTTTTCCTCGCCGAGGCCGACTCCGCGCAGCGACCACAGGTCGTGGTGGTTGAGCGAGGCGGCCTTGACGTTCACGGTCACCCAGCCGGGGCGGGCCTCGGGGGCGGGGCGGTCGCCCAGCTCAAGGCCGCTCAGCGGCTGGTCTCGGTCGATTCGGGCGGCGTAGGCAGCGAACATGCCGCCAGAGGCTACCGCTCGGTAGCGGGGCCTGACCAGAGGCATCAGGTCGGCGCCGAGCCGGAGCGGAATGCGTATCCCGACCCCCAAGTACCCGCCGTACCAGTTGGTTTGTGCTGCCCGGATGCCTAATCGGAACGTCGGGATCGAGTCGGGATCGGGGGTAACATTCTGGCCGTGCGGTGGTGCTCGCCATGAGCCTGTCATTTTCCGCCCGCGGTTGCGTCCGGTGCCCTGCCCGACGGCGACCCCCACGACCGCCCGGCTCGACCGGGCGACGTACGGAGCGACCCCTCCCGGTTCGGGGGCCGGGAGGGTGCGTTCTCCGCGCGGACGCCGGCCCCTCACGCGTGGCCCCGTCCCGCCGGCGCCCCGCTCGCCCCGGTACCGGTACCGGTACCGGTACCCGGACGCGGTGAAGGCCCGGCCGGAGTGGTTCCGGCCGGGCCTTCACCCGTACAGCGCAGCGTGACGAACGGAGCGTGGCGCTCAGATCAGACGGGCCACGCCGTCGGCTTTCGCCGCCGCGGCGACCGCGGCCGTGACGGCCTCGGCGACGCGCTCGTCGAACGGCGACGGGATGACGTAGTCGGCCGCGAGCTCGTCACCCACGACGCCGGCGATGGCGTCGGCGGCGGCGATCTTCATGCCCTCGGTGATCCGGGTCGCGCGCACCTTCAGGGCGCCCGCGAAGATGCCCGGGAAGGCCAGCACGTTGTTGATCTGGTTCGGGAAGTCCGAACGACCGGTGGCCACGACCGCCGCGTACTTGTGCGCGACGTCCGGGTGGACCTCCGGGTTCGGGTTGGCCATGGCGAAGACGAAGCAGTCCTTCGCCATCGTGGCCACAGCGGCCTCCGGAACGGTGCCGCCGGAGACGCCGATGAAGACGTCCGCGCCCGCGAGGGCGCTCTCCAGGGAGCCGGTCTGGCCCGTCCTGTTGGTCAGGCCCGCGATCTCCGCCTTGACGTCCGTCAGGTCGGAGCGGTCCGCCGAGACGACGCCCTTGCGGTCCGTGACGCACACGTCGCCGATGCCCGCGTCCACCAGGATCTTGGCGATGGCGATGCCCGCCGCGCCCGCGCCGGAGATGACCGCACGCAGGTCGGCGAGGGTGCGACCGGTGAGCTTCGCGGCGTTGCGCATGGCGGCCAGCGTCACGATGGCCGTGCCGTGCTGGTCGTCGTGGAAGATCGGGATGTCCAGGGCTTCCTGGAGCCGACGCTCGATCTCGAAGCAGCGGGGCGCGGAGATGTCCTCCAGGTTGACCCCGCCGAAGGAAGGCGCGAGACGGATGACCGTCTCGATGATCTCGTCCGTGTCCTTGGTGGCGAGCGCGATCGGAACCGCGTCGACACCGCCGAACTGCTTGAACAGGATCGCCTTGCCCTCCATCACGGGGAGGGAGGCCTCGGGACCGATGTCCCCGAGGCCGAGCACGGCCGTGCCGTCCGTGACGACGGCGACCACGTTGGACTTCCAGGTGTACTCGTTGACGAGTTCCGGGTTCTCCGCGATGGCGCTGCAGACCTTCGCCACACCGGGCGTGTACGCGAGGGACAGGTCGTCCTTGTTGCGGACCGGCACGGTGGCCTGCACGGCCATCTTGCCGCCCCGGTGCAGCGCGAACACCGCATCGGGGTTGTTGTCCGTCACGCTGTCGCTGCGAGGATTGACGATCTCCGCTGCCACTTTCTTGACCCCTTAAGTCTTTAATCGTTGAGGGTGGCCACTCCTGGTTAAGGGGTGGGCGGGCACCGCGTCCGTGCTCCGCGTCGACGGTTGGCCCGTCTCGGCGAAGAGGAGGTTCGTACGCGCGGGCGCGCCGCACGCGCGCCCTGAGCCCCGGATGAGGGGTGTAAGGATCTGTTCTACCCGAAGAACGCTCGCTCAGACGAGTCGATTCCCGCTCGATCGTAGGTCCCTTGTCCAGGTTTTGGCGAAAAGTCCAAACCTTGCTGTCCAATGGGCGAGACGCACCGCAAATACTGCGGGGAAAAGCCCTGGTCACAGCGCAAAATCCCGCTGTGAAGCCCGTTCTCCGCAGTCCTGTTGGGCACCCCGGGTCGCCCGTTATCCGATTTTGACCTGACGGGCACCCTGAATGTCTCAGTCCGAATGGCAAGATGCCGTAATCACACAAGGTCGCGACACTCGATGGTGCGTGCCCCGACCGTTCTCGGATGCTTTTTTCCCCACTGCCGGAGGAACCAGCTCATGACCGCAAGCACCACCCGTCGTACGACCGCCGCCCGGTCCCGGATCGCCGCGGCCGGTGCGATCGCGGTCGCCGGCGCCCTCATCCTCACCGGTTGTGGCGACCAGACCGACAGCAGCGGCAGCTCCACTCCCTCGGGCAAGACCAACGACGCCCCGCTCTTCTCGGCGCTGCCGAAGAAGATCCAGGACGCCGGTGTCATCAAGGTCGGCACGGACGCCGCCTACGCGCCGATGGAGTTCACCGAGGGCAACAAGATCGTCGGTGTCGACCCCGACATCGCCGAGGCCCTCGGCAAGCAGCTCGGGGTGAAGTTCCAGTTCACCGCCGGTACCTTCGACGGCCTGATGACCTCGGTCTACACCGGCCGCCAGGACGCGATCATGTCGTCCATCACGGACAACAAGAAGCGCCAAGAGGGTCTGGACGACAAGGGCGCCAAGATCGGCAAGGGTGTCGACTTCGTCGACTACTTCTCCTCCGGCGTCTCGCTCATCGTCAAGAAGGGCAACCCGCAGGGCATCAAGTCCCTCGACGACCTGTGTGGCAAGACCGTCGCCGTCCAGCGCGGCACGATCTACGAGGACACCTTCAAGGCGCAGGCCGAGAAGTGCGGGGACAAGAAGCTCACCATCGAGGCCTTCGACACCGACGCCGAGGCGCAGACCCGCGTCAAGGCCGGCGGCGCCGTGGCCGACCTGAACGACTACCCGGTCGCCGCGTACACCGCGAAGACCTCGGGTGGGGGCAACGACTTCGAGGTCACCGGCCAGCAGAGCGACGTCGGCCTCTTCGGCATCGGTGTCGCCAAGGAGAACACGCAGCTGCGTGACGCCCTCAAGCAGGCCCTCGACGCCATCATCAAGGACGGCTCCTACGCCAAGGTCCTTGAGAAGTGGGATGTCAAGGACAGCGCCGTCAAGTCCGCGACCGTCAACGCAGGTCAGTAATTCCGGGCGCTCCACTGAAGGGCAGTCATTGTGACTGACAAGATCGACAAGGGTCCGGCCGCAACCCCGGCCGGACCCGGCCCCTCGGGCACCCCGTACGAGGCCATCAAGGCAATCCCCGTCCGCCACTACGGACGCTGGATCAGCGCCGTGGTCGTCGTCGCCGTGCTGGGCTGGCTGGTTCTCGCCTTCGCCAACGGCAACGTCAACTGGGGCACCGTCGGCGACAAGCTGTTCGACCCCACGGTCATCACCGGCCTCGGCAACACCATCCTCATCAGCGTCACCTCGATGGTGCTGGGTCTGGTGCTCGGCATCCTCTTCGCGGTGATGCGGCTCTCGAACAACCCGGTGACCAGCGCCGTCGCCTGGCTCTACATCTGGTTCTTCCGCGGCACCCCGGTCTACGTCCAGCTGCTGGTGTGGTTCAGCCTGCCGCTGATCTTCCAGTACATCGACCTCGGTCCGATCTACAAGAACGAGACCGTCGACGTCATGACCCCGTTCCTGGTCGCCCTCCTGGGCCTCGGCCTGAACGAGGGCGCCTACATGGCGGAGATCGTGCGCGCCGGCATCCAGTCCGTGGACGAGGGCCAGAGCGAGGCCTCGCACGCGCTGGGCATGACGCAGGTGCAGACCATGCGCCGCGTGGTGCTGCCCCAGGCGATGCGGGTGATCATCCCGCCGACGGGCAACGAGTTCATCAACATGTTGAAGACCTCGTCGCTGGTCTCGGCGGTCCAGTACACCGAGCTCCTGCGGGCCACCAGCAACATCGGTTCCACCGCGGGTGCCATCATCGAGATGTACTTCGTGGCCTCCATCTGGTACCTGGCGCTCACCAGCGTGTTCAGCGTCGGCCAGTACTACCTGGAGCGCCGCTACGCCCGCGGCTCGCTGCGGTCCCTGCCGCCCACCCCGCTGCAGCGGATCAAGGCCAACCTGAACATGTTCCGCCGTACGGAGGTGGCGAAGTGACCGCCCAGCCGATGGTCAAGGCCGAGGCCGTCCACAAGTCGTACGGCCCCGCCCACATCCTCCGGGGCATCGACCTGGAGGTCGCCCCCCGTGAGGTCTTCTGCCTGGTCGGTCCGTCCGGCTCCGGCAAGTCCACCTTCCTGCGGTGCATCAACCACCTGGAGCGCATCAACGCCGGCCGGCTCTCGGTCGACGGGCAGCTCGTCGGGTACCGCGAGAAGGCGGGCAAGCTCTACGAGCTGAAGGACAGCGAGGTCGCGGCCCAGCGCCGGGACATCGGCATGGTCTTCCAGCGCTTCAACCTGTTCCCGCACATGACGGCCATCGAGAACGTCATGGAAGCCCCCGTCATGGTCAAGGGCGAGAGCCGGGCGGTGGCGCGGGCGCGCGCCGTCAAGCTCCTCGACCGGGTCGGTCTCGGCGACAAGGGCGGGAACTACCCCACGCAGCTCTCCGGCGGTCAGCAACAGCGCGTGGCGATCGCCCGCGCGCTGGCCATGGAGCCGAAGCTGATGCTCTTCGACGAGCCCACCTCCGCGCTCGACCCGGAGCTGGTCGGTGACGTCCTCGACGTCATGCGCGACCTCGCCGATTCCGGCATGACCATGATCGTGGTCACCCACGAGATGGGCTTCGCCCGCGAGGTCGGCGACAACCTCGTCTTCATGGACGGCGGCGTGGTGGTCGAGTCCGGCCACCCGCGCGAGGTCCTGGGCAATCCGCAGCACGACCGGACGAAGGCGTTCCTGTCCAAGGTGCTGTGACCGATCGACGCGACGGGAGGGGCGGTACGGGTTTCCGTACCGCCCCTCCCGTCGTTCCCGGACCGGGCCGGCCCGGGAACGACGGGAGGGGCCGGGCCAGGCCGGGCCCGGCCGCCCGAGTGCGGGGCCTACTTCAAGCCGATGACCAGCGCGTCCGAGGGGGAGCGCCAGACCGTGCGGGCCTCCGCGAAACCCGCCTCGCGGCAGACACGGACGGCAACGTGCACGTGCTGTGCCGTGTGTGTCACCAGCTCAAGACCGCTACCGAGTTCGGGGCCGCTTCGCCGTCGCATTGAAGCGTCCTACTGGTGTGCCCACCACGTGGCGACGGTGCCTGCGGCTGTGGCTGTCAAGGAGACCAGCCACAGGGGCACGCGCTGGATGGTCAGGTGGAGTCCTCCGCAGCGGATTTCGAGTGCCGGAAGCGCAGTGATGGATTTCGTGCTGCGGCGCATCGTGCCGTCCTCTCTCTTGGCGTCGCCATGTTCGCGTCGCATGCCCTCTGGCTCCTGTCGCGCGCCGTTGCGTGACGTACGTGAGGAAGGAAGAGGAAGATGCGCAACGCCGCGGCCGGGTTCTGCTCTGTGCTATGCCGTCCCGTGAGGTGCCCGAGAGCTTATGGACACTTTTGGTATGGCCGGTCCGGGGTCTCGGGTGCGGCTGGGTGTGTTGTCCCGGGATGTTGGGGCGGTGTGCAGGTCGTAGCGCTGGAGGTATCCGAACGGCACGGACCTGCATCGACGTGAGCTCGCCAGGATGGTCGAAGGCAGCGACGGAGCGGATGTGTTCGTCGAGCAAGGGGCTCGCCGACCCCGAGGACTATCGCGCTGATCACGTCACATGCCTATCGCACCGGTGACGCCCGTGCGCACATGCACCTGCGGGTGGATCACGACGTGGATGCCGCGCCCGTGGTGGGACAGTTCGTTCGTCACCAATTCCACGAGGAACGGCATGTCGTCGGTGACGACCTCGACGACGGAGTGACGGGAGGTCCAGCCGTTCTCCTCCGCGGGGGTACGCACTCACAAGTTCACCGTGCCCCGCAGACCCCCGCCCCCTGCTCAGTGCTCGGCTGGGTCAGGGGGACACAGAGACACATGCCAAGGAGTTTTTTCCGTACCCAGACGAACCTGCCCCCCTTGCTCGGTACCCCGGGTGCCCGGAGCAGGCACGAGCCGGCGGACGCTGCGGCTAGCGGGTCGTCCACCATGTTGCCGCGGCACCGCCCGCCGTGGTGATCAGTCCGACGAGCCATCCGGGGATGCGCTGCACAGTCAAGTGCAGCCCACCGCAGCGCAGTTCAAACGCCGGGCGGCTCGTTGCTTCTGGATTCATGCCACAAGTGAAGCACCCTCCACCCCCTACCCGTCATGCGCCGTATGTGTACAAAACCGGGGTTCGCAACTTGACACTCTGGATAGATACGCGCCTCACCTTGTGTTTTTCGTCGGCTGTTGTTGTCTCGCCCTCATGGCCGCCGTTCCGACCCCGTGCCATATCGCCGCAAAAGGAACTCACTTGAAATCAACATGCGCGTCTATGTCCCCCTGACCCTCCCCAGGAGGTGACCCCGCGCCCCGTAACCCCCTTGCTCGGTACCCGGGCGCCCTGGGCCGGCCCGAGCCGGCGGACGCTGTGCCGAGCATGGGCGCGAGGCCAACGCGGAATGTGCGTCACGCGGTGGCGCCGTTGATGAAGATCGCCGGCAATGGAGGCGTGCAGGCCCCCGGCCTCGGCGAGTTGCACGACAAGGCCCGTCCACCGCACTCGCATTGACTGCTATGGCGGTCTCGCCCTGTTCGGCGGCATGGCTGCTGCCCGGCTGACCAACGTATTCAACGGCTGACCAGTCAACAGAGCCCCCGTGCTCGTCTCCCTTCGCGAGGTGACGGGTGCGGGGGCTTTCTGCGTATGACGGCCGGCTCGGGAGCGCGGCCTAAGCGAAGGGATTGGCGGATCGTCAGGAGTCTTCAATCTCCGACATGAGCAGTCTCAGCGTCAGGGAATGCTTTTCCGGCGGCAAGGCATCCAGCGCGCCCCGTGCGTAGGCAGTCCCGCCGGACACGTCGCCGGACCGGGCGAGCATGAGCCCTCGGTGCATTTCCAGGTGAGTGGCGAAGCGGGGCAACTCCGCGGGCAGCTCCCGGCGCGCTGCTTCCTGCGCCTGAACGGCTCCCTGTTCGTCGCCCAGACGGGCCAAGAGGAGTGACAGGAAGATGTTCATCCGCCACCACGGCACGGCGTAGTCGCTGGTTTGCTCGTACGATCCGGCCGTGTCGAAGATCCGGCGGCCGTCGTCGGCGAGTTGAAGGGCCGTGGCTCGATCACCTCGAAGCGCCGCGGCATGGGCCTTGCCCATCACGGCGTTCAGGAGCCCGAGGGAGGGCCGCTCCGATATGGCCAAGGCCTGGTCCGCCAGCACGTCGGCGACTCCCAGCGATGCGCCCTCGTAGCCCAGCGCAATGGCTGCACGTCCACGTACCCACACACGTGCTTCGGCGTCGCCGGACTCGTCGGCTGCCCTTGCTGCCATTCGATACCAGTGGACAGCCTTCGAGCCGTCCGACCCCGGGAACGTCTTGGCGTACAGGGTCATCAGCCGGGAAGCCACCGACCACAGCCGGGAATCTTCGAGTTGCTGCTGCACGGCAACGAGTTCACCGGACACCCGGCGCTGGATGTCCGCAGCACCCATCGACATGTACTGAGTGCCGTACGTGGTCAGCTTGGCTTCCCACTCGTCCGCTGACGGTCCGCCAGTCAGCCGGGCGGTGAATCCAGCGCTGATGAGGTCAGAGGCGATCACGGGGGCTATGGCAGCGCCTGCGATGTCAGTAAGGAACTCGCGTCGGTCCACTTCACCTTCAAGGGCAGCTGAGGGAACGTCGAGAACAGCGGAGAGCGCGGCAAGGTAGAACGGGCCCGGCCTGACCTTGGAACACTCCCAGTTGCTGACGTACTCCCGCGTCAGCGTCGTGCCGTGCGTGTGGTTGATCTCCGAAGCTAACCGCCCCTGGCTCCAGCCGCGAGCCTTGCGGAGATCCCGGATCAGTTCCCCGATGTCCATGCGTTCATCTTGCTACTACGGCTGTCACTAGACCGACGGATTCCTGGCTCTCCGGGCCGGTTGCCACTATGGATCACACTGGGCCGGGCTTCTCTGACGGCGAGACGATACCGAGCACCGAACGCGACGCGAGGGGTGCACATGGTGACGGCGGCACAGCATGAGACGGCACGGACCGATCGCCTCGAACCGGTGCCCGTGTCCGGATGCGGGGTGTGCCTCGCGCTGGTCACGGCTCGGGAGATCTCTCGGCAAACCGGAGATCTGCGCTCCGTGGCGGTGCAGAACGCAGAGCTTCGGAACCACCCGCACGGTCGGGGCACGGCATGAGCGTGATTTCGGTGATGCGGTTCATCCCCTACGTGATGCGGCGGCATCCTTCCGCCGAGACCACAGCGACCGCGCGGTGCCTGAACCCCGACTGCAACTGGGCCTCTGCACCAGCTGGGAACGCTGACGTTTGTAGCGACATGTGCATGCAGCACACCGGCCGGACCGGTCACATGACCTTCCTCCGGGAGTTCTCGGAAGTCGCCGTGGTGGAACCCGTCCGGTGACCGATGACAACGAGCACCAAGACCACGTGCACACCAGCCGGCGAAGCGCCGTAGCCGTGACCCTGGGGGCAGTCGCGTGGATCGCATGCGTGGCGTTGATCGTCGTTCGGGGGTGGGGTGCGTGACCACGGCCGAACAGGCCGCAGAGATCACCCGCTTTCGCGCCCTCGGTTAATGGGACGGGTTCGGCGCCGAGTTCCCGCCCTGCGCATGCACGCGGTGCACGCCGCCCCTCCTCTGATCTCCCACTCCTCGCAGGGTGGGTAAGACAACACCTTTCACCACACGACTGGAGCGCACATGACACGGACCACCACGCCCGAAGCGGCCTTATCCGCTTCCGACCTCCTTACGGCCACGGCATTCGCCACTGCCGTTCGTACCGTTGAGAAGGCCAATCCCGAGCTTGCGGACGGGATGGCGGACCGGATCGTGAGCGAGGCCGTGAAGTTCGTTGCGGCGGCAGCTCTGAACCGGACTGCGGGCCTTGCGCTGCGCCCGTCCCGCGTCGTCGACGAAGGCCGGCACGCCCTCATCACGGACACGAAGGCGTACGCCGAGCTGTGCCGGCTGCTCGGACGGTTCGTCCACCACGTGCCGGAAACCCCCGCGACGAAGAAGCACGACACGGCCACCGTCGTCCGGACGCTGAAAGCCATCCGCGAAGCGGGGTACGAGCCCGACGAGTACCTGTGGAGCCCGGAGGCGCAGTCCGCGGTTCTGGTCTCGGCGGACTGCATGCACAGCGAGTGCACGGACGGCGGGTCGGCCTGTGCAGCGCCGCAAGGCTGACGAGTGACTCGGGCCGGACCGCCCGCGCGAGGGGCTCCGGCCCACTACCGTTGGCTACGTTCCGCCACGAGGAGGATGCGGTGAGCGAAGAGGAGCCTGTGGGTGACTGGGTGGACCCCCGGTATCGCGAGGTGGTCACGCTGCTGGGTGCCTGCCGGACCGTGAGGGGCCCCGGACGGCGATTCCGGAAGGTATGCCCGCACGGTGAGGGCGTGACGGTGATCGTTGATACGGGAACCGGCAAGGCTCGCAACGTGGCCTGCGCGGCATGCTGACCCCCTGAACCCCAAGAGCCCCGTTCGCCTGCCGTCTCGTCCGGCAGGTGTGCGGGGCTTACGTGTGTCCGGACGTTCGTCCTACTGGATCAACAACGGCGCAGTGGTGTGCGTTCAGAGGGTCTTCCTGCTCAGCACCGCGTCGTACGCGTCGTGCGGCAGGGCCGAGGTTCAGTCGGGGTCCCCCAGGTCCGCGGTCACGAAGGTGGCCCGCGCGTCGCCGTCGAAGTGGCCGCGGGCGATCGTCAGCAGGGCCGGGTCCAGGTCCACGCCCGTACTGCGCGCCCGCGGGAACCTCTTGAGGGCGCGGTCCGTGATACTTCCCGTACCGCACGCGAGATCCAGTACCCGGGGAGCGGGTGGCCAGTCCCCGACGGCCACCGGATTCGACGCTTCGGTCATCCTGAACCCCCCCATACGTAATACCCTCGAACCAGTAGTAACTGTTACCGCAGACCTTAATCCGCAGCCGTAAGGACTACAAGTGGAACTGGCCCATTACTCGGACTATGCCGTGCGCCTGGTCAACACCGAGGAGCCGGCCCGCAACAAGGACTCGCTCACCTCGGTTGACGCCGTCCGCGCGCTCTTCGGGGCCGGCACCCAGATGGCCCGCCGGGTCACCGACACCGACGTCACCCGCTTCCGCAACGTCCGCGGCCGGCTGCGCTCCGTCTTCGAGGCCGCCGACGGCGGCGACCACGTGCTCGCCGTCGACCTGCTGAACTCCCTGCTCATGGAGTTCCCCGTCAGCCCCCAGGTCTCGGGCCACGAGACCCTCGACGACGACGGCCGCCCCGACTGGCACATCCACCTCGCCGAGCACCCCTCGAACGCCTCTGCCGGCTACGCCGCCATGGCCTCCTTCGGCCTGGCCTTCCACCTCACCGCGCACGGCCCCGAGCGCCTGGGCCTGTGCCAGGCGGCGCCCTGCCGCAACGCCTACCTCGACACCTCCACCAACCGGTCCCGGCGCTACTGCTCCGACCGCTGCGCCACCCGGGCCAACGTGGCCGCCTACCGCGCCCGCAAGCGCCTGGAGGCGGACGAGTCCGCGCGCAGCGGCCGCACGGCCGAGACCGCCCAGGACAGCCAGGTCCTCAGCGAGCGCTGAGCCGCCGGCCCCGCGGGCCTGGGTCGCCAGCGCGCCAAAGCCGTCGCCAGCACCAGCTCCGCGGGCACCGTCCCGTAGTCGGCGCTGTCACCGGTCTCGTTGAACGGGTTGTCCCCGAGCACCCACCAACCGCCCGGCCGCCGCTCCACCGCCCGCTTGACCACCAGCAGGTCCTGCTGGAACGGGTGCCGCAGGACGACCACGTTCCCCGGCCGCACGGGCGCCCCGTACCGGACGACCACCTGATCCCCGTGGACCAGCGTCGGGACCATCGACGGCCCGTGCACGTCCACCACGCCCAAGCGCTTCCAGGCGCGCCTGTCCTCCACCATGAGCGACCTCCTCGTCCCCTGCGCATGCTGCCGCATGGCTCCGTACATTCGCTCACCGCGGGCGCCGCGACGCTGGACTTTTGTCCTAAGCCCGCAGGGGCGCCCGCGAATTCCGGTCGGCCAGCGAGTAATCTCCCCCTTGAGAAGACGATCACGAGGAGGACAAACTCCATGCTTTCCCGCCTCTTCGCCCCCAAGGCGAAGGTCTCCGCCCACTGTGACCTGCCCTGCGGCGTGTACGACCCGGCCCAGGCCCGTATCGAGGCCGAGTCGGTCAAGGCCGTCCAGGAGAAGTACCAGGCCAACGACGACGCGGACTTCCGCGCCCGCGCGATCACCATCAAGGAGCAGCGCGCCGAGCTGGCCAAGCACCACGTCTCGGTGCTGTGGAGCGACTACTTCAAGCCGCCGCACTTCGAGAAGTACCCGCAGCTCCACACGCTGGTCAACGACACCCTGAAGGCCCTCTCGGCCGCCAAGGCGTCGAACGACCCGGCGACCGGTCAGAAGGCGCTCGACCTGATCGCCGAGATCGACCGCGTCTTCTGGGAGACCAAGGCCGCCTGATCCAGGCCCGCGTCCCCATGACGAAGGGGCCCGACCGGAAACGGTCGGGCCCCTTCGTCATGGGCGCCGCGAGGGGCGCCGGGAAGTCCGCGGGGGACCGCCCGGCACCTGCCGTTCGTCCTACTCGTCGTCCTCGTCCTCGTCGTCCAGACGCGCCAGCCAGGTGGCCAGGCGCTCCACCGGGACCTCGAAGTCCGGGTTCAGGTCGACGAAGGTGCGGAGCTGCTCGGCGAGCCACTCGAAGGTGACCTCCTCCTCGCCGCGCCGCTTCTCCAGCTCCTCGATGCCGCGATCGGTGAAGTACAAGTCGGGCTCCGTGCCGTGATGAAGGTGTGCGTGGGATGTTTCCCGCCAGGATAATCCCGGCTCGCGGCGAGACCTCCCGCCCTCCCCGGGCCGCCGCTAGCCTGGATGGCCACGACCTGAGGGGGCGGGGGATGCAGGACGGGCGCACGGGCGGCGCCGCGCGCGCCTTCGAGCTCCTGGAGCCCCTCGTCCGGGCCGCCACCGTACGCGTGCACGCACCCCCGGACGGGTATGCACTCCCCGGCGGCCACTGGTCCGGTCCCACGTGGGGGAGCGGCTTCTTCATCGCCCCCGGTTGGGTCCTGACGTGCGCGCACGTGATCGGCGAAGGGGGTGCTGCGGTGCGCCTGGTCGGACGCGAGGTCGGGATCTCCTTCTTCTCCGGCGGAGCCGCCGCGGGGCTGCCCGGCGGCGGCTCCGCCGGAGTCACCGGGACGGTCGCCGGGCGGGTCGAATGCGTGCTCCCGGAACGGCTGGAGGAACGGCGCCCCGGCCGGGGCGCCCTGTGGGACCTGCCGGACCTGGCCCTGATCCGGGTGCTCGCCCCCGTCTCGCACGCCTGCGTGTGGCTGACCGACCGGGCCCGGCCCCGCATCGACGAGGCCGCCTACTTCGGCTGCACCGAGGACCTCGGGATGCGCGAGATCACCGGCCGCACGACCCGGCTGCGCGGCACCGCCGCGGGCGGGGCGGCCATCCGGCTCGGCGACGAGGACGAGATCGAACCCGGCATGTCCGGCGGACCCGTCGTGGACCTGGCGCGCGGCGAGGTCATCGGCGTGATCAAGGCCCGGCGGCACGCGGGCGGCGGCGGGCTCGCCGTGTCCGTGGCCCAACTGCGCACCCTGCCCATGGCCGCGACCGGCCAGATCGGCCTGTACCGCAGGGTCATGCAGGCCCACGACCTCTACCACTACGACCAACACCTCAGCGACCTCAACAGCCGCCGGACCTGGACCGACGTCCACGACGAGCTCCCGGCCGAGGAACAGGACCCCCACGCCGGCCGGGGCCGCCTCACCCGCCTCACCCCCGCCGAACGCACCACCCTGTGCGGGCTGCTCGCCGAACTGCCCCCGCCCGGCTCCTCGGAGGCCGTCCGGGCGCTCGCCGAGGCCGCCCGCGGCGAGGAACCCGACACCGGGCTCCCCGCCCCGCTCAGCTGGCGCGACGGACTCGGCCTGCTGCACGACCCGCCGGGCGCCGGCGGGGAGGCCGCCGCGATGCTGCGCTACGCGACCGACGTCAGCGTCGCCGACCACCGCGAGCCGCCCTCGCCGGGCGCCGACGAGGAACTGTGGGACTGGGTGCGCACGACCGCGGAGCGGCTGTGGCGCCCCCTGCGGCGCGAACTCGGGGAACGCCGCGACCGGGGCCTCGCGGACCGGGAGCTGCGCCGGCGCGCCCGGGCCGGGCAGACGGTCCGGGGCCGGGCCCGGGCCGCCGGCGGCCTGCCGGCGGGACCCTCGGTCCTGCTGGAGGTGTGGGCGCACGGCTGGGAAGAGGTCTGCGACTGGCGGGTCTCGGTGCTCGCGGGTCCGCAGCGGGTCACCCCGCTGGACTCGGGCACCCGCGTGAGCCCGGCCCGGCTGCCCGCGGCCGCGCGGGCGGCGCTCGCCGAGGGGTTCCGGCGGTGCGACACGCACGAGTCGGCCGCGCTCCTCGAAGTGGCCGTCGCACCCGAGCTGTTCGGGCTGGCGGTCGACGAGTGGCCGGTGGCGGGCGGGATCCCGGTGGGCGTCCAGCGGCCGGTGGTGTTCCGGTACCCGTGGGACGGAACGGAGAGCGAGGCCGGCGGGGCGGGACCGGGCGGACGGTGGGCGCGCGTCCAGGAGGGCCCGTTGCAGGGGCGGCGGGCCGACTGCTTCCGGGGCCGGCAACGCAGCCCCTCACCGGCCTGGTTGGCGGGGCTGGTCGACAACACCGTCCCGGTGCTGTGCCGGGACGCGGCCGCCGAGCCCACGCTGGGGGCGCTGCACGCGGTGCGCGACGCGGGCTACGGGGTGCTGGTGTGCCGACGGCCACCGGCCGACCCGGGGCAGTCGTGCGCGCCGTTCCACCGCGGGCTGCGCGAGGAACTCGCCGAGGCCGGCCGGGCGGCCGTGCTGCCGCTGAGGCTGAAGGCCCTGCGGAGCCGCGCGCACGGGGCCGACCCCGACGCCTACTGGGCCGCGGGGATGACGCTGGTGTGGGAGGACCCGGGGCGGGCGCTGCCGAGGGACGAGCCGCTCCAGGGGGACCTGTGACGGGCGGGACGGGCCCTGCGGCGGTCCTCGTCGCGGAACGCGCAGGTACGCCGCGGCGGTGGCGGGCGGGGCCGGGGGGCCCGGGGCGGCGCCGGGAGACCGCCCCCGACGGCACGGGAACGGTGCGTACGGCACGGGAGGAGCGGGCGTGAACGAGGAATGGCTCATCTACCGGGGCGTCGGTGAACCCCACGACGGCATTGACGCGCTCCCCGACCCGCCCCCCTGGCGGGACTTCGACGGAGGCCCCGCCCTGGAGGCCGGCGGCCCCGGCGCGGTGGCCGACGGGAACGTGGCCCGCCGGCTCGGCGCGCACCGGCAGGCGGCGGAGATGCACCGGCCGGAGCCGGAGGAACTGGAGGCCGTCAACGCCGCGCTGTACCTGCGCCGGCCGCTGCTCGTCACCGGCTTCCCCGGAACGGGCAAGTCCACGCTCGCGCACGCCGTCGCGCACGAACTGAAGCTCGGCCGCGTCCTGCGCTGGCCCGTGGTCTCGCGGACCGTCCTCCAGGAGGGCCTGTACCGCTACGACGCCATCGCCCGGCTCCAGGACGTACAGATCGCGGCCGGCGGAGGGAACCCCGGCGGCTCGCCCGGGATCGGGAAGTACATCCGGCTCGGCCCCCTCGGCACGGCGCTGCTGCCCACGGAACGGCCGCGCGTGCTGCTCATCGACGAGATCGACAAGAGCGACATCGACCTGCCCAACGACCTGCTGAACGTGTTGGAGGAAGGCGAGTTCACGCTGCCCGAGCTGGAACGGGTCGCGGACACCGAGCCAGAGGTGCGGGTGCTCACCGACGACGGCGCGAAGGTGGCCGTCCGGGACGGTCGTATCCGCTGCCGGGCCTTCCCCTTCATCATCCTGACCAGCAACGGCGAACGGGACTTCCCCGCCGCCCTGCTGCGCCGCTGCATCCAGCTCAAGCTCGGCCAGCCCGGGGAGAAACGGCTCGCCACCATGGTCCGCGCACACCTGGGCGAGGAGGCCGCCCGGCTGGGCGCCGACCTGATCCGCGAGTTCCTCAGCCGCTCGCAGACCGAACTCGTGGCGGCCGACCAACTCCTCAACGCCATCTACCTCACCCACCACGCGGCCCCGCCCACCCGGGAGGACCTCGCCGACCTGCTCATCCAGCGCCTCGACCGGCCGAGGTGACCCCCGTGCCCGCCGCCTCCCCGGCCGAGCCGATCCGTGAACTGGCCGCCCTGTTACGGGCCGCCGGGCTCGACCCGTCCACCGAGGAACTGGCCGACGCCCTGTGGCTGGCCGGGCTGACCGCGGGGCCGCCGGGGCAGCCCGGCGCCCGGCCCGCGCGGGTGCGCCGGTCGCGGACCCCGGCGCGGGGGGAGTCGCGGCGGCCGCCACCGGCGCCGGAGCGGGCGCGGCAGGACACCGACCCCGAGGACCCGGTCACGCTGTACCCCGCGGTGCGCCGGTTCCCGGGCGCCGAGGTCGAGGTCGAGGCCCCGGCGGGGCTGCCCGTACGGGTGCCCGGCGCGACCGCGCTGCCCCGGATCGCGGACGTCCAGCGCGCCCTGCGCGCCCTGCAACGGCACCGGCCCGCCGCGCCGTCCACCCGTACGGTCCTCGACGAGGCGGCCACCGCCGAGGCCAGCGCCCGGGCGCTGGGACTGGTCATCCCGGTGCTGCGGTCCGACAGCCGGCGCGAGGCCACCGTACGGCTGGTCATGGACGCCTCCCCCTCGATGGCGGTCTGGCAGGACCTCTTCGACGAGCTGCGCTCCGTGTGCGAGCGCCTGGGCGCCTTCCGGGACGTACAGGTCCACTACCTGCACCGGCTCGGCGACGGAACGGCGCTCATCGGACGTGGCCCCTCGCCGGGAGGCGGACTGCGGTCCGGGGAGCAACTGCGCGACCCCACCGGGCGGACGCTGACCATGGTGGTCTCCGACTGCGCCGGCCCGGTGTGGCGCGCGGGCGAGGCGCAGCGGCTGCTGTACCGGTGGGCCGAGTGCGCCCCCTGCGTCGTCGTGCAGCCGCTTCCGCAGCGGCTGTGGGCCCGCAGTTGGCTGCCGACCGAACGCGGGGAGCTCTCCCGGATCGAGGGCCGCGGGCGCGGGCTGCGGTTCCGCCCGGAACGGCCGCCCCGGCCCGGCCGGCCCACCGGGGGCCTGACCGTGCCCGTCCTGCCGCCCCACGCCAACGCGCTGGGCGCCTGGGCGAGGCTCGTCGCCGGCCTCGGCACCGGGCCCGTGCCCGCCGAGGTCGGCCGGGTCCTCGCCGACCACCCGGCGGCCCCCGTACCGCCGCCCCTGGTCGCGCGACCGCCGCGCGAACTGGTGCGCCGCTTCCGCTCGTCGGCCTCCCCCGGGGCCGTACAGCTCGCCGTCTACCTCGCCGCGGCTCCGCTCACCCTGCCCGTGATGCGGCTCGTACAGCGCACGATGCTCCCCGACTCGGAGCCCTCCGACCTCGCCGAGGTGCTGCTCAGCGGACTGCTGCGACGGGGGCCGGACACCGGCTGGTACGCGTTCGTACCGGGCGTACGGGACGTGCTGCTGGGGCCGCTCGGCCGGGACGAGGCCGCCCTGGTCCTCAAGCACTGCTCGGAGTACGTCCTGGCCCACTTCGGGCGGGGCGTGCGCAACTTCCCCGCCCTGGCCGTCTCGCAGCTGACCGGCGCGCCGGTCGACTCCGCCGAGGAGCGGGTGCCCGCCGGCCGGCTCCCCCAGGCCTTCGCCCAGGTGTCGGCGAAGGTCGTACGGCGCTACCTGCCCGGGCCGCCGCCCGACCCGGCCGAGGCCCCGCCACCGCCCGCGACGCCCGCCGCCCCCGCGCGGGAACGGGCGCTGCGGACCGCCCTGGCCCGGCCGGCGGACGGCGGGCAGCGCGGGCTGTACGAAACCGTCACCCTGCTGCGGCGGGCGGTGGCCGCCCCGGCCGGGCCCGACGACCCGCCGGGGGAGGCCGAGAGCGAACTGGCCGGGGCCCTGCTCCGGTTGTGGGCCCTGCAACGCGACCCGGAACTTCTCGCCGAGGCCGAGCGCGCCGTCGAGGGACAGACCGACGCCCGGGCCCGCGCCCTGCGGGGCCGGGTCCTGTACGAACGGGCGCTCGCCGCGGTCGCGCCGGACGGCGGGCTCCCCGACGGCGCACTGCTGGAGGCAGCGGACCGGGAGTTCGCCGCGGCCGGGACCGCGCCGGAGGCCGATCGGGCGCTGCGCCTGGACTGCGCGGTGCGCCGGGCCCGGGCGCTGGTCCGCCTCGGCGAACTGCGCCACGACCCGGGGGCGCTGCGCGAGGCACGGGCCGCGCTGGAGGCGTTCGCCGAGACGGACGAGGCCGACGGCGCGGGGGAGGCCGAGGCCGGCCGGGCCCGCGCGCTCGGGCGGGTGCTGCTGGCCCTGCTGCCGTACACCCCCGACCCGGCGGAACGCACGGCGCTGGCCGAGGAGGCCGCCGCCCGGCTCACCGCCGACCCGCGGGCCGAACCGGAGGCACGGGCCCGGGTCCGCGTCGAGCGCGCCGCGGCCCTGTGCCGGCTGCCCGGGCGCCTGGAGGAGGCCGCCGGGGAACTGGCCACCGCGCTGACGGAGACCGGCGAGGCCGGGTCGCGGGTGGCCGCGCTGGTGTGCCTGGCCCGCGTGCACCGGGCGCGGTACGCGCGGGACGCGGAGCCGCGGGCGCTGGAGGACGCGGCCGAGGCGTACGGGAGGGCCCGCCGGCTGATCCCCCGCGACGGGGACGCCTTCGGGGAACTGCTGCCCGAGTGGGGCGACGTGCTCCTGGACCGGGCACGGGCGCCCGACGCCGAGGCGCACCGGTTCGCGTCGACGGCCGTACGGGTGCTGCGCGAGAGCCGGGCCGCCGTGCCCCGGTCCGACCCCCGCGCCGGGCACCGGCTACGGCGCCTCGCGGCGGGACTGCGGCTGCGGCACGCCTACGAGGGCGACGTGGTGGACCTGAGGGAGGCGGAGTACCTGCTGGAACTGGCCGCCCGGCACGGCCGCGGCCCGCTGGAGCGGGCCGGTGCCTGGCGGGAGCACGGCGACGTCCAGCGGGAGATCCACGGGCACACCCGGGCCGTCGACCGGCTCGACCGGGCCGCGGACTCCTACCGCCGGGCCTGGCGGGAGGCGTCGCAGGAGGAGCCGGGGCCCGACCGCGAGGCGGCCGCCCGGCTGGCGGTGCGGGCGCAGGAACTGCGGGGGGAGGTACTGGAGAGGCTGGCGCGGCCGCGCGCCGCGCTCGACGCGTACCGCTCCGCGGTGGAGTTGTGGCAGGGGCTCGGGGGCCGGGACGCCGCGCGGCGGATCGAGCTCCTGCGGGCACGGATCCGTGCCGTGGAGGCGGCCCTGTGACCGCGCCCCGCACCCCGGCGGGAGCGGACCGGCCGGGGTGGGCGGCACAGGGGGAAGGGTCGGCGAGGGGCCGGCCCGGGACACGACAGGGGGACGGGCGAGCGATGGTGACGGGACGACAGGAAGCGGCGACGGGTGTCCGGAGGTGCCCGGGGCGGCTACCGGACCTGTCCGGGCTGGATCTGGCCGCGTTGCGGGCGATCGAGCATCCGGTGCTGGCCGAGGTGATGAAGGGCATGGTCGATCGGGTCACGCACCCGGCCGAGGTCCTGAACGCCTTCGACTCCGGAGTCACCTGACGAACATCCACCACGACGCGCAGGCACGGGAGTTGACCACATTCCGCCGTTAGTCCGGGCCGTCCGAAGGGCAGGGATGGACCGTCCCGGGGGTCCCCCCGGCGGTAGCCGGGGGAGGGAGCGCAGGCGATGAGGCGAGCGATCACGAGCGGGGTCGTGCCGCCCGCGCGACGGTCCACCCGCGACCTCCCCGCAGGTCACGCGCACCACGCGCCCTGGCCCTACACCCGGCTCGACGTGCCCGCCCTGCGCGCGGCGGGACACCGCCCGCACCCCATACGGCAGTTCGTCCTCAAGACGCACAGCCGCTGCAACCTGGCCTGCACGTACTGCTACGTCTACGAGATGGCCGATCAGAGCTGGCGCGGCCGCCCCCCGCTCATGACACCCGCGACCGCCCACCGCGCCGCCGAGCGGATCGCCGAGCACGCCGCCGCCCACGACCTGACCCGCGTCGACCTCGTCCTGCACGGCGGGGAACCGATGCTCGGCGCGCCCGAGGAACTGGCCGCCCCCGTCGAGGCCGTCCGGGCCGCCCTCGGCCCCCGCGTACGGGTCACCGCGACCGTGCAGACCAACGGCACCCTGCTCACCCGCGGCCGGCTCGCCGCGCTCGCCGCCGCCGGCATCCGCGTCGGCGTCAGCCTCGACGGCGGACTGCCCGCGCACAACGCCCGCCGGGTGGACCACGCCGGACGCCCCGGATTCGGCCCCGCGGCCCGGGGGTTGCGGCTGCTCGCCCGGCACCCGGAGAGCTACGCCGGAGTGCTGTGCGTCGTCGACGTCGCACAGGACCCGCTGGAGGTGTACTCCTCGCTGCTCGCCTTCGCGCCGCCCACCCTCGGCCTGCTGCTGCCCCTGGCCAACTGGAACGACCCGCCGCCGGGTCGCCCCCCGCGCACCACCCCGTACGCCGACTGGCTGCTCGCCGTCTTCGAACACTGGTGGCACGACGGGGTGCGACGGACCCGCATCCGGATCTTCGAGGAGATCATCGCCCTGCTCCTGGGCCTCCCCGAGGCCACCGAGACCCTGGGGCTGGCCCCCGCGACCACCGCCGTCATCGAGACGGACGGCGCCATCGAACAGGCCGATTCGCTGAAGTCGGCCTACGAGGGCGCCGCCGCCACCGGACTCGACGTCGAACGCCACAGCTTCGACGAACTGCTCGACCACCCCGGACTCGCCGCCCGCCAGCTCGGACGGGACGCGCTCGCGCCGGGCTGCCGCGCCTGCGAACTCGTCGAGGTGTGCGGCGGCGGCCACTACCCGCACCGCTACCGGGCCGGCGAGGGCTTCCGGCAGCCGTCCGTCTACTGCGCGGACCTCCAGGTCCTCATTCGGCACATCGCCCGGGCGCTGCACACCGCCACCGCGGGCCGGGCGGCCTCATGAGCGAGGACCCCGAACCCCCGACGGGCACCGGCCTCGCCCCGTTCACCGTCAGCCCCCACACCCTGCGCGCCCTCGCCTCCACCGAACCCTCCGCCGAGGGCACCCGCCTGGTGCGCGACGTCCGCAGGTCCAAGCGGCTGCTCCTGCTGCGCGCCGTGCTCGACGCCGCACCCGGCGCCGAGAGCGCCGACCACTGGGCGCTGCTGGAGGAAGCCGAACGGCACGACCCCGAGGCCGTCCGCGACGTACTGCACTACCCCGCGACCGGCGTCTGGGCCGAGGAGACCCTTCGCCGGCTGCACGACCCGCACGGACCCGTGCCCGACCTGGGCCACCTCGGGTCGCTCGCCGCCGCCGCCGCGCTGCGCTCCGGCATCACCTTCAAGACCACCCTGCGCCCCGTGCACGGCCGGCTCGTCCTGCCCACCCTCGGCCTGCTGCGGCCCGACCGCCCCGGCCCGCTCGCCCTCACCGAACGCTCCTGGGAAACCGCCGCGGACGCCGTGCCCCTGCACGCGCTGCCCGGCGGCCGGACCGCCCTCGACGACCTCGACCCCTACCGGGCGCCCCCGGGCCACCCGACGCCCGTCCGCCCCGCCCGGCGGCTCACCCCCAAGGGGCACAAGCGCTGGGACACCCAGTGGTCCGGCGCGCTCACCCTGCTGCGCCGCTACGACGCCACCCGCGCCGACGAGATGGGCCGCCTCCTGCGCTCAGTCGTCCCGCTGGCCGGCGGCTCCCGCTCCAGCGGCGCCACCCTGCCCGCCGCCGCGGGCTCCGTGCTCGCCCGGACGCAGGCCCCGCCCGCCCTCGCCGCCACCCTCGTCCACGAGGTCCAGCACGGGAAGCTGACCGCCCTCGCGGACGTCCTGACCCTGCACACCGCCGACCGCACCCCCTGCCACTGGGCCCCCTGGCGCAGCGACCCGCGCCCCCTGGACGGGCTGCTGCACGGCGCGTACGCCCACCTGGCCCTGGCCGGCTACTGGCAACGCGCCGCCCTGTACGGGGCGCGGGGCGCCTGGGCCCAACACGCCCGAGTCCGCGCCCAGGTGGCCGCCGTGCTCCCGACGCTGCGCGGACACCCCCGACTCACCACCACCGGACGCGAGTTCACCGACGGCATGGCCGCCGCCGAACGCGCGATGGACGAGCTGCCACCGCCAGGCAACCAGTACGCCACCGCCCGCCGGACCCTGGAACGCGAACGCCGCGCCTGGTGCGAGAAGCACCCCGAACTCACCGACTTCGCCGAGGGCTGACGGGCCGTCCGCTGCGGTACCTTTCAAACCCGTCCACCGCCCGGATCCCAGGGAGACGGCCGCATGACGACCGGTACGCGCCACGACCGCGACGGAGCCCCGCAGCCGCAACGCTTCGTCATCAGCTTCGCCGGGTTCAACCGCCCCTGGGCCGTGTGGATCGCCCACCGCCTGGAGGAGCACGGCCACCGGGTGGCCCTGCAGCGCTGGGACCCGCAGACCAGCCCCGGCCTCACCGAGGCCCTGGAGGACCTGGCCCGCTCCGGCAGCCGGATCCTGGTCGTCCTCAGCGAACGCTACTTCTCCGCGGGCACCCACACCGACGAGGAGTGGAACGCCGCCCTGCGCACCGTCACCGGTGCCCACCCCGACCGGTTCGCGGCCGTCTGCCTCACCGACTCCCCGCTGCCCAGCGCCGTCGCCGCGCTGGAGAAGACCGACCTGTGGGGCCTGGACGCCTACGAGGCCGAGTACCGCGTGCTGCGCCGGCTGGAGCTGCCCACCGACCGGATCGGCACCGAGAGCGGCCGACGCGGACCCCGCTTCCCCAACGACCCCCCGGAGGTCTGGGGCCGCGTCCCGCGCCGCAACCCCCGCTTCACCGGCCGCAACGACGTCATCGGCGCCCTGCGGGCCGCCCTCACCGAGGCACCCCCCGGCGCGTCCACCGTCACCCTCCTGGGGCTCTCCGGCGTCGGCAAGACCCAGGTCGCCACCGAGTACGCCTACCGCTTCGCCTCCGAGTACGACGTGGTGTGGTGGGTCCCCGCGGAGGACCGGCCCACCCTGCGCGAACGGCTCGCCGACCTCGCCCCCGCACTCGACCTGCCGCGCGGCGCGGGCAGTTACGGCGAGCAGATCCGGGCCGTGCTGGAGGCGCTGCGGCGCGGCTCCCCCTACCACCGGTGGCTGCTGGTCTTCGACGGCTGCGACAGCCCCGACGACCTCATCGACCTCCTGCCGTCCGGCGCGGGCGACGTCATCATCACCTCCCGCAACCGCGAGTGGGCCGCCCGCCACACCAGCCTCGTCGAAGTGCCGCTCTACGCCCGGCCCGAGTCCGTCACCTTCATCCGCCGCCGGGCCCGCCGGCTCTCCGGGGTCGAGGCCGACCAGCTCGCGGAGGCGCTGGAGGACTTCCCGCTCGCCCTCGACCAGACCGCCGGCTGGCTCGCGGACTCTCCGCTGGGCGTCGGCGAGTACCTCACCCTGCTCCGGCGCCGGCTGGACACCCACGAGGCCGTCACCCTCTCCGACGACTACCCGCTGCCCTTCCCCACGGCACTGGCGATACTGCTCAACAACGTCCGCGAGAACTTCCCCGACGCCCTCGCGCTGCTGCGCCTGTTCGTCTTCTTCGCCCCCGGCCGCGTCCCGCTGCGCCTGCTGCGCGAGTTCCCCGCCGACGACGTCCCCGAACACCTCGCGGGCCTGATCAACGACCAGGTCCGCTGGAACGCCGCCCTCAACAAACTCGTGCAGTTCTCCGTCGTCCGCCTGGAGTACTCCGACCTGCCCGTCGAGGAGGGCGGCGGCGGCCTGGAGACCGTCCAACTGCACCGCATGGTGCACAACATCGTCCGCGACGACCTCGGCGAGGAGGAGGCCGGGCAACTCTCCCGCGCCGTCCGCCAGGTCCTCGCCGCCGCCGACCCGGGCCGGCCCACCGACTCCCGGCTCTGGCCCCGGTACGCCGAACTCGTCCCGCACCTGGAGACCGCCGGCGTACTGACCAGCACCAACCCCCGCATCCAGAACTTCCTGCTGCACTGCCTGCGCTACCTGATCCTCGCCGGGGAGTACCGCACCTGCCTGCGGCTCGCAGAGGAGACCGACGGCGCCTGGCGCGCCATGCTCGGCGAGGACCACGACCAGGTGCGCGAACTCAGCTACCACCACGGCGGCGCCCTGCGCATGCTCGGCCACTTCCGCCGGGCCGAGGTGCTCGCCAAGTCGATCGCGGACCGGCTCGTCGAGGAACGCGGCGACCGCGACCTGGAGACCCTGCGCGCGACCAGCACGTACGCCGGGGTACTGCTCGGCACCGCCAAGTTCGAACAGGCCCGCCGGCTGCTGGAACACGCCTTCACCACCTACCGCGAACTGCTCGGCGAGGACGACTCCACCACCCTCAACGCCCAGAACAACGTCGCCGTCGTCCTGCGCCTCCTCGGCCGCTACCAGGAGGCCTACGACACCGACCTCGACACCCTGCGCCGCCGCGAGCGGGTCCTGCGGGTACGGCACATCGCCACCCTCTCCTCCGGCATCGGCTGCGCCATGGGCCTGCGGCTCATGGGCCGCTACCGCGAGGCACAGGCCCGTCAGGAACAAGGACTCAAACTCAACGCCCAGGTGCTCGGCCCCAACCACCCGCAGACCCTGCGCGCCGAACACAACCTCGGCATGTGCCTGCGCCGCGCCGGTGACATCCCCGGCGCGGGCGCCCGCCTGCGCGGCGTCCTGGAACGCTCCACACGGGTCTTCGGCGCCGAGTTCCCCTGGACCCTGATGGTCGCCTCCGACTACGCCACCTACCTGCGCGAGTACGGGGACGTCGGCGAGGCCCGCCGGATCTCCGAGGAGGTCGTGCGCGGCTACCAGTCGCAGCTGGGCCTGGCCCACCCGTACAGCATCGGCACCGTCGGCAACCTCGGCCTGGTGCTCCGCGCCCAGGGCGAGCGGGAGGAGGCCCTGAGCCTCGCCGAACAGGCCCTGGTCGGCATGCGGGGCGCGCTCGGCGACCGGCACCCGTGGACGTTGGGTTGCGCCCTGAACGCCTCCGGACACCGCAACATCACCGGAAGACTGGAGGACGCCGTGGACCTCAGCCGGGAAACCCTGCGGACCACCGGGCAGGTGCTGGGGCCCGACCACCCCATGACGCTGAGCGCGGAGATCGCGCTCGCCGCCGACCTGCGCGCCGTCCGCGAGGACGTGGAGGCCTCGAAGCACGAGGACGCCGGGCTGCGGGCACTGATGCGCACGCTCGGGCCGCAGCACGTCCACACCGTCTCCGCCCGCCAACAGACCCGCCCCTACTGGGACTTCGAACCCCAGCCGTAGCGGTCCCGCGAAGCCCGGAAAGGCCGGAAGGCCCGGACCCCTCGGGGGTCCGGGCCTTCACGGTTCGAGACGGCGTGGCGATCAGGCCTCGAAGACCTCGTTCAGCAGCAGCTGCTGCTCCGCCTGGTGCCGCTTCGCGGAACCCACGGCCGGGGACGAACCGTGCGGACGCGACACGCGCCGCAGCCGCTCGCCCGCCGGGATGTCGGCGCCGACCGCCAGGTCGAGGTGGTCGATCAGGTTCAGCGCGATGAACGGCCACGCACCCTGGTTCGCCGGCTCCTCCTGCGCCCAGATGTACTTCGCCGCGTTCGGGAACTTGGCGATCTCCGCCTGGAGTTCGGCACCCGGCAGCGGGTACAGACGCTCGATGCGCAGGATCGCGGTGTCCGTGACGCCGCGCTTCTCCCGCTCGGCCTCCAGGTCGTAGTAGACCTTGCCGGCGCAGAAGACGACCTTGCGGACCGCGTTCGGGTCCACGGTGGAGTCCCCGATGACCGGACGGAACGAACCGTTGGTGAACTCCTCCGCCTTCGACGCCGCGGCCTTCAGACGCAGCATCGACTTCGGGGTGAAGACGATGAGCGGCTTGTGGTGCGGGTTGTGGACCTGCCAGCGCAGCAGGTGGAAGTAGTTCGACGGCAGGGTCGGCATCGCGACCGTCATGTTGTCCTGCGCGCACATCTGGAGGAAGCGCTCGGGACGCGCGGACGAGTGGTCCGGGCCCTGGCCCTCGTAGCCGTGCGGCAGCAGCAGCGTGACGCCGGAGGTCTGGCCCCACTTCTGCTCGGCCGAGGAGATGAACTCGTCGACGACGGTCTGCGCGCCGTTGACGAAGTCACCGAACTGGGCTTCCCACAAGACCAGCGCGTCCGGACGGGCCAGCGAGTAGCCGTACTCGAAGCCCATGGCCGCGTACTCGGAGAGCAGCGAGTCGTAGACGTTGTAGCGGGCCTGGTCGTCCGACAGGTACAGCAGCGGGGTGTAGTCCTCGCCGGTCTCCCGGTCGATGAGGACCGCGTGACGCTGACCGAAGGTGCCGCGGCGGGAGTCCTGGCCGGACAGCCGGACCGGGGTGCCCTCCATCAGCAGCGAACCGAAGGCCAGGGTCTCGCCCATGCCCCAGTCGATCGTGCCCTCGTCGATCATCGACGCGCGGCGCTGGAGCTGCGGCAGCAGACGCGGGTGCACGGTGACCGTGTCGGGGATGTTGACCTGGGCCTCGGCGATCCGCTTCACGACCTCCTGGGAGACCGCGGTGTTCACCGGGACCGGGAAGTTGGCCGTGGGGGCCGGGACCTGCGGGGCGGCCGCGGGCTGCGTGGCGGCCTCGCGGACCTCCGCGAAGACCTTCTCCAGCTGGCCCTGGAAGTCCTGGAGCGCCTGCTCGGCCTCTTCCAGGGTGATGTCGCCGCGACCGATGAGGGACTCGGTGTACAGCTTGCGCACCGAGCGCTTCTTGTCGATCAGGTCGTACATCAGCGGCTGGGTGAACGCCGGGTTGTCGGACTCGTTGTGGCCGCGACGGCGGTAGCAGATGAGGTCGATGACCACGTCCTTGTTGAACGCCTGACGGAACTCGAAGGCGAGCCGCGCGATGCGGACCACGGCCTCCGGGTCGTCGCCGTTCACGTGGAAGATCGGCGCCTCGATCATGCGGGCCACGTCGGTCGCGTACATCGAGGAACGCGAGGACTCCGGGGCGGCGGTGAAGCCGACCTGGTTGTTGATGACCACGTGCACGGTGCCGCCGGTGCGGTAACCGCGCAGCTGCGACATGTTCAGCGTCTCGGCGACCACACCCTGGCCGGCGAAGGCCGCGTCGCCGTGCAGCGCCAGCGGCAGGACCGTGAAGTCCGTGCCGCCCTTGTTGATGACGTCCTGCTTGGCGCGGGCGACACCCTCCAGGACCGGGTCCACGGCCTCCAGGTGGGAGGGGTTGGCGACGAGCGAGACCTTGATCTGCTCGCCGTCCAGGCCGGTGAAGGTGCCCTCGGCGCCCAGGTGGTACTTGACGTCGCCGGAGCCGTGCATGGACTTCGGGTCGAGGTTGCCCTCGAACTCGCGGAAGATCTGCGCGTACGACTTGCCGACGATGTTGGCCAGGACGTTCAGCCGGCCGCGGTGGGCCATGCCGATGACGACCTCTTCGAGGCGGGCCTCGGCGGCCGAGTCGATGACGGCGTCGAGCAGCGGGATGACGGACTCGCCGCCCTCCAGGGAGAACCGCTTCTGGCCGACGTACTTCGTCTGCAGGAAGGTCTCGAAGGCCTCCGCCGCGTTCAGCCGACGCAGGATCCGCAGCTGCTCCTCGCGCTCCGGCTTGGAGTGCGGGCGCTCGATGCGGTCCTGGATCCAGCGGCGCTGCTTCGGGTCCTGGATGTGCATGAACTCGACGCCGGTGGTGCGGCAGTACGAGTCGCGCAACACGCCGAGGATGTCGCGGAGCTTCATCATCGACTTGCCGGAGAAACCGCCGACCGCGAACTCGCGCTCCAGGTCCCACAGGGTCAGGCCGTGCTCGGTGATGTCGAGGTCGGGGTGCTTGCGCTGCTTGTACTCCAGCGGGTCGGTGTCGGCCATGACGTGGCCGCGGACCCGGTAGGAGTGGATCAGCTCGAAGACGCGGGCGGCCTTCGTGACGTCGTCGTCGTGGGAGGCGTCGATGTCCCGGAGCCAGCGGACCGGCTCGTACGGGATGCGCAGCGCCTCGAAGACGTCGTCGTAGAAGCCGCCCTCGCCCAGCAGCAGGTTCGCGACGATGCGCAGGAACTCGCCGGAGGCCGCGCCCTGGATGACCCGGTGGTCGTAGGTCGAGGTCAGCGTCATGACCTTGGAGATGCCCAGCTTGTTCAGGGTGTCCTGCGAGGTGCCCTGGAACTCGGCGGGGTAGTCCATGGAGCCGACGCCCATGATGACCGACTGTCCGGGCATCAGGCGGGGCACGGAGTGCACGGTGCCCAGGCCGCCGGGGTTGGTCAGCGAGACCGTGACGCCGGTGAAGTCGTCCATCGTCAGCTTGCCGACGCGGGCGCGACGGACGATGTCCTCGTACGCCTGCCAGAACTCGAAGAAGTTGAGGGTCTCGGCCTTCTTGATGCCGGCGACGACGAGCTGGCGGTCGCCGTTCGGCTTCACCAGGTCGATCGCGAGACCGAAGTTGATGTGCTCCGGCTTGACCAGGGTCGGCTTGCCGTCCTTCTCCGCGAAGGAGTGGTTCATGGCCGGCATGGCCTTGATCGCCTGCACCATCGCGTAGCCGATGAGGTGCGTGAAGGAGATCTTCCCGCCCCGGGCGCGCTTGAGGTGGTTGTTGATGACGATGCGGTTGTCGAACAACAGCTTCACCGGGACGGCGCGGACGGACGTGGCCGTCGGGACGTCGAGGGAGGCGTTCATGTTCTTGGCCACGGCAGCGGCCGGGCCGCGGAGCGTCACCAGCTCGGGGCCCGCGGGGGCCTCGGTGGGGGGCGCGGCCTTGGCAGCTGCGGGAGCGGGAGAGGGCGCGGCGGCAGCCGGAGCCTGAGCGGAGGGCGCGGCCGGTGCGGCGGCCTGGGCCTGGGAGGTGACAGTCACAGCAGGGGCACCAGAGGGGGTGGCAGGAGCAGGGGCAGGAGCTGACACAGGGGTCGTCGCGACCGAGGGCGAAGGGGCGGCGTCAGCCGCTCCGGCGGCACCGGTGCTCACACCGGCGCTCGCCGCCCCCGTGGCGGCCGCGACGGGAGCCTGCGGGGCCTGGGCGGCGGGACTGGCGGCCTGTGCGGAGGCGCCATCCGTCGTCGTCGTGGACTTGTCGGGACCTTCAGCCTTCGCGGGGGCTGCTGCGCCCCCGGGCTTGTAGTCGGCGAAGAAGTCCCACCAGGCCCGGTCGACCGAGTTCGGGTCCTGGAGGTACTGCTGATAGATCTCGTCGACGAGCCACTCATTGGCACCGAAGCCTGAGGCAGGGGTCTTCCCGCCCTCTGCTGCTTCGGTCGTGGTGCTCGAGTTACTGGGGGACTGTGGCGACACGGCGGCAACCGCCCTCTTCCGCTTCACAAGGTATGGACAGCGGGAATAAAGGCTACGCCTCCCCGGGCGTCCGATGCAGGCCGGGCGGGACTTACGTCACGCAGGTCACATCGAAAGGCGGGTTTCACCGCTTGGAATGGCGGGAAACAAGCGTGGTTCGGGTAGGGGACACCGTGGTTGCGGCCCCCTTGGCTTCGCACCCCTGACGGACCCCGGCGCGTGTGGCCGAGATCATGTCCTTCCCACTCGAACCCTACGTCAACGCGGTGCCTGGGAGCTGCCCGGAAGCGTGACGAGGATGCGGCAGCCGCGTGACGATTCGGCCACTCCGATCTGGCCCCCGTGCAGGCCGACGGCCCAACGGGCGATCGCCAGGCCCAGTCCGGTGCCCCCGTCGCCGCCGCCGGAATTCCCCCGGTTGAAGCGCTCGAAGACCCGGTGCCACTCGGATTCGGGGATCCCGGGACCCTCGTCCCGTACCTCCAGGTCCAGACTCCCGGGCGCGTCGCCGGCCCGGGCCCGGACCGTGACCCGGCCGTGCGGGGGGCTGTGCTTGACCGCGTTGTCGATCAGGTTCGCCACCACCTGGTGCAGCCGTTCGGCGTCGGCGTACGCCGTCAGTTCGAACGGGAACACGTCCAGGTGGAGGTGGACGTCGTTGCGGGTGTGCCCGCCCGAGCCGGAGGTCAGCCCCGGCCTGCCGGCCGCCGCCAGCCCCGACTCCTTGAGCACCCCCGACAGGTACGGCCACACCTCGAACCGGCGCGCGCGCAGCGGGACCACGCCGTTGTCCACCCGGGACAGGTCCAGCAGGGTCTCCACCAGCCGGCCCAGCCGCTCGGTCTGCTTCAGGGCCGTCCGCATGGTCTCCGGGTCGGCGGCGGAGACCCCGTCGACCACGTTCTCCAACACCGCCCGCAGGGCCGCGATCGGCGTGCGCAGCTCGTGGGAGACGTTGGCGACCAGCTCCTTGCGGTGCCGGTCCACCGCCTCCAGGTCGTCCGCCATCAGATTGATCGTCGCGGCCAGGTCGCCCAGCTCGTCGCGGCGCCCCGCCTCGCGCACCCGGCGGGTGTAGTCCCCGTGGGAGATCGCCCGGGCCACCGTGGTCATGTCGTCCAGCGGCGCCGTCAGACCGTGCGCCACGAACTGGGTGATCAGCATCGAGGCGATCACCGAGAACACCGTGATGAACCGCAGCTCGGTGTCCGTGCGCAGGGCCACCAGCAGCAGACCCGTGGTGATGAAGACCGAGACCACGACGAGCGTGCCCAGCTTCGTCTTGATCGAGAACGGCGAGTAGGGCCGCAGCCCGCCGCCCGGCTGCCGCTGGCTCACGGCTGGGCCGGGGTCTCCAGGGCGTACCCGACGCCGTGGACGGTGCGGATCCGTTCCGCGCCGATCTTCCGGCGCAGCGCCTTGATGTGGCTGTCGACGGTACGGGTCCCGGACGCGTCGGCCCAGTCCCACACCTCCGCCAGCAACTGCTCCCGCGAGAGCACCGCCCGCGGCGTGCCGGCCAGGCACACCAGCAGGTCGAACTCGGTGGGTGTCAGGTGCACGTCCTCGGTGTGCACCCGGACCCGGCGCTGCGCGTGGTCGATCTCCAGATCGCCCAGGCGCAGGGTGGCCCCGCGCGGGGCGGTCGCGGCCAGCGTGGCCCGCTCCACCCGGCGCAGCAGTACGTGGACGCGTGCGGCCAGCTCGCGCATCGAGAACGGCTTCGTCATGTAGTCGTCGGCCCCGACCCCGAGGCCGACGAGCATGTCGGTCTCGTCGTCCCGGGCGGTCAGCATCAGCACCGGGACCGGGCGCTGTGCCTGGACCCGGCGGCAGACCTCCAGTCCGTCGAAGCCGGGCAGCATGACGTCCAGCACCAGCAGCTCGGGCAGCCAGCTCTCGGCCGCCGAGACGGCGGCAGGGCCGTCGTGGGCGGCCTGGACCTGGAAGCCCTCGGCGCGAAGCCGGGCCGCGATGGCGTCGGCGATGGTGCGGTCGTCCTCGACCACGAGCACGCGCCGCTGGGCGCCTGGGGTGGCCGCGGCGCCGTTGTGGGTGGTGTGTGTCTGTTCCATGTCCCGCCCCTGAAGAACCCGCGTGATGGGGTGCAGCGTAGAGGAGGCGCAGGCCTGCGGCTATGCGGGGCCGATCGGGGCCCGGGCCAGGTGGACGACGTCCGGGACACCGCGGGCGACTCGCACTTCTTCCGTCCGTACCGACTCGAATCCGGCATTCCGCAAGGCCTGCTCGAAGGCCCCGGACGGTCGCGCGGACCAGACGGCGAGCACCCCGCCGGCGGTCAGGCGGGCCCGGCAGGCGGCGAGGCCGGCGGGGGAGTACAGGCCGCGGTTGCCGTCGGTCACGGTCCAGTCCGGGCCGTTGTCGATGTCCAGGCAGAGCGCGTCGTACCGGTCGCCCGTGTCGTGGAGGTACGCCACGAGGTCGGTGTGCAGGACGCGGACCCGGGGATCGGCGAGGGCGGTCGCCGAGAGCGGGGCCAGGGGCCCGCCGCGGTGCCAGTCGATGATCGCCTCCTCGCGCTCGGCGACGACGATCCGGCCCCAGTGCGGTTGGGCGGCGGCGTGGGCGAGGGAGAAACCGACGCCGAGACCGCCGACGAGCACGGACGGGGAGGGCGGCGCCGGCCTGAGGGCCCCGAACGCCGCGTCGATCAGGAGGCGTTCGGAGCGGCCGTCGGAAGTGTCCATGAGGAAGCAGCCGTTGGCGATGATCTCGTGGGTCTCGCCGCGCAGGCGCAACACCACCTCCCCGTACGGTCCTTCGCGGCGGTCGAGGACGACGGGGTCCGGTGCGGGGGCGGTCATGGGTCGTCCTTCCCGTGGCCGCGCGGCCACTCGTCGCCGGGCACAACGAAGCCCCCGCACCGCTTGTTCCGGGTGCGGGGCCGCTTTCCGGTCCGCGTTCCGGCGCGCGCCCGCGTCCGGTCCCTCAGTCCTCGAACGGGGGCAGCGCGTCCAGCACCCGCGTCAGGGCCATCGGCACCGAACCGTCCCCCGTGGCCACCTCGAAGCCCCCGTGCGCGAAGGCGTAGGTGAACCCGTCGAACACGGTCCCGCTCTTCGACGCCCGCGGCAGCCGCGCGAAGTCCGCCTCCCGCAGGGCCGCGCGCAGCGCGGCGAGTTGAGGGGCCGTCAGCCGGCCCCGGCCGACCTCCTTCGCCCGCCCGTCCAGCCGGGTCCAGGAGCCGTCGTCCCCGACCACGAGCGTGCCGGTGCGCCCGGCGAACCCGCCGCTGCGGGTGACCCGGACCAGGGTCGCGGCCGGGGAGGTCGCGCGCGGCGAAGGGGGCGGGGCGGTGCCGGTGGGCCCGGGGTCCGGAGGGGTCGGGCCCCCGGTGGCGGGTGCGCCCGGGGTGCCGGCGGTCGGGGCGGTCGGGGTCGCGGGTGACGGCCCGTCGGCCGTCGCGGTCGACTCCGTGCGCGGGGCGGCCGGCTCTCCGTCGGCGTCGCACCCGCCGAGCAACAACGCGCCCAGGAGCGCGCCCAGTACCGCCGTCGCCCGTCCCGCTCGCCCTGCGCGCACGCCACACCCCCGCGGGAATTCGGCCGACCCGGACCCCGAGTATGGAGTCCGCACCCGTCACGCGGAAGCACCCGGAGGCCGACATCAGCCGCGACATCAGCCCCGACCTCGGCCGCGATCTCAGTCGCGATCTCAGTCGCGACGCCGGCCGCACGGCCCTGCGGCGCGTGGCGCCGCCGCTCGTCGCCCTCGCCCTGGGGCTCTGGGGCCTGGAACGCGGCCCGGCCGGCGGCAGCATGTGGCGCGACGAATCCGTCACCGTCCAGGTGGCGCACCGCCCCCTGGGCGACCTGTGGGAGCTGCTCGGGCAGGTCGACGCCGTGCACGGGCTGCACTACCTGCTCCTGCACGGCGTGTTCGCCCTGTGGGACGGCGGCCTGTGGGCGCTGCGGCTGCCGTCCGTGGCCGCCACCGCCCTGGCCGCCGCGGGCGTGGCCGCGGTGGCGCGCCGGTTGGCGGGGGAGCGGGCCGCGCTGTGCGCCGGCGTCGCCTACGCCGTCCTGCCGCCCGTGCAGATGTACGCGCAGGAGGGGCGCTCGTACGCGTTCGTGGCCTGCGCCGTGGTGTGGGCCACCCACCTGATGCTCCGCGAGCGGTGGGCGGCGTACACGCTGGTGCTGCTGCTCGGCTGCTGGCTGCACGAGTTCGCCGTACTGGCCCTGCTCGCCCACGGCATCGTCGCCTGGCGCTCGCGCGGGTGGCGGTGGAGCGCCGCCGCGGTCGTGGCCGCGCTGCTGCCGCTGGCCCGGGTCAGCGCGGGGCAGGCCGAGCGGCAGCTGGGCTGGCTCGGGCGGCCGAGCTGGCAGGACTGGGCCGCGTACGGGGCGCTCGTGCTCGCGGTGGCGCTGCTCGCCCGGGGCCCGTCGGCGCCCCGGGAACTCGTCCGGGTCGCCGTACCGCTCGCGCTGCTGCCGCCCGGGCTGCTGCTGCTCGTCTCGCTCGCGCACCCCTGGTACGTCGACCGGTACGTCCTCTACGCGCTGACCGGGCTCGCCCTGCTCGCCGGGGCCCGGCTCGCCGCCGCGCGCGGGGTCTGGCCGTGGGTGCTGGTCGCCGCGCTGCTCGCCCCGCTGGGCTGGTGGTCGGTGTGGCTGCGGACCCCGGAGAGCCGCAAGGACGACGTCCTCGCGGTGGCCGCCGCCGTCCGGGAGCGGGCGCGGCCCGGGGACGCCGTGCTGTTCATGCCGTCCCGGCGCCGCGAGTGGCTGCTGTCCTCGCCCGCCGTGTACGCGCCCCTGCACGACCTCGCCCTGGACCGCTCCCCGACCGCCTCGCGGAGCCTGTGGGGCACGGAGGCCGACCCGGCGCGGATCCGGGCGCGGTTGGCCGCGGCCCCCCGGGTGGTGGCCCTGCTGGACCCGGAGGGGCAACCGCTGGACCCGTACCCGGCGGAGGTCGCGAAGCGGGAGGCCCTGGCCGCCGGGTTCGTGCCGTGTTCGGTGACACAGGTGCGGGGCGCGCGGATCGTGGTCTACGCGGCCCGGGGCCCGGCCCGGGGCCCGGCCGGGGGCCCGGCCGGGGGCTGCGGTCGGGGCTGAGCCCGGCCGGCGCGGGGGCGCGTGCCCGGCGCGGGGGCGCGTGCCCGGCGCGGGGAGGAAGGTGCGGGTGCGGAGGGGGCGGCGGGCCAGGTGGCAGGCGGGTGCGGAGGGGGCGGCGGGCCAAGTGGCGGGCGGGTGCGGAGGGGGCGGCGGGCCAAGTGGCGGGCGGGGTCGGATGGTTGGATGGGCTGCGGGCCGGACCGCCGAGGCCCGCCGACCCCCACTGCCGGAGGCGCCGCATGACCGTGTCCCAGAACCCCCCGGGCCCCCTGGTCGGGGCCCCCTGGCTGGCCGCCCGGCTCGGCGGCCCGGACCTGGTCGTCCTCGACGCCTCCGTCGCCCCCCACCGCGGCGCCGACCGACGGATCCCCGGCGCCCGGCCCTTCGACCTCGACGGCGACCTGTCCGACCACACGACGGAACTCCCGCACGTGATGCCCGCGGCCGCCGCCTTCGAGCGCGCGATGCGGGACCTCGGCCTCGACGACCGGGCCGCGGTGGTCATCTACGACGGCGCCGGGCTGCATTCCAGCGCCCGGGCGTGGTGGATGCTGCGCGCCATGGGCTTCGACCGGGCCGCCGTCCTGGACGGCGGACTGCCCGCGTGGGAGGCCGCCGGACTGCCCGTGGAACACCTCGCGCCCGACTACGAGGGACCGCGCGGTTCCTTCACCGCCCGACCGCGCGCCGGACTGCTGGTGGACTCCGCCGCCGTGGCCGACGCCCTGGCCGACCCGGCGGCGACCGTGCTGGACGCCCGCACCCCGGAGCGGTTCGCGGGCACCGCCCCGGAACCCCGCCCCGGGCTGCGCGGCGGCCACATGCCGGGCGCCCTGAACCTGCCCTTCGGGGACCTCAAGGGTCCGGACGGGTTGATGCGTCCCGCCGGGGAACTCCGGCAGACGTTCGCGGCGTTGGCGGGAGAGCGGGAACGCCTGTACTTCAGCTGCGGGTCGGGGGTGACGGCCTGCGTGCTCGCGCTGGGCGCCGAACTCGCCGGATACCGGGACCTCGCCGTGTACGACGGCTCCTGGAGCGAGTGGGGCCTGCCCTCCAACCGTCCCGTGGTGACCGGGGGTTAACCCCACCGGGCGCCGGGTACCGGCCCCATCGCCGCGCGGAGCGGGCCTCGCCAGACTGGCGTCATGCCTTCCCACACCGCACACGCCGCCCGCCCCGGCGCACCCGCCCGGGCATCCCGCCCCGCCCGCACGGCAGTCGCGGCCTGCGCCGTCGTCGGCGGGCTCCTCCTGACCGGCTGCTCGTTGACCGCGCACACGATGAAGACCGTGCGCGCCGACGCCACCGTCGCCGAAGCCGTGACGGCCGTCGAGATCACGGGCGCTCGGCACGGCTCCATCGAGGTGACCCCGGGCAGCGGCCCGGGGGTCGCCGTCCACCGCACCGTCCACTACCGGGGCGACACGGCGCCCCGCCCGGGGCAGCGCGTCTCCGGGGGCCTGCTCACCTTCGACACCGGCTGCACCGGCAGTTGTTACGTCGACTACCGCCTGGAGGTGCCGGCCTCCGCGACGGTCAGGCTCGAAAGCGGCAGCGGGAGCGTCACGGTGACCGGGGTGGCCGCGGCCGACGTCGAGACCTCCTCGGGCGACGTGTCGGTGGAGCGCATCGCGGGCGCGCTGAAGGCCCGTACCTCCTCGGGTGACATCACCGGTTCGGCCCTGGCCGGCCCCGGGGCCGACGTCCGCTCGGCGTCCGGCGACGCCCGCCTGGCCTTCGCGACGTCCCCGAACTCGGTGGCCGCCGAGACCCGCTCGGGCAACGTCACCCTGATGGTGCCGTCCGCGCCCTATCGCGTCGACGTCTCCACCACCTCGGGCGACCGCCGGGTCGCCCTGCCCACCGACGCGGCGGCCGACGCCCGGCTCTCGGTGAAGACCACCTCGGGCGACGTCCGCGTCTCGGCGGCCTGACGGGCCGCCGTCGACCCGGGCGCGGGGCCGCCGTCGGGGTGTTCGCCGGCGGCGAACGGCGGTGGGGGAACATCGGGGGGCTCATCGGCATTGAGTCGGCATAGCTCAACTTCACTGCCGGAGGGAAGATCATGGCTTCGACGTCCGTATCGCTCACCCTGCCCGTACTGCCGCTCGACGACGAGGTCGTGCTGCCCGGGATGGTCGTCCCGCTGGACCTGTCCGACGCCGACGTACGGGCGGCCGTGGAGGCCGCCCAGGCCGCCGCGGGCAGCGGGAAGCCCCGGGTGCTGCTCGTGCCGCGGATCGACGGACAGTACGCGGGCACCGGTGTGCTGGGGACCGTCGAGCAGGTGGGGCGGCTCTCCGACGGGGACCCGGGCGCCCTCATCCGGGGGCGCGAACGCGTCCGCATCGGCGCCGGGACCACCGGGCCCGGGGCCGCGCTCTGGGTCGAGGGCGAGACCGTCGAGGAGCCGGTGCCCGAGCCGCTGCCCGGCGCCGTCACCGAGCTCGTCAAGGAGTACAAGGCGCTCGCCACCAGCTGGCTCAAGAAGCGCGGCGCCTGGCAGGTCGTGGACCGGGTCCAGCAGATCGAGGGGGTCTCGGCGCTCGCCGACAACTCCGGCTACTCGCCCTTCCTGACCGTGGCCCAGAAGGTGGAACTGCTGGAGACGGCCGACCCCGTCGCCCGGCTCCGGCTCGCCGTCAAGGCGCTGAGCGACCATCTGGCCGAACAGGACGTCGCCGAGTCCATCGCCAAGGACGTACAGGACGGCGTCGACAAGCAGCAGCGCGAGTTCCTGCTGCGGCGGCAGTTGGAGGCCGTGCGCAAGGAACTGCGCGAAATCAACGGGGAGAAGGACGGCGAGGAGTCCGACGACTACCGCACCCGCGTCGAGGCCGCCGACCTGCCCGAGAAGGTACGGGAGGCCGCGCTCAAGGAAGTGGAGAAGCTGGAGCGTTCCAGCGACCAGTCGCCCGAGGGCTCCTGGATCCGCACCTGGCTCGACACCGTGCTGGAACTGCCCTGGAACGAACGCACCGAGGACGAGTACGACATCCGCGGCGCCCGGGCGGTGCTCGACGCCGAGCACGCCGGACTGAGCGACGTCAAGGACCGCATCACCGAGTACCTGGCGGTCCGCAAGCGGCGCTCCGAACGCGGCATGGGCGTCATCGGCGGCCGGCGCGGCGGGGCCGTGCTGGCCCTCGTGGGCCCGCCCGGGGTCGGAAAGACCAGCCTCGGCGAGAGCGTCGCCCACGCGATGGGCCGCAAGTTCGTGCGCGTCGCGCTCGGCGGCGTACGCGACGAGGCCGAGATCCGCGGCCACCGGCGGACCTACGTCGGCGCGCTGCCCGGCCGGATCGTGCGGGCCATCAAGGAGGCCGGCTCGATGAACCCGGTCGTGCTCCTGGACGAGATCGACAAGGTGGGGTCCGACTTCCGGGGCGACCCGGCCGCGGCCCTGCTGGAGGTCCTCGACCCCGCGCAGAACCACACCTTCCGGGACCACTACCTGGAGGTCGAACTGGACCTCAGTGACGTGGTCTTCCTGGCCACCGCCAATGTCCTGGAGGCCATCCCGGAAGCCCTCGCCGACCGCATGGAGCTGGTCCGCCTCGACGGCTACACGGAGGACGAGAAGGTGGTCATCGCCCGCGACCACCTGCTGCCCCGGCAGCTGGAGCGCGCCGGGCTCGGCGCCGACGAGGTGGTCCTGGAGGACGACGCCCTGCGCAGGCTCGCCGGGGAGTACACCCGCGAGGCGGGCGTGCGGACCCTGGAGCGCTCCCTCGCGCGGCTGCTGCGCAAGGTGGCCTCGCAGCACGAGCTGGGGGAGCGGGAACTGCCGCTGCGCGTCGGCGCCGACGACCTGCGGGCACTCATCGGGCGCCCGCACCACGTCCCGGAGTCCGCGCAGGACCCGTCCGAGCGGCGGACCGCGGTGCCCGGCGTGGCCACCGGCCTCGCCGTGACCGGCGCCGGCGGCGACGTCCTCTTCGTCGAGGCCTCGCTGGCCGACCCGGAGACCGGCGCCGCCGGGCTGACCCTGACCGGCCAGCTGGGTGACGTGATGAAGGAGTCCGCGCAGATCGCACTCAGCTTCCTGCGCTCGCACGGCGCGGAACTGGAACTCCCGGTCGCCGACCTGAAGGACCGGGGCGTGCACATCCACTTCCCGGCCGGCGCGGTCCCCAAGGACGGACCGAGCGCGGGCATCACCATGACGACCGCGCTCGCCTCGCTCCTGTCGGGACGCCAGGTACGCACCGACGTGGCCATGACCGGTGAGGTCTCGCTGACCGGGCGGGTGCTGCCCATCGGCGGGGTCAAGCAGAAGCTGCTCGCCGCGCACCGGGCGGGCCTGACCACGGTGATCATCCCGAAGCGCAACGAGGCCGACCTGGACGACGTCCCGGCCGAGGTGCTGGAGGGGCTGGAGGTGCACCCGGTGACGGATGTGCGCCAGGTGCTGGAGCTGGCCCTCGTCGGAGCGGAGGTCGCCGCCGAGGTGGCCGCCTGATCCGGTACACGGACTCCGGCACACGGACGGCCCGGGATCCCGCTTCGGCGGGGCCCCGGGCCGTCGGCGCGCCCGCTGCGAAATACTGGCCGGGCGGACACACACCGCGACGGGAACACCATCGACAGGAGCCGGACGTGCACGGGAGTGAAGACCAGGAGTTCCTTGCCCTGGAGCGGGAGCTGTCCGTCTTCCTCCGGCGGGCCCGGGCCTCCTCCGGCGAGATGGCCCGCGCACTCCACCCGGAGCTGGAGCCGGCCGCGTACGGGCTGCTGGTGCGGCTGGAGGCGGCGGGTCGACAGCGGGCCACGGAACTGGCCGCGTACTTCGGGGTCGGCAAGGCCACCATGAGCCGTCAGCTGCGGGCCCTGGAGGTGCTGGGGCTGGTGGCCCGGGAGCCGGACCCGGCCGACGGCCGGGCCTTCCTGGTCGGGCTCACGGAGGAGGGGCGGGCGCGGTTCCTGCGGGTGCGGGGGGCGCGGCGCGAGCAGTACATGCGCAAGCTCGCCGACTGGGACCGGGGTGAGGTCGCGGAACTCGCCCGACTGCTCAACCAGTTGAACCAGGGCGCGGACTCGGATTAGTCCGGCCCGCGTCCGTGACCGGGCCCCGTCACAGGCGGCTCGTCAGAGCTCCGCGTACACCGCGGACGCGTCGTCGTGGCGCTTGTGGCGCCCCGGCGGGCGGGCGGGGTCGTACTCCAGGGCGCGCACCCGGGCGATCAGTGCCCGCGCGCCCTCCTCGCGGAGCACCCCCAGGCAGGCCGCCCAGTCGCCCTCCCCGAAGGTGTCCGTCCAACGGCTCGCGCCGTCCGTCAGGGCGGCCAGGGCGCGCACCTCGGCCCGCGGGGTCCGGCCGGTGACCGCACGGCCCGCCACCTCCGGATCCGCCGCCGCCGTGAAGAACCCGCCCTCGACGTTGCGCAGCGCGTCCGCGGCGGCCACCGAGCGCAGCGCCTCGGGCGGGACCCGGTCGAGCCGGTCGTCGAGGACCGCGCCGACCTCACCGTCGCGGGTCTGGAGCAGCAGGACGGAGTCCGACAGCACGAGGTGTTCCACGGTCGTTCCGTCCCAGCGCGCCACGACCACCGTCGCCTGCGGCGTCCGTACGTGAGAAAGGTCACAGGTGCCCCGGTGGGCCTCGGCGGTGCTCTCGATGGACGCCGCCAGGATCCGGTCCAGCGGCATGTCCCTCCGCGATCCGGACAGTTCGGTCAATCGGCCGCCGAGGCGGGCCACGAACCAGGGCACACCGTGCACGCACCCGTCGTCCCCGCGCGGTGGCGTCACCCCGTCGAGCGCCACCACGACACCGCCGCCCGACGTGGGCATCGCGGCCGACAGCCAGTCCTCATTGGGGCGTTCCGGGCTGCCGGGTGCCGTCGCCAGGTCGATGCGCATACGGACATTCTGCCCGCGGGGGCGCCGGCAGGGGGATGCGGGCGGCCGCGCGCCGATCCGCGGCCCGAGGAGCGCCCGCGCGGCGGCCCGAGGGGCATGGCGGGCGATATCGGACCACCCCGGCGGTGCGGGCGCGCATCTTGCCAAAGCGCCCCGCCATCTTTCAACCAGCCGTCCCCGGCCGGACCCTGACGGACGGCGTTCGAGTTGGTCGCCAACTGATCCTTGATGTTCACTCCTTCGAGTGGCCGGGTGGGCGATGTACGGCTCTCTTCCCAACACACTGCAATGGTCTGAGGCGGTACGAGGGGGCAGGGAGCGTTTACTTGTTGACCGGCCGTTACCTCGGCCACACGAGTAGACGAGCACGAGCACACGTACAGGATTGCGAGCACCGGTGCAGAAGAAGCGGTCTCGGAAGAACGGCACCGCCAGCGCCGACGGCCCCGCCATCGCAGGACGTCGCGTCCGCGTGCGCAGCAGGCTGGTGGTCGGCGTGGCCGTCGCCGGCCTCACCGTCCTGGTGGCCGGCGCACCCGCCGTCGTCTCCGCGACGAGAGAACTCAACGACTCCCAGCGGCTGGTCACGCTCGCCGAGCAGACCCGGGCGGCCCTCACCCTGGCGCACCTGATCGGCGACGAACGCGACGCCGTCATCGAGTACGTCGCCAAGGGGCGCCCCGCCTCCGGCAAGAGCGCCGTCCAGGAGCGCACCGCGCGCACCGACCGGCAGCTCGACGAGGTCCGCGCGGAGGCGGACGAGGACCTCTCCCTCGCCCTCGGCCGGATCGCGGCCGTCCGCACGGAGGCGCTCGACGGCAAGGGCGGCGCCCTCGCCGCGCACCAGGCCTACGCCGGCGTCATCGCCGACCTCATGGCACCGGGCGACCGGCTCGTCGAACTGACCCCGCCCCGCGCGGAGGCCGCCCTGGTCACCACCCGACCGCTGGCCCCCCTCGGGCAGGCCGTGGAACAGGCCGGCGCCACCCGAGGCCTGCTGCTCGCGGCACTGGCAGTCCCGCGCTCCGAACAGGCCGTGAGCCTGGCGCCCGTGGACGAACTCACCGTCGCCGCACAGCGGTCCCGGGTCCGGGAACAGGCCGCCCTCGACGACTTCTCGCGGACCGCGCGACCGGACGTACGGGAGACGCTCGCCGCCACCGTCACCGGCCCCGAGGTCAAGACCGCCGACGAGTACCTCAAGCGGCTCACCGACCGCCCGACCCTCAACTCGACCGACCGCAAGGTCGACCGCGCCGCCGTGGGCGCGGCGCTCACCGCCCGCGTCGACCGGATGCAGTCGGTGGAATCCACGCTGGCGAGCCGGCGGGCCACCGCGCTGGCCACCCTGCGCGACGACGACGTGACCCGCCTGGAACTGCTGATCGCCTTCGTGGGCGTGCTGTTCCTGTTCGTGGTCGGCTTCTCGACGGCCGTCGCCCGCTCCCTGACCCGGCCCCTCTCGGTGCTCCGCCGGGGCGCGCAGCGGCTGGCGACCCCGGAGGGCTCCGTCGAGCCGGTGCGCTTCACCGGTCGCAACGACGAGTTCGCCGAGGTGGTCCGCCACCTGAACGCGGTGCGGGACCAGACGGTCTCCCTGCACACCCGGATCGCCGGACTCGACGCCGACCGGCGCCGCCTCATCGGCCGCAACGAGGCCCTGACCTCCGGCCGCGAGGCCCTGGACGCCGAACTCGGTCAACTGCGGGCCGGGCTCGAAGAACACCGCCGCGTCATGTCGACGACGTCGGTGTCCCTGTCCCTGCGGACCCTGGGGCTCGTGGAACGCCAACTGGCGGTCATCGAGGAGTTGGAGTCCAAGGAGCAGGACCCGGACCGGCTCGCGACCCTGTTCAAGCTCGACCACCTCGCGACGGTGATGCGCCGTCACAACGAGAACCTGCTGGTCCTCGCCGGCCAGGAACACGGCCACGGACAGGCCCTGCCGGTACCGCTGGTCGACGTCATGCGGGCCGCGGTCAGCGAGATCGAGCGGTACGAGCGCGTCGACCTGGCGGCGCTGCCCTCGTACGCGCAGGTCGCCGGACACGCCGCCGACGACATCTCGCACGTGCTCGCGGAACTGCTGGAGAACGCGACGACCTTCTCGCCGCCGGACGTCAAGGTGAAGGTGTCCGGCCGGCTGCTGGACACCGGCGAAGTCGTGCTGTCCGTGGTCGACGAGGGCATCGGGGTCACCGAGGACCGGATGGCGGCCCTCAACGCCCGACTGGCCACCCCCGAGGCGTACGACGAGGAACCCGAGTCGGAGCACGGCCTCGGGCTCGGCCTCTACGTGGCCGGGCGGCTCGCCGCCCGGCACGGCGTCACCGCCGAGCTGCGGGCGCCCCGGCACGGCGGGACGGAGGCCCTGGTGGTCGTCCCGGCGACGCTGCTGCCGACCACGCCGCCCTCCTCGCCGGTGCACTCCCTGGCCACGCCCGGCGGCGTGTCCGGGCTGCGCCTGCCCGGCGCGATCGCGGAGGCCAACGAGAACACGCTGGTGTCCCATCGCAGGCCCCCGGCGGCGGACCCGGTGGTGGAGGCCGCCGCGGCCGGACCGGTCGGGGATCCGGGGCTCGCCGCCGACCTGGCCGCCGCGTTCGGCGACCCGGTCGGCGGGACGCGGACGGCGGCGGACCCGCCGGCGGACGCGGTGACGGGCCCGGACACGGACCCGGAGGCCGAGCCGCCGGCCGAGACCGAGGCGGTGTTCGACGCCGAGTTCGAGGCCGAGTTCGACGCCGCGGACGCGCGCTCCGGGGTGCTTCCGCCCGCCGACCAGGTGTTCACCGTGCCGGCGGCGGAGCCGCAGGGGTCGTCGTTCGCCGAAGCACCGGCCGCACCGGACCCGGGCGACGTCCTGGACGAGACGAGCGACCCGGGCGACGTCCCGGAGGGGACGAACGCCGCGAGCGAGCCGGGCGACGTCTCGGACGCCGGCCCGGGTCCGGAACCCGTGCTGTCCGCCGACGAGGAACTGCTCGCCCGGGTGGTGGCGGAGGCCGACGCAGAGGCCTTCGTCGTCCCCGACGCGCAGGCGCCCCCGGCCCAGCAGGTCTTCACGGTGGCCGCCCCGACGGCCGAGGCGCCGGGGGACGCGGGTCCCGTACCGGGGCTGCCCCGGCGGATACGGCCCGACGCGCAACCGGAACCGCCCGTGCGGCCCCTGGCCGGCGCGACGTCCGATCCGCACCGGCGGGCCGAGGCCGAGGACCACCGGGTCCCGCGCCAGGCCGGCCACCCCGAAGACGTCGTGACCGACAAGGGCCTCCCCAAGCGGACCCCGCGCAACGTGGCCACCGGAGGTCGCCCCGCCGACGCGCGCCCCGAACCGCGCCGGGTGGACGCCGACGAACTGCGCCGCAGACTCGGCGGGTTCTACCAGGGGGCCCAGGACGGCAGACGCGTCGTCGAGGCCGAGCTCGCACAGGACCGCGGGCAGGACCGGGGGCAGACCGACCAGGGGGACACCGCACAGGAGGCACGCACATGACCGCGCCCAGTACGTACGGACTGAGCACCCAGGCCCGCAACCTGCAATGGCTGCTGACCGACCTGGTCGAGGAGGTGCCCGGCGTCAACTCCGTCGCCGTCGTCTCCTCGGACGGGCTCCTGCTGCTCTCCTCCGAGCCGCCGGCGCCGTCCCCGCAGGACCGGCCCAAGGGCCCCCGGGGGGCCTCGGCCGACCTCGCCACCATCGTGTCCGGGCTCGGCAGCCTGACCACCGGCGCCGCCTCCCTCATGGAGTGCGGCTCCGTCAAACAGACCATGGTGGCGATGGAGCACGGCTCCGTCTTCGTCATGGTCATCAGCGACGGCTCGCTGCTCGGCGTGCACGCCACGCCCGACTGCGACATGAGCGTCGTGGCCTACCACATGGCCCTGTTCGTCGGCCGAGCCGGCCACGTACTGAACCCCGAAGTCCGCAGCGAGCTGCGCCAGTCGATGGAGAAAACCCCGTGAGGAGTCCGGCCTCCGACCGGCTGCCGATACGCGGCGCCGATCGCCGCCCCGCCCGCGTCCGCCCGTACTCGCTGACGGGCGGCCGGACCCGGTTCACGCAGGTCCTGCTGGTGGAGACCTTCGTCGCCACCCTCGACAGCGGTCCGGTCGCGACGCCCGACCGGATGCCCGAGATGCCCGCCATCGTCGAGGTGTGCCGCCGCATGCGGACGATCGCCGAGATAGCGGCGCTCCTGAAACTGCCGCTCGGTGTGGTCCGCGTCCTGGTCAGCGATCTCGCGGACCAGGGCCGGATACGCGTCTACGGCACGGGACACGGCACCGGCCGTCCCGAACGCGCACTGCTCGAAAGGGTGCTCAGTGGTCTTCGCCGTCTCTGACCGTCACATCGACGTCCCCCCTGACGACGAGCCCGCCCAGCCCTGGCAGTACGACCGCTCGCGCGCGCCCGTCGCGGTCAAGGTGCTGGTCGCGGGTGGGTTCGGCGTCGGGAAGACCACGTTCGTGTCCTCCCTCTCCGAGATCACCCCGCTGCGCACCGAGGCGGTGATGACGCAGGCCAGTGCGCCCACCGACGACCTGTCCGCGACCCCGGACAAGAACACCACCACCGTCGCGATGGACTTCGGCCGCGTCACGCTGGACGACGACCTCGTCCTGTACGTCTACGGCACCCCGGGCCAGGAACGGTTCTGGTTCATGTGGGACGACCTGGTGCGCGGGGCGATCGGCGGCCTGGTGCTGGCCGACACCCGCCGGCTGCGCGACGCCTTCCCCGCCCTCGACTACTTCGAGAGCTGCGGCCTGCCGTACGCCGTCGCCGTCAACCACTTCGAGGGCTCCGCCTCCTACGAGGAGGAGGACGTCCGAGAGGCGCTCACCGTCCCGCCCCACGTACCCGTCGTGATCATGGACGCCCGGCGCCGGGCGACCGTCGTCGAGTCGCTCCTGGCCCTGGTGGGCCACGCCCTCGACGCCACTCCCGAATAGATCCACCAGGTCAGGCGGCCTGACAGACCCGAATCGAGAACGTGATGCGCAAGATACTCGTCGTGGGAGCCGGCCAGTCCGGTCTTCAGCTCGCCCTCGGACTCCAGTCCAAGGGGTACGAGGTCACCCTGATGTCCAACCGGACGGCGGACGAGATCCGCACCGGGCGGGTCATGTCCACGCAGTGCATGTTCGACACGGCGCTCCAGCACGAGCGGGACCTCAGGATCAACTTCTGGGAGCAGCAGGCCCCCCGGATCAAGGGCCTGGGCGTCTCGGTCGCCGCCCCGGACGGCAGCCGGGCCATCGACTGGCTCGGCCGGCTCAAGGGGGACGCGCAGTCCGTAGACCAGCGGGTGAAGATGGCCGGCTGGCTGGACACCTTCGCGCAGCGCGGCGGGCAGCTGGTCGTGCACGGGGCGTCCGTGGCCGACCTGGACTACTTCTCCCGCACCTACGACCTGGTCCTGGTCGCCGCCGGCAAGGGCGAGCTGGTGTCGATGTTCGAGCGGAACGCGGCGCGGTCCCCCTACGACGCGCCGCAGCGCGCGCTCGCGGTCAGCTACGTGCACGGCCTGGGGCCCCGCCCCGAGCACCCGCAGACGGAGGCCGTGCGCTGCAACCTGGTGCCGGGCGTCGGCGAGCTGTTCGTCATGCCGACCCTGACCACGTCGGGCCGCGCGGACATCCTGTTCTGGGAAGGCGTCCCGGGCGGCCCGCTCGACGCGTTCAAGGGCACGACGGACCCCTCGGCGCACCTGGCGCTCACGTTGGAGCTCATGGAGCGGTTCACGCCGTGGGAGTACGCGCGGGCCACGAAGGTGGAGCTGACCGACGCGGGCGCCACCCTCGCCGGCCGGTACGCGCCGGTGGTCCGCAACCCGATCGGCCGGCTGCCCGGCGGCGGGCTGGTGCTGGGCGTGGCGGACGTGGTCGTGGCGAACGACCCGATCACCGGGCAGGGCTCCAACTCGGCCGCCAAGTGCGCCGCCTCGTACCTCTCGTCGATCCTCATGCACGGGGACAAGCCGTTCGACGAGGCGTGGATGAAGGCCACGTTCGACAAGTTCTGGTTCACGACCGGCAAGCCGGTCACCCAGTGGTCCAACGCGATGCTGGGCGTCCCGCCGGAGCACGTGCTGAACCTGATCGGCGCGGCCGGGCAGCTCCAGCCGGTGGCGGATCGATTCGCCAACGGCTTCGACAACCCGGCCGACTTCGACGCGTACTTCTACGACCCCGAGGACGCGGCCGACTACCTGGCGGAGGTCACGGCCGCCGCCGCGGGAACCGCCTCCGCCGCGGGAGCCTCCCCCGCCGCAGGGGCCTCCTCCGCCGAATAGCCGGTGTCGTCCCCCGCCGCGGCCGACTCGGCCAGTCGCGGCGGGGTGTACGCGGCGAGCGGTGTCCCGCCCGCGTCCGGCCGGACGGCGCCGAGGACCGGATTCGCGGCGATCGGCGACACCTTGACGGTGGCTCCCGGGCGGGGTGCCTGGATCACCTTCCCGTCCCCGACGTACAGCGCCACGTGCGTGGCGGTGGGGAAGTACACCACCAGGTCGCCCGGGCGGAGCCGGTCCAGGGGGACCCGCGGCAGCCGGGCCCACTGGTCCTGGCTGGTCCGGGGGATCGCCCGCCCGGCGTGCTCCCAGGCCCGCGAGGTGAGCCCCGAGCAGTCGAAGGAGCCCGGGCCCTCCGCGCCCCAGACGTACGGTTTCCCGATCTGCGCGGCCGCGTACGTGAGGGCCTCGCCGCCCGCGGCCGTCGGCGTACGGGCGCTCACCGCCCCCGGGGAGCCGAGCCGGCCCGAATCCACCAGTTCCCGCTGCGCGGCGGCGGTGTCCGCGGCCTCGCGGCCGTCGAGCTGAGCCAGTTGTTCCGCGCTGAGCGAGGCCAGCAGTCGTTCGACCTCCTTGAGCCGGCCCGTGACCTCGTCCCGGTGGCGCTTCTGCTCGGCGGTCAGCGCCTGTTGGGCGTCGAGGGCCTTGCGGGCGGCGCCGGCCAGGGCCCCGGCACGCTGTTCGCCCCGCTCCAGCCGGGCCAGTACGCCGGCCGTCCTGGCCCCCTCGCGCGCGGCGAGCCGGCGCTGGTCGGCGGCGTTCTGGACGTCCCCGAGGAGCAGCATGCGGACGTGCGGGGGGATGCCGGCGCGGGAGCCCTGGTACTGCTCGCGGGCCAATCGGCCGACGACGGCGCGCTCGGTCAGGAGCGCGGCCCTGGCCTTGGACAGCTCGGTGGTGGAACGGCGTTCGTCGTCCTGCCGGGCCTTGAGGGCGACCTCGGTGGAGTTGTAGGCCTCGGCGGCCTGTTCGGCCTTCTGGTACAGGCCCTGCAGACGGGTGAGCAGGACGCCGACGGGCTCCGCGGCGGGGGCGGTCGGCAGCGGTTCGGCGTGGACGAGGGGCGGGGAGCCGGCCGTGACGAGGACGGCGGCGGCGACACAGACGGCACGGAGCAGTCGAATTGTCATGTAATCACCTCCGGGGCGGCCGATGGTGCCACGCCCGGTATGACGAATCCCCCACGCGGGGCGGGCGCGGCGGCCCCGACCACCCGTCCGGCCCACGCCGTTCCCCCGAACCCCGAACCCCGAACCCCCGGCCAGGGGCGCGGTCCACGGCACGTCAGCGGCCGAGCAGGCGGCCCTTGGCGTTGGCGAACTCCTCCGGGGTCAGCAATCCTTCGCGCGCGAGGTCGGCCAGTTGTGCCAGATCCGACACGAGGCCACCGGCGCCGGGCGGCCCGTCCGCCGCGCGCACCGCGTCCGCCGGGGCGGCGTCGATGTCGCCTCCGGGGCGGCCACCCGATCCGGGCCGGTCGTCCGGGGCCGGCTCCGCCGGGACAGCGCCGCCCTCGTACCGATCCTCGTGCCGGTCCTCGTACCGGTCGTCGTACCGATCCTCGTGCCGGTCCTCGTACCGGTCGTCCGGCGCGGCGGGGGCGGTGGGACGCGCGGCGTGCCGCCCGGGGTCCGGGGCGCCCGCGGCCCGTGCCAGGAGGCCGCGGAGCAGCGGTCGGCCCGGGGGCCGGTCGGCGCGGGCCGGCGTGGTTCCCACGGGTCTGATGAACATCAGGCCACCCCGACCCGCTCGGTCGGGATCCGGACCGACCCGGCGATCCGTCCGCCCGCCGCGCGTACCGCGACGGCCGCGTCCTCGGCCCACACGTGCTCGACGACCAGCAGCAGCGCGCAGCTCCCGAGGTCCAGGAGTTCCGCCGCCTCGCGGACGTCCTCCGGGCCGATCAGCCGGGCGGCCTCCCGGTGCGCCAGCAGGCCCCGCAACTCCACGAACTCGTCGAACTCGGATGCCATGACCTCCCCGGACGCCGTCCGCGTGGCCACGAGGCCGTCGATCAGTCGCACCACCCCGGCCTTCCGGAGCCCCATCACGGCCTCGACGGCCGGGACGCGCAGCTGTTCCTCCGGAAAGGCCAGGACGATGAACTCCACAGGACCCATGGGGCGAGACTCCCGATTCCGATGGTTCCGACCGTTTGTGACGACTCTTCGGCACTCTATGACATAAACGGACATTCACCCCGCGCCCTTGCTACGTTTCCCGTATGACCGCTCTGACGGCGAAGGTTGCGGAGCCCGCCCCGCCCCCACCCCGCGGCGACCGCGCCGCCAAGCGCCGCGGCGTCGAGCTCGCGCTCCTCATCGGGGCGGTCCTGATCTCCGTACTCGGTCACCTCCACGTCGGCTACGCGACCACCGGCCGGCTCCCCGAGGGCTCCTCGCACTACGCCGCGGGGCTCTTCGGCGCCGCCCTGCTCGCCCACCTCGCCGTCCGCTTCGCCGCGCCCCACGCCGACCCGCTGGTGCTGCCGATCGCGTTCCTGCTCAACGGCCTCGGCCTCGTCCTCATCCAACGGCTCGACCTGACCACCCCCCACCACGTCACCGCCGGGGACCAACTGCGCTGGTCCGCCCTGGGCGTCGTGCTGTTCGTGCTCGTCGTCGGGCTGCTGCGCGACCATCGGGCGCTCCAGCGGTACGCGTACCTGTCCGTCGCCGTCGCCCTCGTGCTGATGCTGGTGCCGGTCTTCTTCCCGGCCGTCAACGGGGCCCACATCTGGATCCGCCTGGCGGGCTTTTCCTTCCAGCCCGGGGAGTTCGCCAAGATCCTGCTCGCCGTCTTCTTCGCCTCCTACCTCGCCGCGAACCGCACCGCCCTCGCCCTGGGCGGCCGTCGGCTCTTCTGGAAGCTCAAACTGCTGCCCGGCCGGGTCCTGGGGCCGATCCTCACGATCTGGCTGCTCAGCGTCGGGGTGCTGATCCTGGAGCGGGACCTCGGCACCTCGCTGCTCTTCTTCGGCCTCTTCGTGATCATGCTCTTCACGGCCACCGGCCGGATCGGCTGGATCGCGATCGGGCTGCTGCTCGCGGCCGTCGGCGCCTACGCGGTCGCCACGTTCGAGCCGCACGTGCACGGTCGCGTGGACGACTGGATGAATCCTTTCGCCTCCATCGAGCGCGGCGAGGGCCCCGGCCAGCTCGCCCAGTCCCTCTTCGCCTTCGGCGCCGGCGGGCTCCTCGGCGCCGGCCTCGGCCACGGCCAGTCCTTCCTCATCGGGTTCGCCGCCAAGTCCGACTTCATCCTGGCCACCGCCGGCGAGGAGCTGGGGCTGGTCGGCCTGACCGCGATCCTGCTCCTCTACGGGCTCCTCGTGGACCGCGGCTTTCGCGTAGGGCTCGCGCTGCGCGACCCCTTCGGGCGGCTGCTCGCCACCGGACTCGCCTCGATCCTCGCGCTCCAGGTGTTCGTCATCACGGGCGGGGTCACCGGACTGATCCCGCTCACCGGCATGGCCATGCCTTTCCTGGCCCAGGGCGGCTCCTCCGTCGTCACCAACTGGATCATCGTCGCCCTGCTGATCCGACTCGGCGACCACGCGCGCCGGCCCCAGGCCGCGCAACGGGAGGAGGTCGCCGGATGATCCGGTACATCCGCTGGTGCGGGTACTTCTGCGCGGCGCTGATCGTCGCCCTGCTGTGCAACGTGGCCCGGGTCCAGGTCTGGGAGTCCGCCGCCTACGGCGTCAACCCGGCCAACAAGCGCCCCGCCATCGAGCGGTACGCCGAACCGCGCGGGGACGTCCTGGTCGACGGCCGACCCGTCACCGGCTCCCGGGACAGCGGCCAACTGCTGCGCCACGAAAGGACGTACGCCAACGGGCCGCTCTACGCGCCCGTCACCGGCTTCGCCTCCCAGACCTACGGGACCAGCTTCGTGGAGCGCGCCGAGGACGACATCCTCGCGGGCACCGACCCGGGGCTCTCGGCCTTCCCGCTCTGGTACGACCTGGCCCGCGGCCGCCCCGCCGGCGGGAACGTCGCGACCACCGTCCGTGCCGCCCTGCAGAGCGCCGCGTACACCGGCCTGGCCGGCCGGCGCGGCGCGGTCGCGGCCCTGGAGCCGGCCACCGGCAGGATCCTCGCGCTGGTCAGCAGCCCCTCGTACGATCCGGCCCTGCTCTCCGGCACCGGTACGCGGGTCAAGGCGGCCTGGGAGCGGCTGAACGCGGACCCCGCCAAGCCGATGCTCAACCGGGCGCTGCGCGAGACGTACCCGCCCGGCTCCACCTTCAAGATCGTGACCGCGGCGGCCGCCCTGGAGGCGGGGGTGGTCACCGACGTGGACGCGCCCACCGAGACCCCAGACCCCTACCCGCTGCCCGGTACGAGCACCCTGCTGCCCAACGCCGGCACCGGTTGCGTCGACGCCTCGATGGCGGAGGCGGTCCAGTGGTCCTGCAACACGGTCATGGCCAAGATCGGCGTACGGGTCGGCCTGGCGGGGATGGTGCGGGCCGCCCAACGCCTCGGCTTCAACGACGACACCCTGCGGGTGCCCTCCTGGGTGTCGCGGTCGAACTTCGACACCGACATGAGCCCGGACCAGCTGGCCCTGTCCTCGATCGGGCAGTTCAACACGAAGGCCACCCCCTTGCAGATGGCGATGGTCGCGGCCGCCGTCGCCAACGGCGGGGAGCTCAGGTCCCCGCACCTGGTGGACCGTACGACCCAGGACGACGGGGACCTCGTCCGGCGCGCGGACCAGCACACCCTGGGTCGCGCGATGAGCCCGGGCACGGCGGCGCTGATGCAGGAGCTGATGGTCAAGGTGGTGCGGGACGGCACGGGCCGCAACGCCGCGATCCGCGGCGCGACGGTCGGCGGCAAGACGGGCACCGCGCAGCACGGCGTCGGCAACGCGGGCACCCCGTACGCCTGGTTCATCTCCTGGGCCAAGGCCGACGGCGCCCCGCTCCCGGCCGTGGCCGTGGCGGTGGTGGTCGAGGACGCGACGGCGAACCGCCGCGACATCAGCGGCAACAGCGCGGCGGCGCCCATCGCGCGGGCGGTCATGGAGGCGGCGCTGAGGAAGCCCTAGCCGGTGGCGACCGGGTGTGCGCGCCGCCGGGCCTACGCGCTCTCGGAGCCCTGCGCGACGGCGTCGGCCACCTCCGCCACCCGCTCCCGCTCCTCGGCGGCGAACCGCTCGCGGTCCAGGGTCTCGGCGATCTCCTCGTCCTGGCTCATCAGCAAGTCCAGGTTGGAGTCGCCCATCTCGAAGACGCCCATGTCCAGGTAGGCCTTCTGGAGCCGTTCGCCCCACAGCCCGATGTCCTTGACGCACGGCACGATCCGACTGAACAGCAGCTTCCTGAAGAGGTGCAGGAACTCCGACTGCTCGCTGAACTCCTCGGCCTCCTTGCGCGGGATGCCGAAGTTCTCCAGCACCTCCACCCCGCGCAGCCGGTCCCGCATCAGGTGACAGCCCTCGATCACGAACTCCTCGCGCTCGCGCAACTCGGCGTCCGTCAACTGCCGGTAGTAGTCCCGCAACGCCATCCGGCCGAAGGCCACGTGGCGGGCCTCGTCCTGCATCACGTACGCGAGGATCTGCTTGGGCAGCGGCTTGTCGGTCGTGTCGCGGATCATCCCGAAGGCCGCCAGGGCCAACCCCTCGATGAGGACCTGCATCCCCAGGTACGGCATGTCCCAGCGGGAGTCGCGCAGGGTGTCCCCGAGCAGCCCCTGGAGGCTGTCGTTGACCGGGTAGAGCATCCCGACCTTCTCGTGCAGGAAGCGGCCGAAGACCTCCGCGTGCCGCGCCTCGTCCATGGTCTGGGTGGCGGAGTAGAACTTCGCGTCCAGGTCCGGCACGGATTCCACGATGCGCGCCGCGCACACCATCGCGCCCTGTTCGCCGTGCAGGAACTGGCTGAAGTTCCACGACGCGTAGTGCCGGCGCAGCTCGCCCTTGTCCTTGTCGGTGAGCTTGGCCCAGTGCCGGGTGCCGTACAGGGTCAGCGCCTCGTCGGGGGTGCCGAGCGGGTCGTACGGGTCCACTTCCAGGTCCCAGGCGATGCGCTTGGCGCCGTCCCACTGCTTGTCCTTGCCCTTCTGGTACAGCGCGAGCAGCCGCTCCCGGCCGCCGTCGTAGTCCCAGCTGAAACGGGCCGCGCCGGTGGCCGGAACCTGCCAGACGGCCTCGCCCGGGGCCGTGGTGTAGAGCTCGTGCGTCGACATTGACGCCCCTTCGTCTCACGTACTTCCGTGCAAGAGCGGACAGTTGGCAGCGTCACACGTTGGTAGACACGGGGTCAACAAGTCGTGCGCGGGGGATTGACGACCTTGCTGACAAGCAGTCTCATAAGCAGTGACCGCCGGTAACCCGCCCGGCGGCGACCCCACACGACGGGCGAGGTGCCCCCGCGATGACGACCACGACCGACCGCACGGATCGCCGGGTCCTGCAGGACGCGCTCGGCCTGCTCAAGGACCGCGAACAGATCGCCGAACGACTGCTCGAATCCTCGGCCAAGCACTCCTTCGACCCCGACAAGGAACTCGACTGGGACGCCCCGCCGATCGACGGCAAGTACTACTGGCCGCCCGAACTGCTCTCCCTCTACGACACCCCCATGTGGAAGCGGATGGGGGAGGAGCAGCGCATCGATCTCTCCCGCCACGAGGCGGCGGCCCTCGCCTCGCTCGGCATCTGGTTCGAGATCATCCTGATGCAGCTGCTGGTCCGACACATCTACGACAAGTCGCTCACCAGCAACCACGTCCGCTACGCGCTCACCGAGATCGCCGACGAGTGCCGGCACTCCATGATGTTCGCCCGCATGATCCAAAAGGGCGGCGCCCCCGAGTACCCCGTCTCGCGCGCGAACCACAACCTCGCCCGCGTCCTCAAGACGATCTCCACCACCCCCGGCTCCTTCGCCTGCACCCTGCTCGGCGAGGAGATCCTGGACTGGATGCAACGGCTGACCTTCCCGGACGAGCGCATCCAGCCGCTGGTGCGCGGCGTCACCCGCATCCACGTCATCGAAGAGGCCCGGCACGTCCGCTACGCCCGCGAGGAACTGCGCCGGCAGATGCTGACGGCCCCGCGCTGGGAACAGGAACTCACCCGGATCAGCTGCGGCGAGGCCGCCCGCGTCTTCTCGCTGGCCTTCGTCAACCCCCAGGTCTACGACAACATCGGCCTCGACCGCCACGAAGCCGTCGCCCAGGTCAAGGCCAGCGGCCACCGGCGCGAGGTCATGCAGACCGGAGCCAAGCGGCTCACCGACTTCCTCGACGACATAGGAATCCTGCGCGGAGTCGGCCGCCGGCTCTGGCAGAGCTCCGGACTCCTGGCCTGAGGCGCCGCCCCGGGGACTACGCTGCGGGCATGACCGTACGCGCGTACCGCAGGCTGAGCGTCGAGGAGCGACGGGCCCAACTCCTCGACGCGGCCCTGACGCTGTTCGCGCACCGGGCCCCCGAGGAGGTCTCCCTCGACGACGTGGCCGAGGCCGCCGGAGTCTCGCGCCCCCTCGTCTACCGCTACTTCCCCGGCGGCAAGCAGCAGCTCTACGAAGCGGCCCTGCGCTCCGCGGCCGAACTCCTGGAGCAGTGCTTCGCCGAACCCCAGGCCGGCCCCCTCACCCGGCGGCTGTCCCGGGCCCTGGACCGCTACCTGGCCTTCGTCGACGAACACGACGCGGGCTTCTCCGCCCTGCTCAACGGCGGCAGCGTGGTGGAGACCTCCCGCACCACGGCCACCGTCGACGGCATCCGCCGGGCCGCCGCCCAACAGATCCTCGTCCACCTCGGCGTGCCGGACCCCGGCCCGCGGCTGCGCATGATGGTCCGCACCTGGATCACCGCCGTCGAGGCGGCCTCGCTGATCTGGATCGACGAGGGCAAGCAGCCCGGCGTACAGGAGCTGCGGGACTGGCTGCTGGACCAGTTCATCGCCCTGCTCACCGCGACCGCCGCCACCGACCCGGAGACCGCGGCCGCCGCCCGCACGGCCCTGTCCCTGGAATCCGCGGACGGGCCGGTCGGGCTGCTGGCCCGGCGCGTGATCCCCGTGGTGTCCGAGGCCGCCCACCTGCTGTGACACTGGAGTGGTGAGAAGCCAACCCACCCCCTTCGAGGGCGGCCCGATGGACGGCCGGACCCTCCCGATCCTCCTCGGCCCGACCGGGCACCCCGCCAAGTGGTACGAGATCCCGGTCCCCGCCCCGGACGGCGGCGCCCCGACGGTCCTGCTGTACGAGCGCGTTCCGGCGGGCTACTCGAAGCGGCTCGGCCTCCAGAAAGGCTGGAAGTACACCTTCGTCCCCTCGGGCACCCGGCCCAAACCCCGCTGGCCCTGGACGAGGACCCCACCCCCCGAAACCCCGGACACCCCTCCCCGGGGCTGAATCGGGCAGGCGTGTCCGGGCCGGCGGCGCACGTCGGCCCGAGCCCTCACCCCTCACCCGCCGACGAAGGCGCGGGAACGGGAAGGGTGACCACCGCCAACGCCCCGCCCCCCGTCCCGCGCCGGAACTCCAACCGCGCCCCGATGACGCGGGCCTGTCCGACCGCGATGGTCAGCCCCAGCCCGTGCCCCTTGCCCGAGCGGGAACCCGACCCGCTGCGGAAGCGTTGCGGCCCGTGCGCGACCAGGTAGTCCGGGTAGCCGTCGCCGTGGTCCCGTACGGTCACCACTGGCCCGTCCACCGTCAGGACCACCGGCGCCCGCCCGTGGTTGTGCGCGTTGGCCACCAGGTTGGCGAGCACCCGTTCCAGCCGCCGCCGGTCCGTCTCCACGTGCGCGTCCCGCACGACGACCACCTCCGTGTCCGTCCCCGAGGCCCGCACCACCCGGCCCGCGAGCCGCGCGAGCTGGTGCAGGTCGCTCTCCACGGTCTCGCTGCCCGAGTCCAGCCGGGAGATCTCCAACAGGTCCTCGGTGAGCCGGCGCATCGTACGCACCCGCTCCTGGACGAGCTCCGTCGCCCGCCCCTGCGGCAGCAGTTCCGACGCCGCCTGCAAGCCCGTCAGCGGCGTCCGCAGCTCGTGCGCCACGTCCGCCGTGAACCGCTGCTCGCTCATCAGCTTCGCCTGGAGACTGCCCGCCATCGTGTCCAGCGCGCCCGCCACCGTCGCCACCTCGTCCTGGTGCCGCGCCGGGTCCCGCGTGCGCGGGTCGCGGACCCGCGCGTCCAGGTCCCCCTGGGTGATCCGCCGGGCCACCGTCGCCGTCTGGTGCAACCGCCGGGTCACGCGCGTCACCGCGAACGCCCCCACCAGCAGCGTGCCCCCGATCGCCAACAGGGAGGAGCCGGTGATCGCGTGGTCCAGGCCGCTGATCGTCCGCGCGCTCTGGCCGTAGTCGACGGCGGTGGCCAGGGCCCGGCCGTCCGCCGGCCCGGCCGCCCACATCGTCGGCCGGCCGTCGTACGTGCCCACGACCGTCCCCCGCCGGCCACCGACCGCGAGTTCGCGCAGCGACGGCGGCAACTGCGCCGGGTCCAGCCCCGAATCGGGCGGCAGGGCCTCGCCCGCCTCGTACGCGCGCGACGCGTCGCGCAGCTTCTCCAACGCCTTGTCGCGCGCCGTCCCGACGGTCTGCCGGGTCACCTCCACGTGCACCAGCGCGCCCAGCACCGCCGCCAGCGAGCAGCACATGATCACGATGAAGCACGCGGCCTTCCAGGTCAGCGTCGCGGTCCACGCCGGCAACCGGCGCCTCACGACGAAGCCGCCCCGCCCGCGCTACCCGGGCCGCTCGCGCCACTCGCGCCGCTCGCGTCAGAGGGCGAAACCGTCCCGCGGTCCGGGCTCGGGCTCGGGGACGGGCTCGGGCTCGACGGTTGAGGGCGCGCCGGCCCCGGCACCCGGACGATCTGCTCGCGCGTGGGCAGCATGCTGCGCTGTTTGCCGTCCCAGGACCAGGCGGTGATCAGCTCATAGCCGTTGTTGCCGCTCGGGGCCCGCAGGATCACGTCCCGGCCCGCCAGTTCCACGCCGATCACCGTGTCGATGGTCGCCATGATCCGGTTGAGTCGACCGTCGGGGTCAGCCGTGTAGGCCCGTACGGACAGCATCCTGTCGGGCAGCTCGATCCCGACGACGATCTCGTCCCTCCCGTTCCCGGTGAGGTCCCGGTAGTACGGGCTCAGGACCGGACACTTCCCGGCCGGCTCCTTCCCGCACGCGAGGACCGCGTCGGCGGTCTCCCGCGGCATCCCGTCCGGACCGACATCGGCGTTCGGACGGGCGCGCAGCTCCGCCTGGACCAGCGCCACCGGGTCGACCGCGTGCACGTCCTGGTTCTCGACCCGGGGCAGCCCCGGTACGTACTCGGGCGGCGCGCCCCCCGGATCGGCGGGCGGCACCACGGCCCCCTGCCGCCCCGGCCACAGGTTCACGGGCCCGCTCGCCGTCGGGGTCGGCCCGGCGGCGGCCAGTTCGCCGGCGTCGCCACAGCCCGCCGTCAGCAACAACAGGGCGGGCAGCAGCGGGACGGTGCGCTTCCGGAAGGGAAGGGCTTTCACGGGGCGGGCCATCCTCTCCGCGGCGGGCCGGTGACGGTCGTTTCCCGTCAACCTTATGCAGAGAAACATCCCTTTTGCTCATGCGTCCGTCCGGTGGACTCCGGCCGGACGCCGGGCGCCCTCCGGGCCCACCCCCGCCGACCCTGGGGCGCGCTCCCGTCCGGCTTCCGGGCCGAGCTCTTCCGGCTTCCGGGCCGAACTCTTCCGGCTTCCGGGTCGATCCGGACCACCGCACCGGCCCGCCGCACCGGGGCGTCAGCCCTCCGAACGACCCTGCCCCACCGGGGCGTCAGCCCTCCGTACGTCCCCGCCGCACCGGGGCGTCAGCCCTCCGTACGTCCCCGCCGCACCATCGCGAAGCCGAGCCCGGCGGCGCCGACTGCCGCGATCCCGCCGCCCGCCGCGAGCAGCAGCACGCCCTCTCCCGGCCCGTCCGCCAGGGTGTTCAGGCGCAGCGCCCCGGCGGTCCCGCCCGCGCCCGCCCCAGCCAGGGACCGCGGCGTGTGCGCCGAGACGGGGACGGCGTTCCCGCCGCGCGTCCCGGTCTTGTGGCCGTCGCCGAACAGGGCGTGCGACGCGCCGGCGGGGCGGGTGTCACCGACCCAGGACGTGAGCCGGCCGTCCGCCCGCAGCGAGACGTGCAGCTCGCCGGTACCGCCGACGTCGGTCGCCCCGTCCCGGCCGGCGAGCGTGGCGACCCGGGTGCCGTCGCGCAGGATCTCGGCCTCGTAGGCGTCGCCGGCGACCCGGTAGACCCGCGCCAGGGACTCGCCGTCCGCCAGGGAGAGGCTCTTGACGAGGGTCCGCTGCCCGGTGGGCGCGGCCGGCGCCCCGTCCGCGAGCGCGGCGGCGGCGGGCAGTGCCAGGAGGCTGCCGGCGCATGCGGTCACGGCGGCTGCGCGAACGAGACTGCGACGGCTGACGGTGCTCACGGGGGTCCTTCGTTGCGGGTCGGGCCCTGACGGGTCCAGGTGGGCTCGGGCGGGCTCGGGCTCGCCGGGGCCCGCTCGGGGCTTGTTCGGGGCTTGTTCAGGTGACGTAAACGTAGGCGTCCGTCATTGCGGTACGGCGGTGCTTCTGTAACAGCGACCCGACGGGGTCCCGTCGGAGTCGTTACACGGACCGTGACACGGGCCCGGTGCACGGGCGCCGGTGCGGCCGCCCGTGCGCCCGCGTCCCGCCCGCGTCCCGTCCCTCGCCGCAGGCCCGGCAGGGGGATTGCCCGGCGGCCCCCGGCCTGCTCCCATGGACCGCGGGGGTGAGGGCGATGCCCGGACTCAAGGTGCTGCCGAGCGGCCGGCCCGGCCGAGGTCGGCTGTACGTCAACCTGCCCGACGGCGAGGCGGTCGCCTGGTACGACCGGCGGACCAACCGGGTCAGCCTGCTGTCGGACACCCGCCGCGAAGCGGTCCTCACGGCCCTGCGCCCGTACCTGACCGGCGACTACACCGTCGGCCCGCCCCCGGCCCCCACGGCCGCCGACCTGCTCCGCCTCGCCCTGCCCCCGGACGAGGACCTCGCCCCGAACCGGCCGGGGGAGCCCCTGGTGGGCGAGCTGACCCACGGCTCGCCGGACGCCCGGACCCGGCACCGGATCCGGGTGGAACTCCAGGCCCTGGAACGGATGGGCGCCGAACTCGACGCACTGGAAACCGAGGACTGTCGGGTCCTGCACGCCGTCCCGCTGCCCGACGGCGGCCGCATCGACCACCTGCTCATCGGGCCGCCCGGCGTCTTCTGCGTCCGCACCGTCCCCGGCCGCCGCCGGCGCGCCCGGATCGGGGACCTCCTGCTCACCGTGGGGCGCGGCGAACCCGGCCCGGAACCCCGGTCGGCCCGCCTCGCCGCCGCGTACGCCACCCGTGTACTGACGGCGCCGGTTCTCGCGGCACTCGCCCTCGTCGAGGCCTCGCGGGTCGAGGTGGCCCCCGCCCTTCGCGACCTGCGGATCCTCCAACCCGGCACCGTCGCGGCCCACTTCGCCGCGGCCGCCGTCACGCTCAAGCCCCCGGACGTCGACGCCCTCTTCGCCCTCGCCCGCGACACCCGCACCTGGCTCCGCCCCGCCGGACGGCGGCCCGGCTCCTGAGACCGGCCGGCCCCGCCCGCGTCGAGTGTCGCGCTCCGGCTCCTCGGCATGGCCTGAGGGCCTCCCCAGGGAAGGAGCGCGGCATGAGGGCTACCTGGAAGGGGGCCATCTCGTTCGGGCTGGTCACGATCCCGGTGCAGCTCTTCACGGCCACGGAGGAGCACGACATTCCGCTCCGCCAGGTGCACGGGAAGGACGGCGGTTCTCCGGGGTTCACGGCTGTAGCGCGCTGATCTGGGCCACGTCAGGGCAGCTCAGAGCCGATCGGGTGACCGGGTCGGTGTGCAACAGGTGTGGCGCGGGAGTGGGCCCGGGTTCAGGCGGAGGCCCGCTTGGTGGTCTTCTTCGCAGCGGTCTTCTTCGTGGTGGCCTTGGCCGTGCTCTTCGTGGCGGCAGTGCTCTTCTTCCCGCCCGATTCCTTCAGTGTCGCGGCGGCCTTTTTCGCCGCGGAGCCCGTTGCCTTCCTGGCCGGGGCCGCCTTCTTCGCCGGAGCCTTCTTCGCGGTCTTGCGGACAGGCAGGGTCCGGACCTCGGCGTCCGTCCCCTCGGCAGCACCGCGCTCCCCGCGCGACTCCCTGGCCGCTCGGACGCTGCTCTCCAGGGCGGCCATGAGGTCGATGACCTTGCCGCCCGTCGGGGCGGCTTCCTCTTCGTGCGATAGCTCGACACCCTGAAGTCGGGCTTCGATCACCTGCTGGAGAGCTTTCTGGTACTCGTCATGCAGCGTGGACAGGTCGAAGTCCTGGGACAGCATGTCCATGAGGGACCTGGCCATTTGCAGTTCCTGGGGCCGGATCGTGACGTCCCCCTCCGGCGCGACGCCGGTGGCAGGCCGGACCTCGTCGGGCCAGAGACAGGTCTGCAGCACGAGCGTGTCCTCGTGCACTCGGAGAACGGCCAGAGACTCTCTCGACCGGATGGCGATCTTTGTGACGGCAATCTGCCCGGATTCGGTCAGAGCCTGCTTGAGCAGGGCATAGGGCTTGTCTGCCGCGCGGTCGGAGGTGCCGACGTAGTAGGCCTTGGAGAACATCAGCGGATCGATGGTCTCGGCATCGACGAAGGCCAGCACGTCGATGAGCTTCTTGCTGGGGAGGGGGAGGTCGGCGAGGTCTTCTTCGGACAGCATGATCATGCTGCCGTCCGGAGCTTCGTAGCCTTTGGTGATCTCTTGGTAGGGGATCTCGGCATCCTCGGCTTCACATACGCGCCGCAGCCGCACCCTGGAGCCGTCCTTCTCGTGCACCTGGCGAAGCGGGATGTCGTGCTCCTCCGTGGCCGTGAAGAGCTGGACCGGGATCGTGACCAGCCCAAACGATATGGCGCCCTTCCAGGTCGCTCTCATACCGGCTCTCCTTCCCTGGGACCCTCAGGCTAAGCCGAGGTCAGACGCCGCGACACTCGGCGACTGCGCCGGCCCTGGGGCCGGGGCGGCAAGCGGTCAAACCTGCTGGGAGGGCGGTCCGGAAGCCGTGGTGATGGCCGGGACGAGGACGATTCCACGTCGGCCGCCAACGCCCACGCCGTGGCGTGATCCCGCCAGGTAGCCACGGATCGGTATGCCTGGTGGCGGGCCCGGTCGGTAGGCTGCGAACCGGGGATCAAGATCAACGGGGGTGGACATGTCATTCGACGACGAGTGGTCGCAGATCAGGACCGAGCAGGCCAAGACGCGCCTGAACCAGCTCGATGGCGGCGGGGGCGGTGGAAGCGGCAGCGAGGGGGCACCCGATCTGAAGACTTCGGCCGGTGACAAGAAGGCCGCGGCCGAGGCGATCCGGCAGATCTTGTGCCCGGACACCGCCAAGGCAGGCGACCACGCAGATGCGGCGACGACGGCCGCCCGGACCGCCTTCAGCGGCTGGGAGACGGCCTCCGCCCTGAAAACGGTCGACGAGACCTGGTCGGGTCAGGTCAAGCTGCTCTTGGGACGCCTTACCGGCGAGGCCAATGCACTGAGCGGTTCCGGCCTCCTCTTCCAGCAGCAGGATCTGGCCGTCAGGGACGGGTACCAGCAGCTTCTGGGGGGGCAGGGGCGAAGCTGATGCTGAATTACCACGAGGTCACGACTACCGACTTCACCACCCTGGGCTCGGCCGCGACGGCCTGGGATGCCATGGCGGGGAAGTTCGAGTCGCTCAGGACGACGTACGAGAAGAAGGTGCCCTCCACCACGACCAGCGGTGTGTGGCTGGGCCAGGCCCAGCAGGTTGCCGCCCCCCGCTTCGCCGTCACCCGCAACGAGTACAGCAACGCGCAGATCCAGGCACGGGCGGTTGCCGCCCTGCTCCGCGACGCCGAGACCCTGTTCACCGAGCTGCGCGGCGCGGTCAAAGCCGCCGTGGACGAGGCGGTGGCCGCCGGGATGAAGGTCAGCGAAGGCGGGTACGCCTCGTTCGACTTCTCCAAGGTCGACGCCGCCACCGCGAACGCCGCCCGGCACGATCCCGATCTGGCCGTGGTGGAACGTTCCTGGACCCACCGGATCCAGCAGGCCGTGGACGCCTTCGAGGAGGCCGACCACGGCGTGAAGCTCGCGCTCGTCGACGCCGTCACCGACACGAACTTCAACGACGGCACCTTCGGCGGGTTCAACGGAAGCCGCCCCTACCCGTCCCTGGCAGCCGCGGCCAAGGCCGAGAACATCCCCAAGGACCGTGCGAAAGTCGCGGATTGGTGGCGCAGCCTGGACCCGGTGACGCGCGGCATCCTGCTGGAGGAGCAGGGCGACGCCCTCAAGAAGGCCGGAATCCTTGACCCTGCCTACCAGTGGCGCCAGGCTGACCCGGGCGCGGGGGGTTTCGGGACCGAGGATCCCACCGCGCACGACTCCTACCTGCTCGCGCAGGCCGAGGCGATGATGGCCGGCGGGGATTTCATCGGAAACACCGAGGCCTCCCGCAATCTCGCGCACTATCTGGGCGGCACGGGTACGACGCTACGGCTCGACATCGACCGAGCCATGAGCGACGACGGCAGTTTCCGAGCGGCGATCGCCTCGGACATCTCCAGCCACCAGGACCAGTGGAAGCAGGAGGCACTGGACGCGTTCAAGAAGTCGGGCGGCGCGCCGGTATCGATCCCCGTGGAGACGAAGGCGGTCGGCGGCACTTTTGAGGACCGCAACTGGTACCTCGGAATCGGCTCCCACATGCGCAATGTCTCCGGGAACGTCTCGGTCGTGCCCGATGCGGACGGCCGGCCGAAGATCACCATGGATTACCAGGTCAATGTGTGGGACCGATACAACTGGGATGCGGGCAAGGAGACCCCGATCGGGCCGGTCACCATCAAGGACGCGGACATGGCCCGCCTCCACACCGTCGGTCTGGCTCAGGAATTCGACATGCAGGGCAGCAGTTCGGCCAAACGGCACGACCTGGGAAGCGCCGACGCACCGGTGGTGCCGGCAGGGGATCCCGGCCGCGACGGCACCCGCAAGGACCCCGCCCGGGGTGAGGAGGACAACCGGTGAAGTGTACGAGCTCCCTCACCATCCGCATCGCCTCCGCTGCTGTGACGGTCCTGCTGGCTCTGTCGGCCACCGCCTGCAGCAGCGCACCGAAGGCCCGCAGTGGGGGACCCGCCTGGGTCGAGGGCCAAGGAGCCCCCGAGGCCGCCGGCTTCATACACGTCCAGACACCGGCCGGCGCCACCGAGGTAAAAGGTGGGGTGCAACACGGCTTCCAGGACACCACGTACCTGATCTCGTTTACGGCACCGACGGCCGACGCCGAGACGTTCATCGCCGACCTACGCCCGGAGGAAGCCCTGCGGGCCAACACCCCGCGCGACCCCAAGACGTACACGACCATCACCCCGTGGTCTCACCTCGGACTGCCGGAGCCGGAAACCGAGCAGAAGGTCCGGACCGCTTCGGTGTGCCCGCCCTGCATCAAGGACGAGCGCAGGTCCACAGTCCAGTCCATCACCATCTTCATCCAAGACATCGGCGACGGCCGCGCGAGGGTCTACCTGAAGGCATTCTGACGTGACTCGGAGATCGCCTGGATGTCCACGATGACGTCCAGCGGGCGCGTGGGGTGGAGCATGCACTCGTCTCCACCGGGTGACTGTGACCAGGGTGTGCTTCTACCGGACGCCGGAGCGAAGGGGCGACGTGGGCGAGCTGCCAAGGTGGCTTGAGATGTGGTTTGCGGAGAACCAGGCCGAGTACCGCGCACGGGGAACCAAGGTGGTGCTGTGGCTTCGACCTGCTGATGGACCCCCTGACCGTCCAGGGCGTAAGCCGACTGCCGACGCGAAGGTCACCGCTGAAGTAGGGAGCCGGTGGGGCAACGCTGCTGTGTATGCCGAGGGCTGGGGCCATCTCATCGGGATCGATGACGTGACTGAGGCGGTTTGGCAGGCGGACCTTCGCCCCAAGTCCCACGGCGACGTTGATGTGATCGTCAGGCACCTGCCGGCCTGGGTCGCATCGACGGCTGAGGTACCGAGCTGGGCCAAAAGCCGAGAGAGCAGGTCTCGCCAAGGAGCACGGGTTCCCCGGCCGGGACCGACGCCGATCACCCGGGTCGGTTCAACGCACGGGTGAGTTCGCGATTGGCCGCTCGGGCTGCTTGCAGGTCTTCCGTCCGTTCGTCGAGCCGGTTCTGCAGATCGACTACTTGCTGCTGGAGAGTCGTGATCTGCCCCTTGCCCGCACCCGCACACCACCTGGCCCACCACCACCCGCCTGGCCCGCCCTGATCGCCCCGTTCCTCCCGATCCGTGGCAGTCTGCTGGTATGGCGCCGATCACGATGGTGGAAGGGCGCCGCATCTCGCTCAGCAACCTGGACAAGGTGCTGTACCCGGAGAGCGGCTTCACCAAGGGCGAGGTCCTGCACTACTACGCCTCCGTCGCGGATGCGATGCTGCCCCACCTCCACGACCGGCCGGTCTCCTTCCTGCGCTACCCCGACGGCCCGGACGGCCAGCTCTTCTTCACGAAGAACCCGCCCCCCGGCACACCGGACTGGGTGCGGACCACGCCGGTTCCCCGATCCGAGGACCTCACCGCCGAGCAGGTCGTCGTCGGCGACCTGCCCACCCTCATGTGGGCCGCCAACCTCGTCGTCGAGTTCCACACCCACCAGTGGCCCGCCGACGCCCCCGCCGTCGCCGACCGGCTGATCCTCGACCTCGACCCCGGCCCGCCCGCCGGTGTCGTCGAGTGCTGCGCCGCCGCGCTCTGGCTCCGGGAGCGCCTCGCCGCCGACGGGCTGCACGCGTGCGCGAAGACCTCCGGCTCCAAGGGCCTCCACCTGATCGCGCCGCTGGAACCGACCCCGTCCGAGCGCGTCTCGGCGTACGCGAAGGCCCTCGCCCAAGAGGCCGAACACGAGCTCCCGGACCTGATCGTCCACCGGATGGCCAAGAACCTGCGCCCCGGCAAGGTCTTCGTCGACCACAGCCAGAACGCCGCCGCCAAGACCACCGCCGCCCCCTACACCCTGCGCGCCCGCCCCCTGCCCGCCGTCTCCGCACCCGTCTCCTGGGACGAGGTGGCGGCCTGCCGCGACCCCGCCGAGCTGGTCTTCCTCGCCGACGACGTCCCGCCCCGGCTCGCCCGCGACGGCGACCTCTGCGCCCCGCTGCTCGACCCGAACCTGGCCGGCGGGCTGCCGTGAGCGTGATCCGGGTCGCGCTCGCCACCGCCGTCGGCGCCCTGCCGCGCGAGCCCGGCCTCGCGTACGAGCCGAAGTTCGACGGACACCGCCTCGTCATCGTGCGCACGGCCGAGGACGTGCTGCTCCAGGCCCGTTCCGGGCGGATCGTCACCGCCGCCTTCCCCGACCTCGCCGCGGCGGCGTTGATGCTGCCCGCCCACACCGTCCTCGACGGGGAGGTGGTCGTCTGGCACGCCGGACGGACGGACTTCGCGCTCGTCCAACGCCGGGCGGCCGCCACCCCCGCCAGGGCCGCACTGCTCGCCCGGACCCTGCCGGCCTCGTACGCCGCCTTCGACGTCCTGGAACTCGCCGGGCTGGACGTGCGCGCCCGCCCGTACGAACGGCGCCGCGCCCTCCTGGTCGACCTGCTGCTCCCGCTCGGCCCGCCCCTCCAGCCGGTACCCATGACCACCGACCCGGAACTGGCCGAGACCTGGTACGAGACCCTGCCCGCCGGCGGCATCGAAGGCCTCGTCGTCAAACGCCTGGACCAGGCCTACCCCGCCGGCCGGCGCGGCTGGCGCAAGCTCCGCCACACCAACGTCCGGGACGCGGCCGTCGTCGGCCACACCGGCACCCCGCGCCGCCCGCTCGCGCTGGTCCTCGTCCTCCCGGGCGAGGACGAGGAGCCGCTGGTGTCCAGCCCGCTGTCCCCGGGGCTGCGGACCGAACTGGCGGCGACCCTGGCCCGGCGCACGGAGACCGCCCCCGCCGGGGCGACCGTGACCGCCATCGGCCTCGGCGAGGTCCCGTACCGTCCGCTGGACCCGCCACTGGCGGCGGAAGTACGCCAGACCTCCGGCCGCCACCCGCCGCCGGAGGTCCTGCGCCTGCGCACCGACCTCCTCTGACGGGCGCGGGCCCTGACGGACACGCTCCTGAGGGCCACGACCGGCGGGCGGGCCGGGCGCGGTCGGGCCCGGGCGGGGCGGAGACGGGACAGGGGGTCAGAGCGGCTTGACGCCACCCAGCGGCGGCACGGTCGGCGGCTCCTTGTCGGTGGGCGGGCGCTGATTGGGGTGCTCGTACCCGGATTCCCGCTCCGCGCGGGCATCCTCCTGGTGGCTGTTGCTCCGGGAGCCGACGTTCCCGTACCCCTGCATCTCATGGGGCCGCAGACCGGCGTCCGGGAACTCCACGGGCTCACGCTCCTCGGAGACCTCCAGCACCGCACCGCCGTCGGGCAGGTGCGGCTGGCTCTCGGTCGTGGGCGGCGCCGGCTCGTGCGCGCGAACCCGTTTGCCCAGCATGAAACCGCCGAGCAGGAACCCCACGACGATCAGTCCGACGACCAGGAGCCACGCGATGTTGGTGAGCGTCCTGTCCACCGCGAGATAGATCAGGTCCGTGTCCATGTGTACTAGTTTCCCTCATCCAGCCCGCATTCACCCTTATGGCCGCATTCACTCCTGAGGCCGCGGAAAACCCCACCACCCCGGGAACGGCGCCCACCGAACGCCGTCCCCGGCGCCCCGGCATCGGAGACCCTGCACAACGCCCCCGTCAGGGGGCGCGCAGGGGCCCGCGATCGGGGGCAGGCACGGGCCCCCGTCCGGAGGCGCGCACCGACCCACGTTCGGAGGCGCGCACGGGCCCGCGATCGGGGACGCGCACGAGGCCACGTGTGGCGGCGGGCATGGACCCACGTCCGGGGCGGGCGCGGGCTGATGTCCGGGGCGGGCGCGGGGCCACGTGCGGGGCGGGCACGGACCCACGTTCGGGGGCGCGCACGGGGCCACGATCGGATTGCGTACGGGACCCACGCCCAAAGGCGCGCACGAGGCCCGCGCCCGGAGGCCCGCACGGGACCCACGCCCAGAGGCCCGCACGGGACCCACGCCCGGCGGCGGGCACGGGACCCACGCCCGGCGGCGGGCACGGGTCCACGTGCAGGGTGGGCACGGACCCGCGTCCGGGGGCGCACACGGGTTCACGCTCGGGGGCGCAAAGGGGGCGCACTCACCCCCGCAGTGGGCCGTCCGAGTCCCGCAGGCCCCCGCCGTCCCTGCCGCCCAACACCCCGAGGATCTCGGCACAGATCGCCATCGCCGTCTCCGCCGGGGTCCGCGCCCCCAGATCCAGGCCGATCGGCCCGTGCACCCGCGCCAGCTCCACCTCGCCCACCCCTGCCGCGATCAACCCCTCGCGCCGCCGCGTGGTGGTCCGCCGGGAGCCGAGCGCACCCACGTACGGGATCCCGAGCGCGAGCGCCGCCCGCAGCGTCGGCACGTCGAAGTCCGGCTCGTGGCTGAGCAGCACCAGACACGCGGCGTCCCGATGATCCGCCAGGACCTTCGCGGCCTCCGCGGCCGACTCCACGGTCGTGACCCCCCACTCCAACAACGCGGCCTGCCGCCCGATGATCTCGGCCAGCTCCCCGCCCCCGCCGATCACCACCTGCGGAGCGGACGGGTACGCCTCCACGAGCACCAGCCCCGACCCCCCGTACAGCGCGTCCCGCCCGGGCCGCCGCGTGGCCAACAGCTCCCCGGCCCGCCGCGCCGCGTCATCGGCCGGCAGGTCCACGGCCCGCACCACCTCGCTCACCGCCCGGTCGGCCGCCGCGTTCAGCCGCGTCACCAAGGCCACCCCGGCCCCCTGCCCCAGCAACTCCCACCACTCGCCCGGGACCGACACCAGCGGCTGCAACAGCACCTCGGCCTGTCCACCACAGGTCAACCTCGCCTCGACGGCCTCCCCGGTCCCGACGGACAGCTCACACACCCGCGCGCTCCCCCCGCCCACCAAGGCGCCCCCCAAGGCGCCCGCCTCGGCGACGAGTTCGGCATCGAAGACCCCCCGGTACAGGGCCCCCACACACTCCCCGCCGGCATCCACCAACACCGCCCCGGCAGGATCCCGCGGCCCGAACCCCTGCTCGGTCACGGGCCGCGCCAGATACGCCTCCCGCCCCTCGGCCACCCACCGCCGCGCCGTCTCCACCAACTCACGCATCGCGCTGCCCATCCTCATCGTCAGAGCCCGCCACAAAGCACCAGGTCAGCGGCGCAAGGTGGCCTCACTCCCAACCTACGCACCCACGTCGCCCCACCCCACCCCCCAAATCCCACAGACCCACCCCCGCCCCCTCGTACGGACCACCGACCCACCCGCATCACCAGGAGGACGCACCACAGGCCGTCCGCGCAGACCCGAGCGAACCCGTCCGGTCCACCCCCGCAGGGCAACCGCACGGCGCCGGCCCGGCCGGGTGAACGCGCGTACCACCCCGGCGAAATGGCTCGGCACCCTGGTCCCGGACCGGCTGACGGCAAGGCTGGAGGAAGCGGGATCTGCCGCTCGCCGCCGAGGACCGACGGATCGCCACCCTCCGCGAGCTCGCCGCGCATCTGCTCACCGATGCGTCGGTGGGCCGGGGCCCGCCGGCGAGGACAGCCGCAGAACTGCAACTGCTCGCCTCCGTCTCCATCCTGGCCCTGGAGCGGCACGACCCCGGGGCCGGTGACGAGGCGGACGACGCCCCCGCTACCCCTGGCAGCAGCGGAAGCCCACACCCCCAGTGGAGCCCACGGACCGACTGGTACCCGAGCGGGACGTACTCGCCTGGTTCGAGCCGCGACGGGCCGAGCGGGTCCTCGCACGACTGCGGAAACGGGCGCTGCTGCTCCCCGCCCCCGAGGCCCAACTGGCCCTCCCACCCCCAACTACACGTCCGAGCCGCCGGATTCGACGACTCCGGACGCCCGGCCGACCGGCTGCTGGCCAGCGCCTACAACGCCGCCGAGGCCAAGGAGATCGCCGCGAACCTCCGCGGCGAGGGCGCAGCCCGCACCCCCGACCAGACCCAGCAACTCGTCACCATCCCCCGCCGCCCCCGCCCGGGTACAAGCCCTGGTGGGGCCGGGGTTCCGCGGCGTCCCCGGCCTACCCTGGTGGACGGAGCCCGTCCCGCGCGCGGGAGTTGCTGAACCCCTGGCGCCCGGCCCACCACTGCTGCGCACCCACTGCTTCCTCAGCCGGTACGGGTAGTCCTGCAAGGCCCCCGACTCCACGTATGCCTTCCGGGAGGGCGGCAGCGGCGAAGAGGGCACCGACTGGCCGCCCCCGCGCGGCCTGCTGATCCCGGTCGGACCCGGCCAGGTGGAACTTCCGTACGAGATCACCCGAGCTGCTCCGCGAGTACGAGTGAGAGGCGAGTCACCGCGGTTCGAGGCCCCTGGGCAAATCCGGGCGCCTTCGTGCTGCCCGGGCTGACCTGCGAGGTTCCGAGGGGAGCCAGGCCACGAATGGGCCGCACCGGCTGTCATACGGCCACGCACGGCGGCAGTTGGCTGCGCATACGCGAAGACCCCGTTCTCAGCGTTCTCGCTGATGGCGGGGTCTTGGGCACACTTGCACAGTGTGCCCCCGGCAGGATTCGAACCTGCGCACACGGCTCCGGAGGCCCCGTGCGTCTCACACGTTCCAGCAGGTCAGAGGGGTAGCTCCCGACTGCGTAGTGGTCCCCGTCCACAAATGGGCCGCAACTAGCGGACCCCTGTACTGGTCGATCGCAGGTCCCACTGCAGCCCGTCCTTAGATAGCCCATGGGAACCTGGCCCACCGGGCGAAGGAGCCCGATCGGGTTTCCGGCATGGGGCGGGCCACGCGGGTTCGCGTCCCTTGAACCGGGCTCGACGCTGGATGCTCGACTCCTCTGGTGTCTCGTACTCGACATATGCTCTACTGAGTGCATGTCAACTCCCCGGCTGACAAAGCCAACCATCGCCGTGCTGGAGGTACTGCTCGCAGCCACCAGCGACAGCCCGGCTTGGGGGCTCAGCATCTGTCGTGATGCAGACCTCGGATCCGGCACTGTCTATCCGATCCTTGATCGACTCTCCGAGTACGGGTGGATCACCAGCCGTAGCGAGAGCACTCCCCACCCGGGCCGGCCCCCGCGCCGCTACTACGAACTCACAGGGCTGGGGCGTCGGCAGGCGCAGGCGTCCCTGGAGAACCGGGCAGTCCGGCGGGTCAGGCTCGGTCTGGCGGGGGGTACGGCATGAGGATGAGGAGTTTCACTTCTCCAAGGTCGCTCCAGCGGGCCGGCTTGGGGGCCATGGGTGGCCGACCTGATGGGCCGATGAAAATCCATGTCAGCGCTGTTGCGGATGCTGACGTCAGGGCGATGAGGCCCGATGGCCGCTCCATTTTGATCGATTCCATGCACCGCCTTCGCGGTGGGGAGCTCCGGCACCTCAGTGTCATGCAGGCTGAGAGGTGGGGATCTCAGCGAATTCTTGTGCTGCGCTGCGATGCTAACCTGCGTGCCGTATTTGCCTGCGGCGATAGCGGCGATCTGTTGTTGCTGCGCGTGATCGACCGTCGCGAATTGGTGAAACTAAGCCCCGAAGTCTTGATGGTGGCGGAGTCTGTCAGCCCCGCAGCTCGGCGAGTCACAAGTATCGCTGCACGCATTGCTGGTCGTCGAAGGGGCCACCTGGGTGAGGAATGGCGTGCTGTTCTGCTCGGTGACCCGGAGCGCGGAATCTTCGTTTCATCTCAACGGAGATTCGCACTCCTAGTGGGTTTCCTGCTGGCTTCCCTTCGTATGCGCGCGCACGACGTTCTTGGTTCTCTGTGGCGGCCTGTCGATTGGGTTATCCGCACCGATCAGCGGGTCAACACCAGCATCGCCGCGATCGTAGGTGGGCAGGCGATCTACATCGTTGGTGACGGCGGGATTCAGGCTTTGATGACGGAAATTTGGGAGCCCTGCGGCATCCTGGGTGGAGGGATGTATGTGCTTGCCCGGCACCTAAGGCGCCGTCGCGGGATCGAGCTCGGCACTCCTCAAACACCTAGCGAATAGCCGGACCTGCTGAGACTGATACGGCCCGGCCGTAGCCAGACCGTCTCATCGCGCCGCATCTTTTGATCCGTAGGTCTAGCCAGACCGGTCAGAGCCGGTCATCCCAGTCACCCCAAGGCCTCCAAGGGGCGCTACCGGACGTGGCCGGTCGCTGCGGTTGCGGTACCGCGCTGCTGTACCGGCGCCGCAGGCATCTCACTCGGCCACTGTCGGGTAGCTGAGGCTGCGCTTGCTACACCCGCAGACCGCAGATGGGTGGTACTCCCTCACGCTGAAACTCATAGCGTTGCGGGCCCGCTGTTCGTAACATGCTCTGCCATGGAAGCAGAGGGAGACGTCCACCGCGCCAACATGATGCACGCAATCGAACTGGCTCGCCAAGGCGAAGTTGGCGGCTGGAGGATCGGTGCTGTTTTGGCAGATCCCAACGGGTCAATTATCGCTACAGGCTACCGAGGTGAAGCAGACATCCGAATCCATGCCGAAGCGCTTGCCGTACAGAAGGCGCGGGATTTGGGGTACGACCTCAAAGGTGCGACTGCATACGTCACACTTGAGCCCTGCGCAAATCTTGAAAGCAAGAACAAGGACGCTTGCTCGACGATCCTTGCCGAAGCCGGCGTTCGTCGCGTGTTCATCGGCGGATACGACAATAACCCTCAAATTTACCGACTTGGCTGGAGAAGCCTCCGCGATGCCAAGGTTGAGCTGCGCGACTTCCCAGCAGACCTGCGCGCCGAAGTGCAGAATCTGAGCCCTGAACGCCGAGCCGACTTCACGGAAAGAAGGGGGCGCGCTAGGGGAAGGACAAAGTTCGACTACACGCAGAACGGGGGGAGATATGAAATCTACCTTGACGAACGGACCGATTCGCCGAAGTGGACAACCCAGTGGACTCAGAGAGGGAGGGGATCCATATACGCGCATGGAGGCGTGGCCGGCATCGTCGCTGAGGCTCGATTTGCCCAAGCCTTTGAAGAAATTGACGACCCCAACGTGTTCGACTTCGAGAGTCACTCCGCACCCATCGAGGAAGGTGGGATTGCTGTATTCAGAAACAACTACGGCCACCTCCTCGTCAAAGTTCTGGAGGTTCACGCGGGGCCTAGATGCGGATCGGCACATTTTTCACTGAAGTTTGAATACGAGATCAGGGTGGCCTAGCAGCCGCAGAGACGACTCCAACCCACCACCCGCCCCAACTCCCATCCCGTCTGCCGTCGACCCACACGTATGTGGAGCGGGCGCGGGCTCTGGCGTCCAGGTGGAGCGCGCCACTGTACGAACGACCTGGACGCCAGAGCCCGTGTCTGCTCGGCTTGCCTGGGTCGACGGCAGACGGGATGGGAGTTCCCCGCCCCAGCCCATTCACGGTCTGCACTCGCCCGCGGCGCCCCCGCCATCCCGGAGTCGGAGCGCCCCCGCCGGAGGCATGTCGGTGAGCGATGAAGCGCCGGCCCGCGGGTTCGACTCATGCCCTTGGGCCTATCCCACTGGCAGGGGCGGGCGTCGGCGGAGCGTGCGCGGAGCGGGCCGAAGGCAGGAGCGTCGCGCAGAGCGGCGCCGGGAAGCCCGCCCGGCGGAGCGGAGCGCAGCCGGGTGCTTGATGAGGTAGAGAAACCTGTAACAGCTCCTGCTGCTCCGGCGGTCTTGCCGATCTGCCCACTGCCTGTTGGCATATACGTGGGGACGGCACGCAGGGGGCGGCTGATGAGCGAGCTGACGGTCCATCCGTGGAAGAAGCATGGCAAGGATCGGCTCTACGTGAATCTGTTGGGCGGCACGGCTGTTGCTTGGGCGGATCGATCGACCAAGGTCGTGACGATCAAAATTCCCAAGTACCAGGACGAAGCTCTGGCACTTCTGCGGCTTCACCTTGGCGACGGGCTCGTCGTCAGTTCCAGTCCGGCGCCTACTCGTGAGCACTACCCCGCCGCGCCTCTCTGGCAGGCAGTGCAGCCCACCTCAACGTCCTCTCCACGCCGATCCGAACGGCCGGCGCCAGTCCCACCCCTCAGTCCCAGCGAGGACCTGGCCAGGAATCGGCCGGGCTCCCGCCTCGTCGGGACGATCGCCGAACGGGGACCGTCGACGGTGCAGCGACTGAAGGCGAAGTTACTGCGGCAGACCACGGAGTGGGATAGCTGGTACACCGGCCTGGAAGGCGAGCGGAGGGTAGGTCGTGAGCTGGAACGCCTCGTCCCGCTGGGCTGGCGGGTGCTTCACGGAATCGAGAAGGGCAACGGCGGCGACATCGACCACTTGATCATCGGCCCCGGCGGGGTGTTCACCGTCAACACCAAGCACCATCGGGGTGCCTCGGTCTGGGTGGGCGACTCCATGGCGAAGATCAACGGTGGGCCACCCCGTCCGTACGCTGCGGCAAGCCAGTCAGAGGCTGACTTCGTGCGAAAGGTACTGGGGCGGTACTGCGCCTTCGAGGTTCCCGTCGAACCGGTCATGGTCTTCGTCGGCATCGCGTCCCTGGATCGGGCAGTAACGCAGTACGCCGTCCGCATCTACCAGGAGCGGGAAGTGGCCGCTCTGGGACCGCTCGCCGGAAAGCTCACGCCTGAGCAGGTAGAGCACGTCCACGATGTCGCTCGTCACCGACGCATCTGGCTCCGCGCCTGACCGGCCGCGTCACGCAGGAGGCGACTTGTGAAGCCCTGCCGGCAGAGCCGTTCGTACGCCTCGGTCACGTCGTCCGGGACGTGTTGGCTGATCATGAATCCCTGCTCGGGATAGACCAACAGCCTCTGCAACGCCCCGACCAGCATGTCGATGACCAGCCGGGCATCGCCGATCGAGTCGACGTACTCGTCCAGAGTCATCGGGCTTGAAGCGCTGACGATCTCCACGCCGGGCCAGAGCTTTCGGGTCGTGGCGTACGCCCGGCGCTCCTCGTACGGCTTGCTGATCAGCAGGACGGAGGACACGTCGACGCCTGCCTCTTGCAGCAGCTCGCGAGAGAAGGTGATGTTCTCTCCCGTGTTCCGGGCTCGCGGTTCAACAAGCACAGCAGAACTGGGGACGCCAAGTTCCAACGCCCGCTCGCGGTAGTGAACGGCCTCACCGCGGGGCATCCGGTCGCGCGTTGTCGGGCTGGTGGCTCCGGTGAACACGAGCAGGGGGGCCATGCCGCGCTCGTAGAGTTCGACCGCCGTCTCGGCCACGCCCAGGTCATGGCTGCCGAGCCCGATCGCGACCGAGCATGGCTGCGGAGCGTGCCCCATCTGGTGGTAGGCCCAGAGAAGCCGGGTATCTGCCCAGTCCTGCGTCGAGATCACTCCTGGCCTTCCCTGTCCTTCGCCGAGTCCGGTACCTGGAAGTCGTATTCCCAGGCGAAGCGCGAGGCAGCGTGCACCCCGAGGGCGAATTCGACCACGGTGCCGTCGGCCGTATAGGTCGTCCGGTGCAGCTCGACTACTGGTTCGCCCTGCGGAAGCTGCAAGAGCCTCGCTTCGTCGGCTGTGGGAGTGCGGGCGAAGATGCGCTCCTTCATGTGGTCGATCTCGTAGCCAGCGTCGTAGAGGACGCGAAACCCGCCGCCACGGCCGGCCGGACCCGGGGTCGGATCCACCAGCCGGGTTCCTTCGACATGCTCGGGCCGGTAGTAGCTGGTGAGCGTGTGAGTCGGCTGGTCGCCTTCCTTGACCAGTCGTGCGCGTGCGTAGACCTGAGCGCCTTCCGGCAGCCCGTGTGCAGCCGCAGCCTCGGGGGGTGCCTCGACGAGGCTGACCGACTGGGTCTGCTCGTTGCGGCGGAACGCACGTCCTGAGGCCACGCGGTCCGCGATGAACGCCACCTCGTCGCCGTCGCGCCACTTGGCCTTGTCGTACCGGGCGATCCCGAGTCGCTTCAGTGGCACCTGCTGTCGGACGATAGTTCCGTGTCCGCGAGATGAGGTGACCAGGCCTTCCGCTTCCAGCGCCTTGTAGGCCGCGTGGACGGTGGCCTTCGAGCCCTCGCCGGCATCCACCAGTTCCCTGATGTGCGGCAATTGCTGCCCTGGGGCGTAGTCGCCTCCTCGGATCTGCTCAGCCAGCTTGTCAGCCAGCTCTCTCCACTTCGGGGCCATCGCGTATCCCTTTCGTTGGCATCAAGTCAAACACAGTCCTAGGACTGTTGACAGTCCTAGGACTGCATTGCACTATCTACTCAAGCGCTCGCAGTCCTAGGACAGCGAGAGTTGGTAGTCCTCTTCGGGCTGCCCCGACAACGCTGGAGGCATTGATGCCGTCGTTCAAGGTAGACACGTCGACCGCCGTGGTGTTCGTGGCCACGGCCCCGACCCCGAAGCTCGTGAGCAAGCAGACCGGCGAGCGCGCCATGGACCGGGAGACCGGCGCCGGTCTGTCGACGGTGGGCCTGCTGATCTCGGACGAGGGGGAGGGCAACCTCTACCAGGTGACCGTCCCGGAGACCGGTCTTCCCGAGGGCCTGATGCCGGGCATGCCGGTGTCGGTGATTGGCCTTAAGGCCCGTGACTGGGAGAACACGTTCAACGGCCAGACCCGCCACGGCATCTCGTTCCGCGCCGTCGCCCTCACGGTCGGGACCTGACCATGGCCGACCTGACGCCCTTATGGGAGATCGGCCTTCCCCTGGCTGGTGCGGGCGGTGTGCTCGGCTATGCGAAGGCTCGGGCGCCTCGGGTGTACTGGTCGCTCGTCGGTCTGCCGATGGCGAGTGCGCGGTTCACGGTGACGTACCGGTCCACGATGGATGTGTGCGGGCTGACGGTCCAGCCGTCCCGCTTCCGGGCCTTCCTCGTCCGCAACGTCGCCCGCCGCAGCGACGTACAGCCGGTTCCGCCGAAGGTCCGCCGGTTGCGGGGCTCTTCGACCGGGATGCGGGTCACCCTGCGTCTGCCGGCCGGGCTGGAGCCCGCCGACGTCATGGCGGCGTCCGAGCGGCTCCGCCACGCCTGGGGGGTCCACTCCGGCCACGTGGTCGAGACGAAGCCGGGGTTCGTGGAGCTGCGGATGACCGGCTACGACGTCCTGCGCCGGGTGAAGATGCCGCGTCGGCTCCCGTCCGGTCGGCTGGTGGCGCCGGTCGCGCTGCGGGAGGACGGTACGGCGTTCGTACGGGACTACGAGAAGGTTCCGCACGCGCTGACGCTCGGCGCCAACCAGTCGGGCAAGTCCATGTACCAGCGGAACCTGATCAAGGGGCTTGCCGGTCTTCGAGTCGCCCTCGTGGGCATCGACTGCAAGCGAGGAGTCGAGCAGCGTCGGTACGCGCCTCGGCTCTCCGCTCTCGCCGTCACGCCGGATGAGGCATCGGGCGTTCTCAACGCTCTCGTGGGGGAGATGGAGGACCGCTTCGACCTGCTGAACCAGTACGGGGCTACCGACGTTTGGGCCTTGCCCGACGAGGTCCGGCCCGTGCCGGTCGTCCTGCTCGTGGACGAGGTCGCGGAACTGTTCCTCGTGGCCACCCGGAAGGACGAGGACCGCCGGGACCAGATGGTCACGCAGTTGATCCGTCTCGGGCAGATGGCCCGTGCCGCCGGTATCTACCTGGAGATCTGCGGTCAGCGCTTCGGCTCCGAACTCGGCAAGGGCGCCACCACGCTCCGCGCGCAGCTCACCGGCCGCGTGGTCCACCGTGTCAACGACAAGCAGACCGCCGACATGGGCTTGGGCGATATCGCCCCGGACGCCGTCGTGGCTGTGACGTCGATCCCGGCCGACAAGCCCGGCGTCGCGGTGGCCGGCGACTCGTCCGGCGGCTGGACCCGGATCCGCACCCCCGAACTGAGCACCGACGAGGCTGCCGAGATCTGCGCCCAGTTCGCGCACCTGACCCCGGACCTTCCGGCCCTCGTGGCCTATCGCCCGGTGCTCCCGGACACTGTCCCGGCCACCGAGCCGTTCCCGCTGGTCAAGCCGATCCCGGCCATGGACTAGCAGTCCCCCTCCCCTCGGTCGGCGCGACCTTCTCGCGCCAGGTCCCTACCGGCCCATGCCCGGAATCGAAAGGAACCGTCATGACCATCGCCAAGACGCCTTCGCCCCGAAAGTCCCGTCCGCCCAAGCCCGCTCCGGCCTCCGAGAAGTGCGGGACCTGTGCCGGATCGGGCGAGACCACGACGACTGTCCGCGTCGGGCGAAAGCGCCGGGAGATCGGCGCCACGCAGACCGGGCTGTGCCTGGACTGCCTCGGCTCCGGCACCGCGTGACCAGTCCCCGAACTACCGGTGCCGGAGCACAGGGCCCGGCACCGGCCCCCGAAAGGAGGTGACCTGTGTCCCGCTCTCTCCGCCTCGACCCCGTGCTGATCCAGGCCGTAATCGCGGGTGCCCTGTCCTTCGCCCACCTGCACGACCTAGCTGCGGCGGCAGGACAGGACGGTTGGAAGGCCTGGGCCTACCCGGTGAGCGTCGACCTGCTGTTGGTCGCTGCATGGCGCCGGATGCGCACGGATACGGAGAACCGTGACGCCTGGCTCTGGTTCGCCATCGCCCTCGTCGCATCGCTCGGCGCCAACGTCGCCACCGCCGGACTCCTCGACCTGACCGATGTCCCGCCCTGGCTGCGGATCCTCGTCGCCGGCTGGCCCGCGCTCGCCTTCCTCGGCGGCACGCTCCTCGCCCATGCACCTGCCCCCGCGGTAGAGCCCGACCACTCGGAACAGCCCCAGGTCGAGCCCACCCCGGACGTCACCGTGGAGCGCGAACCCGAACCGGCTGCCGAGTTGCCGCCAGCGGACCCCGCTCCGGCATCCGAACCGCCGCAGGCCGCCCTGACCACACCCGCCGTCTCGGTACCGCCCGCTCTGCTCGACCACGCCCAGAAGATCGCGAACGCGCACCAGGCCCAGACCGGCGCCCCGATCGACACCGCGACCCTGCGCAGTCGCCTCGGCGTAACGCCCGCGCTCGCTGACGCCATCGCCCTCCAACTCGCCTGACAGGAAGGAGATAGACCCGTGCGCCCGAACCGCTTCCACAACGTCATCCGCATAGGCCCGGTGCAGGTCGGCACTCACAACGACGGGCGGGGCCGTACCCGGCACACCGCCGTGTGCACCGCCCCCGGCTGCGACTTCTCCGCCGACTACCTCACCCGCGCCGCCGCCGAACTCGCCGCCCGCACCCACCGCTGCAGCCCGCGCTGACCACGAGGAGACCCGCGTCATGGACGTACCGCTCTGGCTCGCGCTGATCGTCGTCGGCGCCCTCGGCTACAAGCTCATCCGCCCGCCGCTGTGGCTCGTGGCGGTGATCCTCCTAGGCGGATACCTGCTCGCCAACAGCTTCGCCGCGCCGCTCATCGACTCGCTCACCAAGTAGGGAGACCCCGTCATGATCCGCCCGAAGATCCCGGTCAACCCGCTCCCGACCGGCCTCGTCGCCCCGCTCGTCCACCCGACCACCGGGGACATCACCCACGGCTCGACCAATGCCCCGGTCTGCGACTGCCAGCACACCGCCCCGGCCCCGACCGCCGGCCAGTCCCGCGTTCAGCTCCCCGCGGTCCGCCTGACCCCGGCCGGCCTCGTCGCCGTTGTCGCCGGTGGCGCGGGTCTGGTCCTCGTCGTCGGCGCGGTCCTGGTTTCCATGCTCCTCGCGGTCGCCATCACCGGCGCCTCGGTCGCCGTCTGCGCCGTCGCCCTGCGCTCGCTCCTCAACGGCCAGACCCACCGCTGACCGGCCCCGGGACGGCTTCCACCGCCAAGTTTCCGCCGTCCCGGCGCCGCACTCCTGCCCGAACCAGACGATCCGGAAGGAAGCACCATCATGACCCAGCACACCCATGCCCTGGCACAGGTCTGCCCGAACTGCGACGGCCACCCCTCCGTCGCCGTCACCCTCGGCGGCCGCGACCGCGCCGGCCACCTCCGCACCATCACCGCGCACTGCCCGGCCTGCCACGGCACCGGCACCCTCGCCCGCCACACCGCGGTCACCACGGCCGGCCGGTGACGGGCATGACTACCCTCAGCCCCTCTGGGGACCGCCCGGGACTGCACGTCAGCAAGCCGTCCCCCTCCACACCGGCCACCGCCTCCGCGGTCTGCCACTGCGGCGCCTCCGCCACCGCTGAGGGAGATGCCCAGGTCGGTGCGCTGGTCGCTGGATGGAACGCCAACCACGGCTCCGCCCACAACAGCGGGGGTACCCGGTGAGCCGGGCACCGCGGGTCTTGGATCTCTTCTCCTGCGCCGGCGGGGCCGCCATGGGCTACCACCAGGCGGGCTTTGAGGTCGACGGCTGCGACATCGCCGAACGCCCCTGCTACCCGTTCCCCTACCACCGGGGTGACGCGCTCGAATACCTCGCACGACTGATCGCGAGTGGCGACATCGAGCAGTACGCCGTCGTCCACGCCTCTCCGCCCTGTCAGGCCGGTTGCGGCCTCACCGTTGGCACCAACCAGTCCCGGGGCTGGGGCGGCATCCACGCCGACCTCGTGGCACCGACCCGGGAACTCCTCGACGCCTGCGGGCTTCCCTACGTGATCGAGCAGCCCAACGGGCGCGCGGCCATCCGCAAAGACCTCAAGCTCTGCGGCGAAATGTTCGGCCTGGGCGTCCTGCGTCACCGCAACTTCGAGCTCGGCCGCTGGTCCACCGCGCAGCCCACTCACCCGCGTCACCGGGGCTACGTCCGCGGCCATCGTCACGGCATCCACCGCGACGGCCCTTACGTGGCTGCGTACGGCAAAGGCGGCGGCAAGGCCACCGTCCCGGAGATGCAGGCCGCCATGGGGATCACCTGGACCGACATCCACACCGAACTGACCGAAGCCATCCCGCCCGCTTACACCCGCTGGATCGGCACCGCGTTCCTGACCGCACGACAGGAGGTGCTGGCGTGACCGACACCGCCACCGCGGCGGGCCTGGACCCGGCCACCCTGAGCGATCTGCTCCGGGTGGCCGGGGACCCCGGCTTCGACCGCCTCCACGAACAGATCCGCCGCACCGGAGGATGCACCGCCCCGATCCGACTCAGCGGCGGAACCAAGCTCCTCGACCCCGCCACCCGCACCGTGATCCACGCCTACAACACCGACACCGAACCCGGCGGCGTCCTCCGCGTCGCCTGCGGCAACCGCCGCGCCTCCCGGTGCCCCGCCTGCGCCTGGACGTACGCCGGCGACACGTACCACCTGATCCGGGCCGGACTCGTCGGCGCCCCCGACAAGGGCACCCCCGAAACGATCCGCGACCACCCCCGCGTCTTCGCCACCCTTACCGCCCCGTCCTTCGGACCGGTCCACAACCGCCCCGGTACCCGGCCCTGCCGCTGCGGTACTCGGCACTCCGAAGACGCGCCCGCACTCGGCACCCCGCTCGACCCGGACACCTACGACTACGCGGGCGCCGTGCTGTGGAACAACCACGCCTCCGAACTGTGGCGATACTTCACGATCTACCTCCGCCGCGAGATCGCCCGCCGCGCCGGCCTGACCCAGAAGGCCGCCCGCGAACAGTCCCGCGTCTCCTTCGGCAAGGTCGCCGAGTACCAGAAGCGCGGCGCCGTCCACTTCCACGCGGTGGTCCGCTTCGACGGACCGGACGGGCCCGACAGCCCGCCGCCCGCCTGGGCCACCCTCGACCTGCTCACCGACGCCATCCGCGCCGCCGCCGCCCGCGTCCGCGTCGTCGTGCCGCCCAGCCCGAAGCACGGCATCAACAACGACTGGGCCCTCCAGTGGGGCGACCAACTCGACGTCCAACCCATCGGCGCCTTCGGGGACGGGGAAGAACTGACGGAGCAAGCCGTCGCCTCCTACGTCGCCAAGTACGCGACCAAGGCCGCCGAGACCACCGGCACCGTCGACCACCCGGTCGGCAACAAGGAAGCCCTCGTCCTCCTCGGCATCCCAGACCACCCGCGGCGCCTCATGGAAGCCTGCATGGACCTGGATCGGGCCTACCCGGACCGACGCCTCAGGGCCTGGGCCCACATGCTCGGCTTCCGCGGGCACTTCTCCACCAAGTCCCGCCGCTACTCCACCACCCTCGGCGCCTTACGCCAGGTTCGGGCCGACTACCGCGCCGCCCAGCAACGCGCCTCCCTCGGCCTGCCCGACGCCGACGACCACCCGGAGGCCACCCTCCTCGTCATCGCCCACTGGTCCTACGCCGGCCACGGGGCCACCCCCGGCGAGTCCTGGCTCGCCGCCAACGTCCGCCGCGATATCCGGCTCAACCGCGAGGCCGCCCGCGAAGCCCTGATGGACCTGGAAGGAGCGGTGACGTGAAGGACGAATTGATGACCGTCCCGGAGATCCTCGCGGAGCTGAAAGGGATCTCCCGGCGCACCTTCTACCGGTGGCGCGAGCTCGGTGATGCCCCTGAGGCCTTCAAGCTGCCCAACGGCGAACTACGCGTGTGGCGGAGTGACTTTCTTGCCTGGCTTCGGAGCCGGGAGGGTGCTGCCGCGTGAAATCGCTCGATGTCAAGATCTGGAGTGTCCGAAAGAGGGACACGAAGAAGCCCTCCTATGACGTGCGCTGGTCTGTGGCTGGGCAGGTCTTTTCCGAGTCGTTCAGGACGAAAGGGCTCGCGGACAACTTCCGATCCAAGCTGATGCGGGCGGCCCGTGACGGTGAGGAGTTCGACACGGAGTCGGGCCTTCCCGGTTCGATGGCCGAGCAGAAGGCGACGCTGAGCTGGTACGCCTTTGCGCTCAAGTACCTCGCCATGAAGTGGCCCCATGCGGCGCCGAATACCCGGGACGGGATCAACGAATCCTTGGCTTCGGTCACGATGGCCCTGCTGGATGACCGACCTGGCCGGCCTGCCGATGTCGAGATGCGGAAGGCTCTTCGGAACTGGGCATTCGTGCTGCCCGGTCCGGACAGCAGGGAGCTTCCCCCGGAGATCGGAAACATCCTGCACTGGGTCGGCAAGGCCTCTCGGCCCTTGTCAGATCTCACTGACCCGGCCCTTGGGCGAGCGGTGCTCGATTCGCTGAAGATCAAATTGGATGGGACTGCGGCTGCTGCCGAGACCGTACGGCGGAAACGGCGCACCCTGGTCAATGCCCTGCACTACGCGGTGGATCTCGGGGAATTCCGGGAGAACCCGCTCTCGACGGTCCGCTGGCAGAAGCCCAAGGTGTCGAACGAGGTCGACCCGCGAGTAGTGGCCAACCCTGAGCAAGCCCGATCGCTCCTGCACGCTGTCTCGTACGTCGGTGGATACAGCCGGGCTCGTGGACGGCGGCTGGTGGGGCTCTTCGCGGGGATGTACTTCGGGGGCTTCCGGCCGGCTGAGGTGGTGGGGCTGGCCGAGTCGGACCTGACCCTTCCGGTGGCCGGCTGGGGGACGGCACTCCTTCACCGGACCAGGCCGAGCGTCGGCAAACAGTGGACCGACTCCGGCGAGAGCCATGACGACCGCGGGCTGAAGAACCGGCCCACGGAAGACGTCCGACGAGTGCCGATTCCACCCCAGCTCGTGAGCATCCTGCGCGAGCACCTCGACACCTTCGGCACCGCCAAGGACGGGCGGCTGTTCTTCAGCGAGGGTGGGGGAGTGGTCTCCTCCTCGACCTACTACCGGGCGTGGCAGGAAGCCCGAGTGCTAGCCCTACCGCCGGCCGCAGCCGCCTCGCCGCTCGCCCACCGGCCCTACGACCTGAGGCACTCGGCGCTCTCCACGTGGCTCAATGCCGGCGTCGACCCGACCGAGGTCGCCGAGCGCGCGGGCAACAGCGTGGAGGTGCTGCTCAGTCGGTACGCGAAGTGCCTCGACGGTCGGCAGGAGGTGGCCAACCGGCGGATTGAAGATCTGCTCAGCGAGTACGAGTGATCGCGAGTGACTGGCGATACGCTGCGAGGCCCCTGGACCTGCCCGGGGGCCTTCGGCGTTTCTACCGCTGACCTGCGCCGATGGACCAAGATCCTGTCCACGAATAGTCCACAGGGCCTGACATACGGGTGCGCAGGGCCGCAGTTGGCTGCGCATACGCGAAGACCCCGTTCTCAGCGTTAGGGCTGATGGCGGGGTCTTTGGGCACTTCCTGCGAAGTGCCCCCGGCAGGATTCGAACCTGCGCACACGGCTCCGGAGGCCGTTGCTCTATCCCCTGAGCTACGGGGGCGCGTCGCTTGTGTTGCTGCGACGGGTTGAACACTACCAGCTCTCACCGGGTGATCAGGAACTCGTTTACCGGGGAGAGGGGAGTGCGTCGCCCGCAGGGGGTGGAAGTGGCGAAAACCCGGACGCGGGGGCGGTGGCGGACCTACTCTCGAGTTGTGTCAGGCGCCTCGGGTCGGGTGCTTGTTGTCGACGACAACAAGGTCATCCGGCAGTTGATCAAGGTCAATCTCGAGCTGGAGGGCTTCGAGGTCGTGACCGCGAACGATGGTGCCGAGTGCCTGGACGTCGTCCATCAGGTGTGTCCCGACGTGATCACCCTTGATGTGGTCATGCCGCGGTTGGACGGGTTCGGGGCGGCCGCGCAGTTGCGGGCCGATCCGCGGACGCGGCACCTGCCCGTCGCCATCGTCAGCGCGTGTACCCAGTACGAGGTCGAGGTCGGGATCGCCGCCGGTGTGGACGCTTTCCTTGCCAAGCCCTTCGAGCCCGCCGAGCTGGTGCGCGTCGTGCGCAGGCTGGCCGAGCGCAGGGACCGGCGCGAGCGGAAAGGGGAACCCGCGGGCAGAGGGAGAGGGTGAGTCGGACGGACCGGCAGGGTCGGATGGGCCCCGTGTCTGAGGGACTGAGTGGGCCCTGTCCTCTTGTATGTGTTCAGGTGTGGGTTCAGGTCTGTGTTCAGGTCTGTGTTCACATGCCGAAACCCTTCGCCTGACCCGAGGGCTTCTCCCCTAGGCTGGGTGCTGTGACCCCCGCTGACCTCTCTCGTACCGTCGTGCGCGCCGTGCGCTGCGCCGTCGAGGACGGGGAGCTGCCGTCCGATGCGGTCGCGCCTGAGCGGGTCGTGGTCGAGCGGACCCGTCCCGGTGGGGTGGGGGAGTACGCCACGCCCGTCGCGTTCCAGGTGGCGAAGTCGGCCCGTCGCGTTCCGCGTGAGGTGGCGGCGGTACTCGCGCGGCGGCTGGAGGTGGCGGAGGGGATCGAGCGCGTCGAGATCACCGGGGCGGGGTTCTTGAACTTCGTGCTGCGCAGGCGTTCCGTCGCCGATCTGGTGCGGGAGATCCGGGACAACGGTCTTCGGTACGGATGCCCCCCGGCCGCAGCCACGCCCGCGGTCCCGGCCACGCCCGCAGTCCCGGCCACGCCCGCGCTCCCGGCCACGCCCGCAGCTCCGACCCCCGCCCCGGCCATAGCCACAGCCCCGGCCATAGCCACAGTCCCGGCGCCGGCCACAGCCCCCGACCACACCCCCGCCCCCGCCGTCGAGCTCCGGGCGCGCGTCATCCGTGATGTCCTGCTCCGGATCGCGGCCACGCAGGGCCCGACGGCGCCCGGCGCCACCGTTCGTACCGCACCCGCCCCGAACATCGCACCCGTCCCCGCCGGGGAAGGGGACGTCGTCGCGCGCTTCGGCGTCGACGCCGCCGCCTGGGCCATGCTCGCCGTCGCGCCCCACGAGAGCCCGGTGTTCGCCGAGCGGCTGCTCGCGCAGGACGAGTCCAACGAGTTCTTCCGCGTCCGGTACGCCCATTCCCGCGCCCGCGCGCTGACCCGCAACGCCGCCCGGCTCGGGTTCCAGAGCCTGCCCGGTGAAATGGTCGGTGAGGTGGTCGGCGAGGCGGTCGGCGAGGGCGGCCTTCCGCGCGTCCTCGCCGACCATCCCCTCGCCCTGGAGGCCGCCGCGCACCACCGTGCGCCCGAGCGGCTCGTACGGCAGCTCGTCGGGCTGGCCGACGAGCTGCTCGACTTCCAGCACCGGGTACTGCCCCGGGGCGACGAGAAACCCTCGGCCGCCCACCGCTCCCGGCTGGCTCTCGCCGAAGCCGCCGGGACGGTGCTGGCCGGTGGCCTGACCCTGTTCGGCATGGACGCCCCTGAACGCCTGTGACCCGCAAAGAGAGATTCCGATGAGCCGTTCCGCGCACCCCGCCGGCCCCCGCCACGCCGACGTCATGCCCGAGGGCCACTACGCCCCGCCGCCCGCCGACCTGAACGCGCTCGACGAGAAGGTCTGGGCCCGCACCGTCACGCGTGGCGACGACGGCGTGGTCAGCGTCGGCAAGGTCGAAGTCACCCGGCTCGCCGAGGAGTTCGGGACGCCCGCCTTCTTCCTCGACGAGGCGGACTTCCGCGCCCGCTGCCGCGCCTGGGCGGATGCCTTCGGGCCCGACGCGGACGTGTTCTACGCGGGCAAGGCGTTCCTCTCCAAGGCCGTCGTGAAGTGGCTCAAGGAAGAGGGGCTCAACCTCGACGTCTGCTCCGGCGGCGAGCTGACCACGGCGCTCGCCGCCGAGATGCCCGCCGGGCGCATCGCCTTCCACGGCAACAACAAGTCCGTCGCCGAGATCACCCGCGCCATCGAGGCCGGCGTCGGCCGGATCGTCCTCGACTCGTACCAGGAGATCGCCCGCGTCGCGCACATCGCGCGCGAGCTGGGCGTACGGCAGCCGGTGCAGATCCGCGTCACCGTCGGCGTCGAGGCGCACACCCACGAGTTCATCGCCACCGCACACGAGGACCAGAAGTTCGGCATCGCCGTCGCCGACGGCTCCGCCGCCGAGGCCGTGCGCCGCGCGCTCGGGCACGACAGCCTGGAGCTGCTCGGCATCCACTCCCACATCGGCTCGCAGATCTTCGACATGGCGGGCTTCGAGGTGTCGGCCAAGCGCGTGGTCCGGCTCCTGGCCGCCGTCCGCGACGAGCACGGCGTCGAACTCCCGGAGATCGACCTGGGCGGCGGCCTCGGCATCGCCTACACCTCCGCCGACGACCCGCGCGAGCCCCACGAGATCGCCAAGGCCCTGCACGAGATCGTCGCCCGCGAGTGCGAGTCGGCCGGCCTGCGCGCCCCGCGGATCTCCGTGGAACCCGGACGGGCGATCGTCGGCCCGACGGCCTTCACCCTGTACGAGGTGGGCACGATCAAGCCGCTGGAGGGGCTGCGGACGTACGTGTCCGTCGACGGCGGCATGTCCGACAACATCCGTACCGCCCTCTACGACGCCGAGTACACGGTCAACCTGGTCTCGCGCGTCTCCGACGCCGAACCGATGCTCGTCCGCGTCGTCGGCAAGCACTGCGAGAGCGGTGACATCGTGGTCAAGGACGCGTTCCTGCCGGCCGACCTGGCCCCGGGCGACCTGCTGGCCGTACCGGCGACCGGCGCGTACTGCCGCTCCATGGCCAGCAACTACAACCACTCGCTCCGTCCGCCCGTCGTCGCCGTGCGCGACGGACAGGCGCGAGTGATCGTCCGTCGCGAGACGGAGGAGGATCTCCTGAGTCTCGACCTCGGATGATGAAATAGACGTCTCACTCAATGGACCGAGGATGGAAACTGCTGTCCATTGAGTGAGACTGGTTCACACCTGGTGCGCAAACCGCGCTCCGGGTAGCGATGGAAGATCGAAAGGCGTAGGTCGAATGATGCGTACGCGTCCGCTGAAGGTGGCGCTGCTGGGCTGTGGAGTGGTCGGCTCAGAGGTGGCGCGCATCATGACGACGCACGCCGAAGACCTCACGGCCAGGATCGGCGCGCCCGTCGAGCTCGCGGGCGTGGCCGTGCGCCGTCCCTCCAAGGTGCGCGAGGGCATCGACCCGGCGCTCATCACCACCGACGCGACCGCCCTGCTCAAACGCGGTGACATCGACGTCGCCATCGAGGTCATCGGCGGCATCGAGCCGGCCCGCGCCCTGATCCACACCGCCTTCGAGCACGGCATCTCCGTGGTCTCGGCCAACAAGGCGCTGCTCGCCCAGGACGGCGCGGCGCTGCACGCCGCGGCCGAAACCGCCGGGCTGGACCTGTACTACGAGGCGGCCGTCGCCGGCGCCATCCCGCTGGTCCGTCCGATGCGCGAGTCCCTCGTCGGCGACAAGATCAACCGGGTCATGGGCATCGTCAACGGCACGACGAACTTCATCCTCGACAAGATGGACTCGACCGGCGCCGGCTACCAGGAGGCCCTCGACGAGGCCACCGCCCTCGGGTACGCCGAGGCCGACCCGACCGCCGACGTCGAGGGCTACGACGCCGCCGCCAAGGCAGCGATCCTCGCCGGCATCGCCTTCCACACCCGGGTCCGCCTCGACGACGTCTACCGCGAGGGCATGACCGAGGTCAGCGCCGCGGACTTCGCCTCCGCCAAGCGGATGGGTTGCACCATCAAGCTCCTCGCGATCCTGGAGCGCGCCGCCGACGGCCAGTCCGTCACCGCCCGCGTGCACCCCGCGATGATCCCGCTCAGCCACCCGCTGGCATCCGTGCGCGAGGCGTACAACGCCGTCTTCGTCGAGGCGGAGGCCGCCGGCCGGCTCATGTTCTACGGGCCCGGCGCGGGCGGCGCCCCGACCGCGTCCGCGGTCCTCGGCGACCTCGTCGCCGTCTGCCGCAACAAGCTCGCCGAGGCAACGGGGCCCGGCGAGTCGGCGTACACCCAGCTGCCCGTCAGCACCATGGGCGACGTCGTCACGCGCTACCACATCAGCCTCGATGTGGCGGACAAGCCGGGCGTCCTCGCCCAGGTGGCGACGACGTTCGCGGAGCACGGTGTCTCGATCGACACCGTCAGGCAGCAGGGCAAGGACGGCGAGGCCTCCCTCGTCGTCGTCACCCACCGCGCGCACGACGCGGCCCTCTCGGGGACCGTCGACGCGCTGCGGAAGCTGGACACCGTGCGCGGTGTCGCCAGCATCATGCGTGTTGAAGGGGAGTAAGGACCCATGAGCAGCAATCGCACCCACCAGTGGCGCGGCATCATCGAGGAGTACCGGGACCGCCTGCCGGTCACGGCCACGACTCCGGTGGTCACGCTCCGTGAGGGCGGTACTCCCCTCGTTCCGGCCCAGTTGCTCTCCGAGCGCACGGGCTGTGAGGTCCACCTGAAGGTGGAGGGCGCCAACCCCACCGGTTCGTTCAAGGACCGCGGCATGACGATGGCGATCACCCGGGCGAAGGAGGAGGGCGCCAAGGCCGTCATCTGCGCCTCCACCGGCAACACCTCGGCCTCGGCCGCGGCCTACGCGGTGCGCGCCGGCATGGTCTGCGCCGTCCTCGTGCCGCGCGGCAAGATCGCGCTCGGCAAGATGGGCCAGGCCCTCGTGCACGGAGCCAAGATCCTTCAGGTCGACGGCAACTTCGACGACTGCCTTGACCTGGCCCGCGCGCTGTCCGACAACTACCCGGTGGCGCTGGTCAATTCCGTCAATCCGGTGCGCATCGAGGGGCAGAAGACGGCCGCGTTCGAGATCGTCGACGCGCTCGGTGACGCCCCGGACATCCACGTGCTGCCCGTCGGCAACGCCGGCAACATCACCGCGTACTGGAAGGGCTTCAAGGAGTACAAGGCCGACGGCCTGTCCTCCCGTACGCCCCGCGTGTGGGGGTTCCAGGCCTCCGGTTCCGCGCCCATCGTGCGCGGCGAGGTCGTCAAGGAGCCGCACACCATCGCCACCGCGATCCGGATCGGCAACCCGGCTTCCTGGGACTTCGCCCTTCAGGCCCGGGACGAGTCGGGCGGCTTCATCGACGAGGTGACGGACCGCCAGATCCTCGCGGCCTACCGCCTGTTGGCCGCCCAGGAGGGCGTCTTCGTCGAGCCCGCCTCGGCCGCCTCGGTGGCAGGCCTGCTCAAGGCCGCCGAACTCGGTCTGGTCGACCCCGGCCAGAAGATCGTCTGTACGGTCACCGGCAACGGCCTGAAGGACCCCGACTGGGCCGTCGCGGGCGCCCCGCAGCCCGTCACCATTCCGGTGGACGCCGAGGCCGCGGCCGCCCGGCTCGGTCTGATCTGACCCCGGGATCCGGCCCGACCGGATCCCTCGCCGAGTCGCCGGATTCCGGAAGTCCCCGGAATCCGGCAACTCGGTCCGTACGGCACAAAAGCCAGCGGAATTCAGCGGAAGAACACGACACGCATCGTGCGCCTCCTGTGCGCCCTATGTCGCGAGAGAACCTTCCTTCGATACGCTGTACTTACATCCGCCACCGCGCATATGACCCGGTGCTGCCCCGAGGGCCTTCGGGTGTCGTACGTTCTCCAGTACATTCGCAGCGAAGATCCCGCCCAGCACCAGATCTCGCACAGTCACAAGGAGTGTCATCGACCGATGGCAGGTCCAGCGTTCCGCGCCGCCGCCGTACGAGTGCGCGTCCCCGCCAGCAGTGCCAACCTCGGCCCGGGCTTCGACGCCCTCGGTCTGGCCCTGGGGCTCTACGACGACGTGGTCGTCCGGGTCGCCGACTCCGGCCTGAACATCGACATCGCCGGTGAGGGCGCCGACACCCTCCCGCGCGACGAGAGCCACCTCCTCGTGCGCTCCATGCGCACCGCCTTCGACCTGCTCGGCGGACAGCCGCGCGGCCTGGAAGTCGTCTGTGCCAACCGGATCCCGCACGGTCGGGGCCTGGGCTCCTCCTCCGCCGCGATCTGCGCCGGCATCGTCGCCGCCCGCGCGGTGACCATAGGCGGGGAGGCGAAGCTCGACGACGCCGCGCTGCTGGAACTCGCCACCGAGATCGAGGGCCACCCCGACAACGTCGCCGCCTGTCTCCTCGGCGGTTTCACCCTCGCCTGGATGGACGGCGGCAGCGCCAAGGCCATCCGTATGGAGCCCGCCGATTCCATCGTTCCGGTGGTCTTCGTGCCCTCCAAGCCGGTCCTGACCGAGACCGCGCGCGGGCTGCTGCCGCGCACCGTCCCGCACGTGGACGCGGCCGTCAACGCGGGCCGTGCGGGCCTGCTCGTGGAAGCCCTGACCAGGCGTCCCGAGCTGCTGCTGCCCGCCACCGAGGACAGGCTGCACCAGGAATACCGGTCCCCGGCGATGCCCGAGAGCGTGGCACTCGTGGGCCGACTGCGGGCGGACGGCATTCCCGCGGTCATCTCCGGCGCGGGCCCCACGGTCCTCGCGCTGGTCGACAACGGTGCGGCCGACAAGGTCGCGCGGCTCGCGGGCGAGGGGTGGGCCGCGAACCGGCTCGCCCTCGACGCCGCGGGCGCGAGCGTACTTCCGCTGGGCACGCAGGGCGGCTGAGCCTTTCCCGAATGGCCGCGGCCGAAAAGGCGCGGCCGGAAAGGGGAAGGCCGGCCAGTGGCCAGGGCGGGCGGTCGGGCAGGCCGCTCGCCGGGAAGGGCGTTACAGCCGGTGATTGAGAGGGGGAATGTCTGTTGGATCCGGTAGTGTTAGTCTCAAGTGCGCATCCGAAGCCGCCATGGCTCGGTGCTCAGTGTCCCCATTCGGGACCACCTTTCTTCCGGGAGCCTCCCCGACTGCTTTGATCGTCGCCAGCAGTTTCGAGCACGCTCCGGAATCGGCGTGACATTCCCACGCTTCCAGCTCGGGGGCTTCTCGCCGGAACCACCCACGCACGTTTCTCTCCGCCGTATCTCTATCGGCGGACCACCGCCCCGGCGCGGTCCATGACCCATCAAGTCGTGGCCCGTTGTCGGACAGCACAACCGGTCGCCGAGCCAGACAGGCCGACGTCCGCTCCAGGGAAGGACCCTTCGTGAGCGACACCACCGATCTGATGGGCGCTGCCGACACCAACGTCGACACCAGTGCCCCCGCCGCGGGCGCCGCGCCCAAGCGTCGCCGCTCCGGCACCGGCCTCGACGGCATGGTCCTGGCCGAGCTGCAGCAGGTCGCGTCGGGCCTCGGTATCAGGGGCACCGCGCGCATGCGCAAGAGCCAGCTGATCGAGGTCATCAAGGAGGCGCAGGCGGGCGGCAGCGCCCCCAAGGCCGCCGCCGCGGACACCGCCGAGGCCAAGCCGAAGCGCCGCGCCACCAGCAAGGCCCGCACGGGTGACGTCGCCACCGAGGCGCCCGTGGAGAAGGCCCCGCAGCAGGCCCAGATCGACATCCCGGGCCAGCCGGCGGGTGGCCCCTCCCGCGCGGCCGATGCCGAGCGTGCGGGAGAGGAAGCCCCGACCGGCGAGCGCCGCCGTCGTCGCGCCACCGCCCCCTCCGGAAGCCCGGAGTCCGCGGCGCCCGTCGCCGTGCAGGTCGAGCAGAAGACCGAGACCGCCCCCGCCGCGCAGACCGAGGTCAAGGCCGAGGCCGCGACCGCCGTCTCCGGTGGACAGGGTCAGGCCCAGGAGGCCGGCGAGGGTCGCGGTCGCCGTGACCGTCGTGACCGCGGCGACCGTGCCGAGCGCGGCGACGGTCGGCGCGACCGCCGTGACCGCGGCGCCAAGGCCGACGACCAGGGCCAGGCCGGCCAGGGTCAGGGCCAGGGCGGCCAGACCCAGACCACCGGTCAGGGCCAGGCGGGTCAGGGCCAGGGCGGCCAGGCCGGTGGCCGGCAGGACCGCGGCGACCGCCAGCAGCAGGGCGGTCGCGGCCAGGGCCAGGGTCAGAACCAGGGCCAGGGCCAGCAGGGTCGTCAGGACCGGCAGGACCGTCAGGACAACGGCCCCCAGGACGACTTCGACGGCGAGGACGGCCGGCGCGGCCGTCGTGGCCGCTACCGCGACCGTCGTGGCCGTCGTGGCCGTGACGAGTTCGCGCCGAGCGAACCGCAGGTCGCCGACGACGACGTGCTGATCCCCGTCGCGGGCATCCTCGACATCCTCGACAACTACGCGTTCATCCGGACCTCGGGCTACCTGCCCGGCCCGAACGACGTGTACGTCTCCCTCGCGCAGGTCCGCAAGGCCGGGCTCCGCAAGGGCGACCACACCACCGGTGCGGTCCGCCAGCCCAAGGACGGCGAGCGTCGCGAGAAGTTCAACGCCCTCGTGCGGCTGGACTCCGTCAACGGCATGGCGCCCGAATCCGGCCGAGGCCGCCCGGAGTTCCAGAAGCTGACCCCGCTGTACCCCCAGGACCGGCTCCGTCTGGAGACCGACCCGGGCGTGCTGACGACCCGCATCATCGACCTCGTGTCGCCGATCGGAAAGGGCCAGCGCGGTCTGATCGTGGCCCCGCCGAAGACCGGCAAGACCATGATCATGCAGGCGATCGCCAACGCGATCACGGTCAACAACCCCGAGTGCCACCTGATGGTCGTCCTGGTCGACGAGCGTCCGGAAGAGGTCACCGACATGCAGCGGTCGGTCAAGGGCGAGGTCATCTCCTCGACCTTCGACCGTCCGGCCGAGGACCACACCACGGTCGCCGAGCTGGCCATCGAGCGCGCCAAGCGTCTCGTCGAGCTGGGTCACGACGTGGTCGTCCTGCTGGACTCCATCACCCGTCTGGGCCGCGCGTACAACCTCGCCGCCCCCGCCTCCGGACGCATCCTGTCCGGTGGTGTCGACTCGACCGCGCTGTACCCGCCGAAGCGCTTCTTCGGTGCCGCGCGCAACATCGAGGACGGCGGCTCGCTGACCATCCTGGCCACCGCGCTGGTCGACACCGGCTCGCGCATGGACGAGGTGATCTTCGAGGAGTTCAAGGGCACCGGCAACATGGAGCTCAAGCTCGACCGCAAGCTCGCCGACAAGCGCATCTTCCCGGCCGTCGACGTCGACCCGTCGGGCACCCGCAAGGAGGAGATCCTCCTCAACGCGGAAGAGCTCGCCATCGTCTGGAAGCTGCGTCGGGTGCTGCACGCCCTCGACTCGCAGCAGGCGATCGAGCTGCTGCTCGACAAGATGAAGCAGACGAAGTCGAACGCCGAGTTCCTGATGCAGATCGCCAAGACGACGCCCGCGGGCAAGAACGACGACTGACCGTCGCCGTAGCCGCACGTCCGACCGAAACCGCCCCCGCCGCACTCCGCGGCCGGGGCGGTTTCGTCGTGTACGGCGCCGCGGGCGTACGCCGGTTCGTACACGCGGCGTACACGGTGTCGGCACCCGGTGCGACGTTCGACACAGTCGCGCCCCTTCGGCACCCCTGTGCGCACCGCCCCCGCCGGCCGGGAAACCGCAGGCGAGCGCCCCGGCGCACGGCGTCGGCCCCCGGACCCGCGGCCCGCGGGGCGAGCGGACCACACCCGCGGGCGTGGAACCCTCGAGGACGTTAGCCCGTCTGTGTCAAAGGGCAGCAGGGGGAGATCGGGCCGACCGGGCCGGGCGCCGCACGCAGGACTGAGGAGACCATGAGCCAGGACAGCACGGGGCGCCGCGCCGCAGGCGGACGGCGCCGACGCAAACCGCCGCCGCGGCGGCGCAAGGCACTCACCGTCGTCGCCTGGACGGCCGCCGGCGTGGTCGTGCTGGGCGGCGGGGGACTGGGCTACTTCTACTTCAAGTTCAACGGGAACCTGAAGAGCGTCGACATCGACCAGGCCCTCGGCAGCGACCGCCCGCAGAACGTCGACAACGGCTCGATGGACATCCTCGTCCTCGGATCGGACTCCCGCGGCGGGGCCAACGGCGAGTACGGCCGCGACGACGGCGGCTCGGCCCGCTCCGACACCGCGATGATCATCCACCTGTACGAGGGCCACAAGAAGGCGAGCGTGGTGTCGATACCGCGCGACACCATCGTGCAGCGGCCCTCCTGCGAGGCCTCGGACGGCAAGACGGACAAGGGCGGCAACCGCTCGCAGTTCAACGAGGCCTTCACGGTCGGCGGGGCCGTCTGCGCGGTGAAGACCGTGGAGAAGATGTCGGGGATCCGCATGGACCACTACATCGAGGTCGACTTCACGGGCTTCAAGAAGATCATCGACAACCTCGGCGGCGTCGAGGTCACCACCAACAAGCCGATCAAGGACGGCGCCAGCCACCTGAACCTCCCGGCCGGCGTCAACAAGCTCGACGGTGAACAGGCCCTCGGCCTCGTCCGGACCCGCAAGAGCGTCGGCGACGGCAGCGACCTGGGACGCATACAGCTCCAGCAGGCCTTCATCAAGGCGCTGATCAAGCAGGTCAAGACCGTCGGCGTCTTCGACAACCCGAAGCGGCTGCTCGACCTCGCGGACTCCGCCACCAAGGCGATCACCACCGACCGGGCGCTCGGTGACGTGAAGTCCCTGATGGGCTTCGCGCAGGGACTCCAGGGCATCGACGGCGCGGACATGCAGATGATCACCCTGCCGGTGGCCGGCGACCCCGTCGACCCCAACCGGGTCGTCCCGCTCACCAAGGAGTCCAAGATGGTGTGGGACTCCCTGCTGGCCGACCAGCCGATTCCGGCCGAGGCCACGGCGAACTCAGCGGGGGACAAGGGTGCGGCCGGGTCCGTCGTGCAGAGCCCCTGACGCGATTCACCGCAGGTCAGAACGGTTCTCCAGGCGGCCGGAATAGATGCCCGACGCGTCCTGTTGACGAGGGCGTCCTCAGAATTTTGACAGGCGGCCCGGTCCTGGCAGACTGGTCTGTCGGCCCCGGTTCACGCAGCGCGCAATTCGGCTCCTGCGACCCGGCGCCCTCCCGAATCTAGGAGACACCTTGAAGCGCGATGTTCACCCCCAGTACGTCGAGACCCAGGTCAGCTGCACCTGTGGCGCGTCGTTCACCACCCGTAGCACCCTGACCGAAGGCAACATTCGTGCCGAGGTCTGCTCCGAGTGCCACCCGTTCTACACGGGCAAGCAGAAGATCCTCGACACCGGTGGCCGTGTGGCCCGCTTCGAGGCCCGCTTCGGCAAGGCTGCCGGCTCGAAGTAGCGAGCCTCCGGCGCCGGATCCCGGCTGCGCACCGTTTCACACGGGGGCAGCCGGGCCGGCGCCTTTCTCGTCCCGCAGCCCTTTCTCACTTATCTCCAGGAGCCCCCGATGTTCGAGGCGGTCGAGGAACTGATCGGCGAGCACGCCGATCTGGAAAAGAAGCTCGCCGACCCTTCGGTCCACTCCGATCAGGCCAACGCCCGCAAGCTGAACAAGCGCTACGCGGAGCTCACGCCGATCGTCGCCACCTTCCGCGCGTGGAAGCAGGCGGCCGAGGACATCGCGACGGCCAAGGAGTTCGCGGCCGACGACCCGGACTTCGCCGCCGAGGCCAAGGAACTGACCGCACAGCGCGAACAGCTCACCGAGAAGCTCCGCCTGCTGCTCGTTCCGCGCGACCCCAGCGACGACAAGGACGTGCTCCTGGAGGTCAAGGCGGGCGCGGGCGGCGACGAGTCCGCCCTGTTCGCCGGCGACCTGCTGCGCATGTACCTGCGCTACGCCGAGCGCGTGGGCTGGAAGACCGAGATCATCGACGCCACCGAGTCCGAGCTCGGCGGCTACAAGGACGTCCAGGTCTCCGTCCGCACCAAGGGCGGCAACGGCGCGACCGAGCCCGGCCAGGGCGTCTGGGCCCGCCTGAAGTACGAGGGCGGCGTGCACCGCGTCCAGCGCGTACCGGCCACCGAGTCCCAGGGCCGCATCCACACCTCCGCCGCCGGCGTGCTCGTCACCCCGGAAGCCGAGGAGGTGGAGGTCGAGATCAACATGAACGACCTCCGCATCGACGTGTACCGCTCCTCGGGCCCCGGCGGCCAGTCCGTCAACACCACCGACTCGGCCGTGCGCATCACGCACGTCCCGACCGGTGTCGTCGCGTCCTGCCAGAACGAGAAGAGCCAGCTCCAGAACAAGGAGCAGGCGATGCGCATCCTGCGTTCGCGGCTGCTCGCCGCGGCCCAGGAAGCCGCCGAGCAGGAGGCCTCCGACGTGCGCCGCAGCCAGGTGCGCAGCGTGGACCGGTCCGAGAAGATCCGCACGTACAACTACCCGGAAAACCGGATCTCGGACCACCGGACCGGCTTCAAGGCGTACAACTTGGACCAGGTGCTCGACGGTGACCTCGACCCGGTCATCCAGGCCTGCGTCGACACCGACTCCGCGGCCAAGCTCGCGGCCGCTCACTGATCCACGACCGACCCGCACCACCCCCCGTACGACAGCAGCCCGGAGGACCAGCGTGAACTTGCTGCTTGCCGAGGTGGCCCAGGCCACCCAGCGGCTGGCCGCCGCCGGCGTGCCCTCACCGCGCTTCGACGCCGAGGAACTCGCGGCCTTCGTGCACGGCGTCAAACGGGGGGAACTGCACCACGTCAAGGACGTCGACTTCGACGCCCGGTACTGGGAGACCGTCGCCCGGCGCGAGGCCCGCGAGCCGCTCCAGCACATCACCGGCCGCGCCTTCTTCCGGTACCTGGAGCTCCAGGTCGGCCCCGGGGTCTTCGTGCCCCGGCCCGAGACCGAGTCGGTCGTGGACTGGGCCATACAGGCCGTCCGGGCCATGGACGTCGTCGAACCGCTGATCGTGGACCTGTGCGCCGGCTCCGGGGCCATCGCCCTGGCCATGGCGCAGGAGGTGCCGCGCTCGCGCGTGCACGCGGTCGAGCTGTCCGAGGACGCCCTCCAGTGGACCCGCAAGAACGCCGAGGGCTCCCGGGTCACCGTCCACCAGGGCGACGCGCTGAGCGCGCTGCCCGAGCTGGACGGCCAGGTGGACCTGGTGATCTCCAACCCGCCGTACATCCCGCTCACCGAGTGGGAGTACGTCGCCCCCGAGGCCCGCGACCACGACCCCGAGATGGCGCTGTTCTCCGGCGAGGACGGCCTCGACACCATCCGCGGCATCGAGCGCACCGCCCACCGGCTGCTGCGACCGGGCGGGATCGTCGTCATCGAGCACGCCGACACCCAGGGCGGCCAGGTCCCGTGGATCTTCGCCGAGGAGCGGGGCTGGGCCGACGCGGCCGACCACCCCGACCTCAACAACCGCCCGCGCTTCGCGACCGCCCGCAAGGCCCTGCCGTGAGCGCGCCCCTTACCGCCACCACCCCGCTGCTTGAGGAGCCCCGCTGATGGCCCGGCGATACGACTGCAACGACGCGACGGACCGCAAGACGGGTCTGCGCGAAGCCGCATCCGCCGTGCGCCGCGGCGAGCTCGTCGTGCTGCCCACCGACACCCTGTACGGGATCGGCGCGGACGCCTTCAGCGCCGAGGCCGTCGGTGACCTGCTCGCCGCCAAGGGGCGCGGCCGCAACATGCCCACCCCGGTCCTCATCGGCTCGCCGAACACCCTGCACGGCCTGGTCACGGACTTCTCCGAGCAGGCCTGGGAGCTCGTCGACGCCTTCTGGCCGGGCGCGCTGACCCTGGTCGCCAAGCACCAGCCGTCGCTGGCCTGGGACCTGGGGGAGACCCGCGGGACCGTGGCCGTGCGGATGCCCCTGCACCCCGTCGCGATCGAGTTGCTGACCGAGGTCGGCCCGATGGCCGTGTCCTCGGCGAACCTGACCGGGCACCCGGCCCCGGAGGACTGCGACGCGGCCCGCGAGATGCTGGGCGACTCCGTGTCCGTGTACCTGGACGGCGGGCCGACCCCCGGCATCCAGCCGTCGTCGATCGTCGATGTCACCGGGAAGGTTCCGGTCCTGCTGCGCGAGGGCGCGCTGACCGCGGACCAGCTGCGGGAGGTCGTACCCGACCTCGAGGTGGCCCCGTGAGCCCTGAGGGGCGTGGCATAGCAGGACACCTCCCGGCCGTGGCCGGGGGCGGCTCCTTCCGCATACTCCACGTCAGCACCGGCAACGTGTGCCGCTCGCCCATCACCGAGCGGCTGACGCGGCACGCCCTCTCGCACCGCCTCGGCGGCCCCGTGACCGGGGACCTCATCGTGGAGAGCGCCGGCACGTGGGGCCACGAGGGGGCGCCGATGGAGGCCAACGCCGCCGCCGTCCTCGCCGACTTCGGGGCCGACGCCTCCGGGTTCACCGGCCGCGAGCTGCTGGACGAGCACGTCATACGCGCCGACCTGGTGCTCACCGCGACCCGGGACCACCGGGCCCAGGTCATCTCCATGGGCCACTCGGCGGGACTGCGGACCTTCACGCTGAAGGAGTTCACCCGGCTCGTGCGGGCGATAGATCCGGCCACCCTGCCGCCGCTGGACGACGGCATGGCGGAGCGCGCCCGCGCCCTGGTACGGGCCGCCGCCGCGCTGCGCGGCTGGCTGCTGGCCCCCTCGCCGGACGCGGACGAGGTGTACGACCCGTACGGGGCCCCCATCACCTTCTTCCGCTCCATCGGCGACGAGATCAACCAGGCGCTGGACCCCGTGGTCACGGCCCTGACGGGCGTCACCGCAGGGCGCTGAGGACTCACCCGCGCGGCGGGCGCCGCAAGGCGCGACGGGCATCGCGGACCTACAGTGGGCGTACCCGGTACACGCCTCTGGAGTCGCGCCATGAGCGTCATCACCCAGCCCACGGACCTGCTGCGGCGGCAGGACCCGCAAATGGCCGACGTGCTCGCCGGGGAGGCCCGACGGCAGGCCGACACCCTCCAGCTGAGCGCCGCCGAGAACTTCACCTCGCCCGCCGTGCTCACCGCCCTCGGATCGGCCCTCGCCAACAAGTACGCCGAGGGATACCCGGGCGCCCGCCACCACGGCGGCTGCGAGTACGCCGACCTGGCCGAGCGGATCGCCGTCGAGCGGGCCCGGGCCCTGTTCGGGGTGGATCACGCCAATGTGCAGCCGCACTCCGGTTCCTCCGCCGTCCTCGCCGCGTACGCCGCGCTGCTGCGCCCCGGTGACACGGTCCTGGCGATGGGCCTCCCCTACGGAGGGCACCTGACCCACGGCTCACCCGCGAACTTCTCCGGCCGGTGGTTCGAGTTCGTCGGCTACGGCGTGGACGCCGCGACGGGCCTCATCGACTACGAGCAGGTCCACGAGCTCGCCCGCCGGCACCGTCCCAAGGCCATCGTCTGTGGCTCGATCTGCTATCCCCGCCACCCCGAGTACGCGGTGTTCCGGCAGATCGCCGACGAGGTCGGGGCCTTCCTGATCGTGGACGCCGCGCACCCGATCGGCCTGGTCGCCGGCGGGGCGGCCCCCAGCCCCGTCCCGTACGCGGACGTGATCTGCGCGACCACGCACAAGGTGCTGCGCGGTCCGCGCGGCGGGATGATCCTGTGCGGCGACGAGTTCGCGGAACGGGTGGACCGGGCGGTGTTCCCCTTCACCCAGGGCGGCGCCCAGATGCACACCATCGCCGCGAAGGCGGTGGCCTTCGGGGAGGCCGCCGGACCCGCCTTCACCACGTACGCCCACCGGGTGGTCGCCAACGCCCGGGCGCTCGCCGAGGAACTGGAGTCGGACGGCTTCCTCGTGACGACCGGGGGCACCGACACCCACCTGATCAGCGTCGATCCCGCCCCCCTCGGACCGGACGGCCCGACCGCGCGGGGTCGGCTGGCCGCCGCCGGAATCGTGCTGGACACCTGCGCCCTCCCGTACGGCGAACAGCGCGGGCTGCGCCTCGGTACGGCGGCCGTGACCTCCCAGGGCATGGGCGGGGCGGAAATGAGGCGGATCGGAGCACTGTTTACGGCCGCCCTTCACGGGGAAGCCGCGAAAACCCGTACGGGGGTCGAAGAACTGACACGAGAATTTCCACCGTATGGGTACTGACAGGGACAAGCCGGGCGTACCGCAACCGCGATAGCCTCCCCGCGCGTCCTCGAAGCGGGGTACATCGCAGCTAATGTGTGGGGCTGAGATGGCCGGCGATACATCTGGGGCAGCCCGTGCGTGAATATCTGCTGACGCTGTGCGTCACGGTCGCGGTGACCTACCTGCTGACCGGGCCCGTGCGGAAGTTCGCGATCGCGGCCGGGGCCATGCCGGAGGTGCGCGCGCGTGACGTGCACCGGGAACCGACGCCACGGCTCGGCGGCATCGCGATGTTCGGCGGTCTGTGCGCGGGCCTGCTGGTCGCCGACCACCTGCAGAACCTCAACGCGGTGTTCACCGCCTCGAACGAACCGCGGGCGCTGCTCTCCGGAGCGGCGCTGATCTGGCTGGTGGGGGTCCTCGACGACAAGTTCGAGATCGACGCCCTGATCAAGCTCGGCGCCCAGATGATCGCCGCGGGCGTGATGGTCATCCAGGGTCTGACGATCCTGTGGATCCCGGTCCCCTTCATCGGAACCGTCGCCCTCACGCAGTGGCAGGGCAACCTGCTCACCGTCGCCCTCGTCGTGCTCACGATCAACGCGGTGAACTTCGTGGACGGCCTCGACGGGCTGGCCGCCGGCATGGTCTGCATCACGACCGGCGCCTTCTTCCTCTACGCGTACCGGATCTGGTTCGGCTACGGCATCGAGGCGGCGGCCCCCGCGACCCTCTTCGCCGCGATCCTGATGGGCATGTGCCTCGGCTTCCTGCCGCACAACATGCACCCGGCCCGCATCTTCATGGGCGACTCCGGCTCGATGCTGATCGGCCTGGTGCTGGCCGCCTCGGCCATTTCGATCACCGGGCAGGTGGACCCCGACACCATGGCCCTGTTCGCGGGTGGTGAGCGCAACGCCACCCACGCGATGTTGCCGGTCTTCATCCCGCTGGTGCTGCCGCTGACGATCATCGCGATCCCGATGGCCGACCTGGTGCTGGCCGTCGTCAGGCGCACCTGGAAGGGCCAGTCCCCGTTCGCGGCCGACCGCGGGCACCTGCACCACCGACTGCTGGAGCTCGGGCACTCGCACAGCCGCGCGGTGCTGATCATGTACTTCTGGTCGGGACTGATCGCCTTCGGGGCGGTGGCCTACTCCGTGCACTCCACCTCGATGTGGATCGTGCTCGCCATCGCGGCGCTCAGCGCCCTGGGCCTCGTGCTCCTGCTGCTGCCGCGGTTCACCCCGCGCGCGCCGAGGTGGGCGGAGGGTCTCGTCCCGCCGCGCTACCGGCACGCGGAGCGCGCCGCGGAGGCGGCGGCCGAGGCGGCCGCGCGGGACGCGACGGGCACGGAGCCGGAGCCGGCCCGCCCGATCGCGGCCGGAGTGTCCGGCGTCAACGGCGCGACCGCCATTGGCCCCCGTTCGCGCCTCCCCGACCGGCGTAAGGCCGGTTCCGCGCGCTGACGCCGCAGGTGCATGTCCGACATGAACTCCCTTTACCAGGCAAGTCGGCTGGCTGTCCTGCACACACGCGCAGGGTCACTCTCATGTGTGACAGTCAGCACACCTACCGGGTAAAGCTCTCATCAAATACTTTGTGATACCGTTCACTAAACCCGGCGACAGAGCCGAAGGACCGTAGTGCGACGGTCCATTGGCCCGAGGCTCTCACTCGGACCGGGCTTACGCTCGTCCCGTACGAGTCCCGTATACCCCCACCATCACGCGGAGCCATGCGCCATGCTGTCCGATGACGCCCGATCCCTTTTGCATACCGCGGTACCCACCGCTGTGGTCGGCCTCGTGGCCGCCGCCGTCAGCGGCGTGGTCGCCGGCGGGAAGGGGGCTCTCGGGGCCGTCATGGCCACGATCGTCGTGATCCTGTTCATGGGGATCGGTTTTGTCATCCTGCAGCGGACGGCACGATCGCTGCCGCATCTGTTCCAGATGATGGGTCTGGCGCTCTACACGACCCAGATCCTGCTGCTCTTCGTCTTCGTCGCCGTGTTCAAGAACACGACGCTGTTCAATCCCAGGGCATTCGCGATCACCATCGTCGCGGCGACCCTTGCTTGGATCGCCGCGCAGACGCGCGCGCACATGAAGGCCAAGATCCTTTACGTCGAGCCCGAGTCCGCCAAGCGTGACAAGGGTGAGAAGCCCGAAAACACGGGGTCCTCTTCGTGAACGGTAGGGGCGGAATAAGTGCGCGTTCGAGATGCTGCTATCGTCCGGTGCCAACTGCGGCATCGCGGGCGCAGGCATCTGAGCTGACGCCTGCTTCAACGCGAGGCTCACTGCCTGCAAGCCGCCCCCACATCCGTAAGACCAGTCCCGTGCCGAACCGCGGCTGTGCGCCGCGCCGACACAACGAGGTTGCCGTACCTATGCGCCACGCTGAAGGAGCCCGCGGTGAGTGCTGACCCGACGCAGGTGCTCGCCTTCGAGACCGATTGCCACATCTTCGACGGCTGTGGCTTCCCGGCTCCTGGCCTGCACTCGTTCCTGTTCGAGCCGATCTTCGGCGACATCGACGGCACCGTCTACTTCAACAAGACGATGCTGTTGGCCCTGCTCGGGTCGATCATCATCGTCGGATTCTTCTGGGCCGCCTTCCGCAAGCCGAAGTTGGTTCCCGGAAAGCTCCAGATGATCGCCGAAGCCGGTTACGACTTCGTGCGCCGCGGGATCGTCTACGAGACGCTCGGCAAGAAGGAAGGCGAGAAGTACGTCCCCTTCATGGTCGCGACGTTCTTCTTCGTCTGGATGCTGAACCTCTGGTCGATCGTCCCGCTCGCGCAGTTCCCGGTGACCGCGGTCATCGCGTACCCGGCGGGTCTCGCCCTCGTCATCTACTTCATGTGGATGTCGGTCACCTTCAAGCGCCACGGCTTCGTCGGCGGTCTGAAGAACCTCACGGGCTACGACAAGTCGCTCGGCGGGATCCTGCCGCTGGTCATGCTGATCGAGTTCTTCTCGAACGTGATCGTCCGACCGTTCACGCACGCGGTCCGTCTCTTCGCGAACATGTTCGCCGGCCACACCCTGCTGCTGCTCTTCACGATCGCCAGCTGGTACCTGCTGAACGGAATCGGCATCGCCTACGCGGGTGTGTCGTTCGTGATGGTCATCGTGATGACCGCGTTCGAGCTCTTCATCCAGGCTGTCCAGGCCTACGTCTTCGTGCTGCTGGCCTGCAGCTTCATTCAGGGCGCCGTCGCCGAGCACCACTGACCGGCCGCCCCACCCCCAAACCAACAGTCGTCCGGTGGCCAACCCCCACCGGTCCATGAAAGAGAAGGAAGAACCGGCATGTCCGCTCTCCAGACCCTCGCTGCTGGCGTCGAAATCAAGGGCAACCTCGGCTCCATCGGTTACGGCCTCGCGGCCATCGGCCCCGGCGTCGGCGTCGGCATCATCTTCGGTAACGGCACCCAGGCGCTGGCCCGCCAGCCCGAGGCCGCCGGCCTGATCCGCGCCAACCAGATCCTCGGCTTCGCCTTCTGTGAGGCGCTCGCCCTCATCGGTCTGGTCATGCCGTTCGTCTACCCGACCTCCTGATCCCGGTAGCGAACAGACCCTTTAGACGGAAGGCACTGATGTGAACCCTCTGGTTCAGCTCGCGGCCGAAGAGGCGGAAAACCCCCTCATCCCGCCGATCCCCGAGCTTGTCATCGGCCTGATCGCCTTTGTCATCGTCTTCGGTTTCCTCGCGAAGAAGCTCCTCCCGAACATCAACAAGGTTCTGGAAGAGCGTCGCGAGGCCATCGAGGGTGGCATCGAGAAGGCCGAGGCAGCCCAGACCGAGGCCCAGAGCGTGCTCGAGCAGTACAAGGCTCAGCTCGCCGAGGCCCGGCACGAGGCCGCGCGCCTGCGCCAGGAAGCGCTGGAGCAGGGCACTGCGCTCAAGGAAGAACTGCGCGCAGAGGGCCAGCGGCAGCGTGAGGAGATCATCGCTGCCGGCCACGCCCAGATCGCGGCGGACCGCAAGGCCGCCTCGCAGGCACTGCGTCAGGACGTGGGCAAGCTCGCCACCGACCTGGCCGGAAAGCTCGTCGGCGAGTCCCTTGAGGACCACGCCCGACAGAGCCGCACGATCGACCGTTTCCTCGGCGAGCTCGAGGAGAAGGCCGAGGCCGCCCGATGAACGGAGCGAGCCGCGAGGCACTGGCCTCCGCGCGTGAGCGTCTCGACGCGCTGATGGACAACACGTCCGTCGACGCGACGAAGCTCGCCGGTGAGCTGGCTGCCGTCACCGCGCTGCTCGACCGTGAGGTCTCGCTGCGTCGGGTCATCACGGACCCGGCGCAGCCCGGCGAGGCCAAGGCCGAGCTCGTGGGTCGACTGCTGGCGGACCAGGTGGGCGGGGAGACCCTCGACCTGGTGTCCGGCATGGCCCGCTCCCGCTGGTCGCAGTCCCGCGACCTGGTGGACTCGCTGGAGGCGCTGGCGGCGACCGCCGACCTCACCGCGGCCCAGCAGGCGAACGGGCTCGACGACGTCGAGGACGAGCTGTTCCGGTTCGGCCGGATCGTCGCCTCGAACACCGGGCTGCGCTCCGCGCTGACCGATCGGGCGGCCACCCCCGCCGCCAAGGGCGAGCTGCTGCGCAGCCTGCTCGGCGGCAAGGCGAACGCGGTCACCGAGCGACTGGTGACCCGACTCGTCACGCACCCGCGTGGACGTAGCCTGGAAGCGGGACTCGACTCCCTTTCCACGCTCGCCGCCGAGCGCCGCAACCGCATGGTCGCCATCGTGACCACCGCGGTTCCGCTCAGCGACGCGCAGAAGCAGCGTCTCGGCGCGGTGCTGGCCAAGCTGTACGGCCGCCAGATGCACCTCAACCTCGACGTGGACCCCTCGGTCCTCGGCGGGATCGTGGTGCGGGTCGGCGACGAGGTCATCGACGGCACCATCGCGGACCGCCTCTCCGAGGCGACCCGCCGCATGGCCGGCTGACCAGCCACCAATAGAACAAAGCATTCCTAGCGGCCCGGTTGGGCCGTGCAGAACTTGCAGAAGATTCCTGGGGGTCGCCCCCAGACCCCTAAGAAGCTTCAGGCCCAACAAGGAGAGCAGGGAACCCAGATGGCGGAGCTCACGATCCGGCCGGAGGAGATCCGGGACGCACTGGAGAACTTTGTCCAGTCGTACCAGCCGGACGCGGCCTCGCGCGAGGAGGTCGGAACGGTCAGCGTTGCCGGCGACGGCATCGCGAAGGTGGAGGGCCTGCCCTCCGCCATGGCGAACGAGCTGCTGAAGTTCGAGGACGGCACCCTCGGTCTCGCCCTCAACCTCGAGGAGCGCGAGATCGGTGCGGTCGTCCTCGGCGAGTTCAGCGGTATCGAGGAGGGCCAGCCGGTGCAGCGCACCGGTGAGGTTCTCTCCGTAGGCGTCGGCGAGGGTTACCTCGGCCGCGTTGTCGACCCGCTCGGCAACCCGATCGACGGTCTCGGCGAGATCGCGACCGAAGGCCGCCGCGCCCTCGAGCTGCAGGCCCCGGGCGTCATGGTCCGCAAGTCGGTCCACGAGCCCATGCAGACCGGCTACAAGGCCATCGACGCGATGGTGCCGATCGGCCGCGGCCAGCGACAGCTGATCATCGGCGACCGTCAGACCGGCAAGACCGCTCTGGCCGTCGACACGATCATCAACCAGCGCGACAACTGGCGCTCGGGCGACGTGAACAAGCAGGTTCGCTGCATCTACGTCGCCATCGGCCAGAAGGGCTCGACCATCGCGTCCGTTCGCGGCGCCCTGGAAGACGCCGGCGCGCTGGAGTACACGACGATCGTCGCCGCCCCGGCGTCCGACCCGGCCGGCTTCAAGTACCTGGCGCCGTACACCGGTTCCGCCATCGGCCAGCACTGGATGTACGCCGGCAAGCACGTCCTGATCATCTTCGACGACCTGTCGAAGCAGGCCGACGCCTACCGCGCCGTGTCGCTGCTGCTGCGCCGCCCGCCGGGCCGCGAGGCCTACCCGGGCGACGTCTTCTACTTGCACTCCCGTCTGCTGGAGCGCTGCGCGAAGCTCTCCGACGACATGGGTGCCGGTTCGATGACCGGTCTTCCGATCGTCGAGACCAAGGCGAACGACGTGTCGGCGTTCATCCCGACCAACGTCATCTCCATCACCGACGGCCAGTGCTTCCTGGAGTCCGACCTGTTCAACGCGGGCCAGCGCCCGGCGCTGAACGTCGGCATCTCGGTCTCCCGCGTCGGTGGTTCCGCGCAGCACAAGGCCATGAAGCAGGTTTCCGGCCGACTGCGCCTCGACCTCGCCCAGTACCGTGAGCTGGAGGCGTTCGCCGCCTTCGGTTCCGACCTGGACGCGGCGTCGAAGTCTTCGCTGGAGCGCGGCAAGCGTCTGGTCGAGCTGCTCAAGCAGGGCCAGTACCAGCCGATGCCCGTCGAGGAGCAGGTCGTCTCCGTCTGGGCCGGTACCACCGGCAAGATGGACGAGGTCCCGGTCAACGACATCCGTCGCTTCGAGTCGGAGCTGCTGGAGCACCTGCGCCGCGAGCGCAAGGACCTCCTCACCTCCATCGCCGAGGGCGGCAAGATGTCGGACGACACCCTGACGTCGATCGCCGACGCCATCGCCGCCTTCAAGCAGCAGTTCGAGACCTCGGACGGCAAGCTTCTGGGCGAGGACGCGCCGGCCGTCAACGTCTCCAAGTGACGACGGAAGGGACCTGACTCATGGGAGCGCAGCTCCGGGTCTACAAGCGTCGCATCCGTGCCGTCACGGCGACCAAGAAGATCACCAAGGCGATGGAGATGATCGCCGCCTCGCGCATCGTCAAGGCGCAGCGCAAGGTGGCGGCATCGATGCCGTACGCGACCGAGCTCACCCGTGCGGTGACCGCGGTGGCGACCGGCTCGAACACCAAGCACGCCCTGACCACCGAGGTCGAGGCGCCGGCGCGCGCCGCGGTCCTGCTCATCACGAGCGACCGCGGTCTGGCCGGCGGCTACTCCTCGAACGCCATCAAGCAGGCGGAGCGGCTCAGCGAGCGGCTGCGCGGCGAGGGCAAGGAGGTCGACACGTTCATCGTCGGCCGTAAGGGTCTGGCCTACTTCGGCTTCCGCGAGCGCAAGGTCGCGGAGTCGTGGACCGGCTTCACCGACAGCCCGGCCTACGCCGACGCCAAGCGCGTCGCGGAGCCGCTGATCGAGGCCATCCAGAAGGAAACGGCCGAGGGCGGCGTCGACGAGCTGCACATCGTCTACACGGAATTCGTGTCGATGATGACGCAGAACGCGGTCGACGGCCGGATGCTGCCGCTCTGCCTCGACAAGGCCGAAGAAGAGTCCGGTGCGAAGGGCGAGATCCTTCCGCTGTTCGACTTCGAGCCGTCGGCGGAGGACGTCCTCGACGCCCTGCTGCCGCGCTACGTCGAGAGCCGCATCTACAACGCACTGCTGCAGTCGGCCGCTTCCGAGCACGCCGCCCGCCGCCGTGCGATGAAGTCGGCGACCGACAACGCCGGAGACCTCATCAAGAGCCTCTCCCGGCTTGCCAACGCGGCCCGCCAGGCCGAAATCACCCAGGAAATCAGCGAGATCGTCGGTGGCGCGAGCGCCATGGCTGACGCGACCGCGGGGAGTGACAAGTAATGACGACCACTGTTGAGACGGCCGCCGCCACGGGCCGCGTCGCCCGGGTCATCGGCCCGGTCGTCGACGTGGAGTTCCCCGTCGACGCCATGCCCGAGATCTACAACGCGCTGAAGGTCCAGGTCGCCGACCCGGCCGAGGACGGCGCGCTCAAGACGCTGACCCTGGAAGTCGCCCAGCACCTGGGTGACGGCCTCGTCCGCACCATCTCCATGCAGCCCACCGACGGTCTGGTCCGCCAGGCCCCGGTGACCGACACGGGCGAGGGCATCACCGTCCCCGTCGGTGACTTCACCAAGGGCAAGGTGTTCAACACCCTCGGTGAGGTGCTGAACTACCCGGAGGAGAACGCCAACGTCACCGAGCGCTGGCCCATCCACCGCAAGGCGCCCCGCTTCGACGAGCTCGAGTCGAAGACCGAGATGTTCGAGACCGGCGTCAAGGTCATCGACCTTCTCACCCCGTACGTCAAGGGTGGAAAGATCGGTCTGTTCGGTGGTGCCGGTGTCGGCAAGACCGTTCTGATCCAGGAAATGATCTACCGCGTCGCCAACAACCACGACGGTGTGTCGGTCTTCGCGGGCGTCGGTGAGCGTACCCGTGAGGGCAACGACCTCATCGAGGAAATGGCCGACTCGGGCGTCATCGACAAGACGGCGCTCGTCTTCGGTCAGATGGACGAGCCCCCGGGCACCCGTCTGCGCGTCGCCCTGGCCGGTCTGACCATGGCGGAGTACTTCCGCGATGTGCAGAAGCAGGACGTGCTGTTCTTCATCGACAACATCTTCCGGTACACCCAGGCGGGTTCCGAGGTGTCGACCCTGCTCGGCCGCATGCCCTCCGCGGTGGGTTACCAGCCGAACCTGGCCGACGAGATGGGTCTCCTCCAGGAGCGCATCACCTCGACCCGTGGTCACTCGATCACCTCGATGCAGGCGATCTACGTCCCCGCGGACGACCTGACCGACCCGGCGCCGGCGACCACCTTCGCCCACCTCGACGCGACGACGGTTCTTTCCCGTCCGATCTCCGAGAAGGGCATCTACCCGGCCGTGGACCCGCTGGACTCGACGTCCCGCATCCTCGACCCGCGGTACATCGCGGCGGACCACTACGCCACGGCGATGCGCGTCAAGGGGATCCTCCAGAAGTACAAGGACCTCCAGGACATCATCGCGATCCTCGGTATCGACGAGCTGGGCGAGGAGGACAAGCTCGTTGTCCACCGTGCCCGTCGCGTCGAGCGCTTCCTGTCGCAGAACACCCACGTGGCGAAGCAGTTCACCGGCGTGGACGGTTCGGACGTTCCGCTGGAGGAGTCGATCGTGGCGTTCAACGCGATCTGCGACGGCGACTACGACCACTTCCCCGAGCAGGCGTTCTTCCTGTGCGGTGGCATCGAGGACCTGAAGGCCAACGCCAAGGAGCTGGGCGTCTCCTGAAGCCCCGCTCCTCGTGAGCAGAGCCGATGATTGACGGAGAGGGGCGGGCGCGTCCCGTCCCTCTCCCCACGCCCATTAGAATTTGACCCAACACCCGGCCGACCCGCCGGGTGGTGACCCGAGGAGCCACCTTGGCTGCTGAGCTGCACGTCGAGCTGGTCGCGGCGGACCGCAATGTCTGGTCCGGCGAGGCCACCCTTGTTGTCGCCCGCACCACGTCCGGCGACATCGGCGTCATGCCCGGTCACCAGCCGCTTCTCGGTGTGCTGGAATCGGGCCCTGTGACCATCCGCACCAGCGAGGGCGGCACTGTCGTCGCCGCGGTGCACGGCGGATTCATCTCGTTCGCGGACAACAAGTTGTCGCTGCTGGCCGAGATCGCCGAGCTCGCGGACGAGATTGACGTCCAGCGGGCGGAGCGGGCACTGGATCGCGCGAAGTCGGAGGCCGACGCGGCCGCCGAGCGTCGCGCGGATGTCCGACTGCGCGCGGTAACGGGGCACTGAGCCCCGTACCGAATAGTGTGCGACCTCAGCCGCGGTTCATTCTGGAATCTTCCAGACCGGGTCGCGGCTGAGGCGATGTACGTCCGTTTTTCGCATGGCGGTATTCGATGAGCGAGGAGGTCGGTGAAGATGCTCCTCGCTCTGCTTGTGAGCGGCCTGATCGTGGTCTTGTTGGCGATCGGGCTCTTTGTCTTCGGGCTGCGCCGGAGACTGATCCAGCGGTCCGGGGGGACCTTCGACTGCAGCCTGCGATGGGGTGGCGTGGCCGAGGGGCCCGACGTCTCCGGCAAGGGGTGGGTGTACGGGGTCGCCCGCTACAGCGGTGACCGGATCGAGTGGTTCAGGGTCTTCAGTTACTCCCCGCGCCCGCGCCGGCTGCTGGAGCGGTCCTCCATCGAGGTGCTCGCCCGCCGCGCGCCCGAGGGCGAGGAGGAGCTGGCGCTGTTGTCCGACGCGGTCGTGCTCGGCTGTTCCCACCGGGGGACGCGCCTGGAGCTGGCGATGAGCGACGACGCGCTGACCGGTTTCCTCGCCTGGCTGGAGGCGGCGCCTCCGGGCCAGCGGGTGAACGTGGCCTGAGCGGTACCGGCACGTGAAGAAGCCGGGGAGAAGGGGGACGGACCCTTCTCCCCGGCTTCGTCCGTTCACCGGTGCGGAGCGTGGGGGCTACTGCAGACCGGTGTGGATCGCGTTGGCGAGTTCACCGTTGGTGGTGTCGCCGCTGAACTCCCAGAAGAAGGCTCCGCGCAGTCCCTGCTGCTTGGTCCAGGTCATCTTCGAGGCGACGGTGGCGGGGGTGTCGTAGCTCCACCAGTTGCTGCCGCACTTGGCGTAGGCGGTGCCGGCGATGGTGCCGGTCGACGGGCAGCTCGCCTTGAGGACCTTGTAGTCCTCGATGCCGGGCTCGTAGGTGCCCGGGGCGGGGCCGGTGGCCGTGCCGCCCGGGGTGGCCTGGGTGACGCCGGTCCAGCCGCGGCCGTAGAAGCCGATGCCCAGGTTGAGCTTGGAGCCGGCGATGCCCTTGCCCTTGAGCTTGGTGATCGCGGCCTCGGAGTTGAAGCCGTCCTGCGGGATGCCGGGGTAGGCGGTGAGCGGGGAGTGCGGGGCCGTCGGGCCCTGCGCCGCCCAGGCGCCGAAGAAGTCGTACGTCATGACGTTGTAGAAGTCGACGTACTGGGCGGCGCCCGCGTAGTCGGCCGCGTCGAGCTTGCCGCCGTTGGAGCCGTCGGCGGAGATCGCCGCGGTGACCAGGTTGTTCGCGCCGAACTTGCCGCGGACGGCCTGCATCAGGTTCTTCAGGGAGGCCGCGCCGCTGGTGTCGCAGGTCAGGCCGCAGGCGTTCGGGTACTCCCAGTCGAGGTCGATGCCGTCGAAGACGTCGGCCCAGCGCGGGTCCTCGACGAGGTCGTGGCAGGACTGGGCGAAGGCGGCCGGGTTCGCCGCGGCCTGGCCGAAGCCGCCGGACCAGGTCCAGCCGCCGAAGGACCAGAGGATCTTGATGTTCGGGTACTTCGCCTTGAGCTTGCGCAGCTGGTTGAAGTTGCCGCGCAACGGCTGGTCCCAGGTGTCGGCGACGCCGTCGACGCTCTGGTCGGCGGTGTAGGCCTTGTCGTAGTCGGCGTACGCGTCGCCGATGGTGCACTTGCCGCCCTGGACGTTACCGAAGGCGTAGTTGATGTGCGTGATCTTCGCGGCGGAGCCGGAGGTGACCAGGTTCTTCACGTGGTAGTTGCGCTGGTAGACGCCCCAGTTCGTGAAGTAGCCCAGCTTGACCTTGGTGCCGTCACCGGGGTCGGGGCCGGGACCCGTGCCGCCGCCCGTGGTGGTCACCGAGAGGGAGCCGGAGGCGGGGCCGCTCTGGTCGGCGCTGTCGCGGGCGGTGACCGTGTAGGCGTAGGTCGTGCCCTTGGTCAGGCCGCTGTCGGCGAAGCTGGTGCCGGTCACCGTGGCGATCTTGCTGCCGCCGCGGTGGACGTCGTAGTTCTTGATCCCCTTGTCGTCGGTGGCCGCGGCCCAGTTCAGGGTGAGCGAGGTGTCGGTGACCCCGGTCGCGGTGGGGGTGCCGGGGGCGGATGGCGGATTGTCGGTGGGAGTGGTGCCGCCGTCGCAGGAGCCGCCGTTGATCTTGCAACCGGAGGGGGCGCCCGGGCCGGTGCCGTTGAAGCCGAAGGTGACGCTCGCACCGGGGGAGAGGGCGCCGTTCCAGCCGACGTTCTTGGCGGTCCAGTGGTTGCCCGAGCTGGTGACGGTGGCGTCCCAGGCCGAGGTCACCCTGGTGCCGGCCGGGTAGTCCCACTCCACGGTCCAGCTGGTGAGGGCCGTGGTCCCGGTGTTCTTCACCGTCCACTTGCCCTCGAAGCCGGAGCCCCAGTCGGAGGCCTTGGCGTAGGTCGCGGTGGCGGAGCCTGCGGCCTGTGCGGTGCCCGCCAGGCCGACGAGGCCGGCGACGGGCAGGGCCAGGGCGACCGCGGTCGCGGCCAGCCTTCTGAGCAGTCGTACGCGTCGTGGGGGTGCTGTGCTCAAGGGTGTTCCTCCGTAGGTCCGTCGAAGTCGTGGGGCCGACTCCGACATGGGGGTGGGACCTGCGCCGCCCGTGAGCACGTCTCGTCAAGGTCCTTGTCATGACACGCTCACCACAGTGTTGCGGTGAGATTAGAAAGGTCTGGACCAACCGTCAAGAGGTCCAGACCTCCCTTCAAGCAACCTTCTAGATCCCCAACTCCTGTGCCAACACGGCCGCTTGGACCCGACTGCGCAGTTCCAGCTTCCCCAGCAACCTGCTGACGTGCGTCTTCACCGTCGCCTCCGCCATCTCCAACCGGCGGGCGACCTCCGCGTTCGACAGACCCTCGCCCAGGCAGCTCAGCACCTCCCGCTCGCGCCGGGTGAGCGAGGCCACCGCCTCGGCGCGCTCCGGCGGCACGGTCGTCCGCACGGGCCGCGGCGCCGCGAACTCGGCGATCAACCGGCGGGTCACCGCCGGCGCGATCAGCCCCTCGCCGCGGGCGACCGTGCGCACCGCCTCGATCAGCTCCGCCGCCTCCGCGTCCTTCAGCAGGAAGCCCGAGGCGCCCGCGCGCAGCGCCCCGAAGACGTACTCGTCGAGATCGAAGGTGGTGAGCACGAGTACGTCGGCCAGCCCCTCCGCGACCACCTGCCGCGTGGCCGAGACCCCGTCGAGCCGGGGCATCTGCACGTCCATGAGGACCAGATCCGGCCGAAACTCACGGGCCAGGCGGACCGCCTCCTCCCCGTCCGCCGCCTCGCCCACCACCTCGATGTCGCCCGCACTGCGCAGGATCATCACCAGACCCGCGCGCACCGCGCTCTGGTCCTCCGCCACCACGACCCGGAAGGTCACCCGGTCACCGCCCTCTCCTCGGCGGGCAAGGACGCCCGCACCCGCCACACCGTGCCGGCCCGCCCCGCCGTGAACGCGCCCCCCAGCAGCTGCGTCCGCTCGCGCATGCCGATCAGCCCCGCCCCCGAACCCGGCGCGCGCGGGCCGGACCGTTCCCCGTACGGCGAGTCCACCCGTACGGTCAGCAGCCCGTCCGCGGACGTCAGGCGCACCCGGACCGTCCCGGGTACGGCGTGCTTGAGCGCGTTCGTCAGCGACTCCTGCACGATGCGGTACGCGGCCAGCTCCACGGGCGCGGGCAGCGGCTCCCCGTCGACGCGGGCGTCTTCCAGGACGAACTCCAGGCCGCTGCCGGCCCCGTTCACGCGGGCCTTGCCGACGAGTACGTCCAGCCCGTCGAGGGAGGGCACCGCCACCGGCTCCTGCTCCGCGCCGGCGTCCCGCAGCAGCCCGATCAACCGGCGCATCTCGGCCAGCCCCTGCACGCTGTTCTCGCGAATCACCCCGAGGGCGTCCCGACTGGTCGTGGGGGAGTCGATGGACAGCGCGGCGGTGGAGTGGATGGCGATGGCCGACAGGTGATTGGCCACCATGTCGTGCAACTCCCTCGCCATCCGAGCCCGTTCGGCGACCACGGCCTGCGCGCGGTCCATCTCGGCCAGCAGCGCGGTCTGCTCGGCGCGCAGCCGGGCGGCCTCCGCCGCCTCGCGGTGGTTGCGCAGGGTGGCGCCGGTCAGGGCCGGCCCGAAACTGACGATGCCGGTGATCACGCCGATCAGCAGGGCCTGCGGGGTGCGCAGCCAGGCGACCGAGGCGATCGTGACGGCGATGGTGATGAGCCCCGTGGTGACCGGGAGCCGCCGGGCCATGGCGGGCTTGCCGTACACGACGGCTGCGTACATCAGGTCGGTGAAGATCAGGACCGTGGCCATGTTCCCGACGGTGAACTGGTCCGCGACGATCCCGACGGTGCCCACGGCCAGTGTCAGACGCGGTGCGGTGCGGCGCAGCGGCTCCATCGCGCCGAGGACGACCAACGGGACCAGGGCCGCCCAGTCGGGCAGCAGGTTCCGGTTCGGGGAGCTGTGCACCCCCAGCGACCACAGGAGCACGCCGGCGAGCACGCTGACGACGCAGAGCAGGACGTCGTCGCGGTGGGGGCGGAAGGCGGACGCGGGGGTCTTCGAGGGCACGCACCCATCCAACACGGTGCTCCGCCCCGGGGCCTCGCCACCGGGGCGGAGGAGCGGCTACATCGAAGGGTGCAGTCGACTCTCGTCATCACAGACGACGTGCCGGGTCGGCCCGGACGGGACTCTTGGAAGGACCGGGGACGGCCGACCCGTGCGCGTCGAGAGGCCGAGAGGGAGAGTGAGTACCGTGCTCGTCGCGCTGATCATCGCCTGCGAGGTCGGCTTCTGGGTGCTGCTGGCGGCCGGGCTGGCCCTGCGCTACCTCGCCCGGATGCCGAGGCTGGGCGCGGCGGTGCTCCTGTGCGAGCCGCTGTTGGAGCTGGTCCTGTTCGTGTTCACCACGCTGGACCTGAAGAACGGCGGCCGACCGGGCTGGACGCACGGCCTGGCCGCCCTCTACATCGGCTACACCGTGGGCTACGGCCACTACACGGTGAAGTGGCTCGACCGGCACGCCGCGCACCGCTGGGCGGGGGGACCGAAACCGCCGGGCACCACGTACGGCAGGGCGCGGGCCGTCCACGAGTGGAAGCTGTGGGTGCGGACCCTGGTCGCCGCGAGCGTCTCCCTGGGACTGCTGGAGGCCGCGATCCTGTACGTGGGCGACGGAGTGGACGTCGACGGGATCCGGCAGTGGCAGTTCATCGTCCTGCGGATCGTCGGCATCCAGGCCCTGGTCGCGGCGACCTACTCGATCTGGCCGCGCAAGGATCCGGCAGGCGGGGCCGCGGCGGGCGGGGCCACCGGAGACGGTGAGCCCGTCCGGGACGGGGGAGACCCCGCCGGCCTCCTCAAGCGTTGGCCGGGGCGACTGCCCTGACGCGGGGCCGGCGCGCGCGTCAGCGCTCGCCGCCCGGCACCCACAGCACGTCCCCGACCTCCTTGTTGGCCGTCCGGGCCAGGATGAACAGGAGGTCGGAGAGGCGGTTGAGGTAGGTGGCCGTCAGCGGGTTCATCACCTCCGCGTGCTCCTCCAGGGCCGCCCAGGTGGACCGCTCGGCCCGCCGCACGACGGTGCAGGCCTGGTGCAGCAGGGCCGCGCCGGGGGCGCCGCCCGGCAGGATGAAGCTGCGCAGCTTCTCCAGCTCGCCGTTGAAGGTGTCGCAGTCCGCCTCCAGCTTGTCCACGTAGAACTGCTCGACGCGCAGCGGCGGGTACTCGGGGTTCTCGACGACGGGGGTGCACAGGTCCGCGCCCACGTCGAACATGTCGTTCTGCACCCGGACCAGCACCTTCACCAGGTCCTCGGACAGGGCGCCGAGGGCGATCGCCGTGCCGATGGCCGCGTTGGCCTCGTTGACGTCGGCGTACGCGGAGATCCGCAGGTCGGTCTTGCGCGTACGGCTCATGTCGCCGAGGGCGGTCGTGCCCCGGTCGCCGGTGCGGGTGTAGATGCGCGTGAGGTTCACCATGTCTCCAGCGTAGTGAGCGGCGCCGAAACCCGCGTGCGGCGGCCCTCGTGGACCGGCGCCCGCCCCCGGCGGCGGCCACCGATCGACCCGAAAGGGCACGGAACGGCGCGGAGATGACGGTTCGGGGGTGAGCGGGCGGTATGCCCGACATGTTCGGCGGCCGGTGCGGAGCCGAACAGGCCCGGTGAGCCGCCGTTTTGGCGGCGGCGTGCCCGGCGGAGCGGCTCCGCGGGGCCGGGGGAGCGGAGCGCGAGGTCGGGCGACTGCGGCCGAACGGGGACCGGTTGGGAGCGGCGGGTGCGGGCTGAGCCGTCCCGGTGTGATGTCCGTCAGATGAGACGTGACGCGTGTTACTTCGCGGTCACACGACCCCTCACGGGCGCTAGTGTCCGCCGGAGAGGCTACGGGACTGGGCCGTACCCAAGAACGAGGGGTGTGCAGTGGCTGGGAAGCTCGCCGTCATCGGTGCCGGACTCATGGGTTCCGGCATTGCTCAGGTTTCCGCTCAGGCGGGCTGGGACGTCGTACTGCGTGATGTCACCGACGCCGCGCTGACCCGCGGCACGGACGGGATCAAGGCCTCGTACGACCGCTTCGTCGCCAAGGGCAAGCTGACGGCCGAGGACGCCGAGGCGGCGCTGGCCCGGATCACCACCTCCACCGACCTCGACGCGGTCGCCGACGCCGACATCGTCGTCGAGGCCGTCTTCGAGAAGCTCGAGGTCAAGCACGAGATCTTCCGCGCGCTCGACAAGCTCGTCCGCGACGACGCGATCCTCGCCTCCAACACCTCCGCCATCCCGATCACCAAGATCGCGGCCGTGACGGAGCGTCCGGAGCGGGTCGTCGGCGCGCACTTCTTCTCGCCCGTCCCGATGATGCAGCTGTGCGAGCTCGTCCGCGGCTACAAGACCAGCGACGAAACCCTTTCCACCACGCGGGCGTTCGCCGAGTCGGTCGGCAAGACCTGCATCGTCGTCAACCGCGACGTCGCCGGCTTCGTGACGACCCGTCTGATCTCCGCGCTGGTCGTCGAGGCCGCGAAGCTGTACGAGTCGGGCGTCGCCTCCGCCGAGGACATCGACATCGCCTGCAAGCTGGGCTTCGGTCACGCGATGGGCCCGCTCGCCACCGCCGACCTCACGGGCGTCGACATCCTGCTGCACGCCACGAGCAACATCTACACCGAGTCGCAGGACGAGAAGTTCGCGCCGCCGGAGCTGATGCGCCGCATGGTCGACGCGGGCGACATCGGCCGCAAGAGCGGCCAGGGTTTCTACAAGCACTGAGCACGATCGTTCGAATGCCATCGCCCGACAGGGTGAATTAGGTATCGGTTCGCTCACGGTCGGCAACTTCCCTGCTCCTGAGGCAGTCAGTTGCAGTGAGAGTTGCCGACCACGGACCAGTCGGACCAGACGAACGCAGGACTGCCGGGAGCGCATATGCACATCAGGGGCGACCACGCCGAACTCGCGGTCGGGGGTCGCCTCGACGTGCGCAGCGCGGCGGACGCCCGTACGGCCCTGCACTCAGCCCTCGACGACGGCCACGGCGATCTCGTGCTGGACCTCACGGCCCTCGACTCCTGGGACGCGACCGGCCTCGGCGTGATCATGGGCGCCCACCGGAGGGCCGGCCGGAGCGGACGCCGCCTGGTGCTGCGCGGGGTGCCGGCGCAGATGCAGCGGCTGCTGGTGGCGACCCGGCTGCACCGGATCCTCGCCATCGAGGGCGGACTGGAAGCGGAATCCCTGCCGCGGGTCTGACGACCGGGCGCGTCCGATCCCGCAGAAACGTAACGGTCCGGTGGTGAAGGCACCCCGGCGGTTCCGGCGGGGCCGGCCACGGTCTAGGGTTCGGGCGGAAACCGGACCAGTAGCGACTGCGGCGTGTGCGAGCGAAGGCCGGGCGGTACGACGGCGGCAGCGGCGGTACGCGCGACGCGATCGGGGGACTTGGTCATGGACCGAACTCAGGGGCAGTCCGAACCGGGCGAGGACACCCCGGCGTCCTCGACGGGCCCCGCGAGCGGGCCCGTCGCGCGGGTCGTCACCCTCACCGCGGCGGACTTCACCCTCACCGTCAACCCGGTCGACGGCAGCGAGATAGAACCCCTGCGACCGGGCACCGGTACGCAGCGCCCCGCCAAGCGCGGCCCGGCCGACCGCGCGGAGCGGGACGCCGCCGCGAGACCGCCGGCGCTGCCCGGCGCCACGCTCCCCGGCCGGCTCCTGCTGGAACGCGAGGAGGAGCGGGAGCGACTCGTACGGCTGCTGGGGCGCGGGCGCTCCGTACGCCTGACCGGACCCGCCGGATCGGGCCGTTCCGCACTGCTCGACTCGGTGGCCCTCGCGTGCGAGTCGGTCGCGCCCGACGGGGTCGTACGGCTCTCCGGGCACGGGCATCAGCAACCGGCGGAACTGCTCCAGGCGCTGTACGCGGCCGTGTACGAGGGGTCGGGCCGGCGCCCCGACCGCACGGAACTCCTCGCGCGGGTGAAGGAGATCGGCGCGGTCGTCCTCCTCGACGACCTCGAACTCGGCGGCGCCGCCCTCGACGAACTGCTGCGGGCCACACCCGAATGCGCCTACCTGCTCGCCGCCACCCCCGACACCACATCCCCCTCCGACGACTCGCACCTGGAGGAGGTCTTCCTCGGAGGCCTCGGCCGAGCCGACTGCGTCCTGCTGCTGGAGGCACTCACCGGCCGCGCCCTGACCGAGGAGGAGACCGCCTGGGCGGGCGACCTGCGGTTCGCCTCCGAGGGACTGCCCCTGCGCTTCGTCCAGGCCGCCGCGCTGCTGCGACAGCGGGACGAACTCAACCGGACCGACGAGACGGACGACGAGGAGGAGCCCGGCGTCTTCGAGGAGCGCCCCCGCGAGCCCGTCGACGTACCGCTGCCCACCCTCGCCGAAGCCGCGGCGCCGGCGGAACTCCTCGCCTCCCGGGTGAGCGAATCGGCGCGCGCCGCCCTGCGCATCGCGTGCGCGCTCGGCGGGGAGATGCCGCACCACGCCCACCTGCCGGCCCTGGTGGGGGACACGCACGCCGACGTGGCGGTCGCGGAGCTCCTCGGCTGCGGGCTGCTCACACCGGTCGGACCGCGCTACCGGCTGGCCCCCGGGGTGGCCCGGCAGCTGGAGGAGGCGGGGTACGGGGAGAGCGCCGCCGAGGAGGCCCGCACGGCCGCCCGGCACTACGTCTGGTGGACCGGGCACGCCTCGGTGACCCCGGAGCGGGTCGCGGCGGAGGCCGACGCGGTCCTGGCGGCCCTGGCCGGCGCCGATGTGGTGGCGGCCGTACTGCTGGCGCGCACGGCCGCCCCGGCGTTCGCGGCGTCGCTGCACTGGGAGGCGTGGGAGCGGGTGCTGCGCTCGGGCGCGGAGGCCGCGCGGAAGGCGGGGGAGGTCGCGGAGCAGGCGTACTTCCACCACGAACTCGGCGTGCTCGCGCTGTGCGAGGGCCGGCTGGAGCGGGCCCGGGCGGAACTGGAGGCCTCGATCGGCCTGCGGGGCGCGCTCGCCGACAAGCGGGGGACGGTCGCGGGGCGACGGGCCCTCGCATTGGTCACCGACCGGGAGGCGGCGGGGGGCGAGGCGTCGCCGCCGCTGCGGCTGGAGGCGCCCGTGGCCCCGGTGGCGTCCGTGAGTCCCCTGGCCTCCGTGAGTCCCGTGGCATCCGTGAAGCCCGTGGCACCCGTGAATCCCCTGGCTTCCAAGGCTCCGGTGGCTCCTGCGGCCGCGACCGGGGCCTCGGCCCCGTCGTCGCCGACGGCCTTCCCGCCGGTGTCCCTGTCCGCGTCCCCGGCGGCGTTCCCGGCGGCGTTCCCGGCGGCGTTCCCGGCCGCCGCTCCGCCCGCCTCGGCGCCGGCGGGACCGGTCGCGGCGGTGACCTCGGCGGGGCCCCCGGCCCTGCCGTCGCCGGCCCCGCGGGGGGAGCCCGTCACGCAGGTGGTCCCGGTGATCCAGCGGGGGGACCAGAAGTCCTCCTCGGCCCTGTCGGACGTCTTCGACGACGCCTTCCCCCCGACGACGAAGCCGGCCGCGCCGCAGGCCGCCCCGCCGCCCCCGCCCGCACCGACGTCCCGACGGCGCACGGCGCTGCTGGCCGCCGCCGGCGCGGTGACGGTGGCGGTGCTGGGCACGGTGGTGGCCCTGGCCATGGCCCCGTCGGACCACGACGAGCCGCAGGGGCCCGCCGTGTCGTCCACCCCGACGTCGGTGACGGAGACCAGCGGGAACGTTCCTTCGCAGACCTCCGACCCGGAGCCCGGGACGTCCGACCCGGCCGATCCGGCGGACCCGAGCCGCCCCACGCGATCGGGGACCGACCCCGATCCCGGCACCGTGCCGGGCATCGGGAAGACACCGCCCGCCCGCACGCCGTCCGGCCGGCCCTCGTCCCCGACGACACCGCGCACCTCGGCGCCGCCCTCGACGCCGGTCCAGTCGCCGACCTCCGCGGACCCCAAGCCGTCCACGTCCTCGGGGACCCCGGAACCGACGGCGACGACCGGGCCGACGGGACCGACGACCACCACCGGCCCGACGGGCGGGGACACGTCCCCGGAGGCGTCCACGTCCCGCTAGGCTTCCGGATCCTGTCGGGGCCGGGGAACGGTGACGGCCCCGCCGGCGATCGCCGACGGGGCCGCGGGAGCCCTGCGAAGAGGCGCCACTTGGACGACAGGGGCTAGAACAGGCGGAGCTTGTCGTCCTCGATGCCGCGCATGGCGTTGTAGTCGAGGATCACGCAGTCCATGCCGCGGTCCGTCGCCAGGACACGGGCCTGGGGCTTGATCTCCTGGGCCGCGAACACGCCCCGGACGGGGGCGAGGTGCGGGTCCCGGTTCAGGAGCTCCAGGTAGCGGGTCAGCTGCTCGACGCCGTCGATCTCGCCGCGCCGCTTGATCTCCACGGCCACCGTCGCGCCGTCGGCGTCACGGCACAGGATGTCCACCGGCCCGATCGCGGTCATGTACTCGCGCCGGATCAGGCTGTAGCCATCGCCGAGGGTGTCGATCCGGTCGGCCAGCAGCTCCTGGAGGTGCGCCTCCACGCCGTCCTTGATCAGACCCGGGTCCACGCCCAGCTCGTGGGAGGAGTCGTGCAGGACTTCTTCCATCGTGATGATGAGCTTCTCGCCCGCCTTGTTGACGACCGTCCAGACACCGGCCTCGTCCCCGCTCCCCTCCTTGAGGGTGCACGGAGGCGACATCCAGTTGAGCGGTTTGTACGCCCGGTCGTCCGCGTGGATCGAGACACTGCCGTCGGCCTTCACGAGGATCAGACGGGGTGCCGAGGGCAGATGGGCGGTGAGCCGGCCCGCGTAGTCGACGGAGCAGCGGGCAATGACGAGACGCATGGTCGGCAACGCTACTCGACCGATGGGCCTCCACGCGATTCGCCCGTGAAAGCCCCGTTCGAGGATGGCGCGTTGTATGCGCATTCTCCTGGTGCGGCACCCGGTGGGCGCCTACCGTGGATAGCGGGAGGTCGTCGAGCGTGCACACTGCGTCGCGACTCTCCTTCCCTGCCCGTAAGACTCCGGCGACCCGAACGCCGGGGTCACGAGAGGAGAACCCATGTCGCTCGACGTCTCACCGGCCCTACTCGAACAGGCCGAGCGAGGCGAGGTCGACGAAGCCGCCTTCGTCGACTGCGTCCGGACCTCCCTGCCCTACGCATGGGAGATGATCAGCTCGTTGGTGGCTCAGCTGGAGGTTGAGGGCGGAGAGTTCGCCGACAACCAGACGCCGCCGCCGGACGAGCAGGCGCGTGGTCAGCTGCTGCGCGCCCTCGCGAGTGACGCGATACGTGGTGCGCTCCAGCGGCACTTCGGAGTGCGTCTGGCATTCCAGAACTGCCACCGTGTCGCCGTGTTCCCGCTGGACACCTCGTCTGATGACAGGCACGCCCGTTTCACCTCGATCCGGGGCCAGTTGCTCAACCAGTCGCCGGAACTGCGCGACTGTTAGGCCCTGTCGCCGAGGTCCCGCCCCGCCTCTGCGCTGCCGCTCCGAGTCGCGAGAGGTGCGACTGACACCGGAGCGGCAGCCCCGGCTCCCCGGCCGCGCCGGCCCGGGATCCGGATCTCAGCCGAGGCGGGGCAGGACTTCGGCGCCCAGGCGCCGTACGTTCTCCTCCGTCGCGGCGAGATCGCCGGAACCCTCCGTGAGCAGGGCGAACCGGCCGATGCCCGTGCGCTCCGCGGTCGCCGCCAACCGGTCCGCCGCCAGTTCCGGGGTGCCCACCGGGTGCAGGTCGCACAACAGCTCCGTGTAGGCGACGGGATCCCGCATCGCGCGCTGCCGGCCGTCCACCGTCACGTGCGCGTCCAGCCCCTGCCGGAACCAGCCCGGCATCGCCTTCAGCAGCGTCTCCCGGGCGTCCGCGGTCCGGTCCGCCAGCTGGCACACCCCCGCCGACACGTGCCCCGCCTCCGGGTGGTGGCCGGCGGCCCGAGCGGTGCGCCGCCACAGCGCGACCATCTCCGCCTTGTCCTCGTCACCGCAGTGCATGCCCAACAACATGGGCAGACCCCGCTCGGCGGCCAGTCGCACCGACGCGGGGGAGGTGCACGCGACGATCACTTCCGGCCCCTTCCCGTCGCCGTCCAGCGCCTCCGACGGACGCGGTACGACGGCCACCTCGCGGAAGCCGTACCGCGTGCCGGCCGCCGCCACGCGCGGCTCGGACAGCCACCGCCGCACCAGGTCCAGGTCGGCAGGGAACCCGTTCTCGTACGCGTCCAGCCCGCCCCCGAACACCTCCAGGTCCACCCAGGGGCCACCCCGCCCCACCCCCAGGGTGAACCGGCCCCCCGAGGTGACGTGGAGCAGCGCCGCCTGCTCCCCGAGGGTCACCGGGTGCGTGCTCGGCAGCACGCTCACGGCCGTGCCCACCCGCAGCCGCCGGGTCCGTCCGAGCAGCAGCGCCGCGAGGGTCACCGCCGACGGGCACACCCCGTACGGCACGAAGTGGTGCTCGGCCAACCAGACCGAGTCCAGCCCGGCCTCCTCGGCCACCTCGGCGGTCCGCACCGCCCGGTGCAGCGCCTCCCCCTGCCCCTGGCCCGGGAACTGGGCCGCCAGTACAAACGCTCCTACGCGCATCGCCCTTAGCCTCCTCGCGGCCGGCGCGGCCTCCCCCAGGTGGACCGGCTCGGTGCCGTTTCATGGCATCAACGTCTGATGGCAACAACGTCTGACAAGTGCCAAAGGCACGGCCTGACAGGAAAGTTATTGGGATTGTCATGCCGTCCCACGAGTCACGGGCCTCTCGGTCACCCTCCTTCGCACACCCTGCGGGTACCCGAGCTCGCTGCGCGTAGTCTGGGAGAAAGTCACTGCCGTCCGCCCATCCGTGAGGTATACGTGTCACCGCGCCACAACCGCCCCAGGGGCGGGGGGAATCCGTCCGACCGTTCGGACCCGGGCTCCGGATCGGGCTCGGGGGGCCTTGACCGGTACGGCCTGGAGCAGACCGAGGAGTACCAGGGCGAGGAGTGGAAGGTCCGGCACGTCGCGGGCGCGAGCGCGGTGGGCAAGCGCTACCGCTGCCCCGGCTGTGACCAGGAGATCCCCTCCGGCACCCCGCATCTGGTGGCCTGGCCCGAGTACGGCGGCGTGGACGACCGGCGGCACTGGCACAAGGCGTGCTGGAACGCGAAGGACCGCCGCACCTCACGGGTGCAGCGGTCCAGGAACGCGCCCCGACACTAGGTCGGACGCCCCGCCGGTCGGTCAGACGTCCCGGCGGCCGACGGCCACGTACGAGGCCGCCACCGCGGCCCCGGTCACCAGCAGGAGCAGGCCGATCTGGGGCAGGTCGCCGGGCAGGACCTTGTCCTCGCCCGTCGGCATGCCGAACAACTGCATCAAGGCGACGGGGACGTTGTACTGGAGGATGATCTCCCCGATCCGGGCGGAGGCCTCCCAGTAGCCGAGCATCCCGCCGATCACCGGCGGCAGCGTGACCAGTCCGAGCATCAGGGTGATCGCCCCGGCCGAGTGCCGGACCAGTGCCCCGACGGCGAGGGCGAGCGCCCCGAGCAGCGTGACGTAGAGGCAACCGGCGAGCGCGCCGCCCCACTCCCCGGGGGAATGCGGCCCGGCGCCGGGGCCGCTGTGCACGGCCATCGCGGCGGCGGCGACCACGAAGACCGAGCCGAGCGTGGCCGCCAGGGCCGTGGCGCCGAAGACGAGGTACTTCGCGGTGAGCACCCGGTGCCGGTCGGGGGCGGCGGTGAAGGTGGTGCGGACCAGTCCGGTGCCGTGCTCGGAGGTGATGGTCAGGACGCCCAGTACGATCACCGCGAGCTGGCCGACCAGCAGGCCGAACAGCGCCGGCGTGGTGAACGGCATCTGCACGTAGTCCTCGTCCGCGGTCTGGGACACGAAGAGCAGCCCGATGCCGACGACGATCACCACCAGCGTCCCGAGGGTCCACATCGTCGAGCGGACCGAGATCAGCTTGGTCCACTCCGAGGCCATCGCGTGCCCGATGTGCGGCCGGGTGTCCTCGTGGGGCGTCCCGGGGGTGGCGGGCGCGGCGGGCGCCGTCGTGGTCGGGCCGGTCATCGGGTGTCCTCGGGGTTGCTCTTGGCGGCTCCGGCGAGTTCGCCGGCGGTGCCGGGCATCAGGAAGGGCCGTGTGCCCGCGGCGGGCGGCGGGGGCGCGTAGAACCCCGTCTGCGGCACCTCGGGGGCCGCGGGCTCCGCCTCCCACTCCGGGACGCTCAGCGGCTCCGGCTCCCACAGCTCGGCCCGGGGGTCGTCGGTGGAGGTGTACTCGACGGAGGACTGGGTCATCCGCATGTAGGCCTCCTCCAGCGAGGCCCGGTGCGGTGACAGCTCCCACAGCCGCACCCCCGCCTCGTGGGCGAGGTCGGACAGCCGCGGCAGCTCCAGCCCGGTCACGCGGAGGGCGCCGTCCGGCTCCTGGAGGACCCGACCACCGGCCTTGCGGAAGGCTTCACCGAGCGTGTCCCGGCCATCCCGATCGGTCTCGGCCGCGCGTACCCGAGCGAATCCGGCCGAGTTGTGCGTGATGAATTCCTGGGTGCCCATGTCGGCCAACAGCCGGCCCCGGCCGATCACGATCAGGTGATCGGCGGTCAGCGCCATCTCGCTCATCAGGTGCGAGGAGACGAGGACGGTACGGCCCTCGGAGGCGAGCCGGCGCATGAGCGTGCGCACCCACAGGATGCCCTCGGGGTCGAGGCCGTTGACGGGTTCGTCGAAGAGCAGCACCCGGGGGTCGCCCAGCAGGGCGGTGGCGATGCCGAGCCGCTGCCCCATGCCGAGCGAGAAGCCCTTCGTGCGCTGTCGGGCCGCGTCCTGGAGGCCCACCACGGCCAGTACCTCGTCCACCCGCTTCACCGGGATGCCGGAGAGCTGGGCGACGGCCAGGAGGTGGGTGCGGGCGCGCCGGCCGCCGTGCGTGGCCTTCGCGTCGAGGAGGGCGCCGACGTGACGCTGCGCGTTCGGCAGGTCGCGGTACGGCAGGCCGTTGATGGTGACGTGGCCGGAAGTGGGCCTGTCCAGCCCCACGATCATGCGCATGGTGGTGGACTTGCCGGAGCCGTTGGGCCCCAGGAATCCGGTGACGTGACCTGGCCTGACCTGGAAGGACAGCTGGTCGACGGCGGTCTTCGCGCCGAAGCGCTTGGTAAGGCCGACTGCCTCGATCATGGTTCTGCCCCTTAGCAGGCCGGTACGACTCTCGCCCGTGTAAGGGTTAAGAGGATATCCAGTCTCCTACGGTTCCGTCTCGGCCGTCATCCCTGAGGTACCCCTGAGTCCGACCCCGGGACACCCCGTAGTACGCGGGGCGTCCGTCTCGGGAGGGACGCCGGGCCCGACCTCCGTCACCGGACGGACGGGTCGGGCCCGGCCCCCGTCGTCAGGCGTCGCGCTTCCTGAGGACGAGGAAGCCCGCGAGCACGGCGGCCAGCGTCCAGAGGGCCATGATCCCGAAGCCGCCCCAGGGGCCGTAGGGCGGCGATGCGCCGCCCCCCGCCCCCGGCGGGACGACCTGCATGATCCGGGAGCCGGCCTGGTCCGGGAAGTACTGGGCCACCTTCCGGGTCGCCTCGACGGCCCCGAGGATCGTGGAGATCATCAGGAAGAACGGCATCAGGACGCACAGGGCGAGCATCGAACTGCGCAGCATCGTGGCCACGCCCATGGAGAACAGGGCAATCATGGCCATGTAGAGCCCGGCGCCGATCACCGCGCGCAGGACGTCCGGCTCGCCGATGCCGACACTGCGCTCGCCCAGGATGGCCTGCCCGAGGAAGAACGACAGGAAGCTGGTCGCGAGACCCACGACCAGGGCGAGGGCGGTGGCGACGATGAGCTTGCCGAGCAGCAGGCTCCCGCGGCGCGGCACGGCGGCGAGCGAGGTACGGATCATGCCCGAGCTGTACTCGGTGCCGACGACCAGCACACCGAAGACGATCATGGCGAGCTGTCCGAGGGCCATCCCGGCGAAGGCGGAGAGCGTCGGGTCGAAGGCGAGCCGCTCCTGCGCCGGCATGTCGTCGAACGCGGCGTTGATGAACGCGCAGAGGCCGGCGCTGACGCCGACCGTGACCACGAGGGCGGCGACCAGGGTCCAGGTGGTGGAGGCGACCGTGCGGATCTTGGTCCACTCGGAGGTGAGGACGGCGGGGAAATCAGCCATGATCACTCCCCTTTCCGCTGCGCCGCGTCGAACGAGGAGCCCCAGGCCGGTCCGGGACCGGGCCCGGTCGCAGGCGCCCCGATCACCCCCGCGTCGGGCGGACCGGCGGCCGCCGCAGCCGCGTGGGCGTGGTACTCGACCGAGTCCGCCGTCATGCGCATGAACGCTTCTTCCAGTGACGCCCGCTGCGGGCTGAGCTCGTGCAACACGATCCCGTGCAGGGCCGCCAGCTCGCCGAGCCGCTCCGACTCCACGCCGTCGATCTCCAGGGTGCCGGTGGCCGGAACGCTGATCGCGTCGATGCCCTGCTCGTGCAAGAGGTCCTTGAGCCGCTCCTGTTGCGGCGAGCGCACGCGCACGTAACTTCGTGAGTTCTGTCGAATGAAATCGGCCATCGACAAGTCGGCGAGCAGCTTTCCCTGCCCGATGACCACCAAATGGTCTGCGGTCAGCGCCATTTCACTCATCAAGTGAGAGGAAACGAAGATCGTCCTTCCCTCCGCCGCCTGCGCCTTCATAAGATTTCTGATCCAGAGAATTCCCTCCGGGTCCAGACCATTGACGGGTTCGTCGAACATCAAGATCTCCGGATCACCCAGCAGCGCGGCGGCGATTCCAAGCCGCTGCCCCATGCCGAGCGAAAATCCTTTCGACTTCTTCCGTGCCACGGCGGTCAGTCCGACCTGGTCCAGCACCTCGGACACCCGGCTCCTCGGGATCCGGTTCGACTGGGCCAGGCAGAGCAGGTTGTTGTACGCGCTGCGTCCGCCGTGCATGGCCTTCGCATCCAGCAGCGCCCCGATGTGCGTGAGTGGCTCCGGCAGGTCCCGGTAGCGCTTCCCGTCGATCCGGACCCGCCCTGCGGTCGGATTGTCGAGGTCGAGCATCATGCGCATGGTCGTGGACTTCCCCGCCCCGTTGGGGCCGAGGAAGCCGGTCACCACCCCGGGTCTGACCTGGAAGCTGAGGTGGTCCACTGCCGTCTTCGCGCCGAAGCGTTTGGTGAGGCCCTCAAGCTCGATCATGCGGCCACGCTAGAACGGCAGAGGGCCCCACGCCACCGCTGACAGGTGACATAAGGCCCTCGGTACCAACCGTCCGGCGCAATGGCGTAGAACGCCTACGCGCGGTGTCGTACTAGCGGCTCTGCTGAGCCGGAACGCCACGCGTGACCGGCTCGTCGTCGATCGGGGAGCCGGCGGCGGCCACGGCCGCACCGGTCAGCGTCGCCAGCATCTCGCGGACGTTGGTCAGCTGCGCGTTGATCGAGTCGCGGCGGTTGGTGAGCGCCGCCAGCTCGCGCTCGGACTCGCTGCGGATCCGGTCGGCCTTCGCGTTGGCGTCGGCGACGATGTCCTCGGCCTGACGCTGCGCCGTCTCCACGGTCTGACGGGCGCGACGCTCGGCGTCCGTGCGAAGCTTCTCCGCCTCCAGGCGCAGCTGCTCGGCGCGGTGCTCGATCTCCGCGAGACGCTTCTCCGCCTTGGCCTGACGCGAGGCCAGGTCGCGCTCGGACTGCTCGCGGCGCTTGGCCAGGTTCGTCTCGAAGTCCGCGGCGGCCTGGGCGGCCTTGGCGCGGGTCTCCTCGAAGAGGGCGTCGGCCTCCTCGCGCTTGGAGGCCGCGTCCTTCTGGGCCTCGGAGCGCAGGGTGGCGGAGTCGCCCTTGGCCTTCTCGACGATGCGGACGCCCTCGTCCTCCGCCTTCGACTTCCGATCGGCGGCGAACGACTCGGCGTCGTTGCGCACCTGCTGGGCGGCCGACTCGGCCAGCTCACGGTGCTGCTCGGCCGCGCGACGGGCCTCCTCGCGAAGGTCCTTCGCCTCCTCCTCGGCCAGTCGCAGGATCTTCTCGACCCGGGCACCGAGGCCGGCGTACGACGGCTCCGCGTCGCTCACCTGTGCCTGGGCGTTCTGCGTTTCGAGGTGCAGCTCCTCGATCCGCTTTTCCAGAGAGTTGATACGTCCTAGTGCGCTGTCGCGGTCGGAGACCAGCTTGGTAATGCGGTCGTCCACCTGACCGCGGTCGTAACCACGCCGCACGAGCTCGAAGCCGAAGGGGGAGGAAGTGTCGCTCATGGGGTTCCTGTCGAATGAGACCGATGAGGTGCTACGTGAGGTGTTGGGGGAATCCTAGGCGCCCAGACGGCGTGTCATCGAGTCAATCCGCGTTTGATCTGGACAATGACACCCCTTTTGAGTGGCAAGGCGACAGAATGCTTGTCACCCGTTCGCCTGAACCTCCATCAGGAGCACACATCTTCATACTCTGACTAGCTCTCTGACGACTTGCCACTCGAACGAGTGGAACCCGCTGCCGCTCCGGCCTTCACGCCCCCCGCGCCCTGACCGCCGACCGTCGGCTTTCCGCCGCCCGAAGGCGCCTCGAATGATTCCAACGCCTCAAGAACGTCCTGGACACGGGAGATCTCCGCCTGAATGTCCTCGCGCCGGCGCACCAGGACCTCCAGCTCACGGCGGCCCTCGTCGACCAGTCGCTCGGCCTCCGCCTTCGCCTCGGCGAGGGTGCTCTCGGCCTCGCGCGTCACCTCGGCCTTCTTCTGCTCGGCCTCCTTGAGCAGCGCCTCCGCCTTGCGCACGGCGGCGATGCGGACCTTGCCGGCCTCGCTGCTCGCCTCCGACACCAGCGCCTTGGCCTTCTTGTCGGCCTCGACGCTCTGCTCGGTCGCCGCCCGCACCAGCTTGTCCACGCGCTCACCCGCGGACTTCATCTGCTCCGCCGACTCGCGGCGGGCCCGCTCGTGCAGCTCCTCGACCTCGGACTCGACCCGGCCGCGCAGCTCTTCCGCCCGCTCCCTTATGGCGGCGGCGTCCGTACGCGCCCCGACCAGCAACTCGTTCGCGTCCGTACGCGCCTTCTCCACCGTGGAGTTGCCCTCGACGGTCGCCTCCGAGGTGATGCGCGCGGCCTCCTTGCGGGCCGCGTCGACCATCGCGTCGGCCTGCTCCTCGGCCGCCGTGGTGGCGGCGAGAGCCTGCTGCCGCGCGTCGGCGGTGAGCCTCTCCGCTTCCGCCGAGGACTCCGTGATGAGCCGGTCCACCTGCTCGGCGGCCTCGCTGCGACGCTTGTTGGCCTCCTCGCGGGCCTCGTCCAGCAGCCGCTCGGACTCCGTACGGGCCTCGGCGCGCACGCGCTCCGCGTCGGTCGCCGCCTCCGCCTTGACCCGCTCGGCCTCCGACCGGGTACGGGTCGCGTGCTCCTGCGCCGAGGACAGCGCCTCGGCGGCCTCCGTACGCAGCCGTTCGGCCTCGGCGGCGGCCTCCCCGACCGTCCGCTCGTTGTCCTTGCGGGTCTCCTCGGTGAGCTTCTCCGCCTCCGTGGCCGCCTCGGTGATGAGCCGGTCGACCTGCTCGGCGGCCTCGCTGCGACGCTTGTTGGCCTCCTCGCGGGCCTCGTCGAGCATCCGCTCGGAGTCCCGTTCGGCGCTCGCCAGCGTCTCGTTCGCCGCTTCCGTGACCCGCTCGGCCTCCGCGGTGGCCTCGCCGATGATCCGGCCGCCCTCCTCGCGGGACTCGTCCAGGATCCGGGCCGCCTCCGTGCGCAGCCGCCGGGCCTCCTCGGCGGCCTCCCCGACCGTGAGGTCGTTGGCGGCCCGCGTCTCGACCGTCATGCGCTCGGTCTCGGCCGCGGCCTCCCCGATCAGACGGGCGCCCTCGGCGCGCGCGTCGTCCAGGGCCCGCGCCGCTTCGGTGCGCAGCCGCTCGGCCTCCGTCGCGGCTTCGCCGACCGTGGCCGCGTTCGCCGCGAGGGTCTCCTCGGTGAGCCTGTCCGCCTCCGACGCCGCCTCGGTGACGAGTCGGTCCGCCTGCTCGGCGGCGTCGCTGCGCAGCCGGTTGGCCTCGGAACGGGCCTCGTCGAGCGTGCCCGCCGCCTCGGCGCGGGTCGCGTCGGCGGCCGCCTCGGCCTCGGAGGTGAGTCGCGCCGCCCGCTCGGTGGCCTCCTCGACCGTGGCCGCGTTCGCCGCCCGGGTCTCCTCGGTGTGCAGCTCGGCCAGCCGCGTGGCCTCCTCGACGATCCGGACGCCCTCGGCGCGGGACGCCTCCAGGGACTCCGCGGCCTCGCCGCGGATCCGGTTCGCGTCCTCCCGGGCGTCCGCCCGGGTCCGGGTCGCGTCCCGCTCGGCCGCGGCCAACGCGTCGGTGGCCTCCGTGCGCAACCGCTGCGCGTACTCGGCGGTGTCGGTGCGCGTCTGCTCGGCCTCGGCGATGGCGTCGCCGACCGTGCGTTCCGCGAGGGCCTTCGCGGCGTCCGTCTCGATCCGCGCCTCGGCGCGCAGCCGGGCGGCGTCCTCGGACGCCCGCTCCCGCTCCGCGTGGGCGTCGGCGCGGACCCGTCCGGCCTCCTCCTCGGCCTCGTCCCTGGTGCGCTCGGCGGAGTGCTCGGCCGCGCTGCGCAGCCCGGCGATCTCCTCCTCGGCCTGCTCGTGCAGCCCGGCCACGGCGTCCCGTACCTGCTGGGCGGTTGCCTCGGCGGCCGACACGACCTCGGACGCGCGCCGCTCGGCCTCCTCGGTCAGCCAGACCGCCTCGGCCTGCGCCTCCTCGGAGCGCTTGCGGGCCTGCGCCAGCAGTTCCTCGCTCTGCTCGCGGGCCTGGGCCCGCTCGTTCTCCGCGTCGGTGCGCGCCGACGCCAGCGTCTCCTCGGACTCGCGGCGACGCCGGGCGGCCTCCTCCTGCGCGGCGGCCAGCGCCTCCGCGGCCTCCGCGGCGACCCGCTCGGCGGCGGCCTTGGCCTCCGCGCGCAGCCGGTCGGCGGTCTCCTGCGCCTCCGAACGCACCCGTTCGGCCTCGGACTCGGCCTCGCCGCGCAGCCGTACCGCGACCTGCTCGGCCTCCGCGCGCACCCGGCCGGCGTCCTGCGCCGCGTCCGTGCGCAGCTGATCGGCCTCCGCCTCCGACTGGGCCTGGAGGGTACGGATCCGCTCCGCCGACTCGGCGCGCAGCCGGTCGCTCTCCTCCGTGGTCTCCCGGCGGATGTTCTCCGCCGACGTCCGGGCGTCGCGCAGCGTCTGCTCGGCCGCGGTCAACCGGCTCTCGGCGTCCGTGTGGAGCCGGACCAGTTCCTCGTCGGCCTCCGCCCGCTTCGCCGACAGTGCCTGCTCGGTCTCCTCGCGCCGCGCCCGCGCCGCCGCGTCGGCCTCGGCGCGGACGGACTCCGCCTCCTCCTCGGCCTCGGCGCGCAGCCGCTCGGCCTCGGCGCGGGTGCGCTCCAGTGTCTCCTCGGCCTGCCGGCGCAGGGCGCCGGCCCGCTCCACGGCCTCGCCGCGGACCCGCTCGCTCTCGGCGCTCGCCCCGCCGCGCAGCTCGTCCGCGTCCGACTTGGCCTTGCCCAGCAGTTCCTCGGCGGTCCGGGCCGCCTCCTCGATCTGCTGGACCGCCTCGCGGCGGGCCTCGCCGCGGATCCGCTCGCCCTCGGCGACGGCCTCCGCGCGCAGCTGCTCGGCCTCGCCGCGCAGCCTGCGGGCGTCCGCCTGGAGTTCGACCGTACGGGCCCGGTACTCCTCGGTGTCGTCCTTCGCGGCGCCCTTGAGCTCGTCGGCCGTGGCCGCGGCCTGTACGCGCAGCCGGTCGGCCTCGGACTCGGCCTCGCGGCGGATCCGCTCGGCCTCCTCGGACGCGGCGCGGGTGGTGGCCCGGGCGTCCTCCGAGGCCTTGTTCAGTACTTCCTCGGCCGTGCGGGCGGCCTTCGCCAGCTGCGCCGCGGTGTCCTCGGCGGCGGCGGCGCGGGCCTGCTCCCCGGCCTCGGCGCGCAGCCGCTCCATGTCGGCGCGGGCGTCGGCCAGCAACTGTTCGGCCTCGCCCTTGAGGACCTCGGCCTCCTTGGTGGCCTCGCCGACCAGCCGGGCGACCTGCTCCTTCGCGGTGCGGGTGCGCTGCTCGTTGACGGACTCCGCCGAGGCGAGCTGCCGCGCGGCGCTCTCCTTGGCCTCCGCGAGCAGGGTCTCCGCCTCGGCGCGCGCGGTGCGCAACGCGGAGTCGGCCTCCTGGACCCGGGACTCCGCGACGCGGCCGAGGTCCATGGTCTGCTGCCGGGTCTGCTCGGCCTCGGCGGAGGTGGTGCTGCGCAGCCGTTCGGCGTGCTCGGTGGCCTCCTGTGCCTGCGCGGAGGCGGCGGTCAACAGCCGCTCGGCCTCCTTGCGGGCCCGCAGCAGGGTGCTCTCGGCCTCGGTACGGGCGGCCTCGGAGTCGGCGGTGAGCCGGCGGCGGGCCTCCTCCGCGAGCCGGGCGGCCTCGGCGCGGGCGGCGTTCAGCGCCTGCTCGGCCTCGGCGCGGGACTCCTCCATGAGCCGGCGTGCCTGGGACTCGGTACGGGCGCGCAACTGCTCGGCCCAGGCGACGTTCTCGTTGACGTGCGCCTCGACGGTCTGGCGGCGCTCGTTCAGCTCCTGGTCGAGGCGCTGGCGGCGGTTGACGGCCTCGCTGTGCAGTTCGGCCTGGAGCCGTGCCTGGTGTTCGGCGTGCTCCTGGAGGATCCGCTGCGTCTGGGCCCGGGCGTCGCGCAGCTCGCGTTCGGCGTCGGAGCGCATCTGGTCGGCCTGGATCTGGGCATTGCGGAGCAGCTGCTCCGCCTGGTAACCCATGTCCGCGCCGTCGTAGGCGGGGCGGGACGCGAGATTGCGGCGTACCTCATGGAGTTTGGCGCGCAGCACCTCGACCTGGTAGCCCAGGTCCTCGGCGTGCTGGACGGCCTTCCCGCGCTCCTTCTTCAGCCGCTCCATCTCGGCTTCGAAGCGCGAGAGATGGTCGACCTCGGCCTGGTGGCTCTCCTGGCTTTCGTAGCCCCGCACAGCGCGGTCCCATCCGTCCCCTGGTCGCAAGCTCACTCCCAATTGAGCATCGCTCGCCCGCTGAACGACGCCCCCGGGGAATGGTGTCAGATACCGGGGCAGGGGTCACAGGCCCCGACCCCGTCTCCGCACCGAACCCCGGCCGAGCCATGGCCACTCTACCGGCCGGAGAAACGGGACATCAGTGCGCTTGGGTGCGCATCGCCTGGTTGGAAGCCCGAAGAACGCCCGTCAGCAGGGGTGGAGCGGGGTGTACCCGTGGGTACGAACAGATCTTCAGACATACGGACCGGAGTCGGTCGGAGTCGATCACGGCCTGCGGTGGACGCCGGCCGCCACCCGTGCGGACGGGCGCCGCGTTCGCGCACGCGCACGGATCCCGGGCCGGTGTCCGAACCCGCCGGCGCCCCCGCCGGCCCCTCCGGCAGCGGAAACAGCCCTTGGGCGAACACGCCGCGCGCCGGCCGGCATGACGCAACGCAAACCCGCGCGAACCGTCCCGACCGGCGCCACTTCGACGACTCGGTTCAGTGACCCTCCGCCGCCTCCGGGGCGGAGGTGACCAGTTCGGTCAGGACGCCGTGGCAGTCCTTGGGGTGCAGGAAGGTGATCCGGGATCCCATGGAGCCGATGCGGGGCTGGTCGTACAGGACGCGGACGCCCTTGCCGCGGATGGCCTCGGCGTCGCCGTCGACGTCCTCGGTGCCGAAGGCGATGTGGTGGACGCCCTCGCCGTTCTTGGCGAGCCACTTGCCGACCGCGGAGTCCTCCCGGGTGGGCTCCAGGAGCTGGAGGTACGAGGCCCCTCCGTCCGAGGTCTCGTTGATCTTGAGCATGGCCTCGCGGACGCCCTGCTCCTCGTTGACCTCGGAGTGGAACACCTCGAATCCGTACGTGGCACGGTAGAACTCGACAGTCTTGTCGAGGTCGAAGCAGGCGATCCCGATGTGGTCGATTCTTGTCAGCATGGGACCAGTGCACAGCTCGGGAGGGGCGTCACGCAACGTGCCAGCGATCACACCGACTGGCCGGTGACTGCGCGGGTACTGCTCAGTACATTCAGGTAAACCCTCGTTCACTCCTCAGCTTCCCCGCTGAAAGGGGATCCGCCATCATGTCCGGAACGAACAACACCACTTCGGTGATCGTCGCAGGGGCCCGCACGCCCATGGGGCGACTGCTGGGCTCGCTGAAGTCCTTCTCGGGTGCCGACCTCGGCGGCTTCGCCATCAAGTCCGCGCTGGAGCGGGCCGGGATCAGCGGAGACCAGGTCCAGTACGTGATCATGGGCCAGGTGCTCCAGGCCGGCGCGGGTCAGATCCCCGCCCGACAGGCCGCCGTCAAGGGCGGGATCCCCATGAACGTGCCCGCGCTCACCATCAACAAGGTGTGCCTGTCCGGCCTCGACGCCATCGCGCTCGCCGACCAGCTCATCCGAGCCGGGGAGTTCGACATCGTGGTCGCGGGCGGCCAGGAGTCGATGACCAACGCCCCGCACCTGCTGCCGAAGTCCCGCGAGGGCTTCAAGTACGGCGCCATCGAAATGCTCGACGCGATGGCGTACGACGGCCTCACCGACGCCTTCGAGAACATCGCGATGGGCGAGTCCACCGAGAAGCACAACACCCGCCTGGGCATCGAGCGCGCCCCGCAGGACGCGTTCGCCGCCTCCTCGCACCAGCGGGCCGCCGCCGCGCAGAAGAACGGCGTCTTCGAGGCCGAGATCACCCCGGTCGAGATCCCGCAGCGCAAGGGCGACCCGGTGGTCTTCTCGCAGGACGAGGGCATCCGCGCCGAGACCACGGCCGAGTCCCTCGGCAAGCTGCGCCCCGCCTTCACCAAGGACGGCACCATCACCGCCGGCACCTCCTCGCAGATCAGCGACGGCGCCGCCGCGGTCGTCGTGATGAGCAAGGCCAAGGCGGAGGAACTGGGCCTGGAGTGGATCGCCGAGATCGGCGCGCACGGCAACGTGGCGGGACCGGACAACTCGCTCCAGTCGCAGCCGTCGAACGCCATCCTGCACGCCCTGAAGAAGGAGGGCCTGGAGGTCTCCGACCTGGACCTCATCGAGATCAACGAGGCCTTCGCGGCGGTCGCCGTGCAGTCAATGAAGGACCTCGGCGTGACCCCGGAAAAGGTGAACGTCAACGGCGGCGCCATTGCCCTGGGACACCCGATCGGCATGTCCGGCGCCCGCGTCGTGCTGCACCTGGCCCTGGAACTGGCCCGGCGCGGCGGCGGTGTCGGCGCGGCGGCCCTGTGCGGCGGCGGCGGCCAGGGCGACGCCCTGATCGTGCGCGTGCCCGGCGCGAAGGCGTAGGTGTCGCGAGGATGACGACGGTGGACGTCCCCACGCTGGTGGCCCAGGCCCGAGAAGGCCGCCCCCGGGCCGTGGCCCGGCTGATCTCACTGGTCGAGGGGGCGTCCCCGCACTTGCGCGAGGTGATGGCCGCCCTGGCCCCGCTCACCGGCGGGGCGTACGTGGTGGGGCTCACCGGCTCCCCGGGCGTGGGCAAGTCCACGTCCACCTCGGCGCTCGTCACGGCGTACCGGAAGGCCGGCAAGCGCGTCGGGGTGCTCGCCGTGGACCCGTCCTCGCCCTTCAGCGGGGGCGCGCTGCTCGGCGACCGGGTGCGGATGTCGGACCACGCCTCCGACCCGGGTGTCTACATCCGCTCCATGGCCACCCGCGGCCACCTGGGCGGGCTCGCCTGGGCGGCGCCGCAGGCGATCCGGGTGCTGGACGCCGCCGGGTGCGAGGTGATCCTGGTCGAGACGGTCGGGGTCGGGCAGTCGGAGGTGGAGATCGCCTCGCAGGCCGACACCTCGGTGGTGCTGCTGGCACCCGGCATGGGCGACGGGATCCAGGCCGCGAAGGCGGGCATCCTGGAGATCGGCGACGTGTACGTGGTCAACAAGGCTGACCGGGACGGCGCCGACGCGACCGCCCGGGAGCTGAACCACATGCTCAGCCTGGGGGAGTCCCGCGGCAAGGGCGACTGGCGGCCGCCGATCGTCAAGACGGTCGCCGCGCGGGGCCAGGGCATCGACGAGCTGGTCGAGGCGCTGGAGAAGCACCGTGCCTGGATGGACGAGCGCGGTGTGCTGGCCGAGCGCCGCACGGCCCGCGCCGCCCGCGAGGTGGAGACCATCGCCGTGACGGCCCTGCGTGCTCGGATGGCCGATCTGCGCGGGGACGCCCGTCTGGACGCGCTCGCGGCCCGGGTGGCCGTGGGGGAGCTGGACCCGTACGCGGCCTCGGACGCCCTGTTGGCGACGCTGACCGATGCGGACTCCCCGGGGCGAACCTAAACTGGCAATCGCCCGGAATGGCCGAAAGATCCCCTGTAAGGGAGTGGTGTCATGGCGAAGCGCGGAAACAAGAAGCGAGCCCGCAGGAAGAAGAAGGCGAACCACGGCAAGCGTCCCAACGCCTGACCGTCCGTACGCCTGAACGCACACGAAGAGGGCCGCGCCCCCGAGCCGGGGCGCGGCCCTCGTCGTGTCGTGGCGCGGGTCCTAGTTGTTGTCGTCGTCGTTGTCGTTCGAGTCCGACGAGGACGCGGTGACCTTCCCCGACGTGGGGTCGACGTGGACGTGCTTGGTCGTGCCGTCCTTCGCCTTGACCTCGACGTCCCAGTAGGTGCTGCCGTTGTCGTCGTCGTCGTCCCAGTCGACGGACCAGACGACGGCGCCCTTGTTGGCGGCGAGGGCCGCCACCATCGCCTTCTTGGCGTTGACCTTCGCGGCGATCAGGGGCGCGTACTCGTTGCCGTTGTTGTCGTTGTCCGTGTCGCGGGTGGTGGCCTTGCCGGCGGTGCTGACCTCCACCTCGGCGTTCTTGCCGTTCTTGGCGATCACGTTGACGTGCCAGACGGCACCGTCCTTGTCGAGGGACTCGACGACACCCGGGTAGTGCTTGAGGGCCGCGTCGCTCGCGCTCTCGGCGGTCACGTCGGCGCGGGCGGCGGTGGCCGTGGTCGTGGTCCGGGCCGTGTCGCCGGTGGCGGCGAGGGCCGCCGCGGTCGGACCGCCGACCGTCAGGACGGCGGCCGCGGCCGCGGAGATGATCACGTTGCGCTTCATGGGCAGTACCTCCTCGGGCCGGTCCGAGCGCCTACGGTTGCTCGGCGGGCGGACCGGCGGGCGATGTCGACCATTCTCCGATCGATCGCCCGTTCCGGCGCGGGGAGTGCCGTCAGCCCTTGCCGCGGTTGTCCCGAAGGTGCTCCGCCACGGGTCGCAGGGACTCGCGCAGCGCCGCCAGGGCGGCCGGCGGCAGCAGGTCGATGAAGTGCGCCCGCACGGACGCCACGTGGTGCGGGGCGACCTTGCGCATGGTCTCCATGCCCTCGTCCGTGAGGACCGCGAACAGGCCGCGGCGGTCGGACTCGCAGTTCACCCGGCGGACCAGCCCGGCCGCCTCCATTCGGGTGATCTGGTGGGAGAGCCGGCTCTTGGACTGCAGGGTCGCGGTCGCGAGGTCGCTCATGCGCATCCGGTGATCCTCCGACTCGGAGAGGTTCACGAGGATCTCGTAGTCGTTGTTGGTGAGCCCGAAGGGCTGGAGATCCTTTTCCAGCTGGTGCATCAGCAGCCTGCTGACGTCCAGGTGGGTGCGCCAGGCGCACTGTTCGGCGTCGGTGAGCCAGCGCGTGGCCGTCTCGGTCTCCATGGTCTCCATGACTGAACTCTACCTAAAAAGTTGAATTGCGTACAAAAATAGGACGATCGCAGTACGAGATCACAGCCCGAAGCGCCTCTGCAGATCACCCAGCTGTCCGGGCATCCGCGGCACGCCGACCTGGCCGAGCGGCCCCTGGCCGGCCCCGGGAACGCCCTGCGCGTTGCCCGTCGCCGCGCCGGCGCCGACCGCGCCGACCGCCTGCTCCGCCATCAGCGTCTCCGACGACTGGAGCAGCACCGTGCCCGCCCCCACGAACTCGAACTGGTGCTCCTCGCCCGAGGAGCCCCCGATGCCCGTCAGTGAACGCAGACCGCCGATCACGCCCGACATGTAGCCGTGGTCGTAGTGGTGGCAGGGCGAGGGGCAGTCCGCCCAGCCCACCAGTGCCTGCGGGTCCACCCGCAGGGGAGGCTCCATGAACACCACCGGCCCGTTGGACGCGGCCACGAACTTCCCGGTGCCGATCAGCGTCAGGAACCCCGGCACGATCGACTGCTTCAGCGCCAGCGTCGGCTGGTACGCCAGCAGGTTGCCCGACCGGATCGTCAGGTTGCCGTTGTCCAGGTCGTACGAGTTCACGTCGAAGGCCCGGTCGGCCAGCAGCATCTTGCCCTGGCCCTCGGCCACCACCCAGGCCGCGGCGTGCAGCGGCGAGTGGAAGCTCGTGCGCAGCAGCCGGTCGAAGCGGCCGTTGCCGATGCCGTTGAACTCGATGCTCCCGTAGTACGAGATCATCTTGCCCTTCTGCAGGAACCACTGGCTCCCCTTGAGCTCCACGCAGAAGGTGTACGCGTTCACGTTGTCGTCGGAGGGCAGCGTGTGCGGGTCGAAGACCGTCGGACCTCCCGGGCCGCCGGTCACGGGGCCAAAGTTCACAGCTTCTCCTCCGAGGCCTGTACGTACACCGCGCCCTGGCCCGACAGCTCCAACTGGAACGCCTCGCCCGATCCGCGCCCCACCATGTCGCGCCAGCCGAGCGCCGTGGAGAGCTTGTTCCTGACGTCCCCGTGGTGGGCCACGTACGCCTGCGGGTCGACGTGGACCGGCCGGTTCGGGGTGATGGGCAACTCGATGACCCCGCCGTGCGCCATGACGGCGACGGATCCGTGTCCCTTGAGGGTGGTGGTGAACAGGCCCTGGCCGGACACCTGGCCGCGCACCATGCCCATGACGCCGCCCTGCGAGCCCATGAACATCGTCCCCTGCCGGAGGGTGCCGTCGAAGGCGAGCAGCCGGTCCGCCTCCACGTACAGGGTCTCGCCGGACAGGTTGATCACCTGGATGTGGTGGCCGCCGTGGCCGAACATCACGGTGCCGCTGCCCTCGACCGACATCAGCGGGGTCTGTTCGTTCGCCACCCGGCGGCCGATCATGCCCATGACCCCGCCCTGACCACCGGTCAGGCTCGGGGTGAAGGAGACCTCGCCCCGGTACGCGAGCATCGCGCCGCGCTGGCTGTACATCTTCTGCCCGGGGACGACCTGGGCCTCGACCATCTTGGAGTTGATCTCACGGAACGGCATCAGACGTCGCCCCCGACGGTGTTGCGCTCGCTGGGCTGCACGTACACCAGGCCCTCGCCCTCGAAGCGGATCTGGAACGCCTCGCCCGAGCCCTCGCCGATCAGCGTGCGGAAGTTCACGCCCGACTGGAAGGACTGCCGGAGGTTCCCGGTGTGCGCGACGTAAGCGCCCGGGTCGACCGACAGCGGGTACTGGGCACTGACGCGCAGCACCACCGCCGGACCGTCGGACGTGATCGCGGCCTGGCCGGAGCCCTCCACGGTCGTGGTGAACAGGCCGTTGCCCGACGTCGCGCCGCGCAGGCCGGTGAAGGTGGTGCCGGTGCGCAGACCGGCGTCGGCGCACAGCAGGTTGCTGGACTCCACATGGAGCTTCTCGCCGCGCAGGTCGACCAGATTGATCTCGCTCGCGCGGTCGGCGAAGAAGCAGGTGCCCTGCCCTTGGACCTCCATCACCGTCATCTGTTCGCCGGTCAGCCGGCGGGTCACCATCCCGCGCAGGCCTTCGCCACCGCCGGTCATCTTCTTGAAGGCCATCTGGCCGTCGTACGCGACCATGGAGCCGTTTTTCGCTTTGACGGCGTCCCCGGTCAGGTCGACGGCGAGCACCTTGCTGCCTTGGAGTCGGAACTGAGCCACGGGAAGACGTTATCCGCAGAGGGCGGGACCGAACAGGGCTTCGTGGCCGATATCCGCCACACCCGGTCGTTCCCGGGTACCCCGGTCAAGATCCCCCGGGGCAGCTGAGACACTGGGAAGGACCCCCGGCCTCCTCCCGCGAAGGTTCCACGTGGACATCAAGACCGCTTCCGCCCTGCACCGGCTGCGCCTCATCTCCGTACCGGAGGCACTGTCGTTCCCGGCCCTGCTGATCTTCGGCTCGCTGCTGAGCCGGGTCTCCGACATCGACTACCTGATGATGCCGCTGGGCATTCTGCACGGCATCCTCTTCGTCATCTACGCGGTCTTCCTGCTCGACGTCTGGAACAAGGCGAAGTGGCCGCTGAAGAAGGTGGCCCTGTTCTTCCTGCTGGCGCTGCTGCCGTTCGGCGGGCTGTACGGGGACCGGCTGCTCAAGCGCGACGAGGCCGACAGCGTCCTGGCCGCGCGGGCGCGCGAGGCGGCCCGCGCATGATCGTCGCGTTCTCCGTGACCCCGCTCGGGGTGGGCGAGGAGGTCGGCGAGTACGTGGCCGACGCGGTCCGTGTCGTACGGGAGTCCGGGCTGCCGAACCGCACCGACGCGATGTTCACCACGGTGGAAGGTCCCTGGGACGAGGTCATGGACGTGGTGAAGCGCGCCGTCGCCGCCGTGGAGGCGCGGGCGCCCCGGGTCTCCTTCATCCTCAAGGCCGACATCCGTCCCGGGGTCAGCGACGGGATGACCTCCAAGGTGGAGACCGTCGAGCGGCACCTCGCGGCCGGCTCCGAGGGCTGACCTCCCCGCATCCTTCGAAGCGCCTCCGGCCGATCGGGCCGGGGGCGCTTTCGCGTGTCCGCCGGGGCCGGCGCGGCTCCCCGTACGGCCGGCGCGCGCCCCGCCCGTACGGCCGCCGCACGGTCAGGGCGCGGAGGGTCCGCTCACGGGGTCGGTGCCCGTCGCCAACGCGATGGCCAGGGGGGTGCGTTCGTAGAGGACCCGGTGGCCGTGGCGGGAGGAGAGGAGCAGCCCCGCCGACTGGAGGGTCTTGAGGTGGGCCGAGACCGTGGACGGCGCCAGGCGGAGGCGGGCGGCCAACGCCGAGGTGGAGGCGGGCTCCTCCAGGGCGCGCAGGATCTCGGCCCGGGCCCGCCCCAGCAGCCGGACGAGGGCCCGCGGCGTCGGACCGTCCGTGGCCGCCCACAGGGCGCCGATGCCCCGGGCCGGGTACACCACCGTCGGCTGCCACGGCGGGTCGTAGCCCCCGACCACCTCCGGCCAGACGAACGCGCTCGGCATCAGCAGCAGGCCCTGGCCGTCGAGCGAGCGGTCGTGGTGCGTGCGCCGGTCGATGACGAGGGTGTCCCCGGACCACCGCAGGTCCGGGTGGAGCCCGTCGAAGAGGGCCTCCAGCCCGCCCGCCGCGAGCCTGCGGGAGTGGAAGAGGACGTCCGCCTCCAGCAGGGCCCGCAGCCTCGGCCAGTGCGGGGCGACCAGGACCGTCCAGGCCAGCTCCAGGAGATCCGCCAACTCCCGCACGGCCCGCTCCGGGTCCGCGAGCAGCCGCTGCCCGATGTCGCTCTCCGCGGCGCCGGGCGTACACACCAGGGAGCGCCGCAGATCCTCCCGGGCGGCGCCCGGATCAGCCGCGCGCACCCGGGCCAGCTCCTCCTCGAAGGTCACCGACGGGCCGGCCGGCGGCGGGCTGAGAAAGTCCGGGTTGTGCCCCTTGTGGGGCATCAGCAGCCACAGCGGGCGCAGGTCCAGGCCGGCCGCCGCCTCGCGGATCCCCCGCAGCCAGGGCAGGTGGTAGGCCTGTCGGTGCCGGTACAGCAGGACCCGGACCGCCTCCTGCGTCTCCCAGCGCGGGGAGATCGAGAAGCGGCAGCGCAGCAGGTCCACCGGACCGAACCGGTAGTGGAACGGCATCGACCCTCCCGAGGTCTCCCGAGGTCCTTCGAGGTCCCTTCCGAGACTCCCGAGGCCTCCCGAGATGTCCGAAGGCCTCCCGGCGGGACGGGCGCGAGGATTCGGCGGGGAACGAATCCCTGCCCCGGCAGCCTAGCCCCGACCAGGGTGACCCCATGGCAACCGTCAACCAACCGGCCGCCGATCAGCCCGCGGCCGCCGATCCCCCGGCCCACGACCAGCCGGCGGCCCCGACCGACTCCGGGTACCGGGACGTCTTCCGGGTCCGGGAGTTCCGGAGCGTCTTCGCCGCCCACCTGCTGTCCGTGCTCGGTGTCGTCGTCGCCGAGATCTCCCTGACCGTCCTCGTGTACCGGCTCACCGGCTCACCGCTGATGAGCGCGCTCACCTTCGCCCTCGGCTTCCTCCCCTACGCCCTCGGCGGCACCCTGCTCGCCGGGCTCGCCGACCGGTACCCGGCCCGGAGGGTGCTCGTGGCCTGCGATCTCGTCTGCGCGGCCTGCGCGGCGGCCATGGTCCTGCCCGCGACCCCGGTCGCCGGCCTCCTCGCCCTGCGCTGCGCCATGTCGTTCGTCGCACCCCTCTTCCAGGGCGCCCGCAGCGCCTCCCTCGCCGACATCCTCGGGGCCGGCGACGTCTTCGTCCTCGGCCGGTCACTGCTGCGCATGGTCGCGCAGAGCGCCCAACTCATCGGCTTCGGCCTCGGCGGGCTGCTGCTCACCGTCCTCGCACCCCGCGGCGCGATCGCGCTCACCGCCGCCGGCTTCCTGGGCTCCGCGCTCCTGCTGCGCCTCGGCACGGCGGCCCGCCCCGCCCGCGCGAGCGCCGGCGGCACCCCCCTCGGCGGCCTGCGGGCCGTCTTGCGCCACCGCCGGACGCGCGTGCTGACCCTGCTGTTCTGGCTGCCGCCGGCCTTCGTCGTGGTACCCGAGGCGCTGCTCGCCCCCTACGTCGCCGGCCTCGGCGGCGGAACCGTCGCCCTCGGGCTGCTGATGTGCGCGCTGCCCGTCGGCACCATCGCGGGTGAACTCTGGGCGGGCTCCGTACTCACCGCCCGAACGCGTTCGCGGATCGTGGCCCCGCTCGCGGCGGTCGGCCTGGCGCCGCTCCTGCTGTACGCCGTCCGGCCGGGCGTCGTCGTCGTCCTCGCGGCACTCCTGGCGGCCGGGCTGGCGCACGCGTACACCCTCGGGCTCGACCGGATGTACGTGGACGCCGTGCCCGAGGAACTGCGCGGCCGGGCGATGACCCTGCTCGGGACCGGGATGATGACCCTCCAGGGAGTCGGCATGGCCCTGGCCGGGCTCGCCGCCGAGTTCCTGCCGGTCCACGTCGTCGTCACCGCCTCGGGGGTGCTCGGCACCCTCGTCGTCCTGGCCCTGCTGGCCGAATCGCGCGCCTGCGCCCCGGCCGCGGAGGGGTCGAGGGATGAGACGGGGCTGACCACCAAATGACCGCCCGGTAGGGTCTGGTGGATGCCCAAGCCGCTCAGCCTTCCCTTCGACCCCATCGCCCGCGCCGACGAACTGTGGGAGCGCCGCTGGGGTCCGGTGCCGTCGATGGCGGCCATCACCTCGATCATGCGGGCGCACCAGATCCTGCTCGGTGAGGTCGACGCCGTGGTGAAGCCGTACGGACTGACCTTCGCGCGGTACGAGGCCCTCGTGCTGCTGACGTTCTCGCAGGCCGGCGAGCTGACGATGTCGAAGATCGGCGAGCGACTGATGGTCCACCCGACCTCGGTGACGAACACCGTGGACCGGCTGGTGCGCTCCGGACTGGTGGCCAAGCGGCCCAACCCGAACGACGGGCGCGGCACGCTCGCGTCGATCACCGACAAGGGCCGCGAGGTCGTCGAGGCCGCGACCCGGGACCTGATGGAGATCGACTTCGGCCTCGGGGCGTACGACACCGAGGAGTGCGGGGAGATCTTCGCCCTGCTGCGCCCCCTGCGGGTGTCGGCCGGCGACTTCGACGAGAAGTAGCTCCCGTCACGGGGACGCGTGGGTGACGGCGTCGGTCACTGCGCCGATCACTGCGCCGATCACGGCGTCGGTCGCGGCATCGCTCGCGGGGCCCGCGTCAAGATCGCGCAAAACGGACGGTTAGGCTCGTGGCCATGAAACGAAGCGTGCTGACCCGGTACCGGGTGATGGCCTTTGTCACTGCCGTGATGCTGCTGGTGCTGTGCACCTGCATGGTTTTCAAGTACGGCTTCGACAAGGGCGCCGACCTGACCTTCGTGGTCTCGCAGGCCCACGGCGTGCTCTTCATGATCTACCTGGTCTTCGCCTTCGACCTGAGCTCCAAGGCCCGCTGGCCCTTCGGCAAGATGCTCTGGGTCATGGTCAGCGGAACGATTCCGCTCGCGGCCTTCTTCGTCGAGCGCAAGGTCCGCGCCGAGGTCGAACCGCTGGTCGAAGACGGTCTGACCACCGCCAAGGCCTAGCCTCCGGCCGGCGTGCGGCTCGCGGCGCGCCCGAGCCGACCACCCCCGGGACGACTCCCCGGGGGTTTGCCATCGACATTTACTAGGACGTCCTAGTAAATTCATGGGTATGGACGCTGACGCCATCGAGGAGGGCCGCCGTCGCTGGCAGGCCCGGTACGACAAAGCCCGCAAGCGCGAGGCCGATTTCACGACGCTCTCCGGCGACGCCGTCGATCCCGTCTACGGGCCCCGACCCGGCGACTCGTACGAGGGGTTCGAGCGCATCGGCTGGCCGGGGGAGTACCCCTATACCCGGGGCCTGCACGCCACCGGATACCGCGGGCGGACCTGGACGATCCGGCAGTTCGCCGGGTTCGGCAACGCCGAGCAGACCAACGAGCGCTACAAGATGATCCTGGCCGCCGGCGGCGGCGGGCTCTCCGTCGCCTTCGACATGCCCACCCTGATGGGACGCGACTCCGACGACCCCCGCGCCCTCGGCGAGGTCGGGCACTGCGGTGTGGCCATCGACTCCGCCGCCGACATGGAGATCCTGTTCAAGGACATCCCGCTCGGCGACGTCACCACCTCGATGACCATCAGCGGCCCCGCCGTTCCCGCCTTCTGCATGTACCTGGTCGCCGCCGAGCGCCAGGGCGTCGATCCGGCCGTGCTCAACGGCACGCTCCAGACCGACATCTTCAAGGAGTACATCGCCCAGAAGGAGTGGCTCTTCGAACCCGAGCCGCACCTGCGCCTCATCGGCGACCTCATGGAGTACTGCGCGAACGGCATCCCGGCCTACAAGCCGCTGTCCGTCTCGGGCTACCACATCCGCGAGGCCGGCGCCACGGCCGCGCAGGAGCTCGCCTACACCCTCGCCGACGGCTTCGGCTACGTGGAGTTGGGCCTGTCCCGCGGTCTGGACGTGGACCACTTCGCGTCCGGTCTCTCCTTCTTCTTCGACGCGCACCTCGACTTCTTCGAGGAGATCGCCAAGTTCCGCGCCGCCCGCAGGATCTGGGCCCGCTGGATGAAGGAGGTCTACGGCGCCCAGTCCGACAAGACCATGTGGCTGCGCTTCCACACCCAGACCGCCGGCGTCTCCCTCACGGCCCAGCAGCCCTACAACAACGTCGTGCGGACCGCCGTGGAGGCCCTCGCGGCCGTCCTCGGCGGCACCAACTCGCTGCACACCAACGCCCTCGACGAGACCCTCGCCCTGCCGAGCGAGCAGGCCGCCGAGATCGCCCTGCGCACGCAGCAGGTGCTGATGGAGGAGACCGGCGTGGCCAACGTGGCCGACCCGCTGGGCGGTTCCTGGTACGTCGAGCAGCTCACCGACCGCATCGAGGCCGACGCCGAGAAGATCTTCGACCAGATCAAGGAGCGCGGACTGCGCGCCCATCCGGACGGCCGGCACCCCATCGGGCCGATCACCTCGGGCATCCTGCGCGGCATCGAGGACGGCTGGTTCACCGGCGAGATCGCCGAATCGGCCTTCACCTACCAACGGTCCCTGGAGAAGGGCGACAAGCGGGTCGTCGGCGTCAACGTCCACCACGGATCGGTCACCGGTGACCTGGAGATCCTCCGGGTCAGCCACGAGGTGGAGCGCGTACAGGTCGAGGAACTGGCCGCGCGCAAGGGGCGTCGGGACGACGCCAAGGTCAAGGCCTCGCTGGACACCATGCTGGCCGCCGCCCGGGACGGCTCGAACATGATCCCGGCGATGCTGGACGCGGTGCGGGCCGAGGCCACCATGGGCGAGATCTGCAACGTCCTGCGGGACGAGTGGGGCACGTACACCGAGCCGCCCGGCTTCTGATCCCTGATCGGCACGTGCTCCCCACGCCCGTGACGGCCGGTCGTGGCGCCCCCGCAAGGAGGCGCCGCGGCCGGCTTTCGCGTGGGGCGCGGCTTCGGCCGCGGCCGTGGCTCGGGCCGGCCCAGGGGTGGGGTTCCTCCCCGCTCAGGCCGGCGCCGCGCCCAGGAGGCCGTGCATCAGCAGGGCGGTGAAGGTGGCCACCCAGAGCTCGTCCACCGGCTCGGAGCTGACCAGGGCCCGGTGCACCACCGTGCCGGCGATCACGTCGAAGATCAGGTCCGTGGTGTGGTTCGCCAGGGACTCGTCCTCCTCGTAGGGGAGTTCGCCGCGCGCCTGGGCGCGCTCGCGACCCAGGACGACGAGACGTTTCTGCCGGTCCACGATCGCCGACCGGATCCGGTCCCGCAGGGCCTCGTCCCGGGTGGACTCGGCGACCACCGCCATCAGCGCGGTACGGGCCTCCGGCCGCCGCAGCAGCTCCGCGAAGCGCAGCACCACGTACTCGATGTCGGCTTCCAGCGAGCCCCGGTCGGGCAGTTCGAGCGCGTCGAAGAGCTCCGCGACCGCGTCGACCACCAGCTCGTTCTTGTTCGCCCAACGCCGGTACAGGGTGGTCTTCGCGACGCCGGCGCGCGCCGAGACGTCGCCCATCGTCAGCTTCGACCAGCCCAGCTCGACCAGCGCGTCCCGCGTCGCGGCAAGGATCGCCTCGTCCGCCGCCGCGCTGCGGGGGCGGCCGGTGCGGCCGTGCGGGGGGCTGGTGCCGGGGCTGGGGTTGCGCATGGCGGTGACCATACCCGCCAGTAGGTGAACCGTCGGGGGCCCGTTCACTGTGGTTCAGATCACGGGGCGCCGGAGGCCGGGGGGAGTTACGCTACGGCTCGTAGCGTAAGAGCGACAACCACGCGAAGGCTACGGGCGCCGGGTGGGGACCTGGTGCCGACCTCAGGGGAACAACGCAACACCAACGCAGTACGGGTGCTGCTCCGTCGCGTCAGCGCTGGAGCAGCAACACGGGTAACACAGGCATCACCGACACCTCGGGTAACACCGATCGGGCGCGCGCGGGAATTCCTCACGCGATCTTGTCCGATCTTTTTCGTCGGCGCGCGCACACGGGGGAGGATGTACGCATGCAGCCCAGAAACATGTCCATGAGCGGCGTCGTCGACCTCGCCGCGGTGAAGGCCGCCGGCGAAGCCAAGGCGAAGGCCGAGCAGGCGCGCGCCGAGGCGAACCGCCAGGGCGGCGCCGGCGCGGACGCCGCGCCCACCGGCGCCGTACCGCCGTCCGCGCTCGTCATCGACGTAGACGAGGCCGGTTTCGACCGCGATGTCATCCAGCTTTCCGACCAGGTGCCCGTCGTCCTCGACTTCTGGGCCGAGTGGTGTGAGCCGTGCAAGCAGCTCAGCCCGCTCCTGGAGCGGTTGACCGTCGAGGCGAACGGCCGCCTCGTCCTGGCCAAGGTGGACGTCGACGCCAACCAGCTGCTCATGCAGCAGTTCGGCATCCAAGGCATCCCGGCCGTCTTCGCCGTCGTCGCCGGCCAAGTGCTGCCCCTGTTCCAGGGCGCGGCCCCCGAGCAGCAGATCCGCGAGACCCTGGCCCAGCTCGTCCAGGTCGCGGAGGAGCGCTTCGGTCTCATCGGAATCCAGGTCGACCCGAGCGCCGAAGGGGCCCCGGTCGAGACCGCCGAGCCCGTCGGCCCGTACGACGCCCTGCTGGAGGCGGCGGTCGTCGCGCTCGACGCGGGCGACCTGGCCGGCGCGGTGCAGGCGTACAAGAACGTACTGGTCGACGCCCCGGCCAACACCGAGGCCAAGCTGGGCCTGGCGCAGGCGGAGCTCCTCGTCCGGGTCCAGGACATGAACCCGCAGACGGTGCGCAGCGCGGCCGCCGAGAACCCGAAGGACCCGGCGGCGCAGATCGCCGCCGCCGACCTGGACCTGGTCGGCGGTCACGTGGAGGACGCCTTCGGTCGCCTGGTGGACACCGTGCGGGTGACGTTCGGTGACGACCGGGACACGGTACGACTGAGGCTGCTGGAACTGTTCGAGGTCATCGGGGCGGACGACCCCCGGGTCTCGGCGGCCCGGACGGCGCTCGCGCGGGTGCTCTTCTAGACCCGGTCCGGAAGCGGTCCGGGGCCGGTCCGGGGGCATCCCCGGGCATGGCCGGCCCGCCGATGATTTGTTGACAGATAGAGAAACAGCGGCCGCGCTTTGCCAAAACTTGGCAATCGCGGCTGCTGTTACTCGCAGTAAGTCGAACCCCGTGAACTGTCCGGTTGGTTCGCTCGTTCCCTGTTTGTCGTGGCCCTGGGTAACACCCTGTGTTGCCCCCCGACGACAGTGGGCCTCACTCCGGTTATCCAGCCGTTACCCGCCAGTAACGAACCCCCTTGTGCCCCGGCCGTGAATGGACCACGATCGGCCACGCTCGGTCCTTCCCGCAGAGCCGCTCATCCGGAGCCGCGGTGGAGGGTCCCCACCGAGTCGGCCTGTGGCAGTGGCACCGGCCGTGGGACAGGGGGGTACTTGCCGCACCGGCAGGGCCTGTCCCCCCAGGTTGCGCGAACGCGTGGCCCAGTGGTTGTCGCTCGGGGGTGAACGCCTGTGTACGGACGCGGCCTGGTCGCGGCTCGGCCGCTCGCGCTTCTTCCCGAGGACGTAGCACTTCTCCCATCCCAGGACGGGCACTGCCCGGACCGGAGATGTACGTCCGAGAAGGAGGAACGAAAATGAGTTCTCAGGTTCGTGGTGGGACCAGATGGAAGCGCTTCGCTCTCGTCATGGTGCCGAGCATCGCGGCCACGGCCGCGGTCGGTGTGGGTCTGGCGCAGGGTGCCCTCGCGGCGTCCTTCAGCGTCTCGGGCCAGGACTTCAAGGTCTCGGCCGACAAGCTCGACGGTGATGACCTCATCCAGTACGGCAGCGTCGCCAAGGGCAAGGGCCTCGACGGCAAGGACGCGGCGCACCCGGTCACCATCTCCGGGTTCCGTCACGCCGAGATCACCAACATGTGCCAGTCGCTGGTCACCCCGATCCCGGGCATCGGCAACGTCACGATGAAGCTCCAGACCGGCAACAAGGGCAAGCCGGCGGTCGCGGAGAACATCTACCTGGACGTCGCCGAGCTCGACACCGACGCCACGTTCACCGGTCTGGACATCGGCGTCGCGGTCGGCGCGGCGGGCGGCACCGCGGAACACCCCACCACGCCGCAGGCCGGCACGGTGGCGAACGGCGCCCTGTTCGCGCAGCGCGCCAAGAAGGCCGTGCTGACTGACGTGAAGCAGAAGGCCTGGGCGACGACGGCGGGTACGTTCACGCTGCCGGACCTCAAGCTGCGCCTGCTCAGTGGCGACGAGCCCTGCTACAAGGACTCCGACGTCAAGTAGTCGGTTCCGGTGCGTGACCGGGAGGGCCGGCAGATGTCGTCGCCGGCCCTCCCGGGCGCCACATGGTTTTCCGTACCACCGTTTCCAGGGAGCTGTTGTCCATGAACGCCGAGGCCCCGGTTCGCTCCACAGACGAACATTGGCTCACCGTGGTGCGCCACCGCTTCCGCGACTGGCGGGGGCACCGCCCCTTCTGGGCGGGGGTCTTCATTCTCTTCGGGGGCTTCCCGATCGCGTACTTCCCCTACGCGGACCTCCGCCTGGGCAACATCACGATCGCCATGGCGACGACCGCCGGTGCGGGCTCGCTGATCATCGGCGTCCTGCTGATGACTCTGGGTGTGGCCCTCTGGTTCCAACAGGGCATCCGGGTCTTCGCCGGGGTGGCCTCGATCCTTCTGGCCCTGGTCTCCCTGCCGGTGTCCAACCTGGGCGGCTTCTTCCTCGGGTTCCTGTTCTCGCTGATCGGCGGCGCCCTGGCCCTCGCATGGGTCCCTGGCAAGCCGGCGACCCCGGACGAGGAGCAGGATGCGGCGGCGGCCAAGGCGGACGCGTTCGCCGATGGCCCGCTCGGGATCCCCGGTCCCCGCGACACGGAAACGGCTTACGCGACCGAGACGACTGCCCACGCCGATGGCGGGAGGAACAGTGCGGGGTGACGAGACGCAGCGGGGTGAGACCCCGGATGCGGAGTCCCGTGAAAGAAGAGGCCCGCGACACGCGGCGCCCAGGAAGTCGCTGCTGACCAAGTTCCAGATACCCGTCGGCAAGACGATGGCACTGGCGGCCATGCCGACCGCAGTGTTCGTCGGAATGGGCATGGCCCCCAAGCTGGCCCTGGCCGACGACAAGGACATCCCCTTCGCGCCCGGTCCGTGTGTGACACGGTCCGACGAGCCCGCGGAATCGGCTTCGCCCTCCGCGTCCAAGTCGCCTTCGCCGAGCGCGAGCACATCGCCGAGCGCGACTCCCTCGCCCGGGGCGAGCGCGGTGGCACCGAAGCCCGGTACGAAGCCGTCCGCGTCCAAGCCCACCACGCCCGAGAAGACGAAGAGCACTCCGGCGGCCACCCCGTCCACGAGCGCCTCCCCGTCGCCTTCCGCCTCGGCGGCCAAGCCCACGAACCCGCTCGACCCGCTGGGCGTCGGCGACAAGGTCAAGGACTTCTTCGACGAGCTCGGCAAGCCCCTCCAGGGTGCGCAGAAGCCGGCCACCCCGGCGCCCACCACGTCCACCGCACCCAAGCCCGACCCGTCGGCGGACGCGATCCGCGAGGCAGCCAAGCAGGCCGGCGCCAAGGTCGAGGAACTGCCCCAGGACGTCAAGGACACCGCCAAGTCCCCCAAGGACGAGACGGGCAAGGCCACCGACAAGGACAAGGCCGACAAGGACAAGGCCGACAAGGACAAGGACAAGGCGGAATCCGAGGAGGACGAGGACAAGACCTCGCCGTCCCCTTCTCCCTCCACCTCGGCGACCAAGGACGCGGACGGGAAGGAACCCTTCCCCTGCCCGACCCTCGACGCCAAGGCACTGGCCGACGCCAAGCTGGAGCCGGGCATCCCGCTCCTGCCCGACGAGCCCTGGTACCTCGACAGCTCCCGACTGACCCTCTACGGCCTGGACTACGCGGGCATCGTCGAGGTGAAGACGGCGGGCGGCAAGGTCAAGAAGGTCCTGAAGTTCACGGCGGACTCCCTGGACATCAAGGACCTGTACCAGACCGTCGGCAAGGAGGGGAACGTCGCCCACCTGAAGTCGCGTCCGGGCTCCACGTCCACGATCCGCGGCGGCACGGTGACGATGTACACCGAGAGCCTCAAGGGGAACCTCTTCGGCCTGATCCCGATCGAGTTCACCCCGAACAGCCCGCCGCCCCTGAACGTCCCCTTCGCGTTCTTCACGAACGTCAAGGTCGTCCAGGCCGGCCAGTTCGGCGGCAACCTCACGGTCCCGGGCCTCAAGAACTACGTCGGCCCGCCGGAGTAGAACCCCCGCACACACGAAGCTCCCGGCAGCCTCTGCTGCCGGGAGCTTCGTCGTCGCCTGACCGGCCGGGTCGTCAGCTGTCAGGCGTCCAGACGGCTTCCCGGAGCGAGCCGAACGGCATGTCCGGACGCTGTGAGTAGGCCTTCCAGTCGTCGTACGCACCGCTTCCCGCCAAGCGGATGCCGAAGAAGTTCCGCGGGTCGGCGAACAGGTGCGACGAGTGCTCGAATTCGAACTCGATGCACTTGACGAGTTCCTCGGAAGGGCGCCGGCCGTCGCTGACGAGACATCGGATCCGGGTGAGCGCGAAGGAGGACACGTCCTCATCGAGGAAGAGTCGGCCATAGGAGCTCATGGCGAACTCTTCGTCGTCGTCAAGATTCGCGGGACGTTCGGGGCGTCCCACGACCTGGAAGGTCAAGAAGTCCTCTGAACCGGGAACATCGATGCGTACGTAGTCGCTCTGCCTCACCAGGTAGAACGTCCTGAGTCTTCGCGCTCCACCGCCCCGCGACGCACCGAGGGCGGCACCCCGGTGTGGATCGGGGTGCCGCCCTCGGTCTCTGTGCGGCAGAGTCGCGCGACGGGTCGCGCCGTGCGGGTCAGGCGCGGGAGTCGTCGCCGCCCAGGTGGTGGACGCGGACCATGTTGGTCGTGCCCGGGACGCCGGGAGGGGAGCCGGCCGTGATGATCATCGAGTCGCCCGGGTGGTAGCGGTTGAGCTTCAGCAGCTCCGCGTCCACGAGGTCGACCATCGCGTCGGTGTTGTCCACGTGCGGGACCACGTACGACTCGACGCCCCAGCTCAGCGTGAGCTGATTGCGGGTGCCGGTGTCGGTGGTGAAGGCCAGGATCGGCTGGCACGCGCGGTAGCGCGACAGGCGGCGGGCCGTGTCGCCGGACTGGGTGAAGGCGACGAGCGCCTTCGCGTCGAGGAAGTCGGCGATCTCGCAGGCCGCGCGGGCGACGGCGCCGCCCTGGGTGCGGGGCTTCTTGCCCGGGACCAGCGGCTGGAGGCCCTTGGAGAGCAGCTCCTCCTCGGCCGCCGTGACGATCTTCGACATCGTCTTGACGGTCTCGATCGGGTAGGCGCCCACCGAGGATTCGGCGGACAGCATGACCGCGTCAGCGCCGTCGAGGATGGCGTTGGCGACGTCGGAGGCCTCGGCGCGCGTCGGGCGCGAGTTGGTGATCATCGACTCCATCATCTGGGTCGCGACGATCACCGGCTTGGCGTTGCGGCGGCACATCTCGATGAGCCGCTTCTGGACCATCGGGACCTTTTCGAGCGGGTACTCGACGGCCAGGTCGCCACGGGCCACCATGACGGCGTCGAAGGCGTCCACCACGGCCGCCATGTTCTCGACGGCCTGGGGCTTCTCCACCTTGGCGATGACGGGGACCCGACGGCCGACCTCGTCCATGACCTTGTGGACGTCCTTGACGTCGTTGGCGTCGCGGACGAAGGACAGGGCGACCATGTCGCAGCCCATCCGCAGCGCGAAGCGCAGGTCGTCGACGTCCTTCTCCGACAGGGCGGGGACGTTGACCGCGGCACCCGGCAGGTTGATGCCCTTGTGGTCCGAGATGACACCGCCCTCGATGACGATGGTCTTGACCTTGGAGCCCTCGACCGCGGTCACCCGCAGCTCGACGTTGCCGTCGTTGATCAGGATCGGGTCGCCCTGGGAGACGTCGCCCGGGAGGCCCTTGTAGGTGGTTCCGCAGATGGACTTGTCGCCCGGGACGTCCTCGGTGGTGATGGTGAACTCGTCACCGCGCACCAGCTCGACGGGACCCTCGGCGAAGGTCTCCAGGCGGATCTTGGGACCTTGGAGGTCGGCGAGGACGCCGACGGCACGCCCGGTGTCCTCGGAGACCTTCCGGACGCGGTCGTACCGCTCCTGGTGTTCCGCCTGGGATCCGTGGCTGAAGTTGAATCGGGCCACGTTCATGCCTGCCTCGATGAGCGCTTTCAGCTGCTCATACGAGTCGACGGCGGGGCCCAGGGTGCAGACGATTTTGGAACGGCGCATGAAGCGGATCCTATCCGGTTTGTTTCGCAGCGGAATATTCCGTCTGGTGGAAAGTCCAAGTGACTACTGAGTAACCAGCGCGTACGTCTGGGCGGCGATCTCCAGTTCCTCGTCCGTCGGGACCACGACCACGGCCACCCGGGCGTACTCCGTCGAGATCAGGCGCGGCTCGCAGGAGCGCGCCGCATTGGCCTCCAGGTCGAGCGCGAGGCCCAGTTCGGCCAGCCCGTCGACCGCGGCCTCCCGGACCTGGTGGGCGTTCTCGCCCACCCCCGCCGTGAACGCCACCGCGTCCACCCGGCCGAGCACGGCCGAGTAGGCGCCGATGTACTTCTTCAGACGGTGGACGTAGGCGGCGAAGGCGGTCGCCGCCGCCTCGTCGCCCTCGCCCGCGCGCCGCAGCACCTCGCGCATGTCGTTGTCGCCGCACATGCCCAGCAGACCGCTCTTCTTGTTCAGGAGCGAATCGATCTCATCCACCGAGAGGCCGCCTACCCGCGCCAGGTGGAAGATCACGGCCGGATCCAGGTCGCCGGACCGGGTTCCCATGACCAGACCCTCCAGCGGGGTCAGCCCCATGGAGGTCTCCACGCACACCCCGCCCCGCACCGCCGAGGCCGAGGCGCCGTTGCCCAGGTGCAGCACGATCACGTTCACGTCCTCCACCGGCCTGCCGAGGAGCTCCGCCGTGGCCCGCGAGACGTAGGCGTGGGAGGTGCCGTGGAAGCCGTACCGCCGGATGGAGTACTTGTCCGCCGTCGCGGCGTCGATCGCGTACCGGGCCACGTGCTCCGGCATCGTCGAGTGGAAGGCGGTGTCGAAGACCGCCACCTGCGGCAGGTCGCCGCGCAGCGAGCGGGCCACCTCGATGCCGGTCACGTTCGCCGGATTGTGCAGCGGGGCGAGCGGGATCAGGCTGCGGATCTCCGCCAGCACCTCGTCGTCGATCACCGTCGGGCGGGTGAACCTGGTCCCGCCGTGCACGACCCGGTGCCCCACGGCCGCGAGTTCGGGGGAGTCCAGCCCCAGGCCGTCGGCGGCCAGCTCCTCGGCCACCGCCCGCAGGGCGGTCTCGTGGTCGGCGATCGCGCCCACCCGCTCGCGCTTGCCGCCGGCGGCGCCGGGGCCGGTGAGCGGTTCGTGGACCAGCCGCGAGGTCTCCTCCCCGATCCGCTCCACCAGCCCGACGGCGAGACGGCCGGAGTCCGCCATGTCGAGGAGCTGGTACTTCACCGACGAGGAGCCGGAGTTGAGGACGAGTACGCGCGATGCGGTCACGGATGCGGTGCCTTCTCGTGTGTGGGGGTCGGGGGTGCCGGCGCGCGGGATCAGCCGGCGGACTGCTTCGTCTGGGCCTGGATCGCGGTGATCGCCACCGTGGTGACGATGTCCTGCACGAGGGCGCCGCGCGAGAGGTCGTTGACCGGCTTGCGCAGACCCTGGAGGACCGGACCGACCGCGACGGCGCCCGCCGAGCGCTGTACGGCCTTGTACGTGTTGTTGCCCGTGTTGAGGTCGGGGAAGATCAGCACGCTCGCGCGGCCGGCCACCTCCGACTCGGGCAGTTTGGTCGCGGCGACCGAGGGTTCCACGGCGGCGTCGTACTGGATCGGACCCTCGATCAGCAGGTCGGGGTGACGCTCGCGGACGATCTCGGTGGCCTTGCGGACCTTGTCGACGTCCGCTCCGGAGCCGGAGGTGCCGGTGGAGTACGAGAGCATCGCGATCCTCGGCTCGACGCCGAAGGCGGCGGCGGTGGCGGCGGACTGGACGGCGATGTCCGCGAGCTGCTCGGCGCCCGGGTCCGGGTTGACCGCGCAGTCCCCGTAGACGAGGACCTTGTCGGCCAGGCACATGAAGAAGACCGAGGACACGATGGAGGCGTCGGGCTTGGTCTTGATGATCTCGAAGGCGGGGCGGATGGTCGCGGCGGTGGAGTGCACCGAACCGGAGACCATGCCGTCGGCCAGGCCCTCCTGGACCATCAGGGTGCCGAAGTAGTTGACGTCGGTGACCACGTCGTGGGCCAGCTCGACGGTCATGCCCTTGTGGGCGCGTACCTGGGCGTAGTACTCGGCGAATCGTTCCCGCAGGGGAGAGGTCGCCGGGTCGATCAGCTGGGCACCCGAGATGTCGATGCCCAGGTCGGCGGCCTTCTTCAGGATCGCCGGCTCCTCGCCGAGCAGGGTCAGGTCACAGACCCCGCGCCGCAGCACCACGTCCGCCGCGCGCAGCACGCGCTCCTCGGTGCCCTCGGGCAGCACCACGCGGCGGCGCTCGGAGCGGGCCCGCTCCAGCAGCTCGTGCTCGAACATCATCGGGGTGACGCGCTCGGAGCGTGCCACCGACAGCAGGTCGCGCAGTTCGGCGGTGTCCACGTGCCGCTCGAACAGGCCGAGCGCGGTCTCCAGCTTGCGGGGGGTCGCCGAGTTCAACCGGCTCTGCAGCGAGAAGAGTTCGGCGGCCGTGGGGAAGCTGTTGCCGGCGACCGAGACCACCGGGGTGCCCGGAGCGAGCTTCGAGGCCAGCGCCAGGACGGCCGGCGTCGGCCGCTCGTTGAGCGTCAGCAACACGCCGGCGATCGGCGGGGTGCCGGAGGTGTGCGCGGCCAGCGCGCCGACGACCAGGTCGGAGCGGTCCCCGGGGGTGACCACCAGGCAGCCGGGGGTCAGCGCGTTGAGGAAGTTCGGCAGCATCGCGCCGCCGAAGACGAAGTCCACCGCGTCGCGCGCCAGCCCGGCCTCGTCGCCCAGCAGCACCTCGCCGCCGAGCGCCCGGGTGATCTCGGCGACGGTCGGCGCGGAGAGCGACTTGTCGTCCGGCAGCACGTAGCAGGGCACCGGCATCCGGGCGGCCAGGCGCTCGGCGATGTGGTCCCGGTCCTCGGCCGCCACCCGGTTGACGACCATCGCCACGACGTGACAGCCCAGGCTCTCGTACGCCCGGTAGGCGTTGCGGGTCTCGGCGCGCACGGCCTCGGCGGGGTGCTTGGTACCACCCACGACGGGCACGACCACGGCCCCCAGCTCGTTGGCGAGACGGGCGTTCAACGCGAGCTCGTCCGGGAGGTTGGTGTCGGCGTAGTCGGTGCCGAGGACGAGCATGACCTCGTAGTCCCGGGCCACCCGGTGGTAGCGGTCGACGAGCCGGGAGACCAGTTCGTCGGTACCCTTCTCGGCCTGGATGGCCCAAGCCTCGTGGTACTCCATGCCGTAGGCCGTCGTCGCGTCCTGGTCGATCCGGTAGCGGGCCTTCAACAGGTCGAAGAGTCGGTCCGGGGCGTCGTGCAGCAACGGACGGTAGACACCGACCCGGGCTGTCTGGCGGGTCAGCAGCTCCATGATTCCCAGCTCGACGACCTGCCGGCCATCCCCCCGCTCGATACCGGTCACGTACACGCTGCGCGTCACGCGTGCTCTCCGTCCATGTGTCGCCGCGGCGCGGTACCTGGGCGCCGCGCGCGGATCTCCGAGTCGGTTGCCCCGGTTGGTATGGGCTTGACCTCTTGACAATACCTCTGCGGGCAGATAGGTCGCCCACCGGAAAAAAGCCCTGTCCAGGGGGGCCGAAAGGCCCACCGGGGGTAGTGGCGCGAAGAGCGACCCACCCCCGGCCCGTGGAACAATCGGACAGGCTTCATCAATACGCCCTTCATATGTACGGCCGTCCGCCCGCACGCGTACGGCCAGGTACGACCAGGAGCAGGAGACACAGCACGATGCGTATCGGAGTTCTCACCGCAGGCGGCGACTGCCCGGGCCTCAACGCTGTCATCCGGTCGGTCGTACACCGCGCCGTCGTCGGCCACGGAGACGAGGTCATCGGCTTCGAGGACGGTTTCAAGGGCCTCCTCGACGGCAACTTCCGCCCGCTCGACATCAACGCGGTCAGCGGCATTCTCGCGCGCGGCGGCACGATTCTCGGCTCAGCGCGCATGGAGCGGGCGCGCCTGCACGAAGCGGCCGAGAACGCCGGCGAACTGGCGACGCGCTACGGCATCGACGCGCTCATCCCGATCGGCGGCGAGGGCACCCTCACCGCCGCCCGGATGCTGTCGGACGCCGGGATGCCCGTCGTCGGCGTGCCGAAGACCATCGACAACGACATCTCCTCCACGGACCGCACCTTCGGCTTCGACACCGCCGTCATGGTCGCGACCGAGGCCATCGACCGCCTCAAGACGACCGCCGAGTCCCACCAGCGCGTGATGGTCGTCGAGGTCATGGGCCGGCACGCCGGCTGGATCGCCCTGGAGTCCGGCATGGCCGGCGGCGCCCACGGGATCTGCCTGCCGGAGCGCCCCTTCGAGGTGGACGCGCTGGTGAAGATGGTGGAGGAGCGCTTCGCCCGCGGCAAGAAGTTCGCCGTCATCTGCGTCGCCGAGGGCGCGCACCCCGCCGAGGGCTCCATGCCGTACGAGAAGGGCGCCATCGACGCGTACGGTCACGAGCGCTTCGCCGGCATCGGCAACCGCCTCGCGGTCGAACTGGAGCGGCGCCTGGGCAAGGAGGCCCGCCCGGTCATCCTCGGCCACGTCCAGCGCGGCGGTACCCCGACCGCGTACGACCGGGTGCTCGCCACCCGCTTCGGCTGGCACGCCGTCGAGGCCGTCCACCGTGGCGAGTACGGCAACATGACCGCGCTGCGCGGCACCGACATCGTGATGGCCCCGCTGGCGCACGCCGTCACCGAGCTCAAGACGGTCCCGGAGGACCGCATGTACGAGGCCGAGTCCGTCTTCTGACCGATGACCGGGACCAGTGACCGGGGTCGGTGACCGGGCCCCACGACCGGGCCCCCACGACCGGGCCCCCGCGACCGGGGGCCACATCCCGACTTCCCGCGCCGAACGGCCCCGTCGCGTCCCGCCGCGGACCGGCCGGGGTCGTTCGGCACCTGCCCGCCCGACCCGCCCGGAACGCGTCCTATTCCGCGCCGCCGGCGATCGCCCAGAAGCGGTTCACGATGTCCGTGAGGTACTCCCGGCCGGAATCCCCCGTCCCGGCCGTGCCCTCGCCGCCGCCCCAGCTCAGGGTGGCGACCATGCGGGACTGGTACTCGCCGTGCAGCCGCTCCAGTACCCGCTCCAGGTGCGCCTTCGGCACCGGCAGCATCTTGGACAGCGGCTTCCCGTAGGCCTGCCAGCGTGTGGTGACCGCGCTGCGCAGCAGGTCGGCCAGTTCCTCGTGTTTGCCGGTCGCCGTCACGAACTGGGCCAGGGTCAGCCCCAGCGTGGAGGCGAGGGCGGCGGACTGCCGCTCGTTGCCCTTCCAGCGGCCGGTGTCCTCCATCTTCTGGTAGGAGTTCGTCTCCAACCCGATGCGCCGGGCCAGCTCCTCGGCGGCCATCCCCTTGGCCATCCGATGTTCCCGCAGGCTGATCGGCTCGGCGATGAGTTCCCCGGGGGAACACCACAGCACGCCGGCGAGGGCCGTGAGCTCGGTGGAAGTGGGTGAGACCTCGCCCCGCTCCCAGGCCATCACGGTTTCGGGCGCGACATTCAGGCCGTACTGGGCGCGCAGGCCATAAGCGACGTGGCCGGGCGCCATGCCCAGGGCCGCGCGCAGACGATGCGCGGCGGGGGCATTGAAGGGGGGGCTGGAGTGCACAAGCACACCGTAGGAGTGGCCAAGGTGTGACGACTACAGACCATTCAAACAAGCTGATAACTCGTAGGAAAGTCCTATGGAATTCGAGGCTTTATGCCGGTTTCCTGGCGACTGTCCGGTAATCGGAGCCGTCGGAAGATCCATTGTCAGCGTACGGATTCAGCCACTCCATTTCACCGCTACTCCCGGATCGGTGAAGTGATCCCCGTCACAAGGCGTGAACCGGCCACGCGGCCGATCCGTGATTCCTTTCGGGGCCCTCGCGCACGGGGGTGGCGAGGGCCCCGAAAGAGCGTCCCTACGGCCTGAACCACACCGTCGCCATCGGCGGCAGCGTCAGCCGCAGACTGGCCGGCCGCCCCTGGGCCGGAACCGGATCGGGCCGCAGCGGCTGGAGGTGCCGGACGCCGCTGCCGCCGTACCGCTCCTCGTCGGTGTTCAGGACCTCCCGCCACAGCGGGACCTCCTCCGGCACCCCGAGCCGGTAGCCGTGCCGCACCACCGGCGAGAAGTTCGACACCGCCAGCAGCTGCGAACCGTCCTGGGCGAACCGCAGGAACGCGAAGACGTTGTCGTCCGCCGCGTCCGACTCCACCCAGGCGAATCCCTCCGGCACCGTGTCCCGCTCCCACAGCGCGGGCGCCGCCGTGTACGTCCGGTTCAGATCGCGCACCAGGTTGCGCACGCCGCGGTGGTCACCGGCCGCCGGATAGGACTCGTCGAGCACCCACCAGTCGGGCCCGTAGGCCTCGGACCACTCCGACCCCTGCGCGAACTCCTGCCCCATGAAGAGCAGTTGCTTGCCCGGGTGGGCCCACATGAAGCCCAGGTACGCGCGGTGCGCCGCCCGCTGCTGCCACCAGTCGCCGGGCATCTTCGACACCAGTGAGCGCTTGCCGTGCACCACCTCGTCGTGCGAGATCGGCAGCACGTAGTTCTCGCTGTACGCGTAGACCATCCCGAAGGTCATGTCGTGGTGGTGGTACTTGCGGTGCACCGGCTCCTTCGAGACGTACCGCAGCGTGTCGTGCATCCAACCCATGTTCCACTTCAGGCCGAAGCCCAGCCCGCCCGCGTCCGTCGGCCGGGTCACGCCCTCCCACGCCGTGGACTCCTCCGCGATCGTCATCACGCCCGGGCAGCGCCGGTACACCGTCGCGTTCATCTCCTGGAGCAGGGCCACCGCGTCCAGGTTCTCCCGGCCGCCGTGCTCGTTGGGCGTCCACTCGCCCTCTTCCCGCGAGTAGTCCAGGTAGAGCATCGAGGCGACCGCGTCCACCCGCAGGCCGTCCACGTGGAACTCCTGGCACCAGTACACCGCGTTCGCCACGAGGAAGTTGCGGACCTCCTTGCGCCCGTAGTCGAACTCCAGCGTCCCCCAGTCGGGGTGCGCCGCGCGCTGCGGGTCGTGGTGTTCGTACAGCGGCCGGCCGTCGAACTCGGCCAGGGCCCACTCGTCGCGCGGGAAGTGCGCGGGCACCCAGTCGACGATCACCCCGATACCGGCCCGGTGCAACGCGTCCACCAGGAAGCGGAAGTCGTCCGGGGTCCCCATCCGGGACGTCGGTGCGAAGTAACCGGTGACCTGGTAGCCCCAGGAACCGCCGAAGGGGTGCTCCGCGACGGGCATCAGCTCCACGTGCGTGAAGCCCAGTTCCTTGACGTACGCCGGGAGTTGCTCCGCGAGCTGCCGGTACGACAGGCCAGGCCGCCACGACGCCAGGTGCAGCTCGTACACGGACAGCGGCGCCTGGTGCGGCGGACGGACCCCGCGCGTGGCCATCCAGTCCGCGTCCTGCCACACGTGGTGCGAGGAGGTGACCACCGACGCGTTCGCCGGCGGGACCTCCGCGTGGCGCGCCATCGGGTCGGCGCGCACGGTGTGGCTGCCGTCCGGGCGCGTGATGTCGTACTTGTACATGGTGCCCTCGCCGATCCCCGGCAGGAACAGCTCCCACACCCCGGTCGAACCCAGCGAACGCATCGGGTACGCCACGGAGTCCCAGTACGAGAAGTCGCCGGTGACCCGCACCCCCTGGGCGTTCGGCGCCCACACCGTGAACCGGGTGCCGGCCACGCCCTGGTGCTCCATCGGCTCCGAGCCCAGCGCGGTCCACAGCTCCTCGTGCCGGCCCTCGCCGATCAGGTGCAGGTCCAACTCGCCGAGCGCCGGCAGGAACCGGTACGGGTCGTGGACCTCGATCTCGTCGTTGTCGTACGCCACCAACAGCCGGTACTCCGGCACGTCGGACAGGGGCAACAGACCGGAGAACAGCCCGTCCCCCTCGTCGAACAACTCGGCGCGCAGCCCCTTGCCGAGGACCGTCACCGCCTTCGCGTACGGGCGCAGCACCCGGAAGGCCACCCCGCCGCGCCGCGCCCGGGCGCCGAGCACCGCGTGCGGGTCGTGGTGACGGCCCTCCAGCAGCCGGGCGCGTTCCTCGCCCGCCAGCGCGGGCGCCGGCCGGGCCCCGTGAGGTGGCGCGGCCTTGCGGGCCCTTGGCGTGCGGGCCTTCCGAACAGGCTCGGGGGGGACCCCGGATTCGTCGCGGACGGTCGGTGACGGCTGTCGTGCGGCGCTCACGCGAGCGGCCTCCTCGGGGGCTTCGGATGGGGGGTGGTGGAGCCTGGGGTCGTCGGCGGGGTGACGGGGTGCCCCGGCCGGTGGGCGGGGCGCTGAGGTTCGGACAGCCGCCGGATCGCCGCCATCGGGACGTGCAGCCAGTCGGGGCGGTGCCGGGACTCGTAGCGGGCCTCGTACACCGCCTTGTCCGTCTCGTACGCGCGCAGCAGCACGGGGTCCTCGCGGGGGTCACGGCCGCTGGTGCGGGCGTAGCCCTCGCAGTACGCCGCCCGGCAGGCGTCCGCCCAGGCGGGGGCGAACGGCCGGTGGGAGCGGGCCGCGTAGTCGAAGGAACGCAGTATCCCGGCGATGTCCCGCACCGCCGGTTCGGGACGCCGCCGGTCGGCCAGCGGCCGGGCCGGCTCGCCCTCGAAGTCGATCAACGCCCAACTGCCCTCGACCGTGCGCAGGGTCTGCCCCAGGTGCAGGTCCCCGTGGATGCGCTGCGCGGACACCCCGCCGCCCCGCGAGGCGGCCAGGGCGTCGAAGGCGCCGCGCAGGCCCGCCTCGTACGGCCGCAGCGCGGGCACCTCCCGGGCGGTCGCGGCCAGTCGGGCCGTCATCCCGGCGGCGAGCCGGGCGGTCTGCTCGGGCCCCAGTGCCACGGTGGGCAGGGCGTCGGCCAGCGCGTTGTGCACCTCGGCGGTGGCCCGGCCCAGCGCGTGGGCCTCGGTGGTGAAGTCGGCCCCGGCGCCGAGCCGGCGCAGCGCGAGCTGCCACCCGTCGTCGGAGCCGCGCAGGTACGGCTGGAGCACACCCAGGGTCAACGGTTCGGCGCCCGGCAGTTCCGCCTCGTACCAGGCGACCGGCGCGGGCACCCGGGCGCAGCCCGCGGCGGCGAGCGCTCTGGGCAGTTCCAGGTCGGGGTTGACCCCCGGCCCCACCCGGCGGAACACCTTCAGGATGTACGAATCCCCGTAGATCAGCGAGGAGTTGGTCTGTTCCCCGGACAGGGGCCGGGGCGCCGGCGCGGCCGGGATCAGGGCTCCCGGGTCCCGCTCGAAGCGCAACGGGCCGAGGACGCCGGGGGAGCGCAATCGTTCCAGCAGCAGCGCCGCGAGCCGCGGATCGCCGAGTCCCTCGTAGACGGCCTGCCCGGCGTACGGCCCCTGTTCCGCGTGGCCGATCAGGGCGGGCGCGAGCGCCGGCGGCAGGTTCGGGCGTACTCCCAACAGCAGTTGGTAGCAGTCCGAACTGCCCTCGGCGTCCACGCCGACGAGTAGGTGGAGCAGCCCGGGGGAGGCCCCGGGTGGCAGGAGTTCGACGGCCGAGACCAGTCGCAGGCGCGTGATGGCGCGCCCCTTTCCGGCGAACCAGCGCTGCCTCGGAAGCCAGTTGCGCAGCATGGGTTCGAGCGGTCCGAGTGGGACCGCGGCCAGGCTGCCCTGGCGACTCCGGGCGGATGCAGCCTCCGACATGGCGTCGCGTCCTTTCCCCGGGCCGTCACAGAATGCGCAGAGTGTCCCGGATGGCGATGGTTGCTGTCCGGCGGTGAACGAGTGTCGGGCCATGGATGATCCGTACAGGGGCGGGCGATTGACCCATTCGCGCGCCTTTTGCTCTTCGGGTCGCTCTTCGGGTCGCTCCTCGGGCTCGGTTCTCCCGAGGGCGCGGCAGCCCGATTCGCGAGGTCGTACGTGCTCGGAAGCGCTCGTGGTGCGCGTTCCCTCGCGCGTTCGCCCCCGATCCGCGGGCGTGCCCCTTCGGCTCGCTCGCCCGGTGCCGACGTCGGTTCACGCCGGCTCCGGTCGGAGCGAACCCCGCGTGCTACTCGGTGCGGAGCCGGAACCAGTAGAAGCCGTGTCCCGCCAGGGTCAGCAGGTACGGCCACTCGCCGATCGGCGGGAAGCGCACGTCACCCGTGAGCTCCACCGGAACCCGCCCGTTGAACGACCGCAGGTCCAGCTCGGTGGGCTGCGCGAAGCGCGAGAAGTTGTGCACGCACAGCACCAGGTCGTCCCCGTACTCGCGGAGGAAAGCGAGTACCGCCGGGTTCGACGACGGCAGTTCGGTGTACGAGCCGAGACCGAAGGCGGGGTTCGCCTTGCGGATCTCGATCAGCCTGCGGGTCCAGTGCAGCAACGACGAGGGCGATGCCATGGCCGCCTCGACATTGGTGACCTGGTACCCGTGGACCGGGTCCATGATGACCGGCAGGTTCAGCCTGCCCGGATCGCACGAGGAGAAACCGGCGTTGCGGTCCGGGGTCCACTGCATGGGGGTCCGGACGCCGTCCCGGTCGCCCAGCCAGATGTTGTCGCCCATGCCGATCTCGTCGCCGTAGTAGAGCACCGGCGAGCCGGGCAGCGACAGCAGTAGGGCGGTGAACAGCTCCATCTGGTTGCGGTCGTTGTCCAGGAGCGGGGCGAGCCGGCGCCGGATGCCGATGTTGGCGCGCATCCGCGGGTCCTTGGCGTACTCGGCGTACATGTAGTCGCGCTCTTCGTCCGTGACCATTTCGAGGGTGAGCTCGTCGTGGTTGCGCAGGAAGATGCCCCACTGGCAGCGGTCCGGGATCGCCGGGGTCTTGGCCAGGATTTCGGAGACGGGGTAGCGGGACTCTCTTCGCACCGCCATGAAGATGCGCGGCATGACGGGGAAGTGGAAGGCCATGTGGCATTCGTCCCCGCCCTTCGCGAAGTCGCCGAAGTAGTCGACGACGTCCTCGGGCCACTGGTTGGCCTCCGCGAGGAGGACCGTGTCCGGGTAGTGCGTGTCGATCTCGGCGCGGACCCGCTTGAGGAGGCTGTGGGTGCGCGGCAGGTTCTCGCAGTTCGTCCCCTCCTCGGCGTACAGGTAGGGCACGGCGTCGAGCCGGAAGCCGTCGATGCCGAGGTCCAGCCAGAAGCGGAGCGCCGAGACGATCTCCTCGACCACGGCGGGGTTCTCGTAGTTGAGGTCCGGCTGGTGCGAGAAGAAGCGGTGCCAGTAGTACTGCTTGCGTACCGGGTCGTACGTCCAGTTGGAGGTCTCGGTGTCGACGAAGATGATGCGGGCGTCCTGGTACTGCTTGTCGTTGTCGGCCCACATGTAGTAGTCGCCGTACGGGCCCTCCGGGTCCTTGCGGGACTGCTGGAACCACTCGTGCTGATCGCTGGTGTGGTTCATGACGAAGTCGATGATCACCCGCATGCCGCGCTGGTGCGCGGCGTCCACGAACTCCACGAAGTCGGCGAGGTCGCCGAACTCGGGGAGCACCGAGGTGTAGTCGGAGACGTCGTAGCCCCCGTCGCGGAGGGGTGAGGCGAAGAACGGCGGCAGCCAGAGGCAGTCGACGCCCAACCACTGGAGGTAGTCGAGCTTGGCGGTGAGCCCCTTGAGGTCACCCACGCCGTCGCCGTTGCTGTCGTGGAAGGAACGGACGAGGACCTCGTAGAAGACCGCGCGCTTGAACCAGTCGGGATCGCGGTCCTTGGCGGGGGTGTCCTCGAACGTGTCGTGGACGGGATCGTTGATCATCATGTGATGGGTGACCCTCCGGTGGGCGGGGACGGTCGCAGAGCGGCCAGTACGTGCGCGGGCGTGCGGCCCGGCTCTAGGCGCACGTAGTTCGCCCTGCCCCAGTGATAGGTCTCGCCGGTGAGCTCGTCGCGCACCGCGAGGGACCCGTGCCAGTCGAGGCCGAGTACCGGCATGTCCAACGAGACCGTCGCCTCCTGGGTGTGGTGCGGATCGAGGTTGACGACCACCAGTACGGAATTGGCTCCGGCGTGCTTCGAATAGGCGATCACCTGTTCGTTGTCGGTCGAATGGAAGTGGATGTCGCGGAGCTGCTGGAGGGCCGGGTTGCGCCGGCGCAGCCGGTTCAGGGCCGTGATCAGCGGGGCGATGGTCAGCCCGTCCCGATCGGCGGCCGCCCAGTCGCGTGGCCGGAACTCGTACTTCTCGGAATTCAGGTACTCCTCGCTGCCCTCCTTGACCGGAGTGTTCTCGCAGAGCTCGTAGCCGGCGTAGACGCCCCAGGCGGGGGACAGGGTGGCGGCCAGTACGGCCCGCACCTCGAAGGCCGGGCGGCCGCCGTGCTGAAGGTACGCGTGGAGGATGTCGGGGGTGTTGACGAAGAAATTCGGCCGCATGACGGAGGCCGAACGGTCCCCCGACAGCTCGGTCAGGTACTCGGTCAGCTCGGCCTTGGTGTTGCGCCACGTGAAGTACGTGTAGGACTGCTGGAAGCCGACCGCGGCGAGCGCGCGCATCATCGCGGGCCGGGTGAAGGCCTCCGCGAGGAAGATCACGTCGGGGTCGGACTTGTTGATGTCCGTGATCACCTTCTGCCAGAACACGACAGGCTTGGTGTGCGGATTGTCGACCCTGAAGATCCGTACGCCGTGGTCCATCCAGTGCCGCAGGATCCGGACCGTTTCCTCGACGATGCCGGCCATGTCGGTGTCGAAGTGGATCGGGTGGATGTCCTGGTACTTCTTCGGCGGGTTCTCGGCGTAGGCGATCGTCCCGTCGGCGCGGTGGCGGAACCACTCCGGGTGCTTCTCCACCCACGGATGGTCGGGGGAGCACTGGAGCGCGAAGTCCAGCGCGATCTCCATCCCGAGCTCACGGGCCCGCCCGACGAAGGCGTCGAAGTCCTCGATGGTGCCCAGTTCGGGGTGGACGGCGTCGTGGCCGCCCTCGGTGGAGCCGATCGCCCAGGGCACGCCCGGGTCCCAACTCCCCGCCGACAGGGTGTTGTTCGGTCCCTTGCGCCAGGTGCTCCCGATGGGGTGGATGGGCGGCAGGTACACGACGTCGAAGCCCATGGCCGCGATGGCCGGCAGCCGCTCGGCGGCGGTCCGGAAGGTCCCGCTGACCGGGGCCGAGCCGGGCTCCAGCACCGCTCCCTCGGAGCGCGGGAACATCTCGTACCAGGAACCGAACAGGGCCCGCTTGCGCTCGACGAGCAGTGGCAGGGGCTTCGCGGCGGTGACCAGCTCCCGGTGGGGGCGCCTGGTGAGGGCCGCCACCACCTCGGGCGCGAGGGCGGCGGCGTGCCGTTCGGCGGGGTCCCGGTCCGCGTCGCGCATGATCTCGGCGGCGGCCAGCACGGCGGCCCGGCCGTCCCGCTTGGGGATCTTCGCGGCGGCCCGCTCGTGGAGCTCGGCGCCTTCGAGGAGGGTCAGGTCGGCGTCGATCCCGGCGGGGATCTTGACGGCGGCGTGGGCCCGCCAGGTGGCGAGCGGGTCGCTCCACGCCTCGACGGTGTACGTCCACCTCCCCTCGACCTCGGCGGACACCCGGGCCCCCCACCGGTCGGTGCCGGGGGCCAGCTCGCGCAGCGGTACGGGAGGCCGCAGCCGCCCGCTCGGATCTCGAAGTACGACGTGGGCCGAGACGGCGTCGTGGCCCTCGCGGAACACGGTGGCCGAGATCTCGAAGACCTCGTCCACGACCGCCTTGGCGGGTCTGGCGCCGCAGTCGACGGCGGGGCGGACGTCCAGCACGGGAATGCGACCGATCATGATGGGATCACCTGGGGGCAGTTCGCAGGGCTCGGTGACAACGGACCGACTGTCTGGGCAGCCGGCAGTGCACGCTCTGTTCGCTCTGTTTCTAGCCGCTCGGAAGACGGCTGCGCTGCGGGCATGGCCGCTCCTGTCCGCGTTCACTCGGGTGGCGGGAGGTGGGCGGGGGTTGCCTCCGGACGGAGCCCGGGGCCTGGTGCGCCGTGCGTGTACCCGGGGAGCCCTTCCCACTCTGGTCCCGCCCAACCCGCGTGCCCGGTTAACTACTCGTACGTAGTGGCACGCGGATCACCAAGGGCCGGATCCGCAGCGGTCGAGGCTCCGTCAAGTCGGTGAGGGCCGACTGATGTACAGCGGTGCACCCCCTGTCCCAGTTGCCTCACGGGCCCCGCAGACACCCTCGTTCCGCTCCGTCGGGCCCGCATGCCTCGTGTGCCCGGCGAGCGTCCGGGCACTCGGCCGGACGGGCCGAGGGGCACGGATCCGGCCGAAATCGCACCCCCGCGGCGGCCGGCGCCGGCAACCTGCGGCCTTGCCCGGACGAGCCGTTGGAGGCAGGCCCCGCCGAGGCGCCATGGCCGGGCGGCGAGGGCGCCGCTAGCCTTCCGGGGGTTGATGCGCGGGTGCACAGCGTGGTGCGACCGCTCCGATCCGTCATCCCCTGCGAAGGTGGAACACGTGAAGGCTATCCGTCGATTCACCGTGCGCCCCGTCCTCCCCGAACCCCTGCTTCCACTCGCCGATCTCGCGCGCAACCTGCGCTGGTCTTGGCACGCGGAAACCCGCGAACTCTTCCAATCCGTCGACCCCGAAGGCTGGCAGGCCGCCGGCGGCGACCCCGTCCGACTGCTCGGCGCCGTGCCCGCGGCCCGGCTGGAGGAACTGGCCGGCGACCGGCGGTTCCTGCGCCGGCTCGCCGTGGCCGCCGCCGACCTCGATGACTACGTCCACGGCGGGAGGTGGTACCAGAGCCACGAGAGCGGTGGCGGCCTCCCCGCGGGGATCGCCTACTTCTCCCCCGAGTTCGGCATCACCGCAGCCCTGCCGCAGTACTCCGGCGGCCTCGGCATCCTCGCCGGGGACCACCTCAAGGCCGCCAGCGACCTCGGCGTCCCGCTCATCGGAGTAGGGCTGCTCTACCGCCACGGCTACTTCCGGCAATCGCTCTCCCGCGACGGCTGGCAACAGGAGCACTATCCCGTCCTCGACCCCAACGAGCTGCCCGTCGCCCTCGTCCGCGAGGAGGACGGCACCCCGGCCCGGGTGACGCTGAGCCTGCCCGGCGGTCGCGCGTTGCACGCGCACATCTGGCAGGCCCGCGTCGGGCGGGTGCCGCTGCTGCTCCTCGACTCCGACGTCGAGGACAACGACACCGCCGCCCGCGAGGTGACCGACCGGCTCTACGGCGGCGGCAGCGACCACCGACTGCTCCAGGAGATGCTGCTCGGCATCGGAGGCGTGCGCGCGGTCCGCACGTACTGCCGGCTCACCGGCCATCCCGACCCCGAGGTCTTCCACACCAACGAGGGGCACGCGGGGTTCCTCGGGCTCGAACGCATAAGGGAACTGGGAGGAGAGCCGGGGCTCGGCTTCGACGCCGCCGTCGAGGCGGTGCGCGCCGGAACCGTCTTCACCACGCACACCCCCGTCCCCGCCGGCATCGACCGCTTCGAGCGGTCCCTGGTCGCCCGGCACTTCGGCGAGGGCGGCGAACTGGCCGGCGTCCCCGTGGACCGGATCCTCGACCTGGGCGCCGAGTCCTACCCCGGCGGCGACCCCGGGGTGTTCAACATGGCCGTCATGGGGCTGCGCCTCGCCCAGCGCGCCAACGGCGTCTCCACCCTGCACGGGGCAGTCAGCCGGGGCATGTTCGCCGGTCTGTGGCCGGGCTTCGACCCCGCCGACGTCCCCATCACCTCCGTCACCAACGGGGTGCACGCGCCGACCTGGGTGGCCCCCGAGGTCGTCCGGCTCGGCGCCCGACAGATCGGCGCCGGCCGGACCGAGGACGCGCTGTCGGTCGGCGGCTCCCCCCGCTGGGACGCCGTCGCCGGGATCGGGGACCAGGAGGTCTGGGACCTGCGCCGGGTGCTGCGCGAGCAACTGGTCCAGGAGGTCCGCGACCGGCTGCGCGCCTCCTGGAAGCAGCGCGGCGCCGCCGACGCCGAGCTGGGCTGGGTGGACTCCGTCCTCGACCCGGACGTGCTGACCATCGGCTTCGCCCGCAGGGTCCCCTCCTACAAGCGGCTCACGCTGATGCTCCGCGATCCCGAGCGGCTGCGCAGGCTGCTGCTGGACCCGGAGCGGCCCGTGCAGATCGTCGTCGCGGGCAAGGCGCACCCGGCCGACGACGGCGGCAAGCGGCTCGTCCAGGAACTGGTGCGGTTCTCCGACGACCCCCGCGTCCGCCACCGCATCGTCTTCCTTCCCGACTACGGCATGGCCATGGCCCAGAAGCTCTACCCGGGCTGCGACGTCTGGCTGAACAACCCGCTGCGCCCCCTGGAGGCCTGCGGCACGAGCGGGATGAAGGCCGCGCTGAACGGCTGCCTCAACCTCTCCGTGCTGGACGGCTGGTGGGACGAGTGGTTCGAGCCCGACTTCGGCTGGGCCATCCCCACCGCCGACGGGATCGGGACGGACGAGGAGCGCCGCGACGACCTGGAGGCCAACGCCCTCTACGAGTTGATCGAGGACCGGGTCGCGCCCCGCTTCTACGACCGGGTCGGGCACACCGGTCTTCCCGCGCGGTGGATCGAGATGGTCCGGCGCACCCTGGTGTCGCTGGGGCCGAAGGTGCTCGCGGGACGGATGGTCCGCGAGTACGTCGAACGGCTCTACGCGCCGGCCGCGCTCTCCCACCGCGCGCTCACCCCGGAGACCGCCCACGACCTCGCCGGGTGGAAGGGCCGGGTCCGCAGCTCGTGGCCGAGGGTCGTGGTCGAGCACGTGGAGGCCCTGGCCGCCGCGCCCGTCGGCGGCACCGCCGAACTCGGGGCCACGCTCACCCTCCGGGTGCGGGTGGCCCTCGACTCCCTCACGCCCGAGGACGTCGAGGTCCAGGCGGTCGCGGGCCGGGTCGACGCCCAGGACGTCATCCAGGCCGGCCGGTCCTTCCCGCTCAAGCCCGCCGCCGGACCCGACCTGGAGGGCCGCTGGGTGTACGAGGGCCCGCTCGCGCTCGACCGGACGGGACCCTTCGGCTACACCGTGCGGATCCTGCCATCGCACCCGCTGCTGGCGACCCCGGCCGAACTGGGCCTGGTCGCCGGGCCGGCGGACACCGACGCGGGGGGCGGCGTACTGCTGCGCTGACCGCCGCTCAGGGGACGGGCGGCGGATCGACCAGCCGCCCGTCCTCCACCAGCATCCCGGCCCGCTTCACGGTGCGCAGGATCGGGACCAGCTCCACCTGCCGGATGCCGTCGACCGCGCCGATCCGCTCGGTGAGGTACGTGTACAACGCGTCGGTGTCCCGGCACACCACCACCGCGAGCAGGTTCGCCGAGCCGGTGACCGCCGCCGCGAACGGCACCTCCGGGTGCTCGCCTATCGCGGCGCCCACCCGGGCCAGCCGGGCCGGGTCCACCGTGAGCAGCATCGCCGCCTCCGCCTCGTACCCGATCGTCCCCGGCACGATCTCCACGTCGAAGTAGACCGCCCCCAAGTCCCGCAGCCGGTCCAGCCGGCGCCGGGCCGTGGACTCCGACAGTCCGGTGGCGCGGGCCAGTTCCGGATAGCCGGCGCGGCCGTCCTGCCCCAGCACCGTCAGCATCGCCAGTTCCGCCTCGTCCAGCGCGTACCGGTCCTGATCCGGCGGCGACGGCTGCCGCTCCAGCGCCGCCACCTGGTCCGGGCGCAGCGCGTCGATGCCGAACCAGCGCTCGGGCCCGCCCGTGAACATGCGCAGGATGGTGTGCGCGTGCACGCCGATCACCCGGCGGGTGCGCGGGAGCTTCTCCAGCAACAGGACGTCGCGGTCCTGGCGGGTCCGGGCCTTGGTCATGCAGTGGATCTCGGTGCCGCCGGAGTTGAGGGTGACCCAGGCGATGTCCGGCCGGCGCGCCAGCGCCTCCGCCACGGCGAGCGCGGCGTCGGGCGTGCACTGCACCCGCAGCCAGGACTCGAACAGCCCCACCCGGCTGCCCAGCGGCAGCCCGACCACCCGGACCAGACCGGTGGTCCGCATCCGCCGGTAGCGGCGGACCACGGTCTGGTCGGACACCTCCAGCACCTCCGCGAGCCGGCTGAAGGAGGCCCGGCCGTCGATCATGAGGGCCTGTACGAGGGCCAGGTCGAGGTGGTCCATCTCGGCGGGAACGGCCAGGGGCTGCATGGTTTCCATCATGGCAGAGCCTTCGACGGGCGAAATCCGGCAGGAACCGGCTGCTGGATGGTTGGTCCGGACGGGTGACGGCGACCCTGGTGGCACACCTCGTCTGCTCTTGATCCGGAGAACCCCCATGCGTAAATGGCTGCCCTTGACGGCCGTGAGCCTCGGAGCCTTCATGCTCCTGGTCGACGTCACCATCGTGACCGTCGCGCTCCCGGACATGGCCACCGACATGAACACCGGTTTCGCCGGACTCCAGTGGGTGATGGACATCTACGCCCTGGCGCTCGCCGCACTGCTGCTCGGCGCGGGCTCCCTCGCCGACCGGATCGGCCGCCGCCGCGTCTACCTCGGCGGGCTCGCCGTCTTCGCCGCCGCCTCGCTGGCGTGCGGCCTGGCCACCGGCCCCGCCCTGCTGATCGCCTTCCGCGCCGTCCAGGGCATCGGCGGCGCGGCCATGTTCGCCACCACCATGGCGCTGCTCAGCAGCGCCTACCAGGGCCGCGACCGGGGGATCGCCTTCGGCGTCTGGGGCGCGGTCAACGGCGCGGCCGCCGCGGCCGGACCGATCATCGGCGGACTGCTCACCGAGCACTTCGGGTGGCGCTGGATCTTCTTCATCAACCTGCCCGTCTGCGCCCTCGCCGTCTGGGTCACCCTCAAGGCCGTCGCCGAATCCCGCAACCCGCACGCCAAGGGCCTCGACCTGCCCGGCATGGTCACCTTCACGGCGGGCGCCGGCGTCGTCACCTACGCCCTCATCCGGGTCGCGGAGAACGGCTGGACCTCCGCCGCCACCCTCGGCCTGCTCGGTCTCGGCGCGGCCTGCTTCGCCGCCTTCGTCCTCGTCGAACTGCGCACCGCGCACCCGATGCTCGACCTCTCCCTCTTCCGCAGCCCGACCTTCGTGGCGGTGATGGCCGGCGGACTGCTGCTGTCCGGCGCCGCGTTCTCGTACCTCATGTACGTCTCGCTCTGGCTCCAGTCCGCCGAGGGCATGGGTCCGGTCCAGGCCGGACTGGTCCTGGTGCCGCTGAGCCTCGCCGCCTTCCTCGTCTCCGCGGTGGCCGGCCGCCTGCTGCACGGGGCCCCCGCCCGACTGTCCATCGGTGGCGGGCTGCTGCTGATCGGGGCCGGCGCGCTGCTCCAGGCCTGGATGCTGGACGCGGGAGACGGCTGGACGGCCCTGGTGCCCGGGCTGGTACTGACCGGCGTGGGCGTCGGCATGGCCACCCCGCCGCTGGCCGCCGCCGCGATGGGGACCGTCGCCCCGGCCCGCGCCGGCATGGCCGGCGGCGCCCTGAACACCGCCCGTCAGTTGGGCAACGCCCTCGGCATCGCGGTGCTCGGCGCGCTCTTCCAGGCCGGCCTGACGAGCGGGCTCGACGGCAGCGGGCAGCCGCACGGCACCGCCGAGGCGCTCGCCTCCGGTGGGGCGGGACGCTTCCTCGCGGCCGGCCCGGGGGCCCGGGAGTGGGTGGAGGCCGCCTTCGCGAGCGGGCTCCGCGACACCTTCGTGGCCTCCGGGGTGATGGGGCTGGTGGGCGCGCTGGTCGTGGTGCTGCTGATCCGTCCGGCCGGGGGGACCGGGGCGTCGGTCCCGACCCAGGCCAAGGGCGCGTCCGCCGAGCGGGCCACCGCCTGAGCCGCCGAACACGTACGGGAACCCGCGCGCCCGGACTCCGGGCGCGCGGGTTCCCGTACGTCGGGGCGCGCGGGCCCTGGTGAGTCGAGGGGCTTCTGGTACGTCGGGAGGCTTCCGGCGCGTACGGCGGCGGGCGCCGTCCCGGGTGTTTGGGGACGGCGGGTGCCCGAGCGCGGGGCGGGCGGGCCGCCGTCCGGCCCGGGTGCCCGGTCCGGGAGGGTGAACCTTCGAACGCGCTGCGCATGCTGAATCGTTTCTGCTGGTCGGTCCGCTCCTACGCTGCCCGCTGGATGCCACCGGATCCCGCATCCAGCGACCAGAGAAACGGACTCTTCATGCGTGTTCGCACCACTGCCGCGGCCTTCCTCGGCGCCCTCGCGCTCGTCCTGCCGGCCTCCGGCCAGGCCATGGCCGACGACGACTACGACGGCCACCACACGCTCGGGCGCCTCTACTACGTCATCGGGGACGAGGACGGCGACGAGTACACCCGCCACATCAGCCCGGCCGACAACGACACCTGCTACGACCTGACCGGCACCGACCGGCACCGCCCGGCCACCGAGGCGTACAACCGCACGGAGTCGCTGGCGGTGCTCTTCGAGGGCCGCGGGTGCAACGGCCGCGCGGTGCGCACCCTGGCGCCGGGCGGCGGGGCGCACGACGTCGAGGCGCTCTCGGTGTACTTCCGGCCCACCGGCGGGGACGGCCACCACGGCCACCACGACGGCGACTGGAACGACGAGGACCGCCGCGTCCGCAGGGACGCCCGTCCCGAGCAGGGCGCTCAGCCGAGCCTGGCGAAGCCCGCCGCGGCCACCGTGGCCGCCCTCGCCGCCCCCGCCCCGCGCCCGGGTGACGACGAGCCCGCGGACGAGCAGTCGCGCGAGGACGAGCAGCGCGGCGAGGACGAGGACCAGCGCGGCGAGGACGAGCAGCGCGACGAGTCGGGCCGTCCGGGCGACGACCAGGCCGAGGACGAGAACGGACAGCGCGACGAGGACGGGCAGCGCGACGAGGACGGGCAGCGCGACGAGCGCGGTCAGGACGGCGAGGACGGGCAGCGCGACGAGCGCGGCCAGGACGGCGAGGACGAGGCGCGCGACGAGGACGGGCAGCGCGACGAGCGCGGTCAGGACGGCGAGGAGGAAGAGGAGTTCGGCGTTCTGGACGCCGTCTTCCGCTCCATCGGCTGACACGTCCCTCGGCTGACACGTTCCTCGGCTGACAGTCCATTGGCTGAAACGTCCCTCGGCTGACGCGTCCCTCGGCCGACCGAAGGCCCGTCACCCCCCGCGGGTGCCGGGCCTTTCGCGCGGGGACGGGCGGCCGGGCCATCGGGGCGGCGCCGCGTGGAACGCCTCGGCACATGGAACAGGGCCGCCCGGGGTGGTCTTCTCCCGAGCGGCCCCGCGATCGAACGGTGGAGCGGTCAATCCCAGAGGGGGATCAGAAGGTGAGCTTCCAGCTGTTGATGTAGCCGGTGTCCGCGCTGGCCAGGTCGGCGACCCGGAGCTTCCAGACACCGTTGGCGACCTCGGAGGAGGCGTTCACGGTGAAGGACTGGACGATGTTGTCCGCGCTGCCGCCGGTGCGGTTGCGCAGGTTGTACAGGGTGCCGTCGGGGGCGACCAGGTCGACCTTGAGGTCACCGACGTAGGTGTGGACGATGTTCACGTCCACCTTGAGGGTGCTCGGGGCGTTGCCCGTGCGGTTGACCGTGATCGGCGAATCGACGGTCGCGTTGTCCTTGATCTGGTAGTCGGCCGTGTTCTCGAAGACGTTCGGCTGCGAGGTGCCGACCGTCCACGTGAAGGAGGCCGTACCGGTCTTGCTCTGCGAGTCGGTCACCGTGACGGTCACGTTGGACGTGCCGGCGGTGGTGGCCGTGCCCGAGATGAGGCCGGTGGAGGAGTTGATCGACAGGCCGGCCGGCAGGCCGGTCGCCGCGTAGCTCAGCGCGCCCGGGTTGGTGCTGGTGGCCTGGACCTGCAGGCTGACAGCGCCACCCACCTGGGTGTTCTGGTTGGCGATCGGGGTGACCGTCACACCGGTCGTGATGCGGGCGCCGACCGCGATGCCCGCCCAGGCGTTGGCCACGTTGTTGTACGTGGTCGAGCCCTGGCCGTACAGGTCGGCGGCGGCCTGCAGGGTGGCCGTGCGCGCTGCGGCGTAGTTGGTGTTCGACTTGAAGTAGCCGACCGTCAGCGCGCGGAACCAGATCTTCGAGGCGGCGTCCCGGCCGATCGCCGTGACGGGCAGGTTGTCGGCGGTGGGCGAGTTGTAGCTCACGCCGTTGATCACCTTGGCGCCGGAGCCCTCGGAGGCCAGGTAGTACCAGTGGTTGGCCGGACCCGAGGAGTAGTGGACGTCGATGCCGCCCAGACCCGAGTACCAGGAGTCCTTGGACGCGCCGTCCTTGCTCGGCTTGTCCATGTAGCGCAGCGGGGAGCCGTCGCCGTTGATGTCGATCTTCTCGCCGACCAGGTAGTCACCGACGTCCTGGGGGTTGTTGGCGTAGAACTCGACGGCGGCCGCCATGATGTCCGAGGTGGCCTCGTTCAGACCGCCGGGCTCACCGCTGTAGGTCATGTTGCCGGTGACCGAGGTGAGGCCGTGGGTCATCTCGTGGGCCGCGACGTCCGTCGAGGTGAGCGGCTTGACGTTGCCCTCGCCGTCGCCGTACGTCATGCAGAAGCAGCTGTCGTCCCAGAACGCGTTGACGTACGCGTTGCCGTAGTGGACCCGGGTGTACGGGGCCACGCCGTCGTTGCGCAGGCCGTTGCGGCCGTGGACGTTCTTGTAGTAGTCCCACGTCGCGGCGGCGCCGTAGTGGGCGTCCGCGGCGGCGGTCTCGGCGTTGGACGCCTGGCCGTTGCCCCAGATGTCGTCCGGGCCGGAGAACAGGGTGCCGGTGCCGGACGAGCCCTTGTTCAGGTTGTACGTCTTGTGGTTGCCGCGGCCGGTGTCGGTCAGCGTGTAGGTGCTGCCCGACTGCGAGGAGCCCAGCGTCACCTGACCGCTGTACATCGTGTTGCCGGTGCCGGTCTCGATGGCCTGCCACTCGGTGATCTTGGCGCCGGTCTTGGCGTTGGTGACCACGTGCAGCTCGCTCGGGGTGCCGTCGTGCTGGAGACCGCCCACGACGGTCTCGAACGCGAGGACCGGGGCGCCTTCGGCGGCCCAGATCACCTTGCGGGCGCTCTTGGAGGCCTTGGCGTCCTTGGCACCCTGGGTCTTGGCCAGACCGAGGGCCTGCTGCTCCGCCGAGGCCGGGGTGACCGCGGCGCCGGTGTCCGCGACCTTGATCTCGTGGTTGGTGGCCTTCGTCACGCTCTTGGTGACGCCGCTCTTGGCGTGGACCGTCAGGTCACCGCCGAGCACGGGCAGGCCGGCATAGGTGCGTTCGTAGGTCGTGTGCGTGGTGCCGTCCGCATCCTGGACGACATCGCGGACGACGAGCTTCTCCTGGCCACCGAGTCCGAGCGCCTTCGCCGCCTGCGCGGTGGTCGAGTTGGCGTCGGCGAGGAGCGTCGCACGCTCCGAAGCGCTGAGTGCGCGGTTGGCCGAGCCCGGGTTGGGCTGGGCCGCCGTGCTGGCCTGGGACGCGGTGGCGTCGGCGGTGGCTGTACCGGCCTGTATACCTACGGCGAGCAGGGCTGCCGCGGCTACGAGAGCGCCGGCCGCAGTGGCACGCCGCTGGGGGGTGGGACTCAACGCAGACTCCTTCTGCAAGGGGGGGTTCCGGATGGCTGGGTGGGCCTCCGGGCAGATCAGGGCTGGTGCGATGAACGGTCGAAGAGTGCCACCTGTGGGCGCTGATGTCAGGGCCGCGTCAAAAGGTTGGCTGGAAACGGTTCGTTGTCCGAAGATACGTATCCGGTATCCGAACCATTCACCTTTGTGTGCCAAGGGGGAGCCCGGGATGCGGAACAGGAGGTACCGGTTGCTAACGCTTGAGCAACGAGAGGCACCGTTAACGCAAACGGCATTTACCGTACGGGTGTTTGTCGTACTGTTTCCCGGTGCGACTGTCGCCCGTTGCCAGGGGAAGCCACGGGCGCTCGCCGCTGTCATATGACCACGTGCCAGGGGGGCCCATGAGGCATGTCCATTTTCCTGCGCAAAGAGTGGCCAGGACCGTCGCCGATACGGTCGGGGCGGCCACCGCGCCCGCTCGCCGGCTCGGGGACAAGGCCGGTTGGTACCTGCCGGTCGCAGTGGCCGCCGACTTCCTCGGTGCCGCCGTGCCCGTGGGGCTCGTCTTCGAGGCCGCGCAGCAGGTCCGGCCCGCCTACTGCGCCGTCGGCGCCGCTCTCGCGTGGACCGGGGTGCAGGCCGTACGCAGGCGCTACGCGGCCCGGCAGCTCGGCGAATCGCGCGGAGTGCTGCCGGTCGTGCACGACTGGCTGATTCTCATCGGGGTACTGGCCGTCGCCCGCGTGGTGACCGGGGAGAGCACCCCCCGACTGGCCGCGCTCGGCGCCCTGTTGCCCGCCCTGCTCATCACCGTCGCCGTCCACAAGCTGACCTACCGCCACCTCTCCGCCGCCCGCCGTGAGGCCCAGGCGGTCAGCCGGGTGCTGGTGGTCGGCGAACCGGAGGCCGCCGAGGGCGTCATCGCGCACCTGGCGGCCCGCACCGACCACCCGTACGTGGTGGTCGGGGTGATCCCGGTGGGCGCCGGCCCGCTCTCCAGCGGAGTGCCCGTCGCGGCCCGGCTCGACGCCGGGATGCCCACCACCCCGAACGGGGACTCGGCCGCGGTGCTCGGCGCCGTCGCCGGCCACCACGCCGACCTGGTCCTGGTCGCCCCCGGCGTGCGCATCGCCGGCGAGCGGCTGCGCCGGGTCGCCTGGGCCCTGCACGACGCGGGCCTGGAACTGGCCGTCTTCCCCGGCCTGGTGGAGATCTCCGTCAAGCGCCTGGAAACCCTGTCCGCGGGCGGGCTCGCCGTGCTGCGGATCGCGCCGCCCGTGCGGCGGGGCATCCAGACCCTGTTGAAGTCGGTGCTGGACCGGGTGGGGGCCGCGATCGGGCTGCTGGTCCTGTCGCCGATGTTCCTCGCCATCGTTCTGGCGATACGTTTCGGCTCCCGCGGCCCGGCCTTCTACAGCCAGCGCCGCATCGGCCGGGACGGCGAGCCCTTCGTCATGTGGAAGTTCCGCACGATGGTGGTCGACGCCGACAAGCTGAAGGCCGACCTGTCGGGATCCAACGAGAACGACGGCCTGATGTTCAAGATGCGCCGGGACCCCCGGGTGACCCGGGTGGGTCGCCTGCTGCGCCGAACCTCGATGGACGAACTGCCCCAGCTGGTGAACGTGCTGACCGGCAGCATGTCGCTGGTCGGTCCGCGGCCGCCGCTGCCGGAGGAGGTGGCGCGCTACGACGAGGTCGAGCTGCGCCGGCTCACCGTGCGACCCGGCATGACCGGCCTGTGGCAGATCAGCGGGCGGTCCGATCTGTCGTGGGACGAAACGATTCAGCTTGATCTGCAGTACGTCGACAACTGGTCCTTCACCAGCGATGTCGACGTCATGGGCCGTACCCTCCGCGCCGTCGTCGACGGTCGCGGAGCGTACTGACGGGCCGCGGCCCGTGCGATCAGCCCTGCGCCAACCACCAGGCGTACGTGGAGGCGATGCCGTCCCGCAGCGGGATGCCCGGCTTCCAGCCCAGCGAGGTCAGACGGGTCACGTCCAGCAGCTTGCGCGGGGTCCCGTCGGGCTTGGTGGTGTCCCAGGCGAGCCGGCCCTCGAAGCCGGTCACCTCGGCGACGGTCTCGGCCAGGGCCTTGATGGTCAGGTCCTCACCGCAGCCGATGTTGACGGGCTCGTCCCCGTCGTAGGTGTTCAACAGCACCGCGCAGGCCGCCGCGAGGTCGTCCACGTGCAGGAACTCCCGGCGGGGTGTGCCCGAGCCCCACAGGGTGACCTCGTCGCGCCCCTCCGTCGCGGCCTCGTGGAAGCGACGGATCAGCGCGGGCAGCACGTGCGAGGACTGCAGGTCGAAGTTGTCGCCCGGACCGTAGAGGTTCGTCGGCATGGCCGAGATGTACGAGGCCCCGTACTGCTTGCGGTACGACTGGACCTGGACGATGCCGGCGATCTTCGCCAGGGCGTACGCCTCGTTGGTCGGCTCCAGCGGGCCGGTCAACAGGGCGTCCTCGCTGATCGGCTGCGGGGCCAGCTTGGGGTAGATGCAGGAGGAGCCCAGGAACAGCAGGCGGTTCACCGCGGCGGCGTGCGAGCCGGCGATGACGCTGAGCTGGATCTTGAGGTTGTCCTCCAGGAACTGCACCGGGTAGGTGCTGTTGGCCATGATGCCGCCGACCTTGGCGGCGGCCAGCACCACCGCGTCCGGGCGGACGTCCTTCAGGTACGCCTCGGTGGCGGCGCCGTCGCGCAGGTCGAGCTCCGCGCGACCGCGGGTGAGCACCTCGTGGCCGTCGGCGGTGAGCCGCCGGACGACCGCGGACCCCACGAGGCCGCGGTGGCCGGCGACGAAGACGCGGGCGTGCGGGGGCAGGAGCGGCAGCGAACTTGTCATACCGCCGATGATGCCGGCCCCCGGACCCGCGCCGACGCCGAGGTGGCCGGCCTTCACCGGGTCGGGACGACCGGAATCCGGAGGGCAAAGTTCCGGTTGGGCCGTGTACGGTACCCATCCAGCCCCCGCACCCGCGCCCGCGCGGACGGAGCGCCCCCCTGCCGGGACCCGCGCCCCCGCGCGGCGCGGCACCTCCACGGGCCGACAGGCCCGTCACGAACCCCGAGGCACGGCCTCGAAACGCCGAGGCACGGCCTCGAAACCCCGGGGCACGGCCTCGAAACGCCGGGGCACGGCCTCGGAACGTCGGGGCGCCGTCCCGGCACGCCGGGGCACGCCCCGCACTTCACGACAGACCGCAACGATTCACAGGGGGACCCCACATGGGCAAGACCGCACTGATCACCGGAGTCACCGGACAGGACGGCTCGTACCTCGCAGAGCTCCTGCTCTCCAAGGGCTACACGGTGCACGGGCTCGTGCGGCGGTCCTCCAGCTTCAACACGGAGCGGATCGACCACATCTACCAGGACCCGCAGACGGAGAACCGGTCCCTCGTCCTGCACCACGCGGACCTGTCCGACGGCGTCGCCCTGGTGAACCTGCTGCGCGACATACGCCCCGACGAGGTCTACAACCTGGGCGCGCAGTCGCATGTGCGGGTGTCCTTCGACGCCCCGCTGTACACCGGTGACGTGACCGGTCTCGGCGCCCTGCGCCTGCTGGAGGCGATCCGGGCGAGCGGGGTCGACACCCGCATCTACCAGGCCTCGTCCTCCGAGATGTTCGGCGCCACCCCGCCGCCGCAGAACGAGAAGACCCCGTTCCACCCGCGCAGCCCCTACGGCGCCGCGAAGGTCTTCGCGTACTGGACCACGGTGAACTACCGCGAGGCGTACGACATGTTCGCCGTCAACGGGATCCTCTTCAACCACGAGTCCCCGCGCCGCGGCGAGACCTTCGTGACCCGCAAGATCACCCGCGCGGTCGCCCGGATCAAGGCCGGCCTCCAGGACCACCTCTACCTGGGCAACCTCGACGCCGTCCGCGACTGGGGCTACGCCCCGGAGTACGTCGACGCCATGTGGCGCATGCTCCAGCAGGACGAGGCGACCGACTACGTCGTGGCCACCGGTGTGGCCGCGACCGTCCGCGAGTTCGTCGAGTCCTCCTTCACCCACGCCGGGCTCGACTGGAACGACCACGTGCGCTACGACGCCAAGTACGAGCGCCCCAGCGAGGTCGACGCCCTCATCGGTGACGCCTCCAAGGCGAACGACCTGCTTGGCTGGAAGCCGTCGGTCCTGGTCGCGGAGCTGGCGCGGATCATGGTCGATGCCGACATCCGCCACGTCGAGGACCAACTGGCAGGCGTGACGGTACGGATTGACCGCTGAGGGCTTAAATTTCCCCTACGCTGTGCCGTGTCCCGGCCATGTTTCGCAGGTCTCTGCGGGTGTGGCCGGGGTAAACCTGCCGTATGTCCGTAGTGCACCCTCCATGCTGAACCCTGTTGATTCCAAGTTGGTATGCAATGGGTCAAGTGAGGTGACCGGGCCCTCACGCGAGCCCTAGTCTGCGCCTGTACATATGGCTGTTCGTATAGTTCCAGCCATCAAACCGGGCAATTGCCCTGGGGGGCTCATGCGTAGATCCAGAGGGCTGACTGCTGCCCTCGTCCTGTCACTGGCCGGTGCCGGCACCGGTATAGGCCTGGTGCTGATGCCCGAGGCGTCGGCCATCACGCAGCCTGTGGCATTCACCGCCGACGACCTGCCGACCTGGCAGCCGAACGGCATCGTCTGGGCCATGGCCCAGGCCAACGGCACCGTGTTCGCCGGCGGTACCTTCTCGGCGGTCCGTCCGCCCGACAACGCCGGCAGTGGTACCGAGCAGGAAGCCGTGAACTTCGTCGCGCTGGACGCGGCGACGGGCACCCCGACCTCCTGCAAGCTCGCCTTCACCACCGGCGACGGCAGCGCGACCGTCCGTTCGCTGGTCGTCTCGAAGGACAAGAAGACGCTGTACGCGGCCGGATACTTCGGGGCCGTCAACGGCACCCCGGTCTCCAGCGTCGCGGCGATCGACATCGAGACCTGCACCCCCAAGGCGTCGTTCCACCCGAGCTTCCCCGCCACCGTGCGCGCGCTCGCCGTCACCGATGACACCCTGTACGCGGCCGGCGACTTCGGCACCGTCGAGGGCCAGACCCGCGAGCGGTTCGCCGCGGTCGACGCCGACTCCGGTGCGATCAAGCCCTTCGTCGCCAACGCCGACGAGCCCGGCCGCGCCATCGCGCTCAGCAACGACGGCAAGAACGTCCTGCTGGGCGGCGACTTCTTCTCGGTCAACGGCTCCAACACCCACGCGCTGGCCGTCGTCAACGCCACCACGGGTGCCGTCGCCAAGACCTACAACAACATCCCGTCGAACTCGGTCGTCAAGCACATCTCGGCCGACGCGACCGGCTACTACACGGGCAACGAGGGTTCCGGCGGCGGCGTCTTCGACGGCCGCATCGGCCTCGGCACCAACTTCAACGAGAAGTGGCGCGACCGCTGCCTCGGCGCGACCCAGTTCGTCCTGCCGTACGACGGAGTCCTCTACAGCTCCTCGCACGCGCACGACTGCTCACTGGAGGGCCAGTTCCCCGACGGCAAGCGCAACTTCCTGCTGGCGCAGCTCACCGACCACGAAGGCGCCGCCCCCGCGCCCGTGGACGGCTTCGTCCGCAGCCCGCGCAAGCTCGGCTGGCACCCCACCGCGAACGACGGCCTCGGCGAGGGCATCGGCCCGCGCGTGATGGCCATCGCGGAGAAGAACGACACGAAGTACATGTGGGTCGGCGGTGAGTTCACCCTCATCAACGGCCAGCCGCAGCAGGCGCTCACCCGCTTCTCGTCCAAGGGCGACGTCGGCGCGCCGACCACCCCGGTGGCCAGCGCGGGCAGCGTCAAGCCCGGCGAGGCCCAGGTCCGCTGGCGCACCAGCTACGACCAGGACGACAGCAAGCTGACGTACCGCGTCTACCGCAACGGCTCGGCGACCGCGATCGCCACCGTGGCGGCGGAGTCCCTGGAGTGGGAGCGCCCGCAGGCCTCCTGGACCGACACCACGGTCAAGGCCGGCCAGTCGTACACCTACCGCGTGACCGCGACCGACGCCGCCGGCAACACCAGCGCGCTGTCGGCCACCACCTCGGTCACCATCCCGAGCTCGGTCCAGTCCTACCCGGACAGGGTCCGCTCGGACGGCGCCAACCTGTACTGGCGCTACGACGACGCCGTCAGCCCGTACGTCGCCGACTCCTCGGTCTCCGGCAACACCAGCGGAGTCCAGGTCAACGCCCCGGCGCTGCGCCAGACGCCCGGCGCCGTCACCGGTGCCGGCACGGCCATGGGCTTCAACGGCACCAGCCAGCAGGTGTACAGCGACCACCGCCAGAGCGTCGGGTCGAGCTTCACCATCGAGACCTGGTTCAAGACGAACAGCTCGCGCGGCGGCAAGCTGATCGGCTTCGGCAACAACACCACCAGCAACAGCGGCACGTACGACAAGCAGCTGTACATGACCAACACCGGGCGGCTGGTCTTCGCCGTGTACAACGGCTCGAACCGGACCATCTCCACCGGTCTCTTCGACTCCTCGTACAACGACAACAAGTGGCACCACGTGGTCGGCACGCAGGGCCCCGGCGGCATGACGCTGTACGTGGACGGTCAGAACAAGGGCACGAACAACGCCTCGACCTCCACCGCGTACGAGGGCTTCTGGCACGTGGGCGGCGACAACCTGGCCGGCTGGCCGACCCGACCGAGCAGCAACTTCTTCGCCGGTCAGATCGACGAGACGGCCGTCTACCCGACGGTGCTGAGCCAGGCCCAGGTCAAGGCGCACCACGACCTGGCGAAGGCCCCCACCGACACGGTCACCAAGGTCGTCACGACCGAGGACACCTACGTCAACCAGGGCGCGCCCAACGCCGCCAACGGCGCGGCCACCTCGCTCGCGGTCCGCGGTTCCGCGGCCTACGAGACGTACCTGCGCTTCACCCTCCCGGCCGCCCCGGCCGGGCAGGTCCTGAAGGCGGCCTCGCTCCAGGTCAAGACCACCACCCAGGCGGGCGCCGGTACGACCGACACCGTCTCCGTGGTCCCGGTCACCGGCTCCTGGACCGGCGCGGCCACCACGTTCAACACCAAGCCGGCGCTGGGCAACCCCGCGCTGGGCACCCTCGCGGGCGCCGCGGACGGCTCGGCCGTCCACGGCGTCGACCTGAACACCGCGGCGGTCACCGCCCTGCTGGGCAGCAACACCAGCCTCGCGCTGACCAGCACGGGTACCGACCCGCTGTGGCTCTGGTCCTCGGAGTCGACCGCCGCGGACGCCGCTCCGCAGCTGATCCTCACCTTCGGCCCGAAGTAACCACCGCTTGACGGAGTACGGGGCCCGCCTCAGCCGGCGGGCCCCGTACTCCTTTCTCACCACCGGCAAGTACGGGAGCCCCTGATGTACCGACGCCCCGCGGCGGCCGCTGTTCTGCTGGCCGCCGCCCTGACGCTGACCGCCTGCAGTTCGGGCGACGGCAAGGCCGACTCCGAGGCCGCGAAGCCGAAGCCGCCCGCCTCGTCGTCGGTCCCCGACCCGGCGGACGCCCCGCCGGCCTCGGCGACCCCGTCGACCGGCACGAAGCCGACGGGCCCGGTCCTCCCCGACGCGAAGCTGACCCCGAAGACGGGCAACTTCACGGACAAGGAGAAGAAGTACCTGAGCGGCCGGGTGCCGGAGAAGATGGACCCGGCGGCCGTCCTGCAGACCGGCCAGGAGTCCTGCCAGCGCGTGGAGCGCACCGCCAAGCGCGACAAGGACGCGGCGACCGGGGCCGTGATCACCGGGGAGATCCCGGGGGCGAAGGACGCCATCACCCTGCTGTGCCCGGAGCAGAAGCCGATCCTGGCGGCCGCGGAGAAGGGCTTCCCCGAAGGCCCCCGCAAGGCGCCCGCCGCGGGCAACTACCGGGCGCTGACCCAGGGCACCACCTGCACCTGGGAGGCGAAGGGCAAGGACGGAGCCGTCCTCGCGTCGGGTCCGGCGGCCCCCCTGAAGGCGGGCGACAAGGTGACGGCCGCCATCCCGGCCGGCGCCGCGCAGTTCAACTCGACGGGCTGCTACGCCTGGATCCCCGCGTAGCGGATCCGCGCCCGTCACCTGCCGGAACGCCGCCGCCACCCGAACCACCGGGATGCGGCGGCGTTTTCGTGTCCCGTTGCCGGGTACCCGCGTGTGACACGACCATGACTGTGGAGGCGGTAGGTATGCGCGGCATCGGCGGTTGCATCGCCCTGATCGTGGTGGGAGCCATCCTCACCTTCGCGAGCGACTGGAAGATGGAGAGCGTCAACCTCGATCTGGTCGGCCTCATCATGATGGCGGCCGGCGGCATCGGTCTCGCCGTCTACGCCAGCGTCCTCAAGCGCCGGCGCGCGGCCGGGGTCCTCCCGGTGGTCGAGGGCCGGCGGGACGGCATCTGACCCACCCCGGGGCCCGGCCACGAGGCCGGGCGACCCGGGGAACGCGTGAGGTGGTCCTAGCGGGTGCGTCCCGCGGCGGCCTCGTAGACCGGCAGGAGGGTGTCCAGGACCGCGTCCATCGAGAAGGACTCCGTCGCCAGCTTGCGGGCGGCGACCGAGGCGGTCGCGTTGGCGGCCGGATCCAGCAGTGAGAGGACCGCGTCGGCCACCCCCGCCGGACCCGGTTCCACGGCCCGGCCTGCCCCCGCCGCGGCGATGTCGCGGGCCAGCCCGTTGGAGTGCGTCACCACCGACGGGACGCCCACCGAGAGGGCCTCCAGGACCGACATCGGGAACGGCTCCTCCACCGAGGGCAGCACGTACACGTGCGCCCGGCGCAACTCCGTCAGCACCTCGGCGCTGGACAGCGCCCCCGGCACGGTGAACCGGTCGCCGAGCCCCAGGGCCGCGATCCGCGCCCGGACGGCGCCCAGTTCCCCCTCGTCCGGCCCCGCCACCACGAACTCCGCGTCCGGATGGACGGCCAGCACCGCCGGGGCCGCGTCCACGAAGTCCACCGGACGCTTGCGGGCCTGCAGGCGCGCCGAGTACAGCACGCGCGGCGCCCCGCCCGGCGCCGGCCGCTCCTCCTGCGCCGGGGTGCCGTTGACGAGCCGGACCGCCGAGGCGAGCGCGGGCGGACCCACCACCGCGTCGAGCCCCTCCCGTTCGTGCGGGGTCAGGTACAGCACCGCGTCCGCGCCGCGCAGCAGTCGGCGTACCGCCACCGCGTCCAGCACCTTCGCCAGCAGCTTCCCGCTCGGGTCCACCATGCCGTGGGTCTGGAGCACCAGTGGCTTGCGGGCCCGCAGCGCCGCCAGCGCCACCGGCAGCGTGACCAGGTCGCGGGCCAGGTGGACGTGGACGACGTCGGCGTCGCGGACCAGCCGGCCCGCCGAGGCGAGCAGGGCGGGCGAGGTCATCCCGCTGAAGCCGAGGGGGAGCAGCCGCCGGGCCGGGAACAGCTTCGCCGGGACGCCCTCCACCGAGGTCGGCCACGGGTCGGGGAAACCCTCGCCCAGGGCCAGCAGCCGGGCCTCGTGCCCGCGCGCCCGCAGCCCCTTGGCGAGGTTCAAAGCGACCCGCACCGGACCGCCGAAGGCGTGCGAGGGGGAGTGCAGCGTAACGGCGTGCAGGACTCTCACTTGGGCTCCTCCACCGGGCGGCGACGCCCGTCCTGGGTCTGCAGGGTCAACGGCGGCAGGTCCTTGTGGACCACGGCGCCCGCGCCCGCGACCGCGCACCGGCCGATCGTCACGCCGGCCAGCACGGTCGCGCGGACCGCCACCCACGCGCCGTCCTCCACCACGATCGGGGCGTTGCGGTAGCGGAAGTCGGCGGCCCGGTGGTCGTGCGAGCCGGTGCAGAGCATGGCCTCCTGCGAGACGCACACGTTCGCCCCGATGGTCACCGGTTCCAGGTTCAGCAGCCAGGCGCCCTCACCGATCCAGGCGTGGTCCCCGACGGTCAGTTTCCACGGCCACAGCACCCGCACCCGGTGGCGGATCAGCACACCCTCGCCGATCTTCGCCCCGAAGGCCCGCAGCAGTACGACGCGCAGCCGGGCCGGACAGAACCAGGCCATGAACACCGTGTTCATCACGGCGAACCAGAGCGCCTGCGTCAGCAGCCCGCGCCCCTTCTCGTATCCGGCCAGCGTGAAGGCAGGAAGATCCCGCAACTGTCGCCCCTCGTCGTCCGCCCCCGAACACCGTCGGCGGGCGCCTCCCCGGCAGCGCCTCCCCGGGCGCCGCCCGCTCAGACTAGACTGCGCGCGGACCAGGTACACCGGGTGGGGGCAGCAGTGGCAACAGACGTACACAAGCCCGCCGTCCCGCGCCCGATACCCGGCGGCCCCGACCCGGACGACGAGAAGAAATGGGGTCGGGTCACCACCCCGCGCACCCTGCTCTCGCGCGCGTTGTCCATCCCGCTCATGCTCGGCTTCAGCGTCTTCCTGCCGCTCGTGGTCGCCGTCCAGTCCGGCGACGGCCAGCACGACGCCGCCTTCTGGCTCCAACTCCTGCTCACCATGTACGCGGGCGCCCGGCTGTCCGCGATGGTGCTGACCAGCCGTCGCAAGCTGCTCCAGGGCTCGTTCTGGCTGTTCGTCTACATGGCGATGGGAGTGGCCCCGCTCGCCCAGGCCGTCCTCGGCCGGGTCCCCACCCCCGTGGTCGGGCCCCGCTCCGACCTGACGATCGCCATCGGCCTCGTCCTGCTCGGCTGCCTCGCGTTCGACGTCGGCGTCCTCCTCGCCCGGCACCGGCCGACGGGCCTCGCCGGCGGATCCCGAAAGGAGGAGAAGCCGGTCATGGCGCACAAGCGGCGCCTGCAACTGCTGACCGTCCTCGCCTTCCTGGGCAGTGCGGCCTTCATCATGAAACTTGGCGGCCCCAGCGTCTTCTTCTCCAGCCGGCAGGAGATCATCGCCGGCATCGAGGAGGCGGGCGTCTCCAACGGCGACGGGCAGGCCGGCCAGGCCCTGCTGCGCGGCTTCGGCACCGTCCCGGCGCTGCTCGCCCTGCTGCTGTACACGCGCTGGCTGATCACCTCGAAGTTCGCCCGCCGCAAGGTGTCGATCATCGTCACCTGGGCGGGCCTGGCCGCGCTGAACCTCGTGGTCAACAACCCGATCTCGAACCCGCGCTACTGGTTCCTCACCGTCATGTTCGCGCTGCTGTTCACCGTCTTCCCGGTGAGCGCCGCGATGTACCGGGTGGCGCTGTCGATGGCCGTGGTGATCGCCCTGCTCGTCTTCCCGTTCGCGGACCGCTTCCGGTACGACGAGAAGAACTACAAGCCGGTCGAGACGACCTCGTTCCTGGAGCCGATGGCGCTCAAGGACTACGACCAGATCGGCATGTTCGCCAACACCATCACCTACGCGGACTCCGGCCCGGGCCACTCCTACGGGCGCCAGCTCGCCGGTTCCGTCTTCTTCGCCGTCCCCCGCTCGGTCTGGCCGAGCAAGGCACGCGACACCGGCGTGATGGTCGGCCAGTGGATGGGCACGATCAACACCAACCTCTCCTCCCCGATCTGGGCGGAGCTGTGGCTGGACTTCGGCGCGCTGGGCATGGGCGCGGGCCTGTTGGTGACGGGCTACGCCGCCGCCCGCGTCGACCGGCGGTACGCGAAGCGCGCCACCCGCCGGTCCCCACCCGGCAGCCTGATCTCGGTGGTCGTCCCGCTGGTCGCGGGCTACTCCTTCATCCTGCTGCGCGGGCCGCTGCTCCAGGCCTCCGGCCGCGTCGCGATCGCGGCCCTGTGCCTGGCCCTCGTGGCGACGTACCGCACGGACAAGGACACCACCCTGCGCTGATCCGCCGCCGGGGCGTCCGACGGACCCCGACCGGGGTCAGACGGCGCCGCGGCTCTCGGTGACCGGGTCGGCCGTCGCGCCCGCCGGGGCCGCCGGCACGGGCAGTCGTACGACGCGCAGCCAGCCGGCGGCGGCCTTGGCGGCCGAGCCGACGGCCAGACCCCACGCGGCGCCGGCGACGCCCCACGCCGCGTACCCGCCGAGCAGCAGGCCCACCGACAGCAGCGAGAACACCACCTGGAGCGAGAGCGTCGCCTTCGGGTTCAGCACCCGGAGGGTCAACAGGGCGCAGGTGCCGAGCCCCATCACCGCGTACTGGGCCCCCGTCGCCGGCAGCAGCGCGGAGGCCGCCGTCCAGGTATCGCCCAGCAGTTGCCGGCCCACCCGATCGGGCAGCGCGTACAGCACGGCGCCCCAACCGGCGCCGAGGACGGCCAGCGCGCCGCCCATCAGCAGCGTCAGCCGGACCACGCCCCGCTTGCCGCGGGCCCGGCCCACCACGGGCGGCCCGAAGGCGTTCGCGGAGTTGAACAGCACGTTGAGCGGCCCGAACAGGGTCGTCGCGCCGCGCAGCGCACCCACGGCCAGGGGCGTGGCGAAGACGCCGAGACCCAGGACGGCGAGCTGGCTGGAGCCGTTGCCCACCGCGAACTCGACGACGAACCGCTGCCCCAGGTGCCCGCGGCGCAGGTACGGCCGCAGGTCCGTCGCCGCGCCCCGCACGGCCGGCCGGAGCAGGAGCAGCCCCAGGGCCAGGGCGGGCAGCGCGGAGACCCCCCACACCAGGACGAGCCGCCCCGCGGACGCCCCTTCGGGCTGGAGCAGCAGGGCGGGCACGACGCACGCCAGCCGCAGCGTGTCGGCGGCCAGGGCGCGCTCGGGCGCGCGCAACGCGGAGAAGCAGTACCGCAGTCCGTCCTGTACGAGCACCGGCGGCAGGACCACACCCAGCGCGAGGAAGGCCCACCCGGTGGCCCCGGGCAGCACCAGGCCCACGAGGACGAGCACGACGCCGACGGCGGTCGAGGCCGCCGCGGTGAAGGCGACCGCCGAGCGGCACGCGGCGGCGAGCCGCTCGCCCTTCTCCAGCACCACGCTCTGTCCGACGTAGGCCATGTTCAGCCCGAGGAGCACGGTGAACGTCACGTACACCATCGAGAAGTCGGCGAACCCGGCCGCCGAGGACAGCCGGGCGGCCAACACCAGCACCAGGATGTTGGTGGCGCTGGAGGCCGCCTGGTCCAGGACCGAGGCGACCGCCGCGAGTGCCCGCCGATTCACCGCCGGCCCATGCGGACCGTGCGCAGCGCCACGGTGTCGGTGCCGTCACCGGGGATGTGCTGCTCCGGCTCGGCCACCTCGTAGGGGATCGGCTGCGGCGCGGACGGGGTGACGGGCCGGCGGGCCGTCGTCTCCTCCGAGGCGGTGGACCCCTTGCCCTTGCCGCGTCCGCGCTTCTCGGTGGGCAGCGGGGTGTGCAGCACGGCGCCGAGCACGGTGCCGCCGGCGCCGCTGATCAGTTCGCGGATGCGGGAGAGGTCGGTGCGCCGCACGGCGCGCGGGTCGCAGACGACCAGCACCCCGTCCACGCGGTCGACGAGCGCGAGGGCGTCGGCGTAGGAGAGCACGGGCGGCGCGAGCACCACGACCGTGGAGTTGGGGGAGTCGGCCTCGGAGATCAGCCGGGTCGAGCGCGGGGACGTCAGGGCGCGGGCGACGTTGCGGACCCGTTCGCCCGGGATCAGGTCGAAGGCACCGGACTCGCCGGCGTCCACGACGAGCTGACGTCCGTCCGGCCAGTCGGAGTCGCCGCTCTGCCCGGCGGCGGGGCCGCCCGGCATCTGGCTCCAGCGCGGCCGGCCGCCCGCGTCGGTCGGCAGCTGGCTCGCCAGCACCGGGGTGCGCAGGTCCGCCTCGATGAGCAGGACGTCCTTGCCGGTCTCGGCGAAGGAGGCGGCCAGGTTCACGGCGACCGCCGCGGCGGTCTCGCTGGAGCCGCGGGGGGCGACGACCAACAGACGCCGCCGGTCGGCGAACCGGGCGTCGTAGGCGAGTCGGAACGCCACCGAGCGGAACTCCTCGGCGAGCCGCGGATCCTCCTCGCCGGCCGCGAGCAGCGGCCCGCCACCGGTCTTGTCCCGCGGCAGGGAGCCCAGTACGGGTGCGCGCAGGGCCCGGGCGACATCGCCCTCGGAGCGCGGCGCCGGGTCGAAGACGAGCCGGACCCAGGCGGCGAGCAGACCCAGCGCGAGGCCCACGGCCGCGCCGAGCGCCAGCGACATCGGGATGCCGGGACCGTCGGGCTCGGACGGCGGGGTCGCGGGGCTGGTGACGCGGCCCGGGGTCATGTCGAGCGCTTCGAGCTTGGTGATGCTGTTGTTGTAGCGGCCGACCTCGCTCTGCAGGTCGGTCTTGCTGGAGGTGGCCGCGTCCCGGGTGGCACCGGACGGCATCCGGGAGATGTCCTTGGCCAGCTCGTCCAGTTGCTTGGCCACCGGGTCGCGCTGGTCCTGGTAGCCCTTGACCATCTTGTCGCGGGTGACGTCGAGGGCTTCCTGCCGCTTGAGCAGGTAGGCGCCGGTCATCGCGTTGGCGCGCTTGGCGGCCTCCTGGGGGGAGGACGAGGTGTAGGTGAAGCGCAGGACCATCGTCTGCGGCGGGTTGGTGACCTGGAGGCCCGAGCGCAGACCGGCGAGGCCGGACGCGGACAGGCCGAGCTTCTTCGCGGCCTCGTTGGCGATGGAGCTGGAGAGCGCGACCTGGCGCTCGGAGCCGATGTTGATCGCCTTGTCGGGCGCGAGGCTCGGGTTGAACGGGTCGTCGGTGGGCGCGCGCAGCACGACGTCGGCGGTGGCGACGTACGTGTCGGCCGTGGATATGCCGAGGTAGACGCCACCCAGCAGGCCGACGCCGACGCCCGCCAGGAGGAGTCGGCGGTAGCGCAGGAGCTGCTTGAACTGGTCCCGCAGGAGGTCGGGTTCGTCCTCTGCCGGAGCCGCTGCCGGGCGGTTCGTCTCGATCACGTCCGGGGACCCCCAAGTGCTTCGTCTATCAGTGCGTCGATGCGGGCGAGACCCGCTTCCCTGCTCAGATGGGCCGCCACGTGGGCGGGCCCGGCGGCCCCCAGCGCGGTCGCGCCTTCGGGATCCTCGGCCAAGGCTCGTACGGCCTTCAACAGGGCGTCGGGGTCCTCCGGCGGTACGAGCACCCCTGCGCCCGAACGTTCCACTTCCTGGGCCGTTCCGCCCTCGGCAGCGACGGACGCGAGGACGGGCCGGCCCGCCTGGAAGTACGAGGTGAGCTTGGACGGCACGCTCATGTCCATCACGGCCGCGTGCTGCGTGACAGCCAGCACGTCCGCCGCCGCGAGGATATCCGGGAACTCGCCGTCAGCGGCAGGGGGGATGATGTCCAGATTCGGCACATCGGCGGCGAGGTCGGCGAGCGCGGAGCGCTGGCTTCCGTCACCCATGAGGACAAAGCGGACGCTCGGGTCCAGCCGCGCGGCGCCGACCAGCACCTCCAGACCCTGCTTGAGACCCATGTTCCCGGAGTGCAGGACCACCGTCTGACCAGGGGCCCAGCCGAGGTGCCGGCGGGTCTCGCCGCGCGGCTTCGTGGGGACCGCCACGTGCGACCAGTTGGGCACCAGGCGGATCTTCTTCGGGTCCACGCCCATGCCGACGACCCGGTCCACGAACGTCTCGTGGATCACACCGACCAGGGTGGCGCGGTTGAGGGCGTACGCCTCGGCGCGCCCGGCGATCGCCGCCGCCTTGTCTCCGCCGCTGATCCCGCTCTGCGCCGCGGCGGCGCCCATCAGGTCCTGGACGACCGGGACATAGGGGACCTTCCACTTGGCCGCGAGCCGCGCCGCGAGCACCCCGCCGGCCAGGCTGGGCATCTGGGCCATGACCGCGTCCGGCTTCGGCATCCGCGGCGGGGCGGCCGCGCCGTGCAGCAGAATCGATCCTTCGAAAAGGGCCCGCTTCACGGCGGTCTGGCGCTGCGGAACGGTGTGTGCGCGCCGGTGCACGGTGACCCCCGCGCGCTCTTCCGTGCGCCGTAGCGCCCCCTTGTACTCCGGTTCGAGGGACCAGGCCGGATAGTGCGGCATGCCCGCCAGTACATGGGTCTCGTGGCCGAGATCCGCCCAGTGCTCGGCGATCTGAGTGGCGTACGGTCCGATCCCCGCATGCTCAGGAGCGTAATTCGTGGAAACCAGCAGCAGGCGCCGGTGACCGGATCTGGACACTGAAGGTCCCCTTCTCCCCTGGATGATGCGCACGTCACCCTATTCGTTCACCGACGTGACGCGGTACGTGCACGCTATTGTCTGCTAATCCGCCACACCGGGGGGTGTGGCTCATGGGGGGTAAGCAATGACGGAGCCGGACATGTCAGACCTTGGTGCGCCCGCGCGCAGGCCGTATCGAGTGGGCTATGCGCCGGGTGCGTACGATCTGTTCCATATCGGACATCTCAATATCCTTCGCCACGCCCGGAGTCAGTGCGACTACCTGGTGGCCGGCGTGGTGTCGGACGAGATGGCCGAACTCGCCAAGGGCCGCCGCCCGATGATTCCGCTGGTGGAGAGGCTGGAGATCGTCCGCAGCGTCAAGTACGTCGACGCCGCGTTCGTCGAGACGGTCCCGGACAAGGTGGAGACCTGGAAGCAGGTCCGCTTCGACGTCATCTTCAAGGGCGACGACTGGCGCGACACCCCCAAGGGCGACCGGTTGGAGAAGGACTTCGCCGAGCACGGCGTCGACGTCGTCTACTTCCCCTACACGGTGCACACCTCCAGCACCCAGCTCCGGCGGGCCCTCGACGTCCTGTCGCAGCCGGCGGTGCCGCCCCAGGCCGCCCACCTCGCCGGCGAGGGTCTCACCGCGGAACGGCGCTGAGCTCCCGGTACCACTTGGCGAGGAACGCCACGAGGAACAGCACGGCGACCGCGCCCAGTCCCGCGTACGCCCAGCGGAACAGCCCCCCGCCGCCGAGCACCAGGAACACCAGGCAGAACACCCCGTAGTCCACGGGCAGCAACGCCACCGCGCGCACCGTCGACGGCGCGGCGGCGGCGCTCCCCGGCGCCGGCCTGGGCTTGAGCTTCTCGGTCAGCAGCCCGCCGAAGAAGGTGACGATCGCGGCGAACTGGAAGCCGAGCGGCACCAGGAGCCAGCCGTCCCCACCCGTCCCGTACGCGTCGGGGAAGCGGTAGAAGGCGATCAGCACGCAGGTGTGCAGCGCCGTCAGCTTGGCGCAGTCCACGACGTGGTCCAGCCATTCGCCCGAGGCGCTGCCGCCCCCGCGCAGTCGCGCGAGCTGGCCGTCGGCGGAGTCGAAGGCGAAGCCGACCGCGAGCGCGGCCCACACGAGGATCCCGAGCCCCCACGAGGGGGCGGCCAGCGCGACGACCGCGACCGCGGCGAAGCTGAAGGCGGCGCTGATCAGCGTGACCTGGTTCGGGGTGAGCCCGAGGGCGTACGACCCGGCGGCCAGGTACCGCCCGGCGGGACGGTTGACGTACCGGGAGTAGAGCGACACTCCCTTCGCCGACTTCTGCGCCCCGCGCAGCTCCCGCAGCGCGGTCCCGAATCTCGCCATCCGGCCAAGCCCCTTTGAACGTGTGTACGTATGAAGGGCACATCATCGCAGGGCGAGTGCGGGCTTGTGCCCGGGATGTGCCCGGACGTCCTGAAGCAGCAGTACGGACAGGTTCGCGGCGGCGGTGAGGGCGGCCGCCACCAGCAGCGGGACCATCGTTCCCGCGACCGCCGCCAGCGGGGCCGCCGTCGCGAGGCCCAACGGTCGAGCGGCGAACGAGATCAGGGTGTCGAAGGAACCGACCCGCCCCAGGGCCGCCGGCGGGACCCGGCGTTGGATCTCCGTCTCCCACAAGGGGCTCAGCAGCCCCACGCCGAACATGGCGACGAAGAGCGCCGCCGCGGTGACCGCGAGCGGCCACCGCAGGGCGAAGGCCGTGAGCGGCAGGGCCTGGAGCGAGGACGCGACCGCCACCCAGACCAGCGGCCGTCCCACGCGCAGCCGTCCGGCCGACCAGACCCCGACGAGCATCCCGGCCGTGCCCAGTTGCGCGACGACCACCCAGGCGCCCTCGCCCCCCAGGCTCCGCACGGCGATCAGCGGACCCAGGGTGAGGAGCAGACCGGCGGCGAGGTGCCAGACGCCGTGGGCCACGACATTGGCGAGAAACCACGGGTGCCGCCGGGTCTCCGTCCAGCCGGCCCGCAGTTCCGCCAGGAAGCGGGTGGGTACGGCGTCGCGGACGGGCGCCGGGGTGCGCAGTCCGCCGAGGGTGAGCGCGGAGCAGACGAACAGGGCGCCCGTGAGCAGGGAGGACCAGCCCGCGCCGACGAGCAGCACCACGGCGCCCGCGGCGGCGGGCCCGGCCATCAGGGCGAGGGCGTTGGCCACCCCGAGGCGGGAGTTGATCCGCAGCCGTCCCTCGTCGGGGACGACGGCGGCCACCAGCGTCCGGGCGGAGGGGTTGCCGAAGGCCACGGCGACCCCGGTCACGACGGCCAGCGCCGCGAGTCCGGGGATCCGTACGGGGCCGGACAGCAGCAGGGCGCCGGTGCCCAGTTGCGCGGCGGCGCGCACGAGGTCGGCGGCGAGCACCACCAGCCGGGCGGGATGGCGGTCGGCCACCACGCCCGCGACGGGCAGCAGGAGCAGCATCGGGAGCAGCTCGGCGGCGAGCACCAGGCCGAGGTCGCCGGCCGAACCGGTGCGGACCACCGCGAGGGTGAGGGTGGTGGGGATCAGGGCCGTGGCGAAGGCGGCGAAGGCGCGCCCGATGAGGAGCCGCCGGATCGTCGGGGTCATGACACCGGAGACTATTTCGCCGGCGAGGAGGCGTCACCCGCATTCGGCGCCACCACCCTCGGCCACCGCCCCGGCGCCACCGCCCTCGGCCCTCGCCCCGGCGCCACCGCCCTCGGCCCGCCCGCAACCCCCCACCCGGCCCGTCGCCCCCCTCAGCCCACCACCCTCAGCAGCAACACCGACCTCGCCGGGACCGAGAGCGCCTCCCCGCCCCGGTGCCGGGTCGCGGGCGCGGCGCCCTGGTCCTCCCGCGAGGTGTCCAGCACCAGTTCGTACGTCGTCGCCCACGGCGCGCCCGGCAGCATCCACTCCACCGGCCGGTCCCCGGCGTGCAGCAGCGCGAGGAAGCTGTCGTCCGTCACCTGCCGGCCCCGCTCGTCGCGCCCCGGGATGTCGCGCCCCGACAGGTACAACCCCAGCGCGGCGGCCGGCGCGTACCAGTCCCGCTCCGTCATCTCCTTGCCGCCCGGCGTGAACCAGGCCAGGTCCCGCAACCCGTCCGCGCCCTGCGCCCGCCCCGAGAAGAACGCCCGCCGGCGCAGCACCGGGTGCTCCCGGCGCAGCGCCAGCACCCGCGTGGCCAGGGCGAACAGCTCCTGCCACACCGGGTCCTCCAGCAGCGACCAGTCCACCCAGCTCGTCTCGTTGTCCTGGCAGTACGCGTTGTTGTTGCCGCCCTGCGTGCGGCCGAACTCGTCACCCGCCACCAGCATCGGCACCCCCGTCGACAGCAGCAGCGTGGTCAGCAGGTTCCGCAGCTGCCGGCGCCGCAGCGCGCCGATCCGGGCGTCGTCGGACTCGCCCTCCGCCCCGCAGTTCCACGACCGGTTGTCGTTGGTGCCGTCCCGGCCCTCCTCGCCGTTGGCCTCGTTGTGCTTGCGCTCGTGACTGACCAGGTCGCGCAGGGTGAACCCGTCGTGCGCGGTCACGAAGTTCACCGAGGCGTACGGCCGCCGCCCGCCCCACGCGTACAGGTCGCTGGACCCCGACAGTCGGTAGCCGAGGTCCCGTACGTCGGGCAGCGCGCCCCGCCAGAAATCCCGGACGGCGTCCCGGTAGCGGTCGTTCCACTCCGTCCACAGCGGCGGGAACGCCCCCACCTGGTAGCCGCCCGACCCCACGTCCCACGGCTCCGCGATCAGCTTGACCCGCCGCAGCACCGGATCCTGGGCGATCACCGCGAGGAACGGCGAGAGCATGTCCACGTCGTGCATCGAGCGGGCCAGCGCCGCCGCCAGGTCGAAGCGGAAGCCGTCCACGCCCATCTCCGTCACCCAGTACCGCAGCGAGTCGGTGATCAGCCGCAGCACGTGCGGGCGCCCCGCGTGCAGGGTGTTCCCGCAGCCCGTGTAGTCGGCGTACCGGCGCTGGTCGGACTGGAGCCGGTAGTACCCCCGGTTGTCGATCCCGCGCAGGGACAGCGTCGGCCCCAGCTCGCCCGCCTCCGCCGTGTGGTTGTAGACCACGTCGAGGATGACCTCGATGCCGGCCGCGTGCAGTGCCTTCACCATCCGCTTGAACTCGCCGACCTGCTGCCCCGTCGTCCCGCTCGACGAGTAGCCCGCGTGCGGGGCGAAGTAGCCGATCGAGTTGTAGCCCCAGTAGTTGCGCAGGCCCCGGCGCAGCAGGTGGTCCTCGTGCGCGAACTGGTGCACCGGCAGCAGCTCCACCGCCGTCACCCCCAGCCGGGTCAGGTGCTCGATCGCGGCCGGATGGGCCAGGCCGGCGTAGGTGCCGCGCAGTTCCTCGGGAATACCCGGATGGCGCATCGTGAAGCCGCGCACGTGCAACTCGTAGATCACCGAATCGGCCCAGGGGGTCTTGGGCCGGACGTCGTCCGCCCAGTCGTCGTCGTCGTGGACGACGACCCCCTTCGGCACGGACGGCGCCGAGTCCCGGTCGTCGCGCACGGTGTCCGCGATGTACTGCTGCGGCCAGTCCCGGACGTGGCCGTACACCTCGGGCGGCAGGCCGAAGTCGCCGTCCACGGCCCGCGCGTACGGGTCCAGGAGCAGCTTCGCCGGGTTGTACCGGGCGCCCGTCCAGGGGTCCCAGCGCCCGTGCACCCGGAATCCGTACCGCTGTCCGGGGCGCACGCCCGGCACGAAGCCGTGCCAGATCTCGTGCGTGAGTTCGGTCAGGGCGCACCGGGTCTCGGTGCCCGACCCGTCGAACAGGCACAGTTCCACCGCCTCCGCGCCCTGCGCCCACAGCGCGAAGTTGGTGCCCGCGACCCCGTCCGGCCCGGTCCGGAACCGCGCTCCCAAGGGGTGCGAGGACCCGGGCCACACCGGTGGCCCGGGGGGCGCGGACACCCGTGACGCGGGGCCGGGCCGGGTCGTGACCTGGCCGTTCGTCCGGCCGTTCGCCTGACCGTTCGACTGCCCGTCGAGGTGCGGTACGGGCGCGGTCCCGCCGCGCCGTACGTCACCCTCGACGGCTTCCACCGCCTGTTGCTCGGCTGCGCTCGACACTGCCCGCCTCCACGGCTCTCGGTACCTGCGGGGGTGGGGAGTGCGCGGTCCCGGCGTCCCGGCCGGATCCGCCCCCGTCTGGTCCTTCCCACTGTTCTGCCCGTACTGCCCCGCCCGGAACGTGGGCCGCGCCCACGTTTCCCCCGGAGGGGGCCGGTCGTTGGACAGTCCGTGACTCATCTGACGAGGCGGGCAGGGGCGGGCTTGGCCGCCGTGGCGGCATGGGCGGGCCTGCTGGGCGGGCTCACCGGCTGCACCAAGGACGGCGGATCCCCGGTCGAGATCCAGCTGCCCGGCAAACCCCGGTCGCCGGACGAGGCCATCCGGATCACCCCCGAGGACAACACCAAGGGGGTCCCCGCCGAGGGGCCCCTGGTCGTGAACGTCCCCGAAGGGCGGTTGGAGCGGGTCGTCGTCACCAAGGTGGAGGACGCCCAACAGGAACAGGTCCCCGGCTCCATCGCCGCCGACGGCCTCAGCTGGAGCCCCGACCCGGCGGCCGGGCGGCTCGCGCTCGCGGCCAAGTACACCGTGGACGCGGTCGCCCTCGACGGGCACAACCGGCGCCAGGCCCGGCACACCACCTTCACCACCTACGTTCCCGAGGAGCGGTTCATCGGTTACTTCAAGCCCGAGAACCGCTCCACCGTGGGCACCGGCATGATCGTCTCCTTCAATTTCAACCGCCCCATCAAGCAGCGCGCCGAGGTGGAGCGGGCCATCACCGTCACCTCCCGGCCCGCCGTGGAGGTCGTCGGCCACTGGTTCGGGGACGGCCGCCTCGACTTCCGGCCCAAGGAGTACTGGAAGCCGGGTACCGAGGTCACCGTGAAGATGAACCTGCGCGACGTCGAGGGCGCGCCCGGTTCGTACGGGATCCAGGACAAGACCGTCACCTTCACGGTCGGTCGCTCGCAGATCTCCACCGTGGACGCGGCCGCGCACACCATGGAGGTCCGCCGCGACGGGGAGCTCATGTCCACCGTCCCGATCACGGCGGGGGCCCCGAAGAACACCACCTACAACGGCAAGATGGTGGTGATGGAGATGTTCGACGTGACCCGGATGAACGGTCAGACCGTCGGCTTCGGCGGCGAGTACGACATCCCCGACGTACCCCACGCCATGCGGCTCACCAACTCCGGCACCTTCCTGCACGGCAACTACTGGGCCAGCCCCGACACCTTCGGCAGCACCAACGTCAGCCACGGCTGCGTGGGCCTGCGCGACGACAAGGGCGGCGGCTCCGACACCCCGGCGGGCTGGTTCTTCGACCGGACGCTGGTCGGGGACGTGGTGGTGGTCGAGAACTCGCAGGACAAGACGGTCGCCCCCAACAACGGTCTGGGCGGCTGGAACATGACCTGGGCCGACTGGGTCGCCGGCTCGGTCGCCGGCTGAGCCCACGACCCCGGCCGCACCAATCGAGTGATTGTCGGACCGGATGGCCGTAGCGGGATCGTGTCGTCGATCCGGCACGCCGGAGCCTGCCGCCAGCCTGTCAGGGCCAGCAGCGCAGGTAACGGACGGAGCGTCATGTCAGCAAGGAACTGGACCCTCGGACTCGCGATCGGGGCCGTACTCACCGCCGGCGCGCCCGCGACCGCCGCCGCGGGCCCCGGCGGGGAGCAGCCGGTACGGGCCCTGCGGGCCCCGCTGCCGGGTGGGCTCGGTCCCTGCGTTCCGGGCACCTGCCCGAACCCGTTCCCCCCGATCGGCACCGGCACCAGGCCCGTCGGCACCGACAACGCCGTGAACATCTTCGTCGGCGGAGACTTCCTCGTCCGCGAGCGCGCCGCGGAAGCCGAGGGCCGGGTGGTGGTCCTCGGGACCTTCGACCAGGACAAGGTGGCCGGGGGAAGCTCCGCCTACAACATCGGGATCGTCGGCGCGGGCTCCCTGGTCCAGCCGCCGCTCGGCTCCGACTTCCTCACCACCGGCCGCAACGTCACCATCGCCGCCGGCGAACGACTGATCTCCGACGGCGGCGTGGTCCGCCACGCGGGCACCGCCCCCGGCCCCGGCACGGTCACCGGCACCCTGCGCGCCGACCCGAACGCCGTCGCCCCCTACGCGGGCCTGCGGGACGACCTCACCGCCGCCGCCAAGTGCTACGCCCGGGTCGGCGCGGCGCCCCGCCCGGCGACCGGCACGGTGGTCAACCGGGACGGGACCTTCGTCTTCACCGGCGACGACAGCTCCGCGCTCCAGGTCTTCAACCTCGACGCCGATCTCGTCGGCCGCAACGGCGCGGTCGTCGGCCTGCGCTTTGCCCGGATCCCGGCGAACGCCACCGTCCTGGTCAACGTCCTCGGCACGACCCGGACGATCAACACCTACAGCGGCAACATCGTCGACGGCACCGACACCTTCAACGCCCTGCGCACCCGGCTGCTGTGGAACTTCCCGGACGCCACGACGGTCAACCTGAACGGCAGCGGCCAGTTCCAGGGCAGCGTGCTGATCGGCGAGCAGAGCTCCCGGGCCACCGTCACCCTGCCCGGCATGAACGGCCGCTTCTTCACCACCGGCGACCTCACCCACACCGGCGTCCAGGGCGGTGGCGGCGGCCAGGAGTTCCACGCCTACCCCTTCGACGGCGACCTCCCCGACTGCGCCCCGCCGGTGGTGACCGGCGCGGTGTCCGTGCTCAAGCGGGACGAGACGGGCCGCCCGCTCGCCGGCGCCCGGTTCGAGCTGTGGCGCGAGACCAACGACACCCCCGATCTCCAGACCACCGGGGCGGAGGCCGACACCAAGGTCACCGAATGCACCACCCCCGAGGACGGGATCTGCTCCCACACCACGGACCCGGGCCGGTACTACTGGCGGGAGACCGTCGCCCCCGACGGCTACCGCCCCGCCCCGAACCCGGTCTTCCCGCTCGTGCTGAACGCGGACGACGCGAACGCCGGCGTCCGCGTCACCGTCGACAACGAGAGGCTGCCGGTGCCCACCGCCAAGGTGGTGCTCTGGAAGTCCGACCTCGCCACCGGCGCGGCGCTGCCCGGCGGCCGCTTCGACCTGTGGCGCGAGAGCAACGGCCGCACGGGCCTGCAGACCGGCGCAGCCACCCCGGACACGAAGCTCCCCGGCGAGTGCGTGACCGACGCCGACGGCAGCTGCACGGTGTACCTGCCCGTCGGTTCGACGTACTACTGGCGCGAGACCGCGGCCCCCGACGGCTACGACCCGCCGCAGGACCCGGTGGTGGCCTTCACGCCGGACGAGGAGGACGTGACGGAGGGAGTCGTCGTCAACGTCCCCAACACGAGGCGGTCCGAGGAGGACCCGGGCAGCATCCGCGTGGTGAAGAAGGACGCCAAGACCGGGCGACCGCTGCGCGGCGCGGTGTTCGAGGTCTGGAAGGAGACCAACGACACCGAGGGCCTCCAGACGCGCGGCATCAACGCCGACCGCAGGGTCGCGCCGGGTTGCGCCACCGACCGCGACGGGGTCTGTGACTTCGACCGGCTCTCCGAGGGTGCGTACTACCTGGTCGAGACGGACGTCCCCGAGGGCTACGTCCTGCCGGGGAACCCGGTCACCGGGCCGCTGCGGCTCACCGGGACGACGCCCGACCACCGCCTCGTGGTCACCTTGCGCAACAAGCGCGACGACCACGGCAAGGACCCGAAGGGCCCGCGCGCCTGAACCCCGCCCGACCCCGGCCCGGGTACGCCGGCGGAGTGACCTCCTCACCCCGCCGGCGCACCCGGGCGGCCGTACCCGACGGGACCGGGTTGGCTGGGCGCCGAGGGCCCGACCGGCGGGCGCGAGGAGGTCCACATGGCCACAGGCGACACCACCGGCGCGACGGGCCGGCCGGCCCGCCGGACCGCGGCGATACGCGGGGCGGTCGCCCTGGCCGCGGCCCTGACCCTGGGCGCCCTCGCCCCGACCGCCACCGCGGCCCCCGCAGGGCCCGTCCCGGAGCCCGAGGCCGCCTGCACGGCCGGTACCGGCCCCTACCAGCGCGAGTTGGAGGCGGGGCTGGGCCGCCCGGTCGACGGGACGCAGTCCACCGCCGACTGCGTCGCCGTCCGCTCCTTCCAACGGACCCACCGGATCACCCCCGCCGACGGGTACGCCGGCCTCGTCACGCACCGCACGATGGTCGCCGTGAACGCCCGGGAGAACCCCAACGCCGCCGGCTCCTGCCCGGTCCGCGCCCGCCGGGTGACGTGCGTGGACCTGGAACGCCAACTGCTGTGGGTCCAGCGCGCCGAACGCGTCGTCTTCGCGCCCGTGCCCATCCGCACCGGCCGTGACGACCAGGAGACCCGCCCCGGTTGGCACGAGGTGTACTGGCGCAGCAAGGACCACGAGTCCACGCTGTACGACAACGCCCCCATGCCGTACGCCCAGTTCTTCGACGGCGGCCAGGCCCTGCACGGCCGCCCCGGCGACCTCTACGCGCACGGTGGTTCGGCGGGCTGCGTCAACCTGTCGGTGCCCGACGCCGAACGCCTGTGGAACCTGCTGGTCGAGGGGGACACCGTCTACGTCTGGGGGACCAAACCCGGTACGGACGACTGAGTCCGCGTCCGCCCCCGCGCTTGGGACCGAACAGTGACAAGACCGTATCTTTTCGTGTTCTTCCCGTGTGATTTCCTGTCGACAAGCGCGCGACTGTCCGTGCGCGGGGGACATGGGGAGAACACGAGTGAACCTGCAGCCGATTCGCGGTCGAGTCCGCACCGGCCTGCCGGCCCTCCTGCTGGGAGCGGCCCTGCTGCTCACCACCGCGTGCAGCGGTGGCGGCAACGGCGGGGGCAGCGGCGGAGACGACAACGGCGGGGGCGGCGCCGGCAAGACCGGCACCGAGGCGTCGAAGGCGGTCGTCAACGTCAAGCCGGACGACGGGGCCAAGGAGGTCGCCACCAGCGGCATCCTGAAGATATCGAGCACCGGCGGCAAGCTCACGACGGTGACGGTCGCCGACACCAAGGGCAACGCGGTGGCGGGCAAGCTCACCGCGGACGGCGCGAACTGGGAGCCCGAGCGCCACCTGGCCTCCGCCACCGAGTACAAGGTGCACGCGGTGGCCAAGGACACGGCCGGCCGGGAGTCGGTCAAGGACACCACCTTCACCACCCTGACCCCCGAGAACACCTTCGTGGGTCACTACACCCCCGAGGACGGCTCCACCGTCGGCGTGGGCATGCCCGTCTCCATCAACTTCACCCGCGGCATCACCAATCCGGAGGCCGTCGAGAAGGCCATCACGGTCTCCGCCGAGCCCTCCGTGCCGATCGAGGGCCACTGGTTCGGCAACGACCGCCTCGACTTCCGCCCGGAGAAGTACTGGGCCGCGGGCACCAAGGTCACCGTGAAGCTCGCCCTCGACGGGGTCGAGGGCCGCGAGAAGGTCTACGGCAAGCAGACCCGCACGTTCTCCTTCACCATCGGCCGCTCCCAGGTGTCCACGGTCGACGCGAGCGCGCACACGATGGAGGTCGTCCGTGACGGCCAGGTCCTGAAGAACCTGCCGATCACCGCGGGCGCCCCGTCGACGACCACCTACAACGGACAGATGGTCATCAGCGAGAAGTACAAGGTGACCCGGATGAACGGCGCCACCGTCGGCTTCGGCGGCGAGTACGACATCTCCGACGTGCCGCACGCGATGCGCCTGTCGAACTCGGGCACCTTCGTCCACGGCAACTACTGGGCCGCCTCCTCCACCTTCGGTTCGGAGAACGTCAGCCACGGCTGTGTCGGCCTGCGCGACGCGCGCGGCGCCGGCGACCCCGACCAGCCGGCCGCCTGGTTCTTCGACCAGTCGCTCATCGGTGACGTGGTCGTCGTGAAGAACTCCAAGGACAAGCAGATCGCCCCGGAGAACGGCCTCAACGGCTGGAACATGGACTGGGCGGAGTGGGTCAAGTAACCCCGCCCCGTACGTGATCGAGTGGCCCGGCGCTGTGACACACGGCACCGGGCCACTCGCTGTTAACCGGTATTAACCTTCCCCGTATGACCCTCTCTCTCGAAGTCTCCGAAGGCGTCGGCACCCTCCGCCTGGACCGGCCGCCCATGAACGCCCTGGACATCGCCACCCAGGACCGACTGCGCGAGCTCGCGGTGGAAGCCGGCGACCGGGCCGACGTCCGGGCGGTCGTCATCTACGGCGGCGAGAAGGTGTTCGCCGCCGGCGCGGACATCAAGGAGATGCAGACCATGGACCACGCGGCGATGGTCGCCCGGTCCCGCGGTCTGCAGGACGCGTTCACGGCCGTGGCCCGGATCCCCAAGCCCGTCGTCGCGGCCGTCACCGGCTACGCCCTCGGCGGCGGGTGCGAACTCGCGCTCTGCGCCGACTACCGGATCGCCGCCGACAACGCGAAGCTCGGCCAGCCCGAGATCCTGCTCGGCCTGATCCCGGGCGCGGGCGGCACCCAGCGGCTGTCCCGACTGATCGGTCCGTCCAAGGCCAAGGACCTCATCTTCACCGGCCGGATGGTCAAGGCGCAGGAGGCGCTCGCCCTCGGTCTGGTCGACCGGATCGTGCCCGCGGCCGAGGTCTACGAGCAGGCGCACGCCTGGGCCGCCAAGCTGGCGCAGGGCCCCGCGCTCGCGCTGCGGGCCGCCAAGGAGTGCGTGGACGCCGGCCTGGAGGCGGACATCGACACCGGACTGACCATCGAACGCAACTGGTTCGCGGGCCTGTTCGCCACCGAGGACCGCGAGCGCGGCATGCGCAGCTTCGTGGAGGAGGGCCCCGGCAAGGCCAAGTTCCTCTAGGCCCTGTCGTCAAAGTTTCGCCCGGCCCGTGGCGCCCGGTGCCGCGCCTCGCCGCGTTGTCGGGGCACCCGATCGTGCCGGGCCCGCCGCCTTCGTCGGGTCCGGCGGTACGGGGAGTCCACGCGGGGCCCTCGCGGGGTCCTCCCTGTGGGTGGATTAGCCAGGCCTTAAGGGAGCCTTAAGGCCGACTCATGGCGCACCGAGGGTGATCATCCCCGCGCGCTGCGTCATCGCAGGTCACCTCGGCGGGCCGGCCCCCTTTTTGCCGTACGCATATGCCGGGGCGCCCCTGCGGAATCAACCGTTCCGTGGGGTGTTTTCCCGCGGAACGGCCCGGAGGGGCCGTGCTGCCGTCCATGATGGGTTCATGGCGGGCCTGGAGGGTGTGGAACAGCCGCGGCAGCGCAGCAGCGCTTCCGCCGTACGGTTCACGGCGGCACTTGAGGACGAACAGGCCCTCAAGGTGCTGGAATTCGGGAATCCGGCGGAGGCGGAGGTGACGTTGCCGTCCATGCCCGAGTCCGCGAGCACCGCCCGCCGGCTCACCCAGTCGGTGGTGATCCGCTACTGGGGCCTCTCGCCCCAGATCGCCGAGCACGCGGTCCTGTTGGTCTCCGAGCTCGTCGGCAACGCCGTGCGCCACACCGGGGCCCGCTCCTTCGGCTTACGGATGCTGCGCCGACGCGGCTGGATCCGGATCGAGGTGCGCGACCCCTCGCGCGGGCTGCCCTGTCTGATGCCGGTCCACGAGATGGACACCACGGGGCGCGGGCTCTTCCTCGTCGACAAGCTGTCCGACCGCTGGGGCGCCGATCTGCTGCCGCGCGGCAAGATCACCTGGTTCGAGATGCGGGTGGCCGACCGCTAGAACGCCAGAAACCCCCTGTCGCCGTGATGGGGCGCTGCGGGGGTTTCATGGATGCGCCGAGGATCGAAGGGGGTGTGATCCTCGGCGGGACTTCGCTCGGGTCAAAGGGAAGCCGTGGTTCCGACTATGGCAGACGAGCGCCCGAATGCCAAAAGTCCCAACACGGGCATAAGTGTGCATATCCTAAGAGTTTCCACCTAAATCTTAGGTGAGGTGGGCCACTCACCTCGTAATCAATGAATAACTATCGACCGCTCTGAGTGAATCGTTGATCACGTAGCGGACAAGGGTCCGGGTGACGCCCTGCTGACCGGCGTCCCGAATTGGGTCAATCATTACCATCTCGGTCATCCACCCCTTAAATGGGCAAGTGCTCTGCTACCCGGACCGTCGATCCGCCCTTCGCGCCGGAGTGGCGGTCGCCGTCGGCGCCCTCGCCACCGCCTGCGGGACCGCGTCCTCACCCCGTACGACCGCCCCCGACAAGAGGGCCGCCCCCTCCGCCACCGTGCCCGCCAAGGCCGCCCCCGCGGCCGTGGCCGCACCCGCGCCCCGCCGATTCGCCGGCATGCCCGTGGAGATCGCCAACGGCCCCCGCGACCGTCCCCGGGTCGCCCTCACCTTCCACGGCAACGGAGACCCGGCCATCGCCCGCGCCGTGCTCGCCGAGGCCGAGAAGGGCGGGGCGCGCGTCACCGTACTGGCGATCGGCACCTGGCTCGACGAGCACCCGGACATGGCCCGCAGGATCCTCGACGGCGGCCACGAACTCGGCAACCACACCCAACGCCACCTCGCGATCAATGACATGTCCGAAGCCGACGCCTACGCCGAGATCACCGGCTGCGGGCGGCGCCTCAAACGCCTCACCGGCTCGATCGGCACCTGGTTCCGCCCCTCGCAGACCCGGTACGCGAGCCCGCTCGTCCGGACGCTCGCCCAACGGGCGGGCTACCCGCACGTCCTGTCCTACGACGTGGACTCCCTCGACTTCACCTCGCCCGGCGCCGCGGCCGTCATCCGCAACGTCACCGGGACGATCCACGGCGGATCGGTGGTGAGCCTGCACTTCGGCTACGCGGACACGGTCGACGCGATGCCGCCCCTCCTCGAAGAACTCGCGCGCCGCAAGCTGCGCGCGGTGACCACCACGGAGCTGCTGACCCCATGACCACGAACCGCCTTCCCCGGAAGGCCACCGCGCTGCTCGCCGGACTGGTTCTCGCTGCCCTGGCGGGCTGCGGCTCCGGCGGAGGGGGCGCGACCGAGGCGTCCGGCTCCCGAGGGCCCGCCCGGCCGGTCAAGGCCGTGCCGGCGGCGCCGCCCGGACTGCCGGGCATGCCGCCGGTGCTCGACCCCAAGGACGTCTACGCGGCGGACCGCCCGAACCTGCTCTCCCCGGTGGTCAAGGACTTCCCGTCCCGGGTCTACGTACCGAACACCAATTCCAACACGGTGTCCGTCATCGACCCGGCGACGTACAAGGTCATCGACACCATCCCCGTCGGCGTCCAGCCCCAACACGTGGTGCCCTCCTGGGACATGAAGACCCTGTGGGTCAACAACAACCGGGGCCACACGCTCACCCCGATCAACCCGGCCACCGGCGAGGCCGGCGACCCCGTCGAGGTGCACGACCCGTACAACCTCTACTTCACGCCCAACGGGAAGTACGCCATCGTGATGGCGTCGATGGACCGCGAACTGGTCTTCCGTGATCCGCACACCATGAACCGGGTGAAGACCGTCCCCGTGTCCTGCTTCGGCGTCAACCACGCGGACTTCTCCGCCGACGGCCGGTACTTCATCGTGAGCTGCGAGTTCTCCGGCGAACTGCTCAAGGTGGACACCGAGAAGATGGAGGTCGTCGGCCAGCAGAAGCTGCCGTTCGAGGGCGCGATGCCGCAGGACGTGAAGATCTCCCCGGACGGGAAGACCTTCTACGTCGCGGACATGATGGCGCACGGCATGTGGGTGCTCAGCGGGGACAAGTTCGACACCCCCAAGCTCCTGCCCACCGGCAAGGGATGCCACGGCCTGTACGTCAGCCGCGACTCCAAGGAGATGTACGTCTCCAACCGCGGCGAGGGCACCGTCTCCGTCTTCGACTTCCCGAAGAACAAGCTGACGAAGAAGTGGGAGCTGCCCGACGGCGGCAGCCCCGACATGGGCGGGGTCTCCGCCGACGGCAAGGTGCTGTGGCTCTCGGGCCGCTACAACTCCGAGGTCTACGCCATCGACACCACCAGCGGCAAGGAACTGGCCCGGATCCCGGTCGGTGGCGGCCCCCACGGGCTCGCCGTCTACCCCCAGCCCGGTCGCTACTCCCTCGGCCACACCGGCATCTTCCGCTAGACGCTCTCGGCCTCGTGCGCGTCGGCTCGACGGAACGGCGGCGCCCCGGGAGCTCGCACAGCTCCCGGGACGCCGCCGTCCACCCGTCGGGCAACAGCCCGCCCGGGTCCTACCAGGCGACGGGAAGCCGCTCCGGCAGGCGCTTGATGAAGCCGGTGCGCCAGACGAGGTTCTCGGCCGGGACCGCGAGGCGCAGCTCGGGCAGCCGCTCGACCAGCACCTCCAACGCGATCTCGGCGTGGGCGCGCCCCAGCGCGGAGGCCGGGCAGAAGTGCCGTCCGGCGCCGAAGGCGAGGTGGGGACGGGGGCTCTCGCGCTCCAGGTCCAACACGTCCGGGTTCTCGAAGGCCAGCGGGTCGAAGTTGGCCCCCTCCAGCAGGACCAGGACCAGTTCGCCCTCCTTGACCAGCACGTCGCCGACGCGGACGTCCTCCAGGGCGATCCGCGGCAGGCCGTCGCCCACGGACAGGTTCCAGCGCAGGAGTTCGTCCACCGCCGGGCCCATCCGCTCGGGGTGCGCGCGCAGGTACCCGATGAGCTCGGGCCGCTGGAGCAGCGCGAGGACGGCGAGCACCAGGAACGCGGAGGTGGACACCGCGCCCGCCCCGAAGAGCGAGACGGCGACGGTCGCGAACATGTCGTCGGTCAGGTGCGCCGACTCGGGATCGGCCTCCTTCAGCTCGGCGAACCTGCCGAGGAGCCCCGTACGCTCCTCGGAGGGCAGGGCGAGCTGCGCGTCCAACCGCTCGACGAAGTAGCCGACGTCCTTGTACCAGTTGAGCGCCGAGTCGGCGAACGGCTCGCGCGCGGTCATGAACGCGACGTCCAGCCCCGACATCAGCCGCCGCCAGTCCTCGAACGGCACGCCCAGCACCCGGCAGTGCATCGCCGCCGAGAAGGGGTCGGCGAACCCCGCCCGCAGATCGGCCGGCCCGCCCTCGGCGATGAGCCCGGCGACGAGCTCGCCGGCCTTGGCGCGCAACCAGTCCTGCAGCCCCTCCTGGCGCGGGTTGAGCGCCTTCATGACCGCGTTGCGCAGTCCGGCGCCGTTGATGTTGCCCATGTTGTTCACGACCTCGGGCGGGATCGTCAGCGCGTACTGGCGCGCAACGCCCGCGTTCGCCGTGTCCTTGAGGCTGAAGCGTTCGTCCTCCAGCACCTGCCGGGCCAGCGCGTAGCTGCTCACCAGCCAGGCCGGGTCCCCGGTGAGGGTGCGGACCTTGGCGACCGGCGCCTTCTCGCGCAGCCAGGCGCACTCCTGCGGGAGCACGTCACCGCGCCGCGAGAGCGGGAAGTCGAGGAGGGCGTCCCCGGCGCCCCCGGTCCCCCGACCCTCAAGCTGCTCGACGGTCATCGACGGTCCCTTCGGTCGGTACGCGGTTCGAGGTGGTGTCCGGCGTCTGGGCCGGCGCGTGGATCGAGGCCGCCGCGGCCTCGGGGCGCACGACGGCGTACGCCTGGTTGCGGGTCGCGCGCAGGCCTCCGCCCCGCGCGAAGAGGACATCGGTCAGGGGCATCTTGACGTGGTAGGCCGCCACGGAGGACGGGACGTCGAGAATGCTCGGGGTGTCCACGAAGAACGGCAGTTCGGCCGCCATGTAGTCGAAACAGACCCGCAACTGTGCGTCGGTGATCGATTCACCTTCCGGCAACTTCGAGCCGACAAAATGAAGGGCCATTTCCTCACAGCCCTTGCGGAATTGGTCGTCGGTCTCCAGGAAATGCAGCACGCGCCGGTGCAATAGTTGGTAGACGGGGTTCGACTGGAACTCCGAGAGTGCCCTCACTCGAATCTCGGCGTGCGGCGGTCCTGATTCCTCCACGCCTTTGAGGATGCGCCGCCGGACCGCCTTGATCTCCTTCGCGGCCCGCTTCTCCGCATGCTCCGGGGTGTAGCCGAAGGCGGCGAACATCCGGTCGACGTGGAGGTCCGCGTAGACGAAGTCGACCTGGGCGAAGCGGGTCGTGGCCCACCGGGCGAGATTGCCGATGCGCTCGGAGCTGAAGTAGCTGTTTCCGGGGCTCACTCCGATGAGCACATGGTCGCCGTCTTCCCAGATATGGCGGCACGTACGGGTGAAGGGCAGAACTTCGAATGATGCGTCAGCTGTGATCGTCACCTGTGTGAACGCCCTTGTTGCCGCTTGTCCCTGGGAGCCCTGCGCTCCTGGTGTGGCGGCAATGTCGGTACGTTATGCCGCGATGCCGGAGCGTGACAAGTGCAGGCCGGAATTATTGGCCGGAATTGTTGCTTCCGTCTTACCGAACGGTAATTGGATTTCTTTCTGCCGGCCGAACGGGACCCGGCGGGGAGCCGCACCCGGACGGGCGCTACCCTGAGCCGTCAACAAGCACCGAGAAGGGGTGGACCCAGTGGCGGACATCGAGAGCGCGCGGGCGACGTTCCGTAAGTTCGACGCGGACGGCGACGGCTTCGTCACGGCCGACGAGTACAGCGCGGCCATGAAGGCCATGGGTGACGCGTTCGTCACCGGCGCGGTCGCGGACGCCGTGGTGGCGGCGAAGGACGGCAACGGCGACGGCCTGCTGAGCTTCGACGAGTTCTGGGTCGCCCTGAGCAAGTAGTCCCCGTCCGGGCCCCTCCGTCCCCCTGCCGGGACGGAGGCGGTCAGGCCGTGCCCGCGGGCCCCTCGGGCCCGCCCGGCGGGGGAGTCATGTCCTCGACCTCGCTCAGGGCCTCCTCCAGCCAGCGCAGCCAGAAGGTCTCCAGACCGATCCCGCCGCGCAGCACCAACCGGCGCAGCCGGTCCTCGTCGGAGTCCCGTGCCGGCGGGAAGTCCCGTGCCTCGATGGCCTCGTACTCCGCCAACTGCCCCCGGTGCAGCTCCATGTGCCGCCGCAGCTCGGCCCCGAGTCCCCGCGCCCCCACCACGCCCGCCGCCCGTACCCGCAGCAGCAGGGGATCGCGGATGGGCTTGGGGTCCTGGCTCTCGCCGACCCACCGGGCCAGCTCGACGCCGCCGTCGGGCAGCACCTCGTACTCCTTGCGCTGCCCGCGCACCGGCGCCTCGCCGGGCAACGCCCTGATCAACCCGGCCTCTTCCAGCCGGCCCAGCTCCCGGTAGATCTGCTGGTGCGTGGCGGACCAGAAGTATCCGATCGACCTGTCGAACCGCCGGGTCAGCTCCAGCCCCGACGAAGGCTTCTCCAGCAGGGCGGTGAGGATGGCGTGCGGCAGCGACATGCGGCCATCCTAGGTTCGGGGCCGACGCCGACGCCGCGATCCGGCCCTCGACGGCGGCCACCGGACGGAGCGCTCCGGGGCGCCCCCGAGGTCACCGCAAGGCGGCCAGGGCCTCCGGGGTCAGCGGGCCGGGAGCGTCCGGCGCCAACAGGCCGTGGGCGCGCAGGTGCGCCGTGACCGCCGGGGACCAGGCCTGACGCAGACCGGCAGAGGCCGGCAACCCCGGGTCCGAGAGCAACTCCCCGGCCGGACCGAAGCGGATGCCCGTCGGGGTGAGGACCGCTGCGTCGTCGGCCCAGCGAACCGCCAGGTCGACGTCGTGCGTGGCCATCACCACCGTGGTCCCGGCCGCGCGCAGCCCCGCCAGGACGTCCAGCAGCCGCTCCTGCCCGTCCGGGTCCAGCCCGGCCGTCGGCTCGTCCAGGATCAGCACGCGCGGGGCCATCGCCACCGCGCCCGCGATGGCCGCGCGCTTGCGCTGCCCGTACGAGAGCAGGTGCGTCGGCCGGTCCCGCAGGGCCGTGATGTCCAGGGCGGCGAGCGCCGAGTCCACCCGGTCCCGTGCCTCGTCGGGCGCCAGACCCATGTTCAGCGGGCCGAAGGACACGTCCTGCTCCACCGAGGCGGCGAACAGTTGGTCGTCCGGGTCCTGGACCACCAGTTGCACCGCCCGGCGCAGCCGGGTCAGCCCGGCCCGGTCGTACGTCACCTCCGCGCCGTCCAGCCGCAGCGTGCCCGAACCCGGCCGCAACCCCCCGCTCAGCAGCCGCATCAGGGTGGTCTTGCCGCTGCCGTTGCGGCCCAACAGGACCAGCGCGCGGCCCCCGACGATGCCGAAGTCGACGTCGGACAGGACGGCGGGCCCGTCCTCGTACGCGTAGCCCGCGCCGGCCAGTTCCACCAACGGGTTCACAGGTACAGCCCCTTCAGGGTGAGAGTCACGGTGATCAGGGCCGCCAGCAGGGCCCCGGACGCGGCCAGGAACCGCCACGACAGCGTCGCCCGCGGCACCAGCACCCGCAGCGCGCCGTCGTAGCCGCGCCCCGCCAGCCCCTCCTGGAGCCGCGCGGCCCGGTCGAAGGCCCGTACGAACGAGGTCGCCGCCAGCCCGGCCAGCGAACGCCACACCGCCGCCCGGCCCGTGTGCCCGAGTCGGGCCGCCTGGGCCCGGCGGACCTGGGCCATCGAGTCCAGCAGCAGGAAACCGATCCGGTACATGACCAGGGCCACGTCCACCACCGGCGCCGGCACCCCGGCCCGCACGAGCCGGGGCAGGACGTCCGACACCGGGGTGGTGAAGGCGAACAGCAGCACCCCCAGGGAGGCCGCGGAGGTGCGCAACAGCAGCTCGGCCGCGTGCCGGGGCCCGTCGGGGGCCCAGGAGACGAGCCCGGCCGGGCCGCCCACCGCGAACAGCAGCGGAAGGGCTCCGGTGAAGCAGAAGCCGAGCGGGATCCGAAAGGCCCGCCACAGTTGGCGCCCGGCCACCCCGGCGGGCCCGAGGAGCACCGCCAGGGTGGCCGCCGCGACGAGCGGGCCCCCGGGCCAGGGCGGCAGGGCCACGGCCGTGACCGTCAGCCCGAGCCCCAACAGGGCCTTCTCCAGCGGATGGCGGCGGCGCCAGCGACTGCCGTGCGCCGCAACGTCGATCGGCAGCACCGCCTACGACTCCGCGTGGCCCGCCGGGCCACCGGTCGCGCCCGCCTGGGCGAGGCCCTGACGGCGACCCTTGCGCACACCGAAGTAGTACGCGAGCACGCCCGCGCCCAGCGCCGCCTGAAGGGCGAACAGGGCCGACTCGATCTCCCCGGACGGGGGCTCGTACAGCGGGGAGAACCACGGCTCGTAGTCCGGCTTCAGCTCCGTGATGGCGGCCTCGGCCTGTGCGTCGGCGCCCGCGAACGGCTCTTCCTTGCCCTCGCCCAGGCCCAGCGCGAGCGGGAGCACGGCCAGCGCCGCCACCAGGAGCAGCAGGACCACGTTGATCTTCGTGTTCTTGGTCATCGCGTTCATCGGACCGCCGCCTCCTCCTGCTTGTTCCCGGTACGGGCGGTCAGCTTCGCGACGCCCAGCCGGACCAGGTCCGACCTGCTCGACTGCATCAGCAGCCGCATCACGAGGACGGTCAGCAGGCCCTCGCTGACGGCCAACGGGATCTGGGTGACGGCGAAGATGCCGCCGAACTTGGCGAGCGCGCCCAGGAAGCCGGTGCCCGGGTCGGGGAAGGCCAGCGCCAGCTGGACGCTGGTCACGCAGTAGGTGACCAGGTCGGCGAAGAACGCGCCGAAGAAGACGGTCACCATCAGCGGCAGGTCGAACTTCTTGAGCAGCCGGTAGACCCCGTAACCCGCCCACGGTCCGGCGATCGCCATGGAGAAGACGTTCGCGCCCAGCGTGGTCAGACCGCCGTGCGCCAACAGCAGCGCCTGGAAGAGCAGGGTGATCGTGCCGAGCACCGCCATGATCGGCGGCCGGAACAGGATCGCCCCGAGTCCGGTGCCGGTGGGGTGGGAACAACTGCCCGTCACCGAAGGGATCTTCAGGGCGGACAGGACGAAAGTGAAGGCACCGGACGCGCCGAGCAGCAGCGTGCTCTCGGGGTTGGCCTTCACCTCGCGCGTGAGGGCGCGCACACCGTGTACGACGAAGGGAGCGGACGCGGCGCCCCAGGCGACCGCGTGCAAAGGGGGCAGAAACCCCTCGGCTATATGCATGAGTAAGGAGACCTCTCCAGCACCTCGTGGATGGACGACGTGCCCTGGCCGGTCTCCTGGCTCACGGGTACTGATGCCCTGACTCCGCCTTCCCGGGGCCGTGCGGTCTCCCGCGCGGGCCCAGTGGCTTCCCGCAAGGGAGTGGAGCCGGACTTCCCGATCACAGTGGCGAGGGCCGCACCGGTTTTTCACCGGTTTCCCGAACACCAAGGCCCGCTGACCCTAGTCGGCCGCGCGGACCCGTAACAACCCGACCCCGTTCCCGCGGCCCGCGTCCACCCGCTCCGACCAGGGCCGATCCGGGCGGCCCCCGGACGGGCGCGGCCCGCTGGCGGACCCGTCCCGGCCTGCGCAGGGTGGGGGAGTGGCCGACGAACACGACTACTCAGACCTCAGCGCCGTCTACGTGAACTGCACGCTCAAGCGCTCGCCCGAGACCAGCAACACCGACGGGCTGATCACCAGGAGCCGCGCGGTGATGGAGGCGGCCGGCGCCCGGACCTCACTGATCCGCGCCGTCGACCACGACATCGCCACCGGTGTCTGGCCCGACATGACCGAGCACGGCTGGGAAACCGACCAGTGGCCCGTCCTCTACAGCCAGATCATGGACGCCGACATCCTCGTGCTGTGCGGGCCGATCTGGCTCGGCGACAACAGCTCGGTGATGAAGCGGGTCATCGAACGGCTCTACGCCTGCTCCTCGATCCTGAACGACCGGGGCCAGTACGCCTACTACGGCCGGGTCGGCGGCGCGCTGATCACCGGCAACGAGGACGGCGTCAAACACTGCGCCATGAACATCCTCTACAGCCTCCAACACCTCGGCTACGCGATCCCGCCGCAGGCCGACGCGGGCTGGATCGGTGAGGCCGGGCCCGGGCCCTCCTACCTCGACCCGGGTTCGGGCGGCCCGGAGAACGACTTCACCAACCGGAACACCACGTTCATGACGTGGAACCTGATGCACCTGGCCGCCCTGCTCAAGCGGGCCGGCGGCATGCCCGCACACGGCAACCAACGCTCCGAGTGGGACGCCGGGTGCCGTTTCGACTTCCCCAACCCGGAGCACCGCTAGGCAATGTCGTCCCGCCCTGTCGCGCTGTCGCGTGCGAGGGGCCCGGGGCGGCGCACGCCCCGGGCCCCTCGACCGTTCGACCGGTTCGTCGGGCGACGGTTCAGCAGGTCGCCGGATGCGGGAAGTCGACGACCAGCCGCTCCGGCGCGTGCAGCACGCTCGTCTTGTAGGTGGGCTTGGTGTCGAAGGCGGCGCCGAAGGTCACGTACCCCTCGTAGTCGCCGGTGTAGGCCAGGCCCTTGAGCTTGCTCAGGTTGATCTTCTGCAGGCGGGGCCCCTGGTAGACGTTCTGGCCGGCGTCGGTGTGCCCTGCCGCCGGGTGCAGTCGGATCTCCAGGAAGTACTTCCCGGCCAGCGGGACGGGCTTGCCGGACCCGTCGTAGACCAGTTCGGGAACGGGTGTGACGGTGACCGGGGGAGCGGATCCCTGAAGGTCGACGACGAGCCGGTCGAAGGTGCAGTGCCCGCCGAAGCGGGCGTTGGTGACCAGCGTGGTGGACAAGGTGCGGGTGGCGGCCGAGGCCGGTGCGGCGAGGCCGATGCCGGCGGCGAGCAGCGTGCCCGTGACGAGTGCGATGACCTGACGGCGACGTGGCGGACGCATGACGTCCCCCCGATTCTTGAGAGACGGGGACAGTGGTGTCACAGCAGAAGACACTTCCGGGGCGCCCATGGTTGCACCGGATCGGGCACGAGCCACGAGGCCGCGTGGCGGGAGGCCGGGTACCGCGAGGTCGTGCGCCGCGCCGTCAGCCGGGCAGCAGCGCGCTCAGCTCCGCGTCCAGGTCGTAGTGCCGTCGTTCCTGCCCGCGCGGCACCAGTTCCACCAGCCGGCGGCACAGGGCCCGTACGTCCTTCGCCCGGGCGGACATCACACACCCGTGCTCGCCGTTGCTGAACGCCAGGAAGATCCGCGGCTCGGTGGCCTTCCAGCGCGGCCACACCTGTATGTCGCCCTCGCCCGTGGCGCAGGTCTGCCCGTCGAGCAGCAGCTCGCGGGAGAACACCCAGCGCGCGATGTGCACCCCGGCGCCCTCGAAGTCGAGGGCGATCTCGTACGGCCGGTCCGTGCGGTACACGAACGTCCCGCGCACCGGAATGGGGGTGGTCGCGCCCTCCAGGAGGAGGGGGAGGACGCGGTGCTCCGTGATCGTCATGGCGGGGGTGGCCTCTCTGTCGGCGGGGTGTCTCGTGCCCCTCGGGCAAGCCAACCCCACGCCTTCCCCGCATCCGCGGGTCCAAGGTCCCGACCCGGACGGGCCGCTCGACCCGTCTTGCCCCGCCCCGGCGGACCTGCCCCCTCCGAACACGCGGGAGCCCGCCCTCCGGGGGAGGACGGGCTCGACGGGCCCGCCGCGCGCGGCGGCGGACGGAGTCGTCAGATCAGCATTCGATGACGTTGACCGCGAGACCGCCGCGAGCGGTCTCCTTGTACTTCACCTTCATGTCGGCGCCGGTCTCCTTCATGGTCTTGATGACCTTGTCGAGGGAGACCTTGTGGGTGCCGTCGCCGCGCATCGCCATCTTGGCCGCGGTGACCGCCTTGACGGCCGCCATGCCGTTGCGCTCGATGCACGGGATCTGCACCAGACCGCCGACCGGGTCACAGGTGAGGCCGAGGTTGTGCTCCATGCCGATCTCGGCGGCGTTCTCCACCTGCTCGGGCGTGCCGCCCAGGACCTCGGCGAGGGCGCCGGCCGCCATGGAGCAGGCCGAGCCGACCTCGCCCTGGCAGCCGACCTCGGCACCCGAGATCGAGGCGTTCTCCTTGAAGAGCATGCCGATCGCGCCCGCCGCGAGGAGGAAGCGGACCACGCCGTCCTCGTCCGCCCCGGGCACGAAGTTCATGTAGTAGTGCAGGACCGCCGGGATGATTCCCGCGGCGCCGTTGGTGGGGGCGGTGACGACCCGGCCGCCCGCCGCGTTCTCCTCGTTGACGGCCATCGCGTACAGCGTCGCCCACTCCATGGCGTGCGCCTGCGGATTGCCCTCGGCGCGCAGCTGGCGGGCGGTGCCGGCGGCGCGGCGCTTGACGCGCAGACCGCCCGGCAGGATGCCCTCGCGGGACATGCCGCGCGACACGCAGGCCTGCATGACCCGCCAGATCTCCAGGAGGCCCGCGCGGATCTCCTCCTCCGTGCGCCAGGCCTTCTCGTTCTCCAGCATCAGCGAGGAGATCGACAGGCCGTTCTCCTTCGCCAGCCGCAACATCTCGTCACCGGAGCGGAAGGAGTACTTCAACACCGTGTCGTCGAGCTTGATCCGGTCCTCGCCGACCGCGTCCTCGTCGACCACGAAGCCGCCGCCCACCGAGTAGTACGTCTTCTCCAGCAGCGGGGTGCCGGAGGCGTCGTACGCGAAGAGCGTCATGCCGTTCGCGTGGTACGGCAGCGAGCGCCGACGGTGCAGGATCAGCTGGTTCGGCTCGTCGAAGGCGATCTCGTGGGCCTCGCCTATCTCGGCGCCGAGCAGCCGCAGCCGGCCGCTCTGGCGGATGCGCTCCACCTCGGCGTCCGCCGTCTCGACGTTCACCGTGCGGGGGGAGTGCCCCTCCAGTCCCAGCAGGACGGCCTTGGGCGTGCCGTGGCCGTGGCCGGTCGCGCCCAGGGAGCCGAAGAGTTCCGCGCGGACGGACGCGGTCTGGGCGAGGACACCGTCCTTCTTCAGGCGGGTCACGAACATGCGTGCCGCCCGCATCGGGCCGACCGTGTGGGAAGAGGAGGGACCGATGCCGATGGAGAAGAGATCGAAGACGGAGATGGCCACGGTGGCGGACTCCCTTGTCTGCTCGTGGGGTGGGAGGGGGCAGGAGAGGCGGATTGGTCGGATTTTGTCCGGCAGCCGAGCTTAACGCGAGGAGGTGAACAAGCCGGCCGGCGCGGGCCGCGCGCGGGTGACGGTCAGGCGCGGCCCGGTTCGCGCTCCGGTACGACGCCCCCGGCCTCGGGCCGGTACGGGAGCGGGCCCGGGCGGCGGGCCCGTGCGGCGGGCCCGGGCGGGGTGGGCCCGGGCGGGGTGGGCCCGGGCGGGCGGGCCCGCACGCGCACCGGCTCGGACACACGTGAGCAAGGCCATGTCGGGCCGGTCGTGGCGCCGGTCGCGGGGCCGGGGTCGTGCCCGCCCGATCACGAGAAGGGCCCGGTGCCTGTTTCCACAGCCACCGGGCCCTTCTCACGAAGACCTAGCGCGCCACGTCAGAGCGTGGGGTACAGCGGGAACTTCGCGGCGAGCGCCGAGACGCGCGCCTTGAGGGCCTCGGCGTCGGCCTCCGCGAAGGGGGACGGCGCCTTCAGCGCCTCCGCGATGATCTCGGCGACCTCGGTGAAGGCCTCCGCGTCGAAACCGCGGGTGGCCAGGGCCGGCGTACCGATCCGCAGACCCGAGGTGACCATCGGCGGCCGCGGGTCGTTCGGGATGGCGTTCCGGTTGACCGTGATGCCGACCTCGTGGAGGCGGTCCTCGGCCTGCTGACCGTCCAGCTCCGAGTTGCGCAGGTCGACCAGGACCAGGTGCACGTCGGTGCCGCCGGTGAGGACGTCCACGCCCACGGCCTTGACGTCGTCCCGGACCAGCCGGGCGGCGAGGATCTTCGCGCCCTCCAGGGTGCGCTCCTGGCGCTCCTTGAACTCGGGCGAGGCGGCGACCTTGAACGAGACCGCCTTGGCCGCGATCACGTGCTCCAGCGGACCACCCTGCTGGCCGGGGAAGACCGCGGAGTTGATCTTCTTGGCCAGTTCCTGCGTCGACAGGATGACACCGCCGCGCGGACCGCCGAGGGTCTTGTGCGTGGTGGTGGTCACGACGTGGGCGTGCGGCACCGGGTTCGGGTGCAGACCCGCGGCGACCAGGCCGGCGAAGTGCGCCATGTCGACCATCAGGTACGCGCCGACCTCGTCCGCGATGCGGCGGAAGGCGGCGAAGTCCAGCCGGCGCGGGTAGGCGGACCAGCCCGCGACGATCAGCTGGGGCTTGGACTCCTTGGCGAGGCGCTCGACCTCGGCCATGTCCACCTCGCCCGAGGCGTCCACGTGGTACGGGACCACGTTGTAGAGCTTGCCGGAGAAGTTGATCTTCATGCCGTGGGTCAGGTGACCGCCGTGGGCGAGGTTCAGGCCCATGATCGTGTCGCCCGGCTTGAGCAGCGCGAACATCGCGGCGGCGTTCGCCTGCGCACCGGAGTGCGGCTGGACGTTCGCGGCCTCGGCGCCGAACAGCGCCTTGATGCGGTCGATCGCGATCTGCTCGACCACGTCGACGTGCTCGCAGCCGCCGTAGTAGCGGCGACCGGGGTAGCCCTCGGCGTACTTGTTGGTCAGGACCGAGCCCTGGGCCTCCATGACGGCGACCGGAGCGAAGTTCTCCGACGCGATCATTTCCAGGGTGGACTGCTGGCGCTCGAGTTCGGCGTCGACGGCGGCGGCGACGTCGGGGTCGAGCTCGTGGAGAGGGGTGTTCAGTACAGACATCAGGGTCCCCTGGGGTCAGTTACCGGCGGTGAGCTTGGCGTACTCGTCGACGGAGAGCAGGTCGGGCTGCTCCTCCGTGACGCGCACCTTGAAGAGCCAGCCACCCTCGAAGGGAGCCGAGTTCACCAGCGACGGGTCGTCCACGACGTCCTGGTTGGCCTCGACGACCTCACCGGTGACGGGGGAGTACAGGTCGCTGACCGACTTGGTCGACTCCAGCTCGCCGCAGGTCTCACCCGCGGTCACGGTGTCGCCGACCTCGGGGAGCTGGGCGTAGACGACGTCACCGAGCGCGTTGGCCGCGAACTCCGTGATGCCGACCGTCGAGACGCCGTCCTCGGCGCCCGACAGCCACTCGTGCTCCTTGCTGTAACGCAGCTGCTGGGGGTTGCTCATGGCCTGATTCTCCTGGATGCGGGGGAGTGGATGTGAACCGGTGGTCTTGAATGCCGAGACGGCGCCGCACGGACCTGCGTACGGCGACGGCACGGACCTGCGTACGGCGACGACGTGTGACGGAAGGGGCGGAACTACTTCTGCCGCTTGTAGAACGGCAGCGCCACGACCTCGTACGGCTCATGCGTACCGCGAATGTCCACGCCGACACCGGAGGTGCCGGGCGCGGCGTGCGCCGCGTCCACGTACGCCATCGCGATCGGCTTGCCCAGCGTCGGCGACGGGGCGCCCGAGGTGACCTCTCCGACGACCTGCCCGTCAGCGACGACGGGGAATCCGGCGCGCGGGACGCGGCGGCCCTCGGCGATCAGCCCGACGAGCTTGCGCGGCGGGTTGCCGGCGGCGCGCTCGGCGGCGGCCTCCAGCGCCTTGCGGCCGACGAAGTCCACCTCCTTCTCGAACTTCACGACCCGGCCCAGACCCGCGTCGAACGGGGTGAGGGAGGTGGTCAGCTCGTGCCCGTACAGCGGCATGCCCGCCTCCAGGCGCAGGGTGTCGCGGCAGGACAGGCCGGCCGGGACCAGGCCGACGCCCGCGCCCGCCTCGGTCAGCGCCTGCCACAGCTCCACCGCGTGCTCCGGGGAGACGAACAGCTCGAAGCCGTCCTCGCCGGTGTAGCCGGTCCGCGCGATCAGCGCGGGCACCCCGGCCACCGTGCCCGGCAGGCCGGCGTAGTACTTCAGGCCGTCCAGGTCGGCGTCGGTCAGCGACTTCAGGATGCCGGGGGACTCCGGGCCCTGCACGGCGATCAGCGCGTACGCGTCGCGGTCGTCGCGGACCTCTGCGTCGAAGCCGGCGGCCCGCTCGGTGATCGCGTCCAGGACGACCTGGGCGTTGGAGGCGTTGGCGACGACCATGTACTCGGTCTCGCCGAGGCGGTAGACGATCAGGTCGTCCAGGATCCCGCCGTCCTCCTGACAGATGTGCGTGTAGCGGGCGCGGCCGACACCGACGGTCGAGATGTTGCCGACCAGCGCGTAGTCCAGCACCTTCACGGCCTCGGGGCCGGTCAGGGTGATCTCGCCCATGTGGGACAGGTCGAACAGGCCGGCCTTCGTGCGCACGGCGTTGTGCTCGTCGCGCTCACTGGCGTAGCGCAGCGGCATGTCCCAGCCCGCGAAGTCGGTCATGGTCGCACCGAGCGAGCGGTGCAGCGCGTCGAGGGCGGTCAGGCGGGGGGCAGTGCTCATGGGTGTGGCTCCCGGGTCCCAGGGCATGACATGACGAGGACGGTCCTCCCCATCTGTCATCGGAACCTGAGAGGTTCGCCGAGAGTTCCCGCGCGAAACGGGGCGCGTCGTCGACTTGCACCTTGGGTGGAGCACACGCCGATGCCGTCGGGGACGGCGGCGCGGCTCGCTTTTCAGATCTGCCTCATCCACGCGGTACGGGGCCTGAGAGATTCAAGGGAGGACTTGCTCCTTCGGCGCCCGGGCACGGCCTCATGGCCTGCCGGGACTCTCCCGCGCGGATTCAAGCGGCCGGTATGCAGTTGGTGTCCAGATGGCGCACATCATTGCACGCGACGGCCCGCGTCGGGTGTGCGGGCCCGAAAGACCGTGCGTGACCGTGACCGGGTTCGAGCGGGCCGACCGGAACCGGGCATGCCGGATTACCGTCTCTTTACACTCAGTGGGCAAGGGTCCTCGCGACCCGATTCGGGGGAGGCGATCACTGTGGCGGTGCGGAGATTCGGAGTGCTGACGACGACGGGGACCGTGGCGGGGGTGCCGGCGCAGCGGGGCGCCCACGAGCGGCCCGCGCGGGCCGGGAGCACGGTCGTGCGTGACCTGCGCGGCCGGGGCGCGCACGGACCGCGCGCGCTCGACTTCGCCGACGGGGACATCGTCGTGGTGTCCGGCCTGCCCGGAGGCGGCAAGAGCACGCTGATCAAGCGGGCCGCGGCCGGCGGCGTCGACTCGCAGGACACCCGGGAACGCTGGGAGCGGCAGATGCCGGACGCCCTGCCGTACGCGGTCTACCGGCCACTGGTCCGCGTCGCCCACTACTGGGGCCTGTGGCGGGTGCTGCGCTCGGGCGCCTCGGTGGTGGTCCACGACTGCGGCACCCAGAGGTGGGTGCGGGCCCTGCTCGCCGGGTTCGCCCGGCGCCGCGACCGGGCCCTGCACCTGCTGCTCCTCGACACCAGCCCACAGGAGGCCCTGGCCGGGCAGGAGGCGCGCGGCCGGCGGGTGTCGGCGTACGCCTTCTCCCGCCACCGCGGCGCGGCCGACCGGCTCCTGCGCGACGCCGAGTCGGGCAGCCTCCCGCGCGGCTGCGCGTCGGCGGTCCTCCTGGACCGCGCCGCCGCCTCGCGCATCACCCGCATCACCTTCGGCCCCACGCCCCCGACGCACACCTCAACCCCCGCCGCCTGACGCGCGAGCCCGGGGGAGGGGGGTCCGCGCGGACCCACTAACCTCGGCACGGCAACGGTGGCGATGGCAGCGGAGGCGTGGATGCACGGCGGCGGGTGGCCCGACAACGAGCTGGAGCAGGTGCTCGGGGCGGCGCTGGGGGCGGTGGACGCGGGAGCGCGGATCCTGGAGGTGCTCGGTCGCAGCCGGGTCTGGGTGCCGCTGCCGGCCGGCGGCGCGCCCGACGCCGCCGACCTGACCCTCCCGACGATGCAGATCGGCGGCGCGGCGTACGTCCCCGTCTACAGCTCAGAGGCCCAGTTCCGCTTCTGCGTCGGCCCCGGCATGGACTTCGCCGTGGCCCCCGCCGTGGAGTTCGCCCGCGGCCTGCCGCCGCAGCTCGGCATCGCCGTGAACCCCGAGGGGGCCGTCGGCGTCCCGCTCCCCCCGGCCGCCGTCGCGGAGCTGTGCCGCGCGGGGCGGACACCGCTCGACGGCCCGGCCACCGGCGGCCGCGTCCGGCTCTTCGAGCCCGACTGGCAGGACGACCCGGTGGACTTCCTGGCGGCGGCCGGCGAGGAGTTCCGGGCCACCGGGGTGGTGGCCGCCGCGCACCGCTGCCTGGCCAGCGTGGAGGGCGGGGCGCCCGAGCTGTACATCGGTGTCCGACTGGTGGGATGGGATCCCGAATCGCGCAGCGCCCCGTTGGAGGCGCTCGGCCGGGCGCTGGCCCGCGTACCGGCGCCCTGGCCCGTGCAGTTGATCCTCCTGGACGCCGTCGAGGACCCGGTCACGGACTGGATTCGTGAGCGTGTACGCCCCTTCTACCTCCCGTAGGGCCGCTTAAGCTGATTACATCTCTTGGCCGCACGTGTGGCCTGGGTAACGGGTGGACGACGGGCGGACGAAGAGGGGTACCGGGTGAGTGCGTCAGGCACGGCCGCGGCCGGGCAGGTCGAGCACATGCTGCGCCAGGTGACTCCCGGGCGCTATGAGAGCTACGAGTCGCTTCTGCACGCCCTGGCCGAGGGCCGGCTGTGGATGTTGTTGTGGCAGGGGCAGCCGGGTTCCCCGGATGCCCAGTACGGGGGGATGGAGGTCGACGGGCTCGGATACGCGCCCTGCGTGACCTCCCCGCAGGAACTGACCGCCAGCGGCTGGAACCGCGGCTACGAGGTGGTCACCGGCCGGGACATCGCCCGCGCCCTCTACCCGGACCGCTGGGGGCTGTGGCTCAACCCGCACGCCCAGGGCGGCGGCATCGGACTGCCCTGGGCCGACCTCCGCCGGATCGCGACCGGCCTCGACCGGATGCCCGCCGGACCGCTGCGCCTGTCGGAGCCCGCCCTGGAGCTCCCGCAGTTCTACGGTCTGCTCACCCAGCACGCGCACCGCACGCCCGCCGTCCGGTCGCTGCGCAGGGCCTGGGTGCAGCCGTCGCTCGGATCGGCGTACCTCGCCGTCGGGCTCGACCTGTACGACGCCTCCGCGCCCGCGCTGGAGTCCGTCCGGGAGATGATGCGGCAGTCGGTCGGGGCGGTCCCCGAGGGCGTTCCCGTGTGCACCGTCGCGCTGGCCGACGAGCACGATCCGGTCGCGATGTGGTTGCGTTCGCAGACCCGCCCCTTCTACGACCGCGAGGGGCAGGCGCCCTCGTACTAGCACGTCCCCCAGGCCTCCGTCGGACTTCCGGCGGAGGCCTTTCGCGTGCCCTCCCCACGCCCTCCCGCCAGGCGTCCCCGTCCTCCCGGGACCTGCGGACGGGCCGCGCGCCGACGCCGTCCGGACTCCGGGACGGACGGGTGCGCGACGCCTCCGGCCGCCGGCGACCGCCGCGCCCGGACGACCTTCGTCTTGTCCTGATTTCTTCGGTCTTGTGGGGCCAAAAGGCATGCGAGTCTTGCGAGTTGGGCGCCATGTCCGGTTCCGTACCGAACAGGCGGTCTTGCTCCGCTGAGACGCGAGTGAAGTCCGGATAACGGGTACCGGGACGTCAGATCACGTTTGCGCATCCATTCATCTGCGGGTCTGGCGGCTGGTCGAGCGCCCGATGAAGACTCCCCACCCAAGAGCCGATCAGTCCTCCGGGCACGGTTCGGTTCGTTGACTGCACCTGTTGTTTCGCACGGCACTTTCGCAGCACTTCCCGCACTTCCTGCACCTCACACGCGTTCCGCGTGTCCCACGCACTCCGAGCGCCACTCCGCACCAACGCCGCCACAGCGGCGGGCATGGGCCGGCACACCCGTCGGCCGAGAGGGGTCCCCACCACGATGACGGCACCACTGCATGACACGGACGCGGAAACACCCGCACCCGTGTCCGTAGCCGACGTCCCTGCCAAGGCCATCGAAGGCCGCTCGCCCGGCCGCATCGCCTGGATGCGGCTCAAGCGCGACAAGGTCGCGCTGACCGGCGGCGTGGTCGTGATCCTCCTGATCCTGGTGGCCGTCTTCGCGCCGCTGATCGTGAGCCTGCTGGGCCATCCGCCCAACGAGTTCCACGAAGACATGCTGGACCCGGACTTCGGGACGCCGCTCGGCTCGTTCGGCGGCATGAGCTCCGACTTCCTGCTGGGCGTCGAACCGACCAACGGACGCGACGTGTTCAGCCGGATCGTCTACGGCGCCCGCATCTCCCTGGTCGTCGCCTTCCTCGCGGCCTTCGTCTCGGTGGTCCTCGGCAGCCTGCTCGGCGCGCTCGCCGGGTTCCTCGGCGGCTGGGTCGACGGCGTCATCAGCCGCACGATGGACCTGCTGCTGGCCTTCCCGCAGTTGCTGTTCACCATCGCCCTCGTGTCCGTGGTCCCCAACTCCCTCTGGGGGTTCGAGGGTTCGGGCGTCCGGATGGGCGTGCTGATCGTCGTCATCGGCTTCTTCGGCTGGCCGTACATCGGCCGCATCGTCCGAGGACAGACGATCTCCCTGCGTGAACGCGAGTACGTCGAGGCCGCGCGCAGCCTCGGGGCGGGCCGCGGCTACATCCTGATCAAGGAGCTGCTGCCCAACCTGGTCGCGCCGATCCTCGTCTACTCGACGCTGATCATCCCGACCAACATCCTGACGGAGGCGGCCCTCAGCTTCCTCGGTGCCGGCGTCAAGCCGCCCACCGCCTCCTGGGGCAAGATGCTGTCCGACGCCGTCCCCATCTACCAGGACGACCCCATGTACATGGTGGTCCCGGGCCTCACGATCTTCATCACCGTCCTGGCGTTCAACCTCTTCGGGGACGGGCTGCGCGACGCACTCGACCCCAAGGGCAGCTGAACCGCTTCTTCGCTTCACCACCTATGGAGGTTGGACAACCGTGATCCGCAGAAAGCAGGCACTCGCGATCACCGCCGTGGTCGCCGCCCTGTCGATGACCGCCGCGTGTGGCGGTGGCAAGGACGAGGGCAAGAAGTCCGACGGCGCCGCGAACGACAAGGGCTACAGCGGTGCCTCCACGGCCCTGGTGAACGCCTCGGACGCCAAGGGCGGTGAGCTCAAGCTCTGGTCGCCGCAGGACGTCGACTACCTCGACCCGGCGCGTGCCTACTACGGCTTCGTGTGGAACCTGCAGCGCCTCTACATCCGCCAGCTCTACGCGTACGACAGCAAGCCGGGCGCCGCGGGCACGAAGCTGGTCCCGGACCTCGCCGAGGCCGCGCCGGTCCTGAGCAACGACGGCAAGACGTACACCGTCAAGATCAAGGACGGCGTGAAGTTCGAGGACGGCACGCCGATCACCTCGAAGGACTTCAAGTACGGCATCGAGCGCGTCTTCGCTCAGGACGTGCTGTCCGGCGGCCCGACGTACCTGGTCGACCTGCTCGACCAGGGTCAGAAGTACCCGGGCCCGTACAAGGACACCGACCCGAACAAGATGGGTCTGAAGTCGGTCCAGACGCCGGACGACAAGACGATCGTCTTCAACCTGGCCAGCGCCAACTCGGACTTCAACTACCTGCTGGCGATGCCGTCCTCCTCGCCGGTCCCGGCGGCGAAGGACCAGGGCGCGGGCTACACCAACAAGCCCGTCTCCACCGGCCCCTACAAGGTCGAGAACTTCACCGCGGGCAAGGGCGCCACCTTCGTCCGCAACGAGAACTGGGACCCGAAGACGGACACGATCCGCAAGGGTCTGCCGGACAAGGTGAGCTTCACGGTCACCACCAACCCGGACGACATGGACCAGCGCCTGCTCTCCGGCGACATCGACCTCGCCGTCGACGGCACCGGTGTCCAGCAGGCCGCGAAGAACAAGATCCTCAAGGACGCGAACCTCAAGAAGAACGCGGACAACCCGTTCACGGGCTACATCCGCTACTTCGCCTTCCCGCAGACGGTCGCGCCGTTCGAGAACATCGAGTGCCGCAAGGCCGTCATCTACGCGGCCGACCCGAAGTCGCTGCAGAACGCCCGCGGTGGCCCGACCAGCGGTGACCTCGGCGCGAACATGCTGCCGCCCGGCATCCCCGGCTCGGACAAGTCCTTCGACCCGTGGGGCCTGACCGCCGGCAAGGCGCAGGAGCAGAAGGCCAAGGACGCGCTCAAGGCCTGTGGCAAGCCCGACGGGTTCGAGACCACCATCGCGGTCCGCAACAACCGCGCCCCCGAGGTCAAGACGGCCGAGTCCCTCCAGGCCTCGCTCGCCAAGGTCGGCATCAAGGCCACGATCGACCAGTACGACGGCAAGCTCTCCTCCTCCACGATCGGTTCGCCCGAGAACGTGAAGAAGAAGAACTACGGCATCATCGTCATGGGCTGGGGCGCCGACTACAACTCCGGTTCGGGCTTCCTCCAGCCGCTGGTCGACGGCTCGTTCATCCTGCCGAACGGCAACAACAACTACACGATGCTGGACGACCCCGAGGTCAACGGCCTGTTCGACAAGGCCGCGAACGCTGCCACCCCGGACGCCGCCGCTCCGTTCTACACGGACATCAACAAGAAGGTCATGGAGAAGGCGCTCTACCTGCCGATCAACTTCGACAAGGCGCTCATCTACCACAACCCGCGCCTGACGAACGTCTACTTCAACGACTCGATGGGCCGCATCGACCTCGCCGTCCTGGGCGTCGCCAAGTAGTCGTCCGACCGTCCGGCGGCCGCCCACCGCGGCCGTCGGGCACCAGCAGGCCAGCAATTCGTAAGTAAGTGCCTTCACCGCACATGCGCTAGTCCGAAGGGCAGGTGAAGGCCGCAGGCGGCGGCTGTCGTCCCCACAAGGGGCGGCAGCCGCCCGCCCCGGGCGGCCGACTGCAGTGCTCGTCTACCTCATACGGCGGCTGTTCAACGTCGCCGCCACGCTGCTGGTGGTCTCCGTGGTCACCTTCGGCATCTTCTTCGCGGTCCCGAAGCTGACCGGCAGCGATCCCGCGCTCATGTACGCCGGTCGAGAGACCAACGAGACCGCCCTGGCGGGCATCCGCGTGAAGATGGGCTTCGACAAGCCCATCTCCGAGCAGTACTGGGTGTTCCTCAAAGGCATCTTCGTCGGCCGCGACTACGACGGCGGCACCGAGGTCACGCACTGCGCCGCTCCGTGCTTCGGCTACTCCTTCAAGAGCGAGGCCCCCGTCTGGGAGACCATGCTCGACCGCATGCCGGTCACCCTCTCGCTCGCCGTCGGCGCAGCCGTGATCTGGGTGATCGCGGGTGTGGCCACCGGAGTGGTCTCGGCGCTGAAACGGCGTACGGCCATCGACCGGACCGTCATGATCGGAGCGCTCGCCGGCGTCTCCCTGCCGATCTTCTTCACCGGCATGGTGGCTCCCGCGGTCTTCGTCTACGGCCTCGGCTGGTTGGACGTGTCCAACTACAAACCCCTGACCGAGGATCCGCTGGCCTGGCTCAACAGTCTGATCCTGCCCTGGGTCACCCTCGCCTTCCTCTTCGCGGCGACCTACGCCCGCATCACCCGCGCGACCATGCTGGAAGTCCTCGGCGAGGACTACATCCGCACCGCCCGCGCCAAGGGGCTCAAGGAGGGCGTGGTCATCCGCAAGCACGCCCTGCGCTCCACCCTCACCCCGATCGTCACGATGTTCGGCCTCGACCTCGGCGGACTCCTCGGCGGCGCGGTGCTCACCGAGACGACCTTCAACTTCCAGGGTCTGGGAACGGCGGCCGTCGCCGCCATCGGCCAGGGCGACCTCCCCGTGATCATGGGTGTCACCCTGCTCGCCGCGCTCTTCGTGGTGATGGCCAACCTGATCGTGGACCTGCTGTACGCCGTCATCGACCCGCGCGTGAGGCTGACGTGACCGAGAACCCCGCCGTTTCGACCGGCACCTCCGGCGAGCCCGCGTTCGTCCCCGAGCAGGCGAAGGGGGAGGCCCGCCCCGCGGACTCCTTCCTCTCCGTACGCGACCTCAAGGTCCACTTCCCGACCGACGACGGACTCGTCAAATCCGTCGACGGGCTCTCCTTCGATCTGGAGCGCGGCAAGACGCTCGGCATCGTCGGCGAGTCCGGCTCGGGCAAGTCGGTGACCTCGCTGGCCATCATGGGTCTGCACCGCACCGGCAACGCCCGCAGCCGCCCGCACATCTCCGGGCAGGTCGTGCTCGACGGCGAGGACCTGGTCCAGGCCGACGCCGATCACGTGCGCAAGCTGCGCGGGCACAAGATGGCGATGGTCTTCCAGGACCCGCTGTCCGCGATGCACCCGTACTACTCGGTGGGCAAGCAGATCGTCGAGGCCTACCGGACCCACCACGACGTCGACAAGAAGACCGCCCGCAAGCGGGCCGTCGAGATGCTCGACCGGGTCGGCATCCCGGAGCCCCACCGGCGCGTGGACGCGTACCCCCACGAGTTCTCCGGCGGCATGCGCCAGCGCGCGATGATCGCCATGGCCCTGGTCAACAACCCCGAACTGCTCATCGCGGACGAGCCCACGACCGCCCTGGACGTCACCGTCCAGGCGCAGATCCTGGACCTCATCCGCGACCTGCAGAAGGAGTTCGGCTCCGCGGTCATCATGATCACGCACGACCTCGGCGTGGTCGCCGAGATGGCCGACGACATCCTGGTGATGTACGGAGGCCGGTGCGTCGAGCGCGGCACCGCCGAGAAGGTCTTCTACGGCCCCCGGCACCCCTACACCTGGGGCCTGCTCGGCTCGATGCCGCGCATCGACCGCGACCAGACCGAACGGCTGATCCCGGTGAAGGGCTCGCCGCCCAGCCTCATCAACATCCCGAGCGGCTGCGCGTTCAACCCCCGGTGCCCCTACGCCGACGTACCCAAGGGCGGCATCACCCGCACCCAGCGTCCCGAGCTGACCGAGGACGACAGCCGGCACTGGTCCGCCTGCCACATGTCGCAGGAGGAGCGGACCCGGATCTGGACCGAAGAGATTGCGCCGAAGCTGTGACCGACATGAACAAGACGGGCGCGGCGGAGGCCTCCTCCGCGCAGGCCGCGGCGGACACCGCCGAGGAGCCGCTGCTGAAGGTGACCGGGCTGGTCAAGCACTTCCCCATCAACAAGGGGCTGTTGCGCCGCCAGGCCGGCGCCGTCAAGGCCGTGGACGGCATCGACTTCGACGTCCGACGGGGTGAGACCCTCGGCATCGTCGGCGAGTCCGGCTGCGGCAAGTCCACCATGGGCCGGCTGATCACCCGACTGCTCGAACCGACCGGCGGAAAGGTCGAGTTCGAGGGTCGGGACATCACGCACCTGAGCGTCGCGGGCATGCGCCCGCTGCGCCGCGACGTGCAGATGATCTTCCAGGACCCGTACGGCTCGCTGAACCCCCGCCACACGGTGGGCACGATCGTCGGGGCGCCCTTCAAGCTCCAGAAGGTCACCCCCGAGGGCGGGGTGAAGGCCGAGGTCCAACGGCTGCTCTCGCTGGTGGGCCTCAACCCCGAGCACTACAACCGCTACCCGCACGAGTTCTCCGGCGGTCAGCGCCAGCGCATCGGCATCGCGCGGGCACTGGCCCTCAAGCCGAAGCTCGTCGTCGCCGACGAGCCGGTGTCGGCGCTGGACGTCTCGATCCAGGCCCAGGTGGTGAACCTGCTGGACGACCTCCAGGAGGAACTCGGCCTGACGTACGTGATCATCGCGCACGACCTGTCGGTCATCCGCCACGTCTCGGACCGCATCGCGGTGATGTACCTCGGCAAGATCGTGGAGCTGGCCGACCGCAAGTCGCTGTACGAGGCGCCGATGCACCCGTACACGACCGCGCTCATGTCGGCGGTGCCGGTGCCGGACCCGAGGAGGCGCGGCGCGAAGAGCGGGCGCATCCTGCTCAAGGGCGACGTGCCGTCGCCGATCTCGCCGCCGAGCGGCTGCCGGTTCCACACCCGGTGCTGGAAGGCGACCGAGCTGTGCACCACGCAGGAACCGCCGCTGGTGGCCCTGAAGACGGGACACCAGGTCGCCTGTCACCACCCGGAGAACGCGCCGGACCAGGCGCCGGGCGACAAGGCCCTGCCGGGCGCCGCCGAAGTGGTGGACACGCCGACGGTGTAGCGGGTTTCGACCTCGGCGTGGTGAGTCACGCCGACGGTCCGGCGGGTCACGACGACCGCAGGTGTCCGACCCCGGAGTAGCGGCCGGGGCCGGGTGTGGTGCCGGGGCCCCGGACGTACGCGTCCGGGAACCCCGGCACCACTGTGCGTTCCCGGGCGGTCCGTGCGCCCCCTTCGTCCCCTGTGCCCCGTCCGTCCCCCGCGCCCCGGCCGTGGCCGTTCGCCGCCGTCCGTCACGCCGGCAGGCGGACGGCACAATGGGGGCGTGCTCCACGATCTCTTCCCGCCCGGCATCCAGCACGCCCTGGACCTCGCGGGCATTTTTGTCTTCGCCACCGCGGGCGCCCTGCTCGCCGTGCGCAAGAACTTCGACATCTTCGGCATCGCCGTGCTCGCGCTCGTCACCGCCCTCGGCGGCGGTCTCTTCCGCGACCTGGTCATCGGCGCCGTACCGCCCGCCGCCTTCGGGGAGCTCAGCTTCTTCGTGACGCCGCTGGTCGCCGCCGGGCTCGTCTTCTTCCTGCACCCCGAGGTCCAGCGGATCAACCGCGCCATCAACGTCTTCGACGCGGCCGGCCTCGGACTGTTCTGCGTGACCGGCACGACCAAGGCGTACGAGTACGGCCTCGGTCTGACCGCGTCCGCCTCGCTGGGTCTGGCCACGGCCGTCGGTGGCGGTGTGCTGCGCGACGTGCTGGTCAACGAGGTCCCCTCGCTGCTGCGCGACCGGGAGATGTACGCGGTGCCCGCCGTCGTCGGCGCCTCGATGGTGGCCCTCTTCATCGCCTTCGACACGCTCAACGCCCTCACCACCGCCGCCGCGATCATCACCACGTTCGTGCTGCGGCTGCTCGCGATCCGCTACCACTGGCGGGCGCCGCTGGCCTGGAACCGCCGGTCCGCCGTGGCCGAAGAGCCGTAACGCGCACGTAGCAATAGAAAGCTACCGCTTAGTAGCTTGCCGGTGTACCGTCGTTTTCATGTCACATGCAGCGGCCCAGGCATCCATCGGCGACAGCGAGTTCGACCGCGACACCACCCTCTCCGCCCGCGCGGACGAGCCCGGGGTGTACGACGCCGAACTCAGCGCCGGCTGGACGATCATCACCGCCGTCAACGGCGGATATCTGCTGGCACTGGTCGGTCGGGCCCTGTCGGCGGCCCTGCCGCACCCCGACCCCTTCACCGTCTCCGCGCACTACCTGACCTCCTCCGTGCCCGGCCCCGCCGTGATCCGCACGCAGGTCGTCCGGATCGGGCGCACGCTGTCGACCGGTCAGGCGTCCCTCTTCCAGTACGACGAGAGCGGCGCCGAGATCGAGCGGATCCGCGTCCTCGCCTCGTACGGGGAACTGTCCGCACTCCCCGACTCCGTGCACACCACCGCGCTGCCGCCCGTCATGCCCGCGTACGAGGACTGCCTCGGCGCGGAGGCCGGCCCCGCGCCGATCCCCGGCAGCTCCGCCATCGTGGACCGGCTCCGGCTGCGGCTGGACCCGGCGACGGCGGGCTGGGCGGTCGGGGCGCCGTCCGGCAAGGGCGAGATGCGGGCCTGGTTCGAACTGGCCGACGGCCGCGACGCCGACCCGCTGTCACTGCTGCTGGCCGTGGACGCGCTGCCGCCGACCGCCTTCGACCTCGGCCTGATCGGCTGGGCCCCGACGGTCGAGCTCACCACCCACATCCGCCGGCGCCCCGCGCCGGGCCCGCTGCGCGTGGCCATCACCACCCGCAACCTGGCCGGCGGCTTCCTGGAGGAGGACGCCGAGGTCTGGGACTCCACGGACCGCCTCGTGGCCCAGTCCCGCCAACTGGCCCGCGCCCCGCGCCAGAGCTCCTGACCCGGGGGCGGCGCTCCCGTCCGGCCTCGTGCCGGGCGGCCGGCGCCCCCGCCGCCGCCTCCGGCACCCCGCCCCGCCACCGCGCCCCGCCGGTGAATGCGTCGGCGGGGGACCGGATGGGGTCCGGTCGGTCGGGGGACTCGTAGAATCGGGGGATCATGGCCTACCTCGACCACGCCGCAACCACTCCGATGCTGCCGGAGGCCGCTGCGGCGATGACCGCGCAGTTCGCCGCCACGGGTAACGCGTCCTCCCTCCACGCCGCCGGCCGCCGGGCCCGCCGCACCGTCGAGGAGGCCCGCGAGGCCCTCGCCGAAGCACTCGGCGCGCGCCCGAGCGAGGTGGTCTTCACCGCCGGCGGCACCGAGGCTGACAACCTCGCCGTCAAGGGCCTCTACTGGGCCCGTCGCGACCAGGACCCGAGCCGCACCCGGGTGCTCACCAGCCCCGTCGAGCACCATGCCGTCCTCGACGCCGTCCACTGGCTCGCCGAGCACGAGGGGGCCCGGGTCGAGTACCTCCCGGTGGACCACTACGGGCGCGTGCACCCCGAGGCCTTCCGGGAGGCGATCGAGCGCAGCCCCTCCGATGTCGCCCTGGCCACCGTCATGTGGGCGAACAATGAGATCGGCACGGTCTTCCCCGTACGCGAACTCGCCGACATCGCCGGGGAGTTCGGGATTCCGCTGCACTCCGACGCCGTCCAGGCCGTCGGCCAGCTCGACGTCCGTTTCGGCGACAGCGGCCTCGCCGCCATGACCGTCAGCGGCCACAAGATCGGCGGCCCGTACGGCATCGGCGCCCTGCTGCTCGGCCGGGACCAGACGCCCGTGCCCGTCCTGCACGGGGGCGGCCAGGAGCGGCACGTCCGGTCCGGGACCCTCGACGTGCCGGCCATCGCGGCCTTCGCGGTGGCCGCCGTCCTCGCCGCCGAGCGGCGCGAGCGGTTCGCCGTCGAGATCGGCGCCCTGCGCGACGAGCTGGTCACCGCCGTCCTGCGGGAGGTACCCGACGCCGTGCTCGGCGGAGACCCCGTGGACCGGCTGCCCGCCAACGCCCACTTCAGCTTCCCCGGCTGCGAGGGCGACTCCCTGCTGCTCCTCCTCGACGCCCAGGGCATCGAGTGCTCCACCGGCTCCGCCTGCACGGCCGGCGTGGCCCAGCCCAGCCACGTGCTGCTGGCCACCGGCACCGACCCGCGGCTGGCCCGGGGCACCCTGCGGTTCTCCCTCGGCCACACCTCCACCAAGGAGGACGTCGCGGCGGTGGCCGCCGCCATCGGCCCGGCCGTCGCCCGCGCCCGTACGGCCGGACTCAGCTAGTGCCGTGACCGCACCAGGCCGTCGCCCTCGCATCCGGCCGGTCTGCGGGCTCGGCCGGTCTGCGGGCTCAGCCGCTCGCGGGCCGGCCGGGCTGCGGGTTCAGCCGGTCGCGGGTTTGCGGGCCCGGCCGGGCTGCGGGTTCAGCCGGTCGCGGGTTTGCGGGCCAGGGCTTCCCCGACCATGCGGACGTAGCGGTTCCAGTCCCAGTGGCGGCCCGGGTCGGTGTGGTCGGCCCCCTCCACCTCGGAGTGGCCGACGATGTGCTCGCGGTCGGCGGGTATGTCGCACCTCCGGCAGACATCGGCGGCCAGCTCGGCCGAGGCCGCGTACATCGCGTCCGTGAAGTCCTGCGGCCGGTCGACGAAGCCCACGTGCTCGATGCCGACACTGCGCTCGTTCATGGACCGGTTCCCGGCGTGGAAGGCCACGTCCAGCTCGCGCACCATCTGCTCGACATGGCCGTCCTGGCGGACTATGTAGTGCGCCGACGCCTTGTGCCACGGGTTCTTGAAGGCGTCCACCGAGGAATCGAACCCGCCCTGTGTGACATGCACGACAATGCGGTCCACGCGATAGTCGTCGGGCCGGTCCGCCAGCCGCCAGTTCGCCGGTGAGGCCGCCGTCCAGCTCGCGGCCGCGTAGTCCAGCTCGCCCTCCTTGCGCGGCTTGGACACCCCGGGCAGCAGCCACCAGGCGCGTCTGATCTCGTCCTGCCCGATGACGGCCGCCGTCGCGATCACCCCGAGCCCACCGAACAGCACGGCCCTGCGGGTCCGGCCGGAGCCCTTGCCGGGCGCCTTCCCCGCTGCCGCTTCCCGCGTCTTCCCGCCCTCACGCACCATGCGATCCACCCCCCGACCCGACAACGCGCCGTGACCCCGCGCGGTTCCCCGTACCCTGGACGGTGCCATGACTGAGAACCTGCCGCGCACCACCCGCCCCCTTCGCGTCCTCGCCGCCATGTCCGGCGGGGTGGACTCCGCCGTCGCCGCCGCCCGTGCGGTCGAAGCCGGGCACGACGTCACGGGCGTCCACCTGGCGCTCTCCGCGAACCCCCAGTCCTTCAGGACCGGAGCCCGCGGTTGTTGCACCATCGAGGACTCGCGCGACGCCCGCCGCGCCGCCGACGTCATCGGCATCCCCTTCTACGTCTGGGACCTCGCCGAGCGCTTCCGCGAGGACGTCGTCGAGGACTTCGTCTCCGAGTACGAGGCCGGGCGCACCCCGAACCCCTGCCTGCGCTGCAACGAGAAGATCAAGTTCGCCGCGCTGCTCGACAAGGCCCTGGCCCTCGGGTTCGACGCCGTCTGCACGGGCCACTACGCCACCGTCGTCCTCAACGACGACGGCACGCGCGAGCTCCACCGGGCATCCGACATGGCCAAGGACCAGTCGTACGTGCTCGGCGTCCTCGACGAGAAGCAGCTCGCCCACGCGCTCTTCCCGCTCGGCGACACCCTCACCACCAAGGAAGAGATCCGCGCCGAGGCCGAGCAGCGCGGCCTCGCCGTCGCGAAGAAGCCCGACAGCCACGACATCTGCTTCATCGCCGACGGCGACACCCAGGGCTTCCTCGCGAACCGCCTGGGCAAGGCCGAGGGCGACATCGTCGACGAGAGCGGCGAGAAGGTCGGCACCCACGAGGGCGCCTTCGGCTTCACCATCGGCCAGCGCAAGGGCCTGCGGATCGGCCACCCCGCGGCCGACGGCAAGCCGCGCTACGTCCTCGACATCTCCCCGGTGAACAACACCGTCACCGTCGGCCCCGTTGAGGCCCTCGACGTCGCCGCCCTCACCGCGATCCGGCCCCGCTGGTGCGGATCCACGGCCGCCGCCCCCGGCACGTACACCGCGCAGCTGCGCGCCCACGGCGGCGAGACCGAGGTCTTCGCCGAACTCGTGGACGACGAGCTGCGCGTCTCCTTCACCGAGCCGGTCCGCGGGGTCGCGCCCGGCCAGGCGATCGTGCTGTACGACGGCACCCGCGTGGTCGGTTCCGCCACCATCGCCACGACCGAGCGGGCGTCCGCCGCCGTGTGAGCCCGGCGGGCCGGGGCTCAGGCCACCGTCAGGACGATCTTGCCGGTGGTACGGCCCCGCTCGCCGATCTCGTGGGCCTTGGCGGCCTGCTCCAGCGGCAGCACCGTGTCGACCAGGGGCTTGAGCAGGCCCTGCTCGACCAGGGCGGCGATGCCCTCCAGGCCCTTGAGGTCCGGCTCCACGAGCAGCCAGGTGGCGTGCACGCCCTCGGCGTCGGCCGGGACGCCGTCGGGCCCCGGGAGGGTCACCAGGTGCCCGCCCGGCTTGAGCACCTTCAGCGAGCGCCGCCCGTGGTCCCCGCCCATGGCGTCGATCACCACGTCGATGTCGGAGACGACGTCCTCGAAGTCCGCGGTGCGGTAGTCGATCACCTCGTCCGCGCCCAGTTCGCGCAGCAGCTCGTGCTTGGCGGCGCTCGCGGTGCCGATCACGTACGCGCCGCGGGCCTTGGCGATCTGCACGGCCAGGTGGCCGACGCCGCCGGCCGCCGCGTGCACCAGCACCCGCTGCCCGGCCGAGACCCCGGCCGTGTCCACCAGCGCCTGCCAGGCGGTCAGGGCCGCCAGCGGCAACGCGGCCGCCTGCACGTGGTCCAGCGAGGCCGGCTTGCGGGCGAGGTGGCGGGCGGGGGCGGTCACGTACTCGGCGTACGCGCCGGCCTGCTGCGGGAAGCGGGGCATCCCGTACACCTCGTCGCCCACCCGGTACAGGGTCACGCCCGGGCCGACGGCCTCGACGGTGCCCGACACGTCCCAACCGACGGCCGGCACCGGCCCCCAGGGGATCAGGGCGCCGCTCTCGCGGGTCTTCCAGTCCACCGGGTTCACCCCGGCGGCGCGGACCCGCACGAGAACCTCGCCCATGCCGGGCTCCGGACGCTCGATCTCCCTCTCGACGAGGACCTCGGGTCCGCCCCACTGGCTGACGACGACGGCGCGCATGGATATCTCCTCTGATGGCACTTGTGCTGGTCCCGGCCGGTTTCCCCGGCCGATGGACCCAGCTTGGCGGTCGTCGGACCCGCATGGTGCTGGCCGTACGGCCACCATGTGACAGAATCTGGCCATGCATCGCATCGCCGTACTCGCCCTCGAAGGCGTCCCCCCGTTCGAGCTCGGGATCCCCTCCCGCGTCTTCGGCAACGCCCACGACGACGACGGCGCCCCGCTCTACGAGGTGACCGTCTGCACCGCCGACGGCCTGCCCGTGACCAGCGACGCGGGCTTCACGGTCGGCGTCGCCGCCGGCCCCGAGGCGCTCGCCGCCGCCGACACCGTGGTCATCCCGCCCACCCACGCCATGGACGACCTCGCGCACGGCGCGCCCCTGTCGCCCGCGCTCGCCGCCGCCATCGCCGGCATCCGGCCCGGCACCCGACTGGTGTCGATCTGCACCGGTTCCTACGTCCTGGCCGCGGCCGGACTGCTCGACGGCCGGCCCGCCACCACGCACTGGCTGCACGCCCCCGAGTTCCAGCGGGCCTTCCCGCGGGTCCGGCTCGACGAGGAGGTGCTCTTCGTCGACGACGGCGACGTCCTGACCTCCGCCGGCGTGGCCGCCGGCGTCGACCTCTGCCTCTACCTGATCCGGCAGGACCACGGCACCGCCGTCGCCAACCGCGCCGCACGCCTGTGCGTCGTACCGCCCTGGCGCGACGGTGGACAGGCCCAGTACATCGACCGGCCCGTGCCCGAGCCGACCGTCGCCACCACCACCGCCACCCGCGCCTGGGCCCTGGAACGCCTCGCCGAGCCGGTCGCGCTGGCCGAGCTGGCCGCCCACGCCCGGATGAGCCTGCGCACCTTCACCCGCCGGTTCCGCGACGAGGTCGGCATGACGCCGGTGCAGTGGCTCACCGTCCAGCGCCTCGAACTGGCCCGCCACCTGCTGGAGTCCAGCGACCTGCCCGTGGACCTGGTCGCGCACCGCGCCGGCTTCGGCTCCGCCAACTCGCTGCGCCAGCACATGCGCGCGGCCCTCGGCACCTCCCCGATCGCCTACCGCCGCACCTTCCAGCCCCACGACCGGGCGAGCGTCGCCGCGCCGGCATGACCCCGGAGGTCATGGACCCCCGGCCGGCCGGGCGGCAGGATGTGAACACAGGGCCGGACCGCCGGACCGGCCGACAGGGGAGACCGCCATGACCGCGTACGCCATCGCCCACATACGCCCCACGACGATGAACGACGACGTCCTGCGCTACATCGAGGGCATCCAGGCCACCATGGACCCCTTCGGCGGCCGCTTCCTCGTCCACGGCCGCGAGGTCGAGGTCCTGGAAGGCCCCTTCCCCGGCACGGTCGTCATGATCGGCTTCCCCGACCTGGAGCGGGCCCGCGCCTGGTACGCCTCCGACGCCTACCAGGCGCTCATCCCGCTGCGCACCGACCACATGCCCGGCGAGATCGTCCTCGTCGAGGGCGTCGCCCCCGATTACGACGCCGCGAAGACGGCCGCCGACCTCCGCGCCGCCGCGGGGCTCTGACCCGGCCGACCGGGCCGCCCTCCCACGGGCGCGCGTCACGGGGGCGCGGGTCCGGGCCACCTGAACCGCGGGCCCCGGACGGGGTGCGAGCATGACCACATGGCTACTCACCTGATCACCGGTGCCGGATCCGGCATCGGCGCCGCCGTCGCGAACCGCCTGCACGCGCGCGGCGACGACCTCGTCCTCCTGGCCCGCGACGCCGCGCGCGGCAAGCAGCTCGTCGAACGCTTCCCCGGCGCGGGAGTGCTCGTCGGCGACCTCGCGGACCCCGACCGCCTCTCGTGGGCCTTCTCCAAGCAGGCGATCCCCGAGCGGATCGACTCCCTGCTGCACATCGCGGGGATCGTCGACCTCGGGCCGGTGGGCGAACTGCGCCCCAAGACCTGGCACCAGCAGCTCAACGTCAACCTGATCGCCCCCGCCGAGGTCACCCGGCTGCTGCTCCCCACCCTGCGCGCCTCGAAGGCCACCGTCGTCTTCGTGAACTCCGGCGCCGGCCTCGCCGCCCACGCCGACTGGAGCGCCTACGCCGCCTCCAAGCACGGCCTGAAGGCCCTCGCCGACTCCCTGCGCGCCGAGGAGCGGGCCAACGGGATCCGCGTCACCTCGGTCTACCCGGGCCGCACCGCGAGCCCCATGCAGGCCAAGGTGCACTCCCAGGAGGGCAAGGAGTACGACGCCGCCGCCTGGATCGACCCCGAGTCCGTGGCGACGACCATCGTCATGGCCGTCGACCTGCCCCGCGACGCCGAGGTCAACGACCTGAGCGTCAGGCCCGGCCGATGAGCGCGAGCGCCACCGGCGTCGGCTCGCTTCCCGGCGGCGACGCGCGCGAGGCCGCCAAGACCGTCACCGGCTCCTTCGAGGAGTTCCCCCACCTCGCCGAGCTGCCCGCGCGCGGGCCGGGCGCGGACATGATCGGCCGCTCCCTCGGGCTGCTCGTCGACATGTACGCGCACGTCGAGCCCAGCGGCTGGCGGATCAGCGACCGGCCCGGCCGCGACAGCAAGCGCGCCCGCTCCTGGCTCGGCGAGGACCTCGACGCCCTGGAGGAGTTCACCCAGGGGTACACCGGCAAGCTGAAGATCCAGGCCGTCGGGCCGTGGACCCTGGCCACCGCGCTGGAACTGCACGGCGGGGAAGCGGTCCTCCAGGACCCCGGCGCCTGCCGCGACCTGGCAGGGTCGCTCGCGGAGGGACTGCGCGAGCACGTGGCGGACGTACGCAAGCGCATCCCCGGCGCCGAGGTGGTGCTCCAGTTCGACGAGCCCTCCCTGACCGGCGTACTGCTGGGCCGGGTGCGCTCCGCCAGTGGCTACCGGACCTACCGCGCCGTGGACCGACAGGTCGTCGAGGGCACCCTGCGCGAGCTGTTCGCCGTCCACGACGGGGAGGTCGTCGTCCACTCCTGCGCCCCCGAGGTCCCCTTCGCACTGCTGCGGCGCGCAGGCGCCACAGGCGTGTCGTTCGATTTCTCCCTGCTCACCGAGCGCGAGGACGACGCCATCGGGGAGGCCGTCGAGGACGGTGCGAAACTCTTCGTCGGAGTGGTGCCCGGCACCGACGCCCCGTTGTCGGACCCGGGGGGTAGCGTCATGGGTGTCAGGAAGCTTTGGCGCAGGCTGGGACTGGCCCCGGGGACCCTCGCGGAGTCCGTCGTGGTCACCCCGTCGTGCGGTCTGGCGGGCGCCTCGCCCGCCTACGCCCGCGCGGTGCAGGCCCACTGCGTCAGGGCGGCGAGGTCGCTCGCCGACAACCCTGAGTGACGGATCAGACGGGCCACGGGAGGACACGGCATGGCAGCCGAACAGAAGCAGGCCGGCGGCGAGTCGACGGTGCCGGCGGCGGTGCGCGAACAGCACGCGCTGCTCGCCGAGCAGGTCGAGGAGCACCGCTTCCGGTACTACGTGAACGACCAGCCGGTCGTCAGCGACGCCGAGTTCGACACGCTGCTGCGTTCGCTGGAGGCGCTCGAAGAGGAGTACGCGGAGCTGCGCACCCCCGACTCGCCGACCCAGAAGGTCGCCGGGGCGTACGAGACGGACTTCGCGTCCGTCGTGCACCGGGAGCGCATGCTCTCCCTCGACAACGCCTTCGACGACGAGGAACTCGCGGCCTGGGCCGAGCGGGTGGCCCGGGACGCGAACACCTCCGACTACCACTACCTGTGCGAGTTGAAGGTGGACGGCCTCGCCGTCAACCTCACCTACGAGAACGGCCGGCTCACCCGCGCCGCCACCCGCGGCGACGGCCGCACCGGTGAGGACATCACGCCCAACGTGCGCACCATCGCCGAGATCCCGGACCGGCTGAGCGGCGACCGCGTCCCGCCCCTCGTGGAGATCCGCGGCGAGGTCTACTTCCCGATGGACAAGTTCGAGGAGCTCAACGCCCGGCTCGTCGAGACCGAGGGCAAGCCCTTCGCCAACCCGCGCAACGCGGCGGCCGGTTCGCTCCGCCAGAAGGACCCGAAGATCACCGCCACCCGGCCGTTGCACATGGTCGTGCACGGCATCGGGGCGCGCGAGGGCTTCGACATCGACAACCTCTCCCAGGCCTACGAACTGCTCCGCGAGTGGGGCCTGCCGACCGCCGAGCACAACAAGGTGGTCTCCACCCTGGAGGAAGTGCGGCAGTTCATCGCCCACTTCGGCGAGAACCGGCACTCCGTGGCCCACGAGATCGACGGCGTGGTCGTCAAGCTCGACGAGATCCCGCTCCAGGGCCGGCTCGGCTCCACGGCCCGCGCGCCGCGCTGGGCCATCGCCTGGAAGTACGCCCCCGAAGAGGTCAACACCAAGCTCATCGACATCAAGGTCGGCGTCGGCCGCACCGGGCGCGTGACCCCGTACGCGCAGGTGGAGCCGGTGACGGTGGCCGGGTCGGAGGTCGAGTTCGCGACCCTGCACAACCAGGAGGTCGTCAAGGCCAAGGGCGTGTTCATCGGCGACACGGTGGTGCTGCGCAAGGCCGGCGACGTCATCCCCGAGATCCTCGGTCCGGTGGTGGACCTGCGGGACGGCAGCGAGCGGGAGTTCGTGATGCCGAGCGAGTGCCCCGAGTGCGGGACCCCGCTGCGGCCCATGAAGGAGGGGGACATCGACCTCCGCTGCCCCAACGGCCAGACCTGCCCAGCCCAGTTGCGCGAACGGCTCTTCTACCTCGGCGGCAGGCAGTGCCTGGACATCGAGAACTTCGGCGCGGTGGCCGCCGCCGCGCTCACCAACCCGCTGGAACCGGCCGAGCCGCCCGTGCGCGACGAGGGCGACCTGTTCGGCCTCACCATCGAGGACCTGCTGCCCATCAAGGCGTACGTCCTCGACCAGGACAGCGGACTGCCCAAGCGGGACCCGAAGACGGGCGAGGAGAAGATCGTCACGGTCTTCGCCAACCAGAAGGGCGAGCCGAAGAAGAACGCCCTGGCCATGCTGGAGAACATCGCCGCCGCCAAGGACCGCCCGCTGGCCCGCGTCATCAACGGCCTGTCGATCCGTCACGTCGGGCCCGTCGCCGCCGAGGCGCTGGCCCGGGAGTTCCGCTCGATCGAACGCATCGAGCAGGCCACCGAGGAGGAACTGGCCGCCACCGACGGGGTGGGCGCCATCATCGCCGCCTCCCTCAAGGAGTGGTTCGCCGTCGACTGGCACCAGGAGATCCTGCGCAAGTGGCGGGAGGCCGGCGTGCGGATGGAGGAGGAGGGCTCGGGCGAGGAGGAGGGCCCCAGACCGCTGGAGGGCCTGACCGTCGTCGTCACCGGCACCCTGGCGAACCACACCCGGGACGGGGCCAAGGAGGCACTGCAGAGCCGGGGAGCCAAGGTCACCGGCTCCGTGTCGAAGAAGACCTCGTTCGTCGTGGTCGGCGAGAACCCCGGCTCCAAGTACGACAACGCCGTGAAGTTGAAGCTCGCCATCCTCGACGACGCGGGGTTCGAGGTGCTGCTGGAACGGGGACCGGACGCCGCGCGCGAGGTGGCACTCCCGGTGGGCGGGGCCACGGAAACGGAGTAACGGACGAAGGGAAGTCCTTCCGGGGGACCGGTGAGGGCGAACGGATGCGTGGCGTGCGACCGTCCGGGCGGGCGCACGCCGGGCGTGGCCGCCGGTGCCAAACGGCCGGTACGGGGCTGGTGGCAGGGCGGTGACCTGTCGGATCATCGGATGGAGGACCGGAAGAGCCTGGTCCAAACTCACCCGTTCGGCGGATACCGTACTGATGAGGATGGCCGGGTCGCATTCGGGCAACCACCGCCGACCGCTGCCCCTGGGGGCCTTTGGCGTCCTACTGTTGTGGGGTGCGCCTGTCGTGCACGGCCCGCCACGTGCTGCCGGCCGTGACGGCACGACATCGGGGCCATCGCGTGACATCGGCATCGCCGGCTGTGAGAGGGACGGGCATGAAACCCACCGAAAGCGCCGACCCGGCACCTGACTTCGGCGGGGAACCCCAGCCCGCGCGGACGGGACGGTTCGGCCTCCTGGGTGCCAGGACGCCGGACACCCGCCGGTTCGACACCGGGGCGGGCGGCAAGGGGCAGGACGGCGGCCGGCAGGACGTCCGCACGACCCTGCCGCTCGTCGTCGTGGGCCTGTCCGTCGTGGTCCTCGCCGCCGGCATCGGCTTCGCCCTGAGCGACCGTCAGGCGCTGTTCCCCGGCGGCACGGTGGGCTGGGCGCTCGCCCTGCTCACCGGAATCATCGTCGGCCACCTCGTCGCGCTGGGCCGGGACCGCTGGTGGGGCGGCACCGGCTCGGGCGCCGCGCTCACCCTCGGTGTCCTCGTCCTCTACGGCTGGGTGCCCGCAGGACTCGTCTCCCTGGCCGTCGTCTCCCTCGTCGGGGCCGCGCGCCGGCACCGCTGGCGGCAGGGCCTGCTCCACGGATCCGTCGACATCCTCGGCATCGGCGCGGGCGCCCTCGTCCTGGGGGCCTTCGGCGACCGTCCGACGGTCGAGACCCCCTGGCGGCCCACCACCTGGGGACCCGAGGCCATCCCGGAGATCATCCTGGTCGCCCTCACCTACCTGGCGGTCACCCGCCTCCTGTTGTGGGCCTCCCTCTCCCCGCGCGGGGGCGGACTGCCCACCGTCGCCCGCACCGCCCTGCTCCGGCAGGCGCTCGTCGCCGCCGCCCTGCTCGGGATCGCTCCGCTGATCTGCGTCGTCGCCGTCTCGCAGCCGGTGCTGCTGCCGCTGTTCGCCGTACCGCTCATCGCCCTGGACTCCACGCTGTGGATCGCCCGCGCCCGAGCCGAGGAACAACTGCGCGACCCGCTGACCGGACTGCCCAACCGGCAGTGGCTGCTGGAGCGCGCCTGGTCGGCGCTGGACGAGGCCGAACGACTCGGCACCAGGGCGGCCCTCGTACTGATCGACCTCGACCGGTTCCGGGCCGTCAACGACACCCTCGGCCACCTCGCCGGTGACCGGTTGCTCCTCCAGATCGCAGACCGGCTGCGCCAGGCCCTGCCCCAGGACGCCGAGGTCGCCCGACTCGGTGGGGACGAGTTCGCGGTACTGCTGCCCGTCGCGGACTCCACCACCAGCGCCCAGCGGGTCGCCCGGCACCTGGTCGCCGAGCTCGGCTCCCCCCTCGACCTGGACGGGCTCACGCTCGTCCTGGAGGCCAGCGCCGGGCTCGCCGTCTTCCCCGACCACGCGCTGGACGCCGAAGGACTGCTGCGCCGCGCCGACGTCGCCATGTACCAGGCCAAGCGGGACCGCACCGGCGTCGAGGTCTACGAGTCCAAGCGCGACAGCAACACGCCCGACCGGCTCGGCCTCCTCGGCGACCTGCGGCGCGCCCTCGACGCCGGCGAGGTGGAACTGCACTACCAGCCGAAGGTCCGCTTCGACGGGCAGGTCGCCGGGCTGGAGGCGCTCGTGCGCTGGGTGCACCCGGAGCGCGGGCGGGTCTCGCCCGACGAGTTCATCGCCATCGCGGAGACCTCCGGGCTGATGCCCCACCTGACCGAGTACGTCCTGGAGACCGCCCTCGCCCAGGTGGCGCGGTGGCGGGCACAGGGCCTGAAGGTGCCGGTGGCCGTCAACGTCTCGCCGCGCGACGTCCACACGCCCGGCTTCGCGGGCGCGGTGGCCGCCCGGCTCGCCCGGCACGGGGTCCCGGCGAGCGGTCTCCAACTGGAGATAACGGAACACGTCCTGCTGGAGGACCCCCAGCGGGCCGCGGACACCATGGCCGGGCTGACCGGACACGGGGTGAAGATGTCGCTGGACGACTTCGGCACCGGATACTCGTCGCTCGTGCACCTGAGGCGGCTGCCGGTCAGCGAGCTGAAGATCGACCGGTCGTTCGTGGCCCGGCTCGCCGTCGACGCGCAGGACGCGGAGATCGTCCGGTGCACGGTCGACCTGGCCCACTCGCTGGGGCTGCTCGTCGTCGCCGAGGGCGTGGAGGACGACGAGACCTGGGAACGGCTGCGCGACCTCGGCTGCGACGCCGTCCAGGGGTGGCTGGTCGCCGCCGCCATGCCGCCGCAGGAGGCCACCGCCTGGCTGCTGGCCCGCGGCGAGCGCGGCTGGCGACGCCCGGCGGACATCACCGCCGAACTCGCCGCCGCCGCGGCGGCGGAGACCCAGGCCTCCTGAGACCACCCGGGCGGGCCCCCGGAAGGGGAGCCCGGGTGACCGGCGGGCAAACCGTTTAGTGGGTCAGGGGGCGGGCCCCATAGGATTGGGCCTGAAAACCCACACGCTCACCACCCCCAGAGGATCGCCGCATGCCTGGCATCACGCGCGAGGAGGTCGCCCACCTCGCTCGGCTGGCACGTCTGGAGCTCAAAAGCGAAGAGCTCGACCACTTCGCCGGACAGCTCGACGACATCATCGGCGCGGTCGCCCGCGTTTCCGAGGTCGCCGACCAAGACGTCCCGCCGACCTCCCACCCGCTGCCGCTGACGAACGTCATGCGCGCGGACGAGGTCCGTCCGTCGCTCACCCCCGAGCAGGCGCTTTCCGGCGCTCCCGCCCAGGAGCAGCAGCGTTTCAAGGTGCCGCAGATCCTGGGGGAGGACTAACAACCATGACTGAGATCATCAAGCTCACGGCCGCCGAGACCGCCGAGAAGATCGCCTCCGGCGAACTCACGGCCGTCGAGGTCACCGAAGCCCACCTGGCCCGCATCGAGGCCGTCGACGAGAAGGTGCACGCCTTCCTGCACGTCGACCGCGACGGGGCCCTGGCCCAGGCGCGCGCCGTCGACGCGAAGCGCGCCGCGGGCGAGAAGCTCGGCCCGCTGGCCGGCGTACCGCTCGCCCTCAAGGACATCTTTACCACCGTCGGGGTCCCGACCACCGTCGGTTCGAAGATCCTCGAAGGGTGGATCCCGCCGTACGACGCCACCCTGACGCGCAAGCTGAAGGAAGCCGACGTCGTCATCCTCGGCAAGACCAACATGGACGAGTTCGCCATGGGGTCCTCCACCGAGAACAGCGCCTACGGCCCCACCGGCAACCCGTGGGACCTCACCCGCATCCCCGGCGGCTCCGGCGGCGGCTCGTCCGCGGCCCTCGCCTCGTACCAGGCACCCCTGGCCATCGGCACGGACACCGGCGGTTCCATCCGCCAGCCCGCCGCCGTCACCGCCACCGTCGGCGTGAAGCCCACGTACGGCTCGGTGTCCCGCTACGGCATGGTCGCGTTCTCGTCCTCCCTGGACCAGGGCGGGCCCTGCGCCCGCACGGTCCTGGACGCCGCGCTCCTGCACGAGGTCATCGCCGGCCACGACCCGATGGACTCGACCTCCATCGACGCCCCGGTCCCGCCGGTCGTCGAGGCGGCCCGCAACGGCTCCGTCGCCGGCCTGCGCGTCGGCGTGGTGAAGCAGTTCGCCGGCGAGGGCTACCAGGCCGGCGTCGTCCAGCGCTTCAACGAGTCGGTGGAACTCCTCAAGGAGCTCGGCGCCGAGATCGTCGAACTGGACTGCCCGTCCTTCGACCTGGCCATGGCCGCGTACTACCTGATCGCCCCGTCCGAGGCCTCCTCGAACCTGGCGCGCTTCGACGGCCTGCGCTACGGCCTGCGCGTCGGCGACGACGGCACCCTCTCCGCCGAGGACGTCACCGCCCTGACCCGCGAGGCCGGCTTCGGCGACGAGGTCAAGCGCCGCATCATCCTCGGCACGTACGCGCTCAGCTCCGGCTACTACGACGCGTACTACGGCTCCGCGCAGAAGGTCCGCACGCTCATCACGAAGGACTTCGAGAAGTCCTTCGAGCAGGTCGACGTGATCGTCTCCCCGACGACCCCGACCACCGCCTTCCCGATCGGCGAGCGCACCGACGACCCCCTCGCCATGTACCTCGCGGACCTGTGCACCATCCCGACCAACCTGGCCGGCAACTCCGCCATGTCGCTGCCCTGCGGCCTGGCACCGGAGGACGGTCTCCCGGTCGGACTGCAAATCATCGCCCCCGCGATGAAGGACGACCGGCTGTACAAGGTCGGTGCCGCCGTCGAGGCGGCCTTCGTCGCGCGCTGGGGTCACCCGCTGCTTGAGGAGGCACCGTCGCTGTGAGCACCAGTGCACTGTCCAAGGCCAAGGGCTTCAAGAAGTCCAAGACCGGCACCTACCTGTCGATCGGCACCACCGCCTTCGGCGCCCTCGGCGTGATCAAGCAGGTCAAGAAGGCCCGCACCGAGAACGACGTGCTGAAGTTGATCGACGCCGCCGTGTCCGCCGCCGCCATCGTGACCGGCCTCGCGATCCTGTACCGCGAGCTGAAGCGCCTCGGCGACGACGACGTCCTGCTGGGCTGAGAGGGAACATCCACCGTGAGCTTCACTGAACTGCTGTCGTACGAGGACGCCCTCGCGTCGTACGACCCCGTCATGGGCCTGGAGGTCCATGTCGAGCTCGGCACCAGGACCAAGATGTTCTGCGGCTGCTCGACCGAGCTGGGTGGCCGGCCCAACTCGCAGACCTGCCCGGTCTGCCTCGGTCTGCCGGGCGCGCTGCCGGTCGTCAACGCGATCGGCATCGAGTCCGCGATCAAGATCGGCCTCGCGCTGAACTGTGACATCGCCGAGTGGTGCCGCTTCGCCCGGAAGAACTACTTCTATCCGGACATGCCGAAGAACTTCCAGACCTCCCAGTACGACGAGCCGATCGCCTTCAACGGCTTCCTGGACGTCCAGCTGGAGGACGGCGAGATCTTCCGCGTGGAGATCGAGCGCGCCCACATGGAGGAGGACACCGGCAAGTCGCTGCACGTCGGCGGCGCCACCGGGCGCATCCACGGCGCGTCCCACTCCCTGCTGGACTACAACCGCGCCGGCATCCCGCTCATCGAGATCGTCACCAAGCCGATCGAGGGCGCCGGCGAGCGGGCCCCCGAGGTCGCCAAGGCGTACGTCGCGGAGCTGCGCGAGGTCATCAAGGCGCTCGACGTGTCCGAGGCCCGGATGGACAAGGGCCAGATGCGCTGCGACGTGAACCTGTCGCTGCGCCCGAACGGCACCGAGAAGTTCGGCACCCGCTCGGAGACGAAGAACGTCAACTCGCTCCGCTCCGTGGAGCGCGCGGCGCGCTACGAGATCCAGCGCCACGCGGCCGTGCTGTCCTCCGGCGGCACGATCGTGCAGGAGACCCGGCACTTCCACGAGGAGGACGGCTCCACCACGGCCGGCCGCATCAAGGACAACGCCGAGGACTACCGGTACTTCCCGGAGCCCGACCTGGTGCCCGTCGCCCCGGCCCGCGCCTGGGTCGAGGAACTGCGCACCGGCCTGCCCGAGATGCCGCGCGTACGGCGCAACCGCCTCCGCGAGGACTGGGGCGTCAGCGAGCACGACATGCAGTCGATCCTCAACGCGGGCGCGGTGGACTCCATCGTCGCCACCATCGAGCAGGGCGCCGACTCGGCGGCCGCGCGCAAATGGTGGATGGGCGAGCTGGCCCGCAACGCCAACGAGCAGGGCGTCGTCGTCGACGAACTGCCGATCACCCCGGCCCAGGTGGCCCGGGTCGCGGCGCTGGTCGCCGCGGGCGACCTGAACGACAAGCTGGCCCGCCAGGTCATCGAGGGCGTGCTCGCCGGCGAGGGCACCCCGGACGAGGTCGTCGACAAGCGCGGCCTGAAGGTCGTCTCGGACGAGGGCGCGCTGGGCGCGGCCGTGGACGAGGCCATCGCGGGCAACGCGGCCATCGCCGACAAGATCCGCGGCGGCAAGGTCGCCGCCGTAGGCGCCCTGGTCGGCGCGGTCATGAAGACCACCCGCGGTCAGGCCGACGCGGCGCGCGTCAAGGAGCTCATCCTGGAGCGCTTGGGCGTCTCCGAGGGCTAGAACCCGAACGGAAGCGGCCCGCACCGGTGTTCACCGGTGCGGGCCGTTTCTCGTATCACGGTCTCCGCGCATAAGGTTAGGCTGTCCTAACCAGAAGGTCGATCGTGCGGGCCTGTGCCGAGGGGCCAGGGCAGTTCAGGGAAAGGGGTGGCCACACATGGCCGTTGGCAAGGGCTGGGAGGGCGTCGTCCTCAAGCTCATGGGGGCGAAGGACTTCACCTTCACCGTCACCGGGACGCAGGACGTCACGGCGAACTACCGCCGCGTGCACCTGTCGGACGGCGGACTCCTCGCGGCGGCCGGGAAATCGGTTCATCCGACGATGTGGGTCCGCCTGTGGTTCCAGAAGGAGGGCAGGCCGCACCAGCGTGCCTACACGCTCGTCGACCCCGACCCCGCGCGGGGCACCTTCACCCTCGAGTTCGCCCTCCACGACGGGGTGGCCAGCGCCTGGGCGCGGGCCGCCGAACCCGGCGACACCATCGAGGCCAGCATCCAGGGCACCGGATTCACCGCCCCCGCGCCCGAGCCCGAACGCCTCCTGGTGATCGGCGACCCTGCCTCCCTCCCGGCCATCAACTCCCTCCTCGACGCCTACCCGCGGACCCCGGCCACGATCTGGTTCGAGACCCAGCACGCCTGCGACGCCGAACTCCCGGTCCGCCTGGACCCCGACCGGCACGACATCCGCCGGGTCGAGCGCGGCGCGAGCGCCGGGGCGAACCTGGTGGAGCGGGTCAAGGCGCAGCTCCCCGAGTTGGTGGCCGACCCCGCCTCGGCGTACGTGTGGCTGGCCTGCGACGCCGGCACCACCCGCGCGCTGACGGCGTACCTCCGCAAGGACCTGGCCCTGCCCAGGCAGCGGGTCAACGGCCTGGGTTACTGGCGCGTCGCCTGACCCGCGGCGGCCGGATGCCGTGTCGACCCGACGGCAGCCGGACGCCGCGTCGCTCACGCGCCGACGGTGCCGTCCACGGCCTCGCGGAGGAGGTCGGCGTGCCCGTTGTGGCGGGCGTACTCGTGGATCATGTGCAGCATCACCAGGCGCAACGAGACCTCCTTCTCCCACTTCGGGACGTACACCGTCACCTCCAGGGACGCGGCGGCCGCCTCCACCTCCCGGGAGTGCTCGATCTCGGCGTGCCAGGCGGCGAAGGCCTCGGCGCCGCTCGCGTCCGTGGCGTCGTAGGCCGCCTGGAAGTCGTGACGGTCGGACCACAGGTGCGGGACCTCGGCCCCGCCGATCGTGCGGCGGAACCACTGGCGCTCGACCTCGGCCATGTGTCGGACCAGGCCCATCAGGCACAGGGTGGACGGTGGGGACGCGCGGCGGCGCAGTTGCCCGTCGTCCAGACCCTCGCACTTCATCGCGAGGGTGGCGCGGTGGAAGTCGAGGTAGGCGCGGAGCGTTTCGCGCTCGTTCCCGGTGAGGGGCGGTGAGGTGCGTTCCATCCACCCGATCCTGCCCGTCCGACCCGTCGGCCGGAAGGGCTCGGCGGACTCCCGTTTCAGCCCTCCCACAGGTACGGCACCGTCGCTCCCAGCACCTTGAACCCCAGCCGTTCCAGGATCGGCCGACTGTCCTCCGTCGCGTCCACCTGGAGGTACTCGATGCCTCGGGCCGCCGCCAGACGGGCGCGGTGGGCGACCAGGAGGCGGTAGATGCCGCGCCCGCGCCACTCGGGATCGGTGCCGCCGCCCCAGAGGCCCGCGAACGAGACCCCCCGGGGCATCTCCATCCGGGCCGCGCAGACCGGGATGTCGCCCGCCATCGCGACGACGGCCTCGAGGGTGTCCGGGGCGTCCCGCAACATGCCGAGCACCGACTCCCGGATCCGGGGGCTCTCGGTACCGAACGCCCGTCGGTGGGCCTCCATCATCAGGTCCACCCCCGCCCCGTCGGTCACCGCCCGAAGGGTGATGCCCTCGGGCGGCCGGAGCGGCAGCGCCGCGAGGTCGGCCGTGCGCGCCACGAGCAGCGTCTCGGCCGGCTCCGGCACGAACCCGGCCGCGCGCAGCCGTTCCCCGAGGTCCGCCGGGCGGTCGTGGTCGTACAGCTTCCACTCGAACTCCGTCGACTCGCCGACCTCCGCCCGCCCCGCGTAGTGGGCGATCTGTGCGGCGATCTCCGCGTCCGCCGTCTCCTCGTCGAGGTCCGACCAGAGCACGCCGTTCCAGCCGGGCCCGGACACGGTCTGCCGGACGACCGCGCCCACCCGCTCCACGCGGGCCGACGTCGAGTCGGGCTGGGCGCCCCGGCGCATCTCGAAGTCGTACCGGGCCCGTACCTTCACCAATTCCCCGCGATCCATGGTCATCGGGCCAGCTCACCAGCCGGGTCCGCGCGCCACAACTGCATTAACCTCGCTCCGTGAACGACGACTCCGCGATCTACACCGGCAAGGCCACTCCCGACGCCGCCGCGGACCGGGGCTGGCTCCTCGGCCACTTCAAAGCGCCCGGCGACCCCCGCCACAGCGAGGACGTGGAGATCAAATGGGGCGTCCATCCCCAGGGGGACGAGCGGGCGCGGTGGGTCACCGGCGAGGAGCGCACCGCGCTCCAGGTGCTGATCAGCGGGCGCTTCCGGCTGGAGTTCCCCGGCCGCACCGTGGTCCTCGCCGAACAGGGCGACTACGTGGTCTGGGGGCGCGGCGTCGACCACTCCTGGCACGCCGAGGAGGACACGGTGGTGCTCACCGTCCGCTGGCCGTCCGTTCCCGGCTACCGAGCCGAGGAGCGACCCGACGGGAGCCGACCCTGAACCTCCGGCGGCGCCGGGCATTCCGCACGTTCCTGTGACGATGCACACGAAAAGGGCCAACGATCACCGATCGCTGAGATCGTTGCGAGTGCAGTGACCAGAGGTGCAGTGGCCAGAGGTGCAGTGGCCAGAGGTGCGGGCCACTCGGTCGGGCCTGGGAGACCCCCGGACACCGGCCCCCGGTCCCTTGGCCTGCACGCGTTCACGAGTTCTTTGCGACGGGCCCACCCCCGGTGAAGATCCGAACCACCAGGGAGCACGTCCGTTGGCAGCAATCGCGCGCTGGTGCATGCGACACCGACTGGTCACCGTCCTGATCTGGCTGCTCGCCCTCGGCGGCGCCGCCGCGGGCGCGGGAAGCGCCGGACCGGCCTTCTCCAACGACTACGAGGTCCCCGGGACCGAGTCCGCCAAGGCCCACACCCTGCTGCGCGAAGGCTTCCACGGCCAAGGCGGCGACACGAACACCGTCGTGTGGCGGGCCCCGGACCACCAGAGCGCCCGCACCCCCGCCGTCGAACAGCGCATGACCCGGGCGCTGGACGCGATCGCCGCGCTCCCCGGCGTCGGATCGGTCGCCGGCCCCTACGGAGCCGCCCCCGAACAGGCCGCCCGGATCAGCGCGGACGGCCGCACCGCCTACGCCGTCGTCACCTTCGACCGGCCCGCCGACGCCGTGCCCAAGGACCAGGCCAGAGCCGTCGTCGCGACCGCCAAGAACCCCACCACCGAGTCCGACGGCCTCCGCGTCGAGCTGGGAGGCCGGGCGATCGGCCTGACCGAGGCGCCCGGCGCCCACCTCGCCGAGGCCATCGGCGTGGCCATCGCCGCCGTGGTCCTCTTCCTCGCCTTCGGCTCGCTCGCCGCGAGCCTGCTGCCCATCGCGACCGCCCTGGTCAGCGTGGGCACCGCCTACTTCGGCATCACCCTGCTCGGACACGCCATGCCGGTCGCGGACTTCGCCCCGATGCTCGGCACCCTCGTGGGCCTCGGCGTCGGCATCGACTACGCGCTGTTCATCGTCACCCGGCACCGCAAGGCCCTCAGCCGCGGCCTCTCCGTCGGGCAGGCGGCCGAGGACGCCGTCGCCACCACCGGACGGGCCGTCGTCTTCGCCGGCGCGACCGTCTGCATCGCCCTGCTCGGCATGCTGGTGCTGAGACTGAACTTCCTCGACGGCGTCGCGATCGCGGCCTCCCTGACCGTGATCCTCACCGTCGCCGCCTCCGTGACCCTGCTCCCCGCCCTCCTCTCGTACATCGGCACGCGCGCCCTCTCGCGCCTCGAACGCCGCACGCTCGCGCGGGAAGGACCGCGGACCGAGTCCCCGACCGGCTTCGCCGTCCGCTGGTCGGCCTTCGTCGAACGCCGCCCCCAGCTCCTCGGCGCGGTCGCCACCACCGTCATGGTGGTCCTGGCACTGCCGACGTCCGCCCTCCACCTCGGCACCTCCGACCAGGGCAACAACCCGGCCACCGCCACCACCCGCAAGGCCTACGACCTGCTGGCCGACGGCTTCGGACCCGGAACGAACGGACCGCTCTCGGTCGTCGCCCGCCTCGACGGCGCCGGGGGCCGGATCGTCGTCGACCGCCTGACCGAAGCCCTGCGCACCACCGAGGGCGTGGCCTCCGCCGGCCCGGCGGTCTTCAACGGCGGCGGGGACACCGCCGTCCTGACCGTCGTACCGGACTCCTCCCCGCAGTCCCGGGCCACGAGCGACCTGGTCGACACGATCCGCCGGGAGATCGTCCCGCGCGTCGCGAACGACGGCTCGGCCGAGCTCCACGTGGGTGGCGTGACCGCCGGCTACGACGACTTCGCCGAGGTCATCGTCGGGAAGCTGCCGCTCTTCATCGGCGTGGTCATCACCCTCGGCTGCGTTCTCCTCCTGCTGGCCTTCCGCTCCATAGGCATCCCGGTCAAGGCCGCCGTCATGAACGTCGCGGCCGTCGCCTCCTCCTTCGGCGTCGTCGTCGCGATCTTCCAATGGGGCTGGGGCAGCGAGGTCATGGGCCTGGGCAGCTCCGGCCCGATCGAGCCCTTCCTGCCCGTCATCATGGTCTCGGTGCTCTTCGGGCTGTCCATGGACTACCAGGTCTTCCTCGTCAGCCGGATGTACGAGGAGTGGCTGGAGACGGGGGACAACCAACGGGCCGTGCGCGTCGGCCTCGCCGAGACGAGCCGCGTGATCAACTCCGCCGCCGTCATCATGATCTCGGTGTTCCTGGCCTTCGTGCTCAGCGGCGACCGCATCATCGCGATGTTCGGCATCGGCCTCGCCGTCGCCGTCGCACTCGACGCCTTCGTCCTGCGCACGCTGCTGGTCCCCGCCCTCATGCACATGCTCGGGGGAGCCAACTGGTGGCTGCCCGCCTGGCTCGACCGCCGCCTCCCGCGCCTCAGCATCGAACCCACGCCGTCCCACACCCACACCCACATCCGCGCGACGCTCCCGGCGGAGCGCCCCGACGCGTTCACCGACCCCGACGTCACCGACGCGGACGCGGACACCGCCCCGGACGAGGGCGCATACGACGACGCCGGCGGCGGCAGGAGCGGGGACAAGGGCGAAACCGACCGCGAGGACGAGGCCGCGCGGGGCCGCCGTCTCCCGGTGACCGGGCGGCCCGCCATCCGGGACCGGTAGCGAGACCGCGCGCTGCGGACCGCCTCGGCCGAAGCCGCCCACCGCCCGCGCGGCGCCGCCCGGGGGGCCGTTCCGGACCGGTGGCCCACCTGCGGCGATGGCCCCCCGGGCGGTCGCCCGGCCTTCTCAGGAACCTCTCAGAAACGCCGCCTACGGTGCCCCGCATGGACACCAAGAAGACCTCCGGCCCGACAGCCCCCGAAGCGGACCCCACCGAAGACAAGGCGACAGTGACCACCCCGGCCGAGGGGCCGGCCGGGACCACGGGGTCCGACGCGGTCGAACCGGCCGACAAGACCGGCGCGGAGCCGCTCGACGGACCCCCCGGAGCCGAGGCGTCCGACGACGAACTCGACGAGGACTTCGCCCCCGAGGACGAGGAAGCCGGACAGATCGGCGGCGTCGCCGCCGCGGCCTCGGCGATCGTCGCCGCGGGGTTGAGCGTCGTCGCCCTCAGCGGAAGCTGGGTCTCCCGCGTCGTCGCCGAGCGACAGAACCTCGTGAACCAGCTCGACCTGAGCCAGACCGCCGACAACAACGCGAAGATCGCGGCCCTGTACAGCGCTCCCTGGCACGCGACCGCCCTCGTCAACGGCGTCCTGTCCGCCATCGCGCTCCTCCTCGCCCTCTTCGTCCTGGCCCGCCCCGCCTTCGGGGTCCCCGGCCGCACCCTGCCCACGTGGATCCGCTCCGTCGCCTGGGCCGCGATCGCGCTCGGTGCCCTCGGCGTACTGCTGTTCACCCTCATGTACTTCGACCTCCTCCTCCCCGCGCCGACGAGCGCCGCCTGAGGTCTGCCGCTCCCGCCCCCGCCCCCGCCCATTCGGCCCGCGTAGGCACCGCCTTAGGGCGGTCCGGGGGGCGGACAAGCGGGACTAAGGCTTCCGGTGCGCGGAGATGCGGCAAGCGCCCCATGCGGCCGCACCCTCTGGGAAGCGAATCTTGGATCACACCGAACGAGGTGCCCGAGAAGAGCAACCAGGGAGTACGAGATGTTCGAGTACGAGATGGCCAACGCCCGCCGCGCCGACCTCCTCCGCGAGGCCGACGCGTACCGGCTGGCCCGGGCGGCCAAGAAGGCGCGCCGCCGCTCACGCGGCCAGGAACCCGAAGGGTCGGTGAACGCGATCCGGAGCCGCTTCACCCGCGCCGCGTAAGCCGCGTCGCGAGCGGCGGGGACCGAAGCGTGATGAGGAGCGCGGCGATACTCGGTGACGCCGGGCAGCCGCCCTGTGCGATGCTCGGCGGCGTGGAGACCAGATCCGTGAGCCCGGTGTTCGTCGGCCGAGCCGACGAACTGGCCATACTCGTCGATTCCCTGACACGTGCCGGGAGTCAGGAGCCGCAGGCCCTGGTCATCGGGGGCGAGGCCGGCGTCGGCAAGACCCGCCTCACGGAGGAATTCCTGAGCGAGGCCGCCCGCCGCGGCGCGGTGGTGGCCGTCGGTGGCTGTGTGGAGATCGGGGCGGAGGGGCTTCCCTTCGCCCCGTTCTCGACGGCGCTGCGCAGCCTGCTCCGTCGCCTCCCCGAGGAACTGGCCGCCGCGGCCGCCGGCCAGGAGGACGAACTCGCCCGGATCCTCCCCGAACTCGGCGACACCCCCCGGGGCCCGCACGACGAGGAGAGCACCGCGCGCCTCTTCGAACTGACGGCCCGCATGCTCGAACGGCTCGCCGCCGAGCGCACCATCGTGCTCGTCCTGGAAGACCTGCACTGGGCGGACACCTCCACCAGGCACCTCCTCGCGTACCTCTTCCGCACCCTCGGCAACGGTCGTCTCGTCGTCGTCGCCACCTATCGCGCCGACGACATCCACCGACGCCACCCGCTGCGCCCGCTCCTCGCCGAACTGGACCGGCTCCGCACCGTCCAGCGCATCGAACTGCCCCGCTTCAACCGGGCGGAAGTACGCCGACAGCTCGCCGGCATCCTCGCCTCGCGGCCCGACGAGGCCTTCGTGGACTCGGTGTTCGACCGCTCCGACGGCAACGCCTTCTTCGTCGAGGAACTCGTCGCCTCCCGGGAGAACGGCTGCCGCACCGGGCTCACCGAATCCCTGCGCGATCTGCTGCTCGTCCGCGTCGAGGTCCTCCCGGAGTCGGCGCAGCGCGTGGTCCGGATCGTCGCCGAGGGCGGTTCCACCGTCGAGTACCCGCTGCTGCGCGCCGTCACGGGGCTCGGCGAGGACGAGCTGATCGAGGCACTGCGGGCCGCGGTGGGCGCCAACATCCTCCTCCCCACCTCCGACGGGGACGGCTACCGCTTCCGCCACTCCCTGGTCCGCGAGGCCGTCAGTGACGACCTGTTGCCCGGCGAGCGCGCCCGCGTCAACCGGCGGTTCGCCGAGGCCATGGAGGCCGACGAGACGCTGGTCCGCGCCGGCGAGCGGGTCATCAGGCTGGCCAGCTACTGGTATTACGCCAACGACGCGGTCAAGGCGCTGCCCGCCGTCCTCGCCGCCTCCGTGACCGCCCGCCGCCGGCACGCCTACTCCGAGCAGCTGAGCCTGCTGGAGCGGGCCATCGACCTCTGGGAGAGCGTCCCGGCCGAGACGCGCGAAGGGCTCCGCCCGGCGGACTACACCGACGTGTACCCGCCCTGCGGATGCGATCCGGAGAACACCGGGCTGCAGCGGCTCGACCTGCTGGCCGAGGCCAGCGTCGCGGCCCGCTACGGCGGTGAGCGCGAACGCGCCCTCAAGCTGACCAAGACCGCGCTGCGCATGCTGGAGGAGGAAGACGACCCGCTGCGGGCCGCCTGGTTCTGGACCGAACGCTCCCGGCTGATCGCCGGCCTCGCCCGCGGCGACGGCTGGGCCGAGATAGCCAGGGCGCAGGAACTCGTCCGGGGGCTGCCCCCGTCGCAGGTGCACGCCGAGGTCCTGGTCCGGGCCGCGGGCTGGGGCATGCTCCACAATCCCGGCCCCGACAACCTCGCCGCCGCCGAACGCGCCGTGGAGTACGCGCGGATGGTCGGCGCGGAGGACATCGAGCTGAACGCGCGGATCACGGTCGCCTCCCTGTGCGTCGACTCCGGCGACAGCGAGACGGGCCTCGCCGAGTTGCACGCGGTCAAGGACCGTGCCGCGGAACTCGGGCTGACCGCATTGGCCGGTCGTGCTCATATCAACCTCACCTCTCAGTTGGAATCTCTGGGCCGTTCCGCGGAAGCTGTGGAAGTGGCCAAGCGCGGCACTGAACTCGTCGGAAAATCGAGGCTGTTGGACTCGGAGGCATGGGTCCGGGGCAACATGGCGGAAAGCCTGTACAGCCTCGGCCGCTGGGACGAGGCCGCCGAGGAGGCCCGGGAGACCCTCCGCGTCGGACAGAGCGCCGCCCCGCGCGCCTCCGCCGCGGCCCGCCTCTCCTACCTGGCCCTGGCCCGCGGCGAACTCTCCGAGGCCGCCGCTCAACTCGCCACGGCTCACGGGTACTTCGGCACCCACGTCGCCCAGCCCCAACACCGACTGCCGCTCTACCGGCTGGAGATCGGCGTGGCCGCGGGCGAGGGCCGGATCGCCGAGGCCCGCAACCACGTCACCGCGGCCATCGCCCACGGGTTCGCCCTCGGGCAACACCGTTACGCCTGGCCGCTGTTGCTGGCCGGCGCCACCGCGGAGGCCGACGCCCGGGGGCTCCCCACCGCCGAGTCCGGCAGGGAAGCCGCCCTGAAGGCGTTGCGCGACGCCGCCCGCACCCTGGCCACCCCGGCGTCGGTGTGGGCCGCGCACGCCGAGTACGTCCGGGCCGAGCTGCTCCGAGCCGAAGGCGAGGACACCGCCGCGGACTGGACCGCCGTCGTGGCCATGATCCGTCCCCTGGCCCGCCCGTACCTGCTCGCCCGGGCCGTCCACCGACTCGGCGAGGCGCTGCTCGTGGCCGGCTGCGACCGGGAGACGGCCTGCGACCTGCTCCGTGAGGCCCACGCCACCGCCGAGCGCCTCGGCTCCCGCCGGCTGTGCGAGGACCTGGCCCTGCTGGCGCGGCGTGCCCGGGTCCCACTCGCCGCCGCCGACCCGCACGGGACGCCGCCGACACCCGAGGTGGATCCGGTCGAGGCCCTGGGGCTGACCAGCCGCGAGCGGGACGTGCTGCGCCTGGTCGCGGCGGGCAGTACCAACCGTCGGATCGCGGAGGAGCTCTTCATCTCCCCGAAGACGGCCAGCGTGCACGTCTCGAACATCCTGGCCAAGCTGGGCGTGGCCGGCCGCGGCGAGGCCGCCGCCCTCGCCCACCGGCTCAGGCTGTTCGGCCCCGCTGCGGGGCTCGGGACCGAGGCTGGGCCGGAGGTCGCTCGGCAGGGCGTATGAGCACCGTGCCGGATTCGAGATCTATCGGGCCCCGTCCCGGGTCGCCGTCATTGACGTCGGTCCGGGACAGCTCCAGCCGCTTCTTCTCTTCGCTCGTGTGCTTGCGTCCCGGGGCGAAGAGCTCCTCGATCATGTTGAACACGGTGTCCACCACGCCTTTCGCCCCCGACCGGGGCCTCGTCGGTCATCGCACCGTCAGTGTCAGGATCCTGTCGTCGCCGGCTTCCGGCGACCCGCGGCGGTCCGTCTCGCTCGTGACCAGCAACAACGTGTCCCCACCCAGGGGCACCACGGTCCGCAGCCTGCCGTAGCGGCCCTGGAGGAAGGCCTCCGGCTCGGCCACCGGGGTCGCGCCGGCGAGCGGGATCCGCCACAACCGCTCGCCCTTCAGCCCCGCCATCCAGATCGAGCCCTGCGCCCAGGCGATGCCGCTCGGCGACGCGTCGTCCGTCTTCCACACGGCCACCGGGTCGCGGAAGCCGGGTCTGCCGGCCTTCCCCTCGGCCTCCGGCCAGCCGTAGTTCCCGCCGGGCTCGATCAGATTCAGCTCGTCCCACGTGTTCTGGCCGAACTCGGCGGCCCAGAGCCGTTTGTCCTTGTCCCAGGCGAGGCCCTGCACGTTGCGGTGGCCGTACGAATAGACGACCGAGTCCGCCTCCGGGTTGCCGTGCACCGGTTCCCCGTCCGGGGTCATCCGCAGGATCTTGCCGCCGAGGGACTTCTTGTCCTGCGCGAGCCCGGTGTCCCCGGTCTCCCCGGTTCCGACGTACAGCATCTTGTCCGGGCCGAACGCGATCCGACCGCCGTTGTGGACGAGGCCCTTCGGAATGCCTCGGAACACCGTGTCGGGCGCCCCCAACTGCTGCCCGGCGGACCGCTGGTCGTCATAGCGCAACCGGGCGATCCTGTTGTCCGACTCGGTCGTGAAGTAGACGTAGACCAGCTGGTCCGAGGCGAAGGCGGGAGAGAGGGCGAGACCCAGCAACCCGCCCTCGCCGCCCGGGGCCACCCCGGGCACCTCGCCGATCGGCGTCACCGCGCCCGTGCCGGCCCGCACGCGGCTGATGGTCCCCTTGTCCCGCGAGGCCACCAGCAGGTCCCCGCCCGGCAGCGCCGCCACGCCCCACGGGGACTCCAGCCCCTTGGCGACCTCGCCGGTCACCGTCACCGCGCCCTTGGTGGGCGGACCGGTCGGGGAGGACGAGCCGGAAGGACCCGGCGAACCCCCTCCCGGTGACGCCGCACCCGGTGGGGAACCGCCCTGCCCGGCGGCCTCCCCGCCCGGCGGCGAGCAGCCCGCCGCCAGCAGCGCACCACACCCGGCCAGGGCCAGCGCCGCCAAGACCGACCGGGGCCGGCCGCGCGAGACGTCGTACGCGACCAGGGGCGCCGGGCGCCCGTCCCACCGGTCGTCCCGCCGCCCGTCCCGCCGGACGCCGTCGCGCCGCGGCGAACCGATCGCCGTCCGCGCCCCCGCGTGCCCCTCGCTCCGCCCGCCGTCCTGCCCGTACCGCGGTTCGTATCGCATCGCGCTGTCCCTTTCCGGTGCTCCGATCCTGCCTTCCCACCGACTCAACCCCGGCGACACCGCCCGAAGTTCCACCACTCGTACACTCGATCGAGTGGATGTGCCGGTGGCGCCGACCGCGAGCGGCGCCACCGCCGCCTCCGCCCGGGGTCAGTCAGTCCCAGGCTCCCACCGCCGCCGGCAGCTCCGCCATCTCGGTCAGGTCCCCGGCCGTGAGCCTGACCTCCGCCGCGCGCGCGTTCTCCGCCACCCAGTGCGCCCGATCGGCCCCCGGAACCGGCACCACCTGCGGTCCCTGCGCCAACACCCACGCCAGCGCCACCTGCGCCGCGGTGACCTCCGGCCCGTGCCGGCGGGCCACCCGGCGCAGCGCCGCCACCAGCACCTGGTTCGAGGCCATCGCGTGCGCCGTGAACCTCGGATGTCGGGCCCGCACGTCCGCCGACTCGAACCCGGCACCCGGCCGCAGCGTCCCGGTCAGGAACCCGCTGCCCAGCGGCATCGCCGCCAGCACCCCCACCCCGCGCGCCGCGCACCACGGCAACAGCTGCCACGCCGCCTCCGGCGACCACACCGACAGTTCGGCCTGCACCGCGCTCACCGGGAACACCTGCTGGGCCCGCTCCAACAGCCCCACCGTCGACCGGTACGCCCGGTCACCGCGCCGCCCCGCGTCCGGCCCGGCGCCCGCGCCCAGCGCGCAGAAGCCGAGCGCCCGCACCTTCCCCGCGGCCACCAGCTCCGCCATGGCGCCCCAGGTCTCCTCCACCGGAACGTCCGGGTCCACCCGGTGCAGCTGGTACAGGTCTATGACGTCGGTCCGCAGCCGCCGCAGCGAGGCGTCACAGGCCCGCCGCACGTATCCGGGGCGACCGTCCGCCACCACGTGCTGCTCGCCGGCCCGCAGGCCGACCTTGGCCGACACGAAGGCCTCGGCCCGCCGTTCGCGCAGCACCCGGCCCAGGACCAGCTCGTTGGTGAAGGGCCCGTACACATCGGCGGTGTCCAACAGGTTCGCGCCGAGGTCGAGCGCCGTGTGCAGGGTCCGCATCGACTCCTCGCCCCGGCGGTGAGAGGGCGCGTACGCCCAGCTCATCGGCATGCAGCCGAGCCCGATGGCGCCCACCCGCAGCGGCCCCGACCCGATCGACCTGCGCTCCACCTGTGCGTCCCCCTCCCGGTCCGGCCCTCAAACTAACGGCTTGATCGCGATCCCTTGGCATAGCCTCGTGATCATGACTGCAACGACCCCGGACGTCTGGCTCCCCTTCGTCGCCGAAGAGATCGCAGGCCTTCCCGACTCCTTCCGGTACCGCCGGTGGGACGGCGAGGACGCGTTCCCCGCCGACCCGGCGGACTGCGTCTTCTACGTCACCCCGTACATGAAGTCCCCGGCGGTCACGCTGCGACCGCTGCCGGCGATGCCCGACCTCCAGGTCGTGCAGACCCTCACCGCGGGCATCGACCACGTGCTCGGAGGGCTCGACGGACTGCGACCCGGCGTGCGCCTGTGCAACGCCCGCGGCGTCCACGAGGCCAGTACCGCCGAACTCACCCTCACCCTGATCCTCGCCTCGCTCCGGGGCATCCCCGGCATGGTCCGCGGTCAGGACCGCGAGGAGTGGCGCTCCGGGTTCTACCCGGCCCTCGCCGACAAGACGGTCCTGATCGTCGGCCACGGATCGGTCGGCGCGGCCATCGAGGACCGGTTGATCCCCTTCGAGTGCGCGCGCGTCACACGGGTCGCGCGCTCCGCGCGCACCACCGCGCACGGGCCGGTGCACGCCCTCGCCGACCTGCCCCGACTCCTTCCGGACGCCGACGTGGTGATCCTCTCCACCCCGCTGACCGAGACCACCCGCGGCCTGGTCGACGCCGATTTCCTCAGCCGGATGAAGGACGGCGCCCTGCTCGTGAACGTGGCGCGCGGCCCGGTCGTCGACACCCCGGCCCTGCTCGTGGAACTGGAGTCCGGCCGGTTGCGGGCGGCGCTCGACGTGACCGAGCCGGAACCGCTGCCCGAGGGCCACCCGCTCTGGCACGCCCCCAACGTCCTGATCACGCCCCATGTGGGCGGCAGCAGTTCGGCGTTCGAGCCCCGGGCGAAGCGCCTCCTGGCCCGTCAACTCTCCCGGTTCGCCGCCGGGGAGCCCCTGGAGAACACGGTGCTGACCACCGGGTGACCTACCGCGAGTACGCTCCGCAATCACCCGAGTGCGCGTGGTGTCGACAGCTCCCCACGTGGTGACGGAGAGTAGAGGAGCTATGTCGCTGAGTGACGAAAGTGGTGTATCGTCCCGAAGAAGGGGCTGCGCCACGAACGTCTGGCGCTGGGGAGTGATCGGACACTTTGGGGGGCGACGGGCGATGCACGGCCAATGGACGAAGGATCCGACGCGGCAGAGCCGCCGGAGGCGACGATGGGGTGCGCCGAAGCTGGCAGGCGAGGGGAACCGGTGAGTCCCCCGGGGGCGGCGCTCCTGACCCGGCCCCCGACGGCCGGCGGCGGCAAGGGCCTGGCGGCGCAGCTCCTCCTCGCGGTGGTCAGCGGTGGTTACGCCGTGGGAGCCGCCCTCGGATGGGGATCGGACGAAGTCGCCAAGATCATGGGCGACTTCGGGCTCAGCACGGCGGGACTGCTCGCCGCGGTCTCCTGCTTCCACTACGCGCGCACCATCGACCGGCGCGAACGTCCCGCCTGGCTGATGTTCGCGTTCTCCTCCCTGATGGGAGCCCTCGGGAACGCCGTCTGGGGCTGGTACGAGGTCATTCTCGGCCAGGAGGTCCCGGAGCCCTCCCTCGCCGACTTCGCCTTCCTCTGCTTCGCGCCGCCCGCCATTGTGGGCCTGCTGGTCCTCGCCAAGCGCCCCGTCACCCGGGCCGGCTGGGTCTGCCTCGGCCTCGACTCCTGGCTCATCGGCGGATCGCTGCTGACGCTCTCGTGGAGCCTGGCCCTCGCCAACGCCGCCCGCACCGTCCAGTCGGGTGCCCCCGGCAGCGTCCCGCGTGCCGCGCTGTCCCTCGCGTACCCGCTGCTCGACATCGCGCTCGTGTCGATGGTGCTGGTCCTGCACTTCCGCCGCTCGGCGAACAACCGCTCCGCGGTGAACACGGCCATCGCGGCCCTCGCCCTGACCGTCCTGAGCGACGCCCTCTTCACCTCCCCCCTGCTGAACACCACCTACCGCTCCGGCGAGATCCTCGACGCCGGCTGGTTCGCGGGCTCGCTGCTGCTCGCGTACGCCCCCTGGGGGGCCCGCCGGGCCGAGTCCGCCGAGCAGGCCCTGCGGCCCCCGCGCGCGGAGCGCCCGCACAGCCGTCCCATCTCGGGCTCGCTGCCCGCGCTGACGCCGTACCTCGCGGCCGCCGTCTGCACCCTCGGCATCCTGTACAACGTCGTGGACGGTCGGAAGGTCGACCGGATGGTCGTCTTCACCGGGTGCACGGTCGTCCTCGCCCTCGTCATCCGGCAGGGCATCATGCTCGTCGACAACATCGCGCTGACACAGGAACTGGCCCAGAAGGAGAACCACTTCCGTTCCCTGGTCCAGGGCTCCAGCGACGTCATCATGATCGCCGCGCCCACCGGAACCCTGCGCTACGTCAGCCCCGCCGCCGCCGGGGTCTACGGCCGCGAGGCGGAGCAGCTGGTCGGCACCGAGCTCGCCACCCTGATCCATCCCGAAGACCTCGGCCGCGTGGTCCACGAGGTACGGCGATTCCTGGCGGCGTCACCCTCGGAGGAGCCCACCACCCGCATCGAGTGCCGGTTCGAGTCGGGCGACGGCGACTGGCTCAATGTCGAGTCCACCGTCAACCGGCACCAGGGCGGGCTCATCCTCAACAGCCGCGACGTCACCGAGCGCGTCCGGCTCCAGGCCCAGCTCCAGCACAGCGCCGAGCACGACCCGCTCACCGACCTGCCCAACCGGGCCCTGTTCACCCGCAGGGTCCGCCAGGCGCTTTCCGGCCGCCGGGCCGGTGACCACAGCACCGCCGTGCTCTTCATCGACCTCGACGGTTTCAAGGCGGTCAACGACACCATCGGCCACCAGGCCGGCGACGAGCTGCTCGTCGAGGCCGCCCGCAGGCTCCAGGACTCGGTCCGGGCCGGGGACACCGCCGCCCGCCTCGGCGGAGACGAGTTCGCCGCGCTGATCCTCGGCGACGGCAGCCGCGACCGCGGCGCCCGCGAGTACCAGGTGCACGAGATCGCCGACCGGCTGCGCACCACCCTCTCCCAGCCGTACCGGATCGGGGGCAGCGAGGTCAGGGTCGCCGCGAGCATCGGCGTGGCCTTCGCGGACCCCGGCATCACCCCTTCGGACCTGATGCGCAACGCGGATCTCGCGATGTACCGGGCCAAGGCGGGCGGCAAGGACCGCGTCGAGCTGTACGCGCCGCAGATGCAGGCCGAGGTCGTGCGCAAGGCCGAGCTAGCGGGGCGGCTGCGCACCGCGCTCCACGAGGGCGAGTTCGCCCTGCTGCACCAGCCCGTGGTCTCGCTCGCGACCGGGGAGGTCACGGCCGTCGCCGCGCAGGCGCGTTGGCGCTCCGCCCAGGGGATCCTCTTCACGCCGGCCGAGTTCCTGCGGGTGGCCGAGTACAGCGAGGGCGCCGCCCACCACGCGGCCCCCAGCCCCGCGCCGGACGCCTCGCGCACCGCCGAGCTGGGGCGCTGGCTGCTGGAGGAGGCCGTGGAGCAGGCCGCCGAGCGGCAGCGGGCCGGCCACCACGTACCGGTGGCCGTCCGGATGACCGCCCAGCGGCTGCTGGACCGTTCCGTGCCGCTTGCCTCCCTGGACGCACTGCTCAGCCGGCACGGGCTGGCCTCCGGGGCGCTGGTGATCGAGTTGGCGGACAGCGACCCCAGAGTGCCCTTCGACGAGCTGGAGCGGCGCCTGACGGCCCTGCGGAGGCTGGGCGTCCTGATCGCCCTCGACGGCTTCGGCAGCGGTTACGCGGCCATCAGCGCCCTCCGCCGCCTCCCCGTGGACATGCTGAAGCTGGACCGGGGGCTGGTCGAGGGCCTGGTCGAATCGGCCCGCCTGCACAAGATCACCGCCGGTTTGTTGCGGATCGCAAACGACCTGGGGATGCAGTCCGTGGCCGACGGGGTGGACCTGCCCGAGCAGGTGTCGGCCCTGCGGGCCATGGGGTGCACCCATGGTCAGGGAATGGCCTTCTCCGGACCACTCGACGAATACAGGCTGCGACGCGCGCTCGTGCGCGGTACGTTCCCAGTACCGGGCGGTTTGGCCCAGCCGGCCTTGGCCGGAGGCTCGTCCAGTGGCTCGATGGTCATCCGTAGAGGCTCACATAATGAGACGCCCGTCCCACCCGCTTGACATCCACCTCCCGCCGGAGGGAGGGTCAGTGCCATGCGCACCCGAATTCTCGTACTTGGAAAGCGCGTCGGCTGAGGCTGGGACCTGCATGTCCCCGCTCCACACGCCCGACGCGCTCCCCTCGCTTGCCTCCCGGCACGAGGGGTTTTTTGTTGCACTGGCACACGCCTTCGGACCTTGCTCCGAAGGATCCCCGCTCCTCGTAAAACCCTCAGCTTCGAGAAGAGAATGCCGATGACCGAGCAGGCCACCGGGGCCCACCATCCGCAGCCGCGGCCCCGTACGGGTGGACACCAGTCCGCCGCAGTTGAGCACGTCACGGGTGCGCAGTCCCTCATCCGCTCTCTCGAAGAGGTGGGGTGCGACACCGTGTTCGGGATCCCGGGCGGCGCCATCCTTCCCGCCTACGACCCGATGATGGACAGCAAGAGGGTCCGTCACATCCTGGTCCGCCACGAGCAGGGCGCCGGCCACGCCGCGACCGGCTACGCGCAGGCCACCGGCAAGGTGGGCGTCTGCATGGCCACCTCGGGCCCGGGAGCCACCAACCTCGTCACCCCGATCGCCGACGCGCACATGGACTCCGTCCCGCTCGTCGCGATCACCGGCCAGGTCTCCTCCAAGGCGATCGGCACCGACGCCTTCCAGGAGGCGGACATCGTCGGCATCACCATGCCGATCACGAAGCACAACTTCCTGGTCACGCGGGCCGAGGACATCCCGCGGACGATCGCGGAGGCGTTCCACATCGCCTCCACCGGCCGTCCCGGCCCGGTCCTGGTCGACATCGCCAAGGACGCCCTCCAGTCGAAGACCACCTTCTCGTGGCCGCCGACCCACGACCTGCCGGGCTACCGGCCCGTCACCAAGCCGCACGCGAAGCAGATCCGGGAGGCCGCCAAGCTCATCTGCGCGGCCAAGCGCCCGGTCCTGTACGTCGGCGGCGGAGTCATGAAGTCCGGCGCCACCGCCGAACTGAAGGTCCTCGCGGAACTGACCGGCGTCCCCGTCTGTACCACCCTGATGGCGCTCGGCTCCTTCCCCGACAGCCACCCGCTGCACGTCGGCATGCCCGGCATGCACGGTTCGGTCACCGGCGTCACCTCGCTGCAGAAGTCGGACCTGCTGATCGCGCTCGGCACCCGCTTCGACGACCGCGTCACCGGCAAGCTGGACAGCTTCGCCCCGTTCGCCAAGATCATCCACGCGGACATCGACCCGGCCGAGATCGGCAAGAACCGCGAGGTCGACGTCCCGATCGTCGGCGACGCCCGCGAGGTCATCGCCGACCTGATCCAGGCGGTCCAGGCCGAGCACACCGAGGGCAACGCGGGCGACTACACCGCCTGGTGGAAGGACCTCAGCCGCTGGCGCGAGACGTACCCGCTGGGCTACGACCTGCCCGCGGACGGCAGCCTCTCGCCGCAGCAGGTCATCCAGCGGATCGGCGCGCTCGCCCCCGAGCACACCATCTACGCGGCCGGCGTCGGCCAACACCAGATGTGGGCCTCGCACTTCGTGAACTACGAGGAGCCCCGCACCTGGCTGAACTCCGGCGGCGCCGGAACCATGGGCTACGCGGTCCCGGCCGCGATGGGCGCCAAGGTGGGCATGCCGGACCGCACGGTCTGGGCGATCGACGGCGACGGCTGCTTCCAGATGACCAATCAGGAACTGGTCACCTGCGCGCTGAACAACATCCCGATCAAGGTCGCGATCATCAACAACGGCGCGCTGGGCATGGTCCGCCAGTGGCAGACCCTGTTCTACAACCAGCGGTACTCCAACACGGTCCTGCACGCCGACGAGACCGGCCACGCCACCGTGGGCTCCCAGCTCGGCGAGTCCGTCGCCCCCCGCAAGGGCACCCGCGTCCCGGACTTCGTGAAGCTGTCCGAGGCCATGGGCTGCGTCGCACTGCGCTGCGAGGACCCCGCCGACCTGGACCGGGTCATCGCCGAGGCCAACGCGATCAACGACCGCCCGGTGGTCGTCGACTTCATCGTCCACGAGGACGCCATGGTGTGGCCGATGGTCGCCGCCGGCACCTCCAACGACGAGGTCATGGCAGCCCGGGGCGTCCGTCCCGACTTCGGCGACAACGAAGACGACTGAGCCGAGAGAGCCTGAGAGAGAGAACGACTCACATGTCCAAGCACACGCTCTCCGTCCTGGTCGAGAACACGCCCGGCATCCTCGCCCGGATCGCCGCCCTGTTCTCCCGCCGCGGCTTCAACATCGACTCCCTCGCGGTCGGTGTCACCGAGCACCCCGACATCTCGCGCATCACCATCGTCGTGAACGTCGAGGACCTCCCGCTGGAGCAGGTGACCAAGCAGCTCAACAAGCTGGTCAACGTGCTCAAGATCGTCGAGCTGGAACAGCACAACGCCATCGAGCGTGAACTCGTTCTGGTGAAGGTCCGCGCCGACAACGAGACCCGCTCGCAGATCGTCGAGATCGTCCAGCTGTTCCGCGCCAAGACGGTCGACGTCTCCCCGGAGGCCGTCACCATCGAGGCCACCGGCGGCACCGACAAGCTCGGCGCGATGCTGAAGATGCTGGAGCCCTTCGGCATCAAGGAACTCGTGCAGTCCGGCACGATCGCCATAGGGCGTGGCGGCCGGTCCATCACGGACCGCAGCCTGCGCGCGCTCGATCGCAGCGCCTGAGCGACCGCTCCACCGGTCGTTCGACCGCTCGCCCCGTGGGCGGCCCGCCGCGCGTCGGCGGGGCGCCCGCATGGCGAGACCGAGAAACTCACATTCCGTTCCCCGCCGTACGGTGGGAGCAACACACGCGCACCAAGGAGATATCCCAGTGGCCGAGCTGTTCTACGAGAACGACGCCGACCTGTCCATCATCGCGGGCCGCAAGGTCGCGGTCATCGGCTACGGCAGCCAGGGCCACGCCCACGCGCTGTCGCTGCGTGACTCCGGCGTCGACGTCGTCGTCGGCCTGAAGGAGGGCTCCAAGTCCAAGGCCAAGGCCGAGGAGCAGGGCCTGAAGGTCGTCTCGGTGTCCGAGGCCGCCGAGTGGGCCAACGTCATCATGATCCTGACCCCGGACCCGCTCCAGGCCGAGATCTACGAGGAGTCCATCAAGGACCACCTCCAGGACGGCGACGCGCTCTTCTTCGGTCACGGCTTCAACGTCCGCTACGGCTTCATCAAGCCCCCGGCCAACGTGGACGTCGCCCTGGTCGCCCCGAAGGGCCCGGGCCACCTGGTTCGCCGTCAGTACGAGGAAGGCCGCGGCGTGCCCTGCATCGCCGCTGTCGAGCAGGACCACAGCGGCAACGCCTTCGCCCTCGCGCTCTCCTACGCGGCCGGCATCGGCGGCACCCGCGCGGGTGTCATCAAGACCACCTTCACCGAGGAGACCGAGACCGACCTGTTCGGTGAGCAGGCCGTCCTCTGCGGTGGCGCCTCCGCGCTGGTCAAGGCCGGTTTCGAGACCCTGACCGAAGCCGGTTACCAGCCGGAGATCGCGTACTTCGAGTGCCTGCACGAGCTGAAGCTCATCGTCGACCTCATGTACGAGGGCGGCCTGGAGAAGATGCGCTGGTCGGTCTCCGAGACCGCTGAGTGGGGCGACTACATCACCGGTCCCCGCATCATCACCGACGCCACCAAGGCCGAGATGAAGCAGGTCCTCGCGGAGATCCAGAGCGGCGAGTTCGCCAACACCTGGATGGCCGAGTACAAGGCCGGTCTGCCGAAGTACAACGAGTACAAGAAGGCCGACGAGGCCCACCTGCTGGAGACCACCGGCAAGAAGCTGCGCAAGCTGATGAGCTGGGTCGACAACGACGAGAGCTGATCTCGACGCGGCGGGGCCGGGACGACGAGTCCCGGCCCCGCCGCGCACGCGCCCCCGGAGGCCGTCCGGTCCGCCGTGACGGCGGCCTCCGACCGCGCGGATTGGCCACCCCGGCCAATCACGGAAGGGTGATCCTTCCGTACAGGCGGAAACCCGCCGCGAATACGCCACTACACTGCTCAACACAACGCGTCAGGCCCACAGTGTCGTGCGTCTTCCACGCGGCTACCCCCTCCACCGCCTGCGGCCGTCGGGACGGCCGTCCGCACTGGACTTGTGAGGATGACCCACGTGAGCTCGAAACCTGTCGTACTCATCGCCGAAGAGCTGTCGCCCGCCACGGTGGACGCGCTCGGTCCGGACTTCGAGATCCGGCACGTCAACGGAGCCGACCGCGCGGAGCTGCTCCCCGCGATCGTCGACGTCGACGCGATCCTCGTCCGCTCCGCCACCAAGGTCGACGCGGAGGCCATCGCGGCCGCCAAGAAGCTGAAGGTCGTCGCGCGCGCCGGTGTCGGCCTCGACAACGTCGACGTCTCCGCCGCCACCAAGGCCGGCGTGATGGTCGTCAACGCGCCGACCTCCAACATCGTCACCGCCGCCGAGCTGGCCTGTGGCCTGCTCGTCGCCACGGCCCGCAACATCCCGCAGGCCAACACCGCCCTGAAGAACGGCGAGTGGAAGCGGAACAAGTACACGGGTGTCGAGCTCAGCGAGAAGACCCTGGGCGTCGTGGGCCTCGGCCGCATCGGCGTCCTGGTGGCCCAGCGCATGTCGGCCTTCGGCATGAAGGTCGTCGCGTACGACCCCTACGTACAGCCCGCGCGCGCCGCCCAGATGGGCGTCAAGATGCTCACGCTGGACGAGCTGCTGGAGGTCGCGGACTTCATCACCGTGCACCTGCCGAAGACCCCCGAGACCCTCGGTCTCATCGGGGACGAGGCGCTGCACAAGGTGAAGCCGTCCGTCCGCATCGTCAACGCCGCCCGCGGCGGGATCGTGGACGAGGCCGCGCTGTACACGGCCATCAAGGAGGGCCGCGTCGCCGGCGCCGGCCTCGACGTGTACGCCAAGGAGCCCTGCACGGACTCCCCGCTCTTCGAGCTCGACCAGGTCGTCTGCACCCCGCACCTGGGCGCGTCCACGGACGAGGCCCAGGAGAAGGCCGGGGTCTCGGTCGCCAAGTCGGTGCGCCTCGCGCTCGCCGGCGAACTGGTGCCCGACGCGGTCAACGTCCAGGGCGGCGTCATCGCCGAGGACGTGCGTCCGGGCCTGCCGCTCGCCGAGAAGCTCGGCCGCATCTTCACCGCCCTCGCGGGCGAGGTCGCGGTCCGCCTCGACGTCGAGGTCTGCGGCGAGATCACCCAGCACGACGTCAAGGTGCTGGAGCTCTCCGCGCTCAAGGGTGTCTTCGAGGACGTCGTCGACGAGACGGTCTCCTACGTCAACGCCCCGCTGTTCGCGCAGGAACGCGGTGTCGAGGTCCGGCTGACCACCAGCTCGGAGTCCCCGGACCACCGCAACGTGGTCACCGTCCGCGGCACCCTCTCGGACGGTCAGGAGGTGTCGGTCTCCGGCACGCTCGCGGGCCCGAAGCACCTTCAGAAGATCGTCGGCATCGGCGAGTACGACCTGGACCTGGCGCTCGCCGAGCAGATGCTCGTCCTGCGCTACGCCGACCGCCCGGGTGTTGTCGGCACCGTCGGCCGCATCCTGGGCGAGGCCGGTCTGAACATCGCGGGCATGCAGGTCGCCCGCGCCGAGGAGGGCGGCGAGGCGCTCGGCGTCCTCACCGTCGACGCCGAGGTCCCGGTGAACGTCCTCGCGGACATCGCCGCCGAGATCGGCGCCGTCTCGGCGCGCACGGTCAGCCTCGGCTGATCCTTCGGTACGCACGGGGAGGGCCCGGGGGAGACCCCCGGGCCCTTTTCGCGTTCCGTGCCGTGCGGTGGTTCAGCGCGCGGGGGCGGCGGGGGCCGCGAGGAACCCGCTCGATTCCGGTTCCGGTACCGCCTCGGGCGGGGCGGTGGGGCCGACGCCGCGCAGCAGGACCGGTGTGAGGGCCGCCGCCGCGAGCAGCAGGGCCGTGCCGCCCCAGGCCGCGTACTGCATGCCGTGGACGAACGCCTCCCGGGCCAGGCCCAGTACCCGCTGCCCGGCCTCGCCGCCGAGCGAACCGGCGGTGGCGACCGCGCCGCCCAGGGTCTCCCGGACGGCGGGCTCGGCGCCCGCCAGGTCGGAGCGGTAGACCGCGGTGCCGAGGCTGCCGAGGACGGCCATGCCCAGGGCGCCGCCGAACTCGGCGCCCGTCTCCAGCAGGGAGGCGGCCGAGCCGGCCTTCTCGGCGGGGGCGGCGCCCAGCGCGATGTCGGAGACCAGGGACATCACGACGACGATCCCGCTGGCCAGAACCCCGGCGCCGACCAGGAGCAGCCACAGGGATTCGGTACCGACCCGGCCGATCAGGGCGAACCCGGCGGCGCCGAGGGCGAAGCCGCCCGCGATGACGAGGGACCGGTCCACCGTGCGGGCGAGGACCGCGGCCACGGGGGCGGCGGCGCCGATGGCGACCGACGGGGCGAGGCTCCACAGGGCGGCCTCCAAGGTGCCCATGCCGAGCACCGATTGGAGGTACTGGGTGGTGAAGTAGGCGGAACCCATCATGGCGAAGGCGGAGACGCTCTGGAGGCCGATGCCGGCGCCGAAGCCCCGGTGGCGGAAGAGGGCCCGGCCGACCATGGCGTCTTCGCGGCCCCGTTGGCGGCGCACGAACACGTACCCGAAGGCCAGGCCGACGGCGACGCAGGCGGTGTGGAGCGGTGCGAGGCCCTCGGCGGCGATCTCCTTGAGGCCGTACACCAGCGGCAGCACGGCGGCCATCGACAGCGGGACGCTCGGCAGGTCGAAGCGGCCCGGGGCGGGGTCCTTGAACTCCGGTACGAGCACCGGGACCAGGACCAGCAGGAGCAGCATCGCGGGGACGTTGACCAGGAAGACGGAACCCCAGTGGAAGTGGTTCAGCATCACGCCGCTCATCACGGAGCCGAGTGCGATGCCGCCGGTCATGGCGCCGGACCAGATGGCGATGGCCTGGGCGCGCTGCCTGGCGTCCTGGAAGAGGTTCCGTACGAGGGCCAGGGTGGACGGCATCAGCGTCGCGCCGCCGACGCCGAGCAGCACCCGGCAGGCGATCAGCATCTCGGCGCTGGTCGCGTACCCGGCGCCGACGGAGGCGAGGCCGAAGGCGCTCGCGCCGATCAGCAGCAGTTTGCGGCGCCCGACGCGGTCGCCGAGGGAACCCATCGTGATCAGCAGCCCGGAGAGGGCGAAGGCGTAACTGTCGAAGATCCAGAGCTGCTGGGTGGCGCTCGGGTCCAGCTCCCGCGTGATGGCGGGGATGGCGAAGTAGAGGACGGAGACGTCCATCGAGACCAGGAGCAGGGGCAGCAACAGGACGGTGAAGGCGGTCCATTCGCGGCGGCCGGCGAGGTGCGCCGGGACAGCGGGGTTCGTCATGAACAGGAATGTACAAGCGTCATAAACGTCTGTCTAGTACGAGCGTATGGAACTTCTGTATAGGACGCTTGTCTTGCTACCGTGTCGGCATGGGACATCGCGAAGATCTGCTCCAGGGCGCCAAGGAATGCCTGGTCGAGAAGGGGTTCGTGCGCACGACCGCGCGCGACATCGTCAAGGCCTCGGGCGCCAACCTCGCCTCCATCGGCTATCACTACGGCTCGAAGGACGCCCTGCTCACCCAGGCGTTCATCGAGCTGATCTCCGACTGGGGCGACACGTTCACGGCCGGCCTCGCGGGGGAGGGCGGCTCGCTGGAGCGCTTCCGGTCGGTGTGGGAGGGCGTGCACGCCGGACACGAGGAATCGGGTCCCATCTGGGCGGCGAGCCTGGAGGTCGCGCTGACCCGGGACGGCCTCCCGGAGCTGCGCCGGCTGCTCGCGGCCTCGCAGGACGAGGGGCGCCGGGGGATGGTCTCCATGTTCACCGGCGTGCCGGAGGACCGGTTGGAGGACGAGGACGTGCGCACGCTCGGCACCTTCTACCAGGCGCTGCTCAACGGGTTCATGATCCAGTGGCTCTTCGACGCCGAAAGCGCCGGTACCCCGGCCGAGTTGACCGAGGGGATGCGGCGGGCGGCGGAACTCATGGCGAAGACGGCGGGTGCGGGAGCGCCCGGGGACGCGGCCGACGGGGCGCCGGCGGAGGGCGCGGTCGACGCCTCGGCCGTGGAGCCCACCGCCTGAGTCGTGCCCCTCGCCCCGCGCGCGGATCAGTCCAGGCGGGCGGCCTTGAGGGACATGTGCAGCAACAGCCGGTCCTCGCCCTCGTCCAGGTCGAGGCCCGTCAGTTGCTCCACCCGGCCCAGCCGGTAGTACAGGGTTTGGCGGTGGATCCCCAGGGCCGCCGCCGCCCGGCCCGCCTGCCCGGCGCAGTCCAGGAACACCTCGGCGGTACGGGCCAGTTCCCGGTGCGCCGCGCCCAACAGGACCCGAGTGGAGGGGTCCTGTGCCCGGCCCGCCGTCAACGAGGCCAGCAGCCGGTACGGGCCGATGGCCGACCACCGCGCCACCTGCCCGAGCCGGGGCTGCGCCGCCGCCGCCCTGGCCGCCGCCGCGGCCTCGGCCCACGCGTCGCCGAGCGAGGCCAGCCCCCGCCGGGGCTCGGCCACGCCGGCGGTCGCGGCGCGGGGCCCCGCCGGGGTCTCCGGGCGGGGGAGCAGGCGGGCGGCCAGCGCCTCCACCGGGGTGACGGAGTCCGCCGAGCGGAGCCTGACCAGCACCGCCAGGGCCGCCTGGCCGGGACCCGGGTCCCCGTCGACCCCGTCCGGCCCGCCGGTACCGGCGACGGGACGCCCACCCGGCCGGGCCTCGGCGCGGCCACCCGGGTGATCGGCGGTTCGGCCGGACGTGCCCCGCCGGCCCGCCGCATCCCGCCCCGCCGCACCCGGAACCGACGCGGAGGCGCCCCGCCCCGAGGCGGCCCGACCGGCCGCGCCCCGAACCGCCGCGGCGCGGTCCGGCGCGCCCCGGTCGGCCGGGCCCGGGCCCGTGCCGTCTCCGCCGCCCGGCCAGGGCCACGGCACCACGCACACCGCGGCCGCCCCCGGCACCGAACCCGGGGCCTCCCCGGCCCACGGGGTCACGCACACCACCGCGTGGAGCCCGTCGCCGTCCGGCCCCAGGGCCGTGCGCAGCGCCGACAGGGCCATGTCCCGCTGCCAGCCGCGGTCGGCCGTGAGCGCCGCGCGGAACTCCCTCGACAGGTCCGCCCCGGCCTTGGCCTCCTCGGCGAGCAGCACCCCCATCCGGTCGGCGACCTCCATGGCGGCGGTGAGCGCCTGCGGGCCGGGTCCCGCGTCGGGTCCGGACTCCGGGTCGAGGAGCCACACGTACCCCTGGACGATCCCCCGGTAGCGCACGGGCAGGCAGAGCCGGCCCCGGACGACCCCGGCGTCGGGCGCGGCCGGGATGCGTACCGGACCGGTGGCGCGGGCGATGCCGAAGCCCTCGAACCAGGACCGGACCGCGGCCGTGGACTGCCGGGTCAGGATCGAGCGGGTGCGGACCGGGTCCATGGCCGCGTCGTCGTCGCCGTCGTGCGCCCCGAAGGCGATGAGGCGGAAGTCGCGGTTCTCCAGCGTCGCCGGGGCGCCGAGCAGCGCCGAGATCTCGTCCACCAGGTCCTGGTAATCGCCCTTCACCCGGCCATTCTCCCACCCGCGGAACGTTCCTTCAGACAGATGTATGAGTTGTCGACAACGGATGCGTGACAGCTGTCGATGGCAGAGGATCGTGGAGATCCTTAGGTTTCACGGTGGTTTTACTTGCGTTTCTCCTACGTCCACGCCACGCCGGCGCGAGATCGTGAATCTGCTTCTGCCACCCGTTGGAGGTGCCCCGTGCTGGGTCCCGCGATCCTCGCCGCTTCCCGCAGCGACAAGCTGCGCCGCATCGTCTCCGCCGCCCCGGTGACCAAGCCCGTGGTGAACCGGTTCATCCCCGGTGAGACGGTCGGCCAGGTCATCCCGATCGTGGAGGACCTCACGCGCAAGGGTCTGGAAGTCACCCTCGACGTGGTCGGCGAGGACATCACCGCCGTGGAGCAGTCCCACGCCGCGCGCGACGCCTACCTCGAACTGATCGAGCGCCTGGCCGACCTGGGCCTGGGCGAGACCGTCGAGATGTCCGTCAAGCTCTCGATGTTCGGCCAGGCCCTCGAAGGCGGCCACGAGCTGGCCCTCGCCAACGTGCGCCCGGTCGTCGAGGCCGCCGCGGCGATCGGCACCACCGTCACCCTGGACGCCGAGGACCACACCACCCTCGACTCGATGTTCGCCATCCACGAGGAACTGCGCCGGGACTTCCCGCAGACCGGCTGCGTGATCCAGGCCTACCTCTTCCGCACCGAGGCCGACGCCCACCGGCTCGCCGAGGCCGGCAGCCGCGTCCGGATCGTGAAGGGCGCCTACAAGGAGCCCGCCGAGGTCGCCTACCAGGACAAGGCCGAGATCGACAAGGCGTACGTCCGCATCATGCGCATCCTGATGGAGGGCGAGGGGTACCCGATGATCGGGTCCCACGACCCGCGCCTGATCGCCATCGCCCAGGAGCTGGCCCGCAAGGCCGGGCGCAAGCCCGACGAGTACGAGTTCCAGATGCTGTACGGGATCCGCAGCGACGAGCACCTGCGGCTGGCCGCCGAGGGGCACCGGATGCGCGTCTACACCGCGTACGGGACCGACTGGTACGGCTACTTCATGCGCCGCCTCGCGGAGAAGCCGGCCAACCTGCTCTTCTTCCTCCGCTCGATGATCACCAAGAACTAGGTCCAGAACCAGGTTCAGAACTAGCTCAAGGAGTTGCCAGACCCATGGATGCTGTGACCCAGGTCCCCGCGCCGGTCAACGAGCCGGTCCACTCGTACGCCCCCGGCAGCGCGGAGCGCGCACGTCTCGAAATCCAGCTCAAGCAGCTGTCCGAGAACCCGATCGACCTCCCCATGACGATCGACGGCGTCAAGCGGATGGGTGGCGGCGAGCGCTTCGACGTCGTCCAGCCGCACGACCACAAGTCGGTCATCGGCACCTACGCCAACGCCACCGAGGCCGACGCCCAGGCCGCCGTCGACGCCGCCCTGGCCGCCGCCCCGGCCTGGCGCGCGATGGACTTCGACGACCGCGCCGCGATCATCCTGCGCGCCGCCGAGCTGCTGGCCGGCCCGTGGCGCGAGAAGCTGGCCGCCTCGACCATGCTGGGCCAGTCGAAGACCGCCCAGCAGGCGGAGATCGACACCCCCTGCGAGCTCGTCGACTTCTGGCGCTTCAACGTCCACTTCGCCCGCCAGATCCTGGCCGAGCAGCCGGCCGCGAACAGCGCCGGCGTGTGGAACCGCAGCGACCACCGCCCGCTGGAGGGCTTCGTCTACGCGATCACGCCGTTCAACTTCACGGCCATCGCCGGCAACCTGCCGACCGCCCCGGCCCTCATGGGCAACGTGGTCGTGTGGAAGCCGTCCCCGACGCAGACCCACTCCGCGGTCCTGCTGATGGAGGTCCTGGAGGCGGCCGGTCTGCCCAAGGGCGTCATCAACCTGGTGACCGGCGACGGCATCGCCGTCTCCGAGGTGGCCCTGAACCACCCCGAGCTGGCCGGCATCCACTTCACCGGCTCGACCAAGACCTTCCAGCACCTGTGGAAGACCGTCGGCAACAACATCGAGAAGTACAAGTCCTACCCGCGCCTGGTCGGCGAGACCGGCGGCAAGGACTTCGTCGTCGCCCACCCGTCCGCGGACCGCGACATCCTGAAGACCGCGCTGACCCGCGGCTCCTTCGAGTTCCAGGGCCAGAAGTGCTCGGCCTCCTCGCGCGCCTACATCCCGGCGTCGATCTGGAACGACGGCTTCAAGGAGGCCTTCGCGGCCGAGGTCGACGGCATCACCATGGGTGACGTCCGCGACCTGACGAACTTCATCGGCGCCGTCATCGACGAGCGCTCGTTCGCCAAGAACAAGGCCGCGATCGACCGTGCCAAGGCCGACCCGACCTGCACGATCATCGCCGGCGGCCGCTACGACGACTCGGAGGGCTACTTCGTCCGCCCGACCGTCATCGCCTGCACCGACCCGGAGAACGAGGTCTTCACGACCGAGTACTTCGGCCCGATCCTCGCCGTGCACGTCTACGAGGACGCGGACTTCGACGCGATGCTGGAGCAGATGGAGTCGGTGTCCGCGTACGCGCTGACCGGCGCCGTCATCGCCCAGGACCGCTACGCGGCGGCCGACGCGATGGAGAAGCTCCGCTTCGCGGCGGGCAACTTCTACATCAACGACAAGTCGACCGGCGCCGTCGTCGGCCAGCAGCCCTTCGGCGGCGGCCGCGCGTCCGGCACGAACGACAAGGCGGGCGCGGCCTCCAACCTGCTGCGCTGGACCTCGACCCGCTCCATCAAGGAGACCCTGGTCCCGCCGACCGACTACGCGTACCCCCACATGGGCTGACCTCCCCGGCCTGCGCGAACCCCGCCCCCGCTCCGGTACCCCCAAGTCCGGAGCGGGGGCGGTCCAGGTTCCGGGGCGGCTCTCAGACCTCGACGATGACCTGGTCCAGGGACTTGCGCAGCAGATCGGGAACCTCGCAGTCGTCGGCCGGGTAGCCGACGGGGATGACCGCGAAGGCCTTCTCGTTCTCCGGACGGTTCAGGACGTGGCCCAGGAAGCGCATCGGGCTCGGCGTGTGGATCAGTGCGGCGAGCCCGCTCAGGTGGAGGGCGGACAGGAGCATGCCGACGGCGATGCCGACCGACTCGTCCACGTAGTAGTGCTTGCGCTTCGTGCCGTCGGGTCCCAGCCAGTACCGCTGCTGGAAGACCACGATCAGGGCCGGAGCGTCGGTCAGGTGGGTCTTGACCGCGTCGGTACCGATGGGGCGCAGCGCGGCGAGCCATTCGTCGCCGAGCCGGCCGTCGTAGGAGATCTGTTCCTCCTGCTCGGCGGCGGCGCGGATCTGCTGACGGATCTCGGGATCCTTGACCAGGACGAACGTCCAGGGCTGCTGGTGCGCCCCCGACGGGGCGGTCGCGGCGCAGGCCACGGCGTCCAGGACGACCTGCTCGGGCACCGGGTCGGGGGAGAAGTGGCGGACGGTGCGCCGCTCGTCCATCCGCGCCCTCAACTCGGCCGCGCGCGCCAGGGATTCCGGGCCCGGCATGCGCGCGGGTCGGTACGGGACGGGCCGGTAGGGCCGGCCATGGGTGGGGGTCCACTGCTGGGTCTCAGGCGACATGGGCAGATCTTCACGCGCGGAACCGCTCGCCGCCAGGGCCGCGTCATGAGCATCTGTCCGATGTGTACTGACAGGGGGGCTATGAACATGGCACGGGTCGGTCGATTTCTGGAGTGGGACGGGTGCTTCAACGCGCGTGACCTGGGTGGCCTGGGAGAGGTGGTGCCGGGGGCGGCCGTCCGCGCGGACCAGCTCGACCGGCTCACCGGACGGGGCTGGACCACCCTGGTCGCCCACGGCGTGCGGACCGTCGTCGACCTGCGCGATGACGAGGAGGTGGAGGTGGACCGCGCGCCCCGACCGGACGTCCTGACCACCGTGCGGACACCCCTGGACGGGCTGGAGCACCGGGACTTCTGGGACGAGTGGTGGGGGACCCCGGGCTTCGCCACTCCTGCGTATTTCCAGCCTTTCCTGGAGCGTTTCCCCGACCGCGTCGCCGCCGTGGCCCGCGCGATCGCCGACGCCCCGCCCGGCGGGGTCGCCTTCCACTGCGGTCTGGGCCGCGACCGGACCGGGATCATCGCCCTCGTCCTGCTCCGGCTCGCCGGGGCGAGCCCCCGGGAGATCGCCACCGATCACGGGCTGAGCGAGTCGCGGGTACGGGACAGGTACGCCGCGCAGGGCCGACCGTACGACGGCGCGGAGATCGAGACGTACGTCGCCGGGCTCGGCACCACCGTCCACGCACTGGCCCGGCGGACCGCGGAGGGGTTGGACGCCCGGACCCACCTGCTCGACGCCGGGCTCGACGCGGACACCGTGGACGGGCTCGCCGGCCGGCTGCGGGGCGTTGGTACCGTCCCCGGGTGACAGCGAACGCGAGCGGCGCCATCCTCCTGCGGCACACCTGCGAACTGGGCACGGTGGAACTCGGCGGGATCCGCGCGCTGCTGGACGACGCCTTCGAGGGGGACTTCGCCGACGAGGACTTCGAGCACGCGCTCGGCGGGATGCACGCGCTGCTGCGGGAGGACGGTGTGCTGCTCGCGCACGGCAGCGTCGTGCAACGCCGGGTCGTGCACGCCGGCCGGGCCCTGCGGACCGGGTACGTCGAGGCGGTGGCCGTACGCTCCGACCGGCGCCGACGTGGTCTCGCCGGGCGGGTCGTGGCCGAACTGGAGGGTGTGATCGGACGGGCCTACGAACTGGGCGCCCTGTCCGCCTCCGAGGACGGAGCCGCCCTGTACGCGGGGCGCGGCTGGCGGGTGTGGGGCGGCCGGATCGGGGTGCTCGGCCCGGCCGGGCCGGAGCGCCTCGCCGAGGAGGAGGGCTCCACGTACCTCTGGGCACCGCCCGGCGGGGCCCTGTTGGACCCCACCGGGCGGCTCGACTTCGACTGGCGCAACGGGGACGTGCTCTAGCCGTCCTGTCGTCGAGGTCCCTGCCGGCGGCTCAGCCCGAGACGCTCGGCGCCCCGTACTCGATGTGGCCCGTGTAGCGGCGCGACCAGGTGCCGTCGGAGTCGGCCAGGATCGTGAAGTCGTACCAACCGGCGTTGTAGGCGACCGCGTTGAAGAAGTCCTCGCGCGAGGAGTTCGCCGGGACCTTGTACGTCCAGGGGCCGTCCGTGCGGTAGGCGTCGGAACGGATCGTGAAGGTGACCGCCGTCGCGGAGGTGTTGGTCATCTTGAAGTACAGGGCGGTCTTGCCCGTGCCCGGTTCCACCGCGAAGCGCGCCGCGACCTCGATCGCCCTGCCCGCCTTGGACGCGTCGCCGATGAAGCGGCGAAGGAAACGGTTCGGCCCGTGCATCGAGATGTCGTACTTGCCGGAGCCACTGCCGAGGCCGACGCTGAAGTAGTCCGTCGCCGTGGTGCCCGCGTCCACCGTGTACTGCCAGGGCGTCGTGTCACGGTGCTGGTGCGGGTGGATCGAGAAGTGCGCGGGCCGCTTGGCCTGCGCGCCCTGGTTGGCCATCGAGAACCAGGCCAGGATCTTCCCGGCGGCCCCGAACTCGAAGCGGTCCAGATTGCCGTTCACCTGGTAGGGCAGGATCCGCGCCGGTCGGGTGCCGGGCTCCTGCGCCGGGAGCGCGTTGTCCTGCGGGGCCGGGTTGGGCAGCGGGGCACAGGTGGCCTGGCCGATGACCTTCGCGGTCGAGGGGAGACCGGCGGGAACGCCGTGGACGGGGTGCGCGAAGTCGAAGACGCCGGTCAGGTCGCCCACCACCCTGCGGCGCCAGGCGCTGATGTTCGGACAGGTCGCGGGGGTGCCGAGGGCCGTCGTCCAGGTCTCCATGAACCGCAGCACCGACGTGTGGTCGAACACTTCGGAGCTGACCCAGCCACCCCGGGTCCACGGGGACATCACGATCATCGGGACGCGGAAACCCAGCCCGATCGGGAGTCCGTCGAGGTACTCGCCGGGCGTGCCGGGCGGCGCGACGGGCGGCGGCACGTGGTCGAAGAAGCCGTCGTTCTCGTCGTAGTCGAGGAAGAGGACGGTGGAGTCGAAGACCTCCGGGTTCGCGGCGAGGGCGCGGTAGACCAGGTCCACGAAGTGCGCGCCGTCACCGGGCGGCGCGTACGGGTGCTCGGAGAAGGCCTCGCTCGCCACCACCCAGGACACCTGCGGGAGGGTCCCGGCGACGACGTCGGCGCGGATCGCGGCCGCGATGTCGTCCGGGGTGGAACCGGTGACCTTGGGGACGGAGCCCATGCCGCGGTCCCACAGCGGGTTGCCGGGGGCCGCGTCGGTGAACTTCCTGAAGTAGGCCAGGCCGTTGTCCCCGTAGTTGTCCTGGGCGTTCTGGTAGACCTTCCAGCTCATCCCGGCCCGCTGGAGCGCCTCCGCGTACGTCTCCCAGGTCAACCCGGACTCGTCGCCGCCGTCCTTGCTGGTCGCGTCGATCTTGCCGCTCCACAGGAAGGTGCGGTTGGGGCCGGTCGCGCTGAGGGCGGAGCAGAAGTAGGCGTCGCAGATCGTGTAGTGGTCGGCGAGCCCGTAGTGGAAGGGGATGTCACCCCGGTCCAGGTGGCCGAGGGTGCGGGTGTTGCCGACACCGGCCACGAAGTTGTCCATGCGGCCCTTGTTCCAGGCCGCGTGCTGCGAGGTCCAGCTGTGCGGGAGGTCCCCGGTGCACTGCGCGAGGGTCTCGCCGTCCACCCCGCCCGCCGGCGGGGTGGCGCTGAGTTTCCACGGGTACTGGCGCCCGCCCCAGTTCGGCTGGTTGAACGTGCCCCAGCCGCCGGGGAGGTTGCCCGCGGCGCGGTCGCCGAAGCCGCGGACGCCCTTCAGCCGACCGAAGTAGTGGTCGAAGCTGCGGTTCTCCTGCATGAGGATCACCACGTGCTTCACGTCGGTGATCGTGCCGGTGGCGGCGGCCGCGGCCGCCGAGGTCGCGGTGACCGCGGGCAGGCCGGCGCCCGCCACCAGCCCGGCGCCGATTCCCACGAAGCCCCTGCGACTGATCGGTGTCACTGACTGCTCGCCTCCAACTCGCGTGCCCCGGCGGCACAATGAGCGCAAGGGTGGCCGGGCCCGCGCCAAAGGTCTACATCCGTGCAGTAAGAGTTCGGTGAACTTCCGGGTGGCCGGAATCAGTCCCCGAGACGGACCAACATCTTGCCCAGGTTGTCCCCGCGCAGCACCCCCAGGAAGGCGTCCACCGTCCGGTCGATGCCCTGCACAACGGTGGTGTCGGTGCTCACCCGGCCGCTGCGCAGATGAGGGACCAGGAAGTCCTCCAACTCCTCCTGCAGATTGGTGTGATTACGAACCAATACCCCTTCCAGGCGTAGCGACTTGTGTACGACCTCGAAGAGGTTGCGGGGCGCGGCGGGCGCCCGGTCGCCGTTGTACATCGAGATCGCCCCGACCCACGCGATCCGTCCGTACTCGCGCAGCGCGCCGATCGCGCCCTCCAGGTGGTCGCCGCCCACGTTGTCCACGTACACGTCGATCCCGTCCGGGGTCGCCTTCGCCAACTGCTCGCCGATCGGGCCGTCGTGGCGGTCGAAGGCCGCGTCGAAGCCCAGCACCTCGGTGAGCCGGCGCACCTTGGCGGGCGAGCCCGCGCTGCCCACGATCCGGCGGGCGCCCAGCAGCCGGGCGATGTGCCCGGTCGCCGTGCCGACCCCGCCCGCCGCGGCGGACACGAACAGGTCCTCCCCCTCGCGCAGGGCCGCAGTGCGGGTGAGCGCGGCGTACGCGGTCAGTCCGGTGCCGCCGAGGATGCCCAGGTACGCCTCCAGGGGCACGCCCTCGTGGCCGCGCAGGACGCGGGCGCCGTCCACGCCGAGGGTGACGAGGGCGTGCGTGCGCCAGCCCGCGCGGTGGAAGACCAGGTCGCCCTCGGTCAGCCCGGGATCGCGGGAGGCCAGCACCCGGCCCACCGCGCGGCCCTCCAGCGGGGCGTGCAACTCGAAGCCGCCCTCGCCGCCGTCCATCAGGCCCCGGTGGTAGGGGTCCACCGAGAGCAGCAGGTTCTCCACCAGGGCGGTACCGGGGGCGGGGTCGGGGACGGGGCTCCGCACGAGCGTGAACGCGGCGGCGGTGGGAAAGCCGGTGGGGCGGGCGATCTGGTGGACGGCGAACGCCGTGTCGGTGGTCATGGCGATCACGCTAGGAAGGAATCCCCGGCCCGGGCAGGGGGTTGCGCTCATGGAAGGCGCACATCCATGAATGGCGCTCATACGACGAGGTGGGAGCCCCATGGCCGCCGGTTCGACCGAACTCGCCCCGCAGGAACTGCGCGTCCTGGTCGCCGTCGCCGACACCGGCGGCTTCTCCGCCGCGGCCGCCGTCCTCGGGATCGGCCAGTCCGCCGTGTCGCACTCGGTGCGCGGCAGCGAGACCAAGGTCGGCGCGGTGTTGTTCGAGCGGGGGCGCGCGGGAGCCTCGCCCACCCCGGCGGGGGAGCGCGCCGTCGCCCTCGCCCGGCGCATCCTGCGGCTGTACGAGGTACTGGGCGCGGAGGCGCGCGGCGCCGGCCGGGGCGCCGCGGAGGGGAGGCTGCGCATCGCCGCCTTCCGCAGCGCGGCCCTGCACCTGCTGCCGCCCGCGCTGGAGCGCCTGGCCGCGCTGCACCCCGGCATCCGGCCCGAGGTGCGGGTGGTGCGCGAGATCGGCGCGGGCACGGCGGGGGAGGTGCTGGCCGGGCGCGCCGACCTCGGCATCGCCACGCTGGGCCCGGGGATCGACGTACGGCCCGACCTCCTGAGCGGCGAGCTCGTCCGGGAGGCGTACGCGCTGGTCCACCCCGCCGGCCACCCGGACCCGAGGTCGCTGCCCCTGCTGGACTGGGACGAGAACTGCGGCTCGTACACCCGCGCCTGGTGGCGGGCCCAGGACTGGATCCCGCGGGCCACCCTCAAGGCCGAGGACGACGCCATGGTGCTCACGATGGTCGGCAGGGGGCTGGGGATGGCGATCCTGCCCAAACTGTCGCTGGGCGAGGCCACGGACGCGGTCGAGATCACCGATCTGGGCCCCGAACGGCCCATGAGACGCGTGGGATACGTCACGACCGCGGAATCCGCCTCCACCCTCGCCGTCAGAGCGCTGATCAGGGAACTCCGCGCGAAAAAGGGCTGAAACGGACCCTGTGGTCGGCCCGTCCGACGGGCCTTCCGGAGGGATCCGCGTCTCAGATAGTAGGAAGTCCGAGTAATTGCGGAGACATACAGCGGGACCTGGCCTAGCTTTGTAGGAGCCGAACGTCTCGCCGATCCGGCGAATGGCGGTCGAGAGCGCGCGCCCCCGGCAGGCAACCCCTGCGGCGCACCGCTCCCCGCCTCTTCCGGCGCCTTGAAGGAACCCCTCATCCGTGGCCCCGCCACGCCGTGATCTCAAGGAGTCGATCACCATGACCCGTCACACCACCGCGACCCGCCGCGTCCGCCACTCCTCCCAGGCCGAGGCCGACCGCAAGAACGCCGCCGCCGCCCTCCAGCGCGCCCTGGACCGCCGCGACAACGGCGGCTCGACCGGCCACTGAGCACCCGGCCGCCCCTTGAGGGCGGCCCTTCGAACACCCCGGGCCCCGGACATGTCGCGTTCATCCTCGTCCACATGGTGGACGCAATATGTCTGAGGGCTGGGACACGGAGTACGGTTTTCCCATGTCGACCAGCATCAATCTCGCAGTGATCCCCGGTGATGGCATCGGCCAGGAAGTCGTGGCTCAGGGCCTCAAGGTCCTTACCGCGGTCCTGCCCCAGGATGTGAAGCTGGAGACCAAGGAGTACGACCTCGGCGCGCGGCGCTGGCACCGCACCGGCGAGACCCTGCCGGACGCGGAACTCGAAGCACTGAGGCACCACGACGCGATCCTGCTGGGCGCCATCGGCGACCCCTCGGTCCCGTCGGGCGTCCTGGAACGCGGCCTGCTGCTGAAGCTCCGCTTCGCCTTCGACCACTTCGTCAACCTGCGCCCGTCGAAGCTCTTCCCCAACACGGCCACCCCGCTCGCCGGCCGCCCGGAGATCGACTTCGTCGTGGTCCGCGAGGGCACCGAGGGTCCGTACACCGGCAACGGCGGCTCGCTGCGCACCGGCACCCCCGCGGAGGTGGCGACCGAGGTCAGCCTCAACACCGCGTACGGCGTCGAGCGCGTGGTCCGGGACGCCTACGCGCGGGCCGACGCCCGCCCGCGCAAGAAGCTGACGCTGGTCCACAAGAACAACGTCCTCGTGTACGCGGGCCACCTGTGGAAGAACATCTTCGACAAGGTCGGCCAGGAGTACCCCGAGGTCACCACCGACTACCTGCACGTCGACGCCGCGACGATCTTCTTCGTCACGCAGCCCGAGCGGTTCGACGTCATCGTCACGGACAACCTCTTCGGTGACATCCTCACCGACCTCGCCGCCGCCGTCACCGGCGGGATCGGCCTGGCCGCCTCCGGGAACATCAACCCGACCGGCGCCTTCCCGTCCATGTTCGAGCCCGTCCACGGCTCGGCCCCGGACATCGCGGGTACCGGCAAGGCGGACCCGACCGCGACGATCCTGTCGGTTGCCCTCCTGCTGCGCCACCTCGGCCACGAGACCGAGGCCGCCCGCATCGAGGACGCCGTCTCCGCCGATCTGGCCGAGCGGGACGGCACCTTCCGCACCACCGAGGCGATCGGCGACGCCCTCGCCGCGCGAGTAGCCGGCTGACCCGGCAGCCCATCTCAGGAAGCCGCCGGGTCGCGACCACCGCACCCGGCGGCTTTTCCTGTGCGGCCCCGGGTGTCACCATCTCCCCTGGGCCGCAAACTCCCTGTTTCACCGAAGCCTCCCTGCGCGCGATAATCGAACGCGAGGCCGCGGAATGCGGGGATGCTCGGACGTCCTAGTACGCCGTGAGCGCGGTCCGCCCTACAAAACCGGTGAAGGACAAGCACTCATGACGACGCCCACGATCGAGCTCAAGCCCTCCTCGAACCCGCTGTCCGACGCGGAGCGCGAGGCGATCCTGGCCAGCCCCGGCTTCGGCCGCCACTTCACCGACCACATGGTGACGATCAAGTGGACCGAGGGTCGCGGCTGGCACGACGCCGAGCTGGTCCCGTACGCGCCGCTGTCGATGGACCCGGCGAACATGACCCTGCACTACGCGCAGACCATCTTCGAGGGCCTCAAGGCCTACAAGCAGCCCGACGGCACCGTCGCCACCTTCCGCCCCGAGGCCAACGCGGACCGCTTCCGGGCCTCCGCCCGCCGCATGGCGATGCCGGAGCTGCCCTCCGAGCTGTTCATCGCCGCCTGCGACGCCCTCATCACGCAGGACCGCGCCTGGGTCCCGGACTCCGGCGAGGCCTCGCTGTACCTGCGTCCGTTCATGTTCGCCTCCGAGGTCGGTCTGGGCGTCCGCCCGGCCAACGAGTTCCTCTTCATGGTCATCGCCTCGCCCGCCGGCGCGTACTTCCCCGGCGGCGTCAAGCCCGTCTCCGTCTGGCTCTCCGAGGAGTACGTGCGCGCGGTCAAGGGCGGCACCGGCGCGGCGAAGACCGGCGGCAACTACGCGGCCTCCCTCGTCGCCCAGGCCGAGGCCGCCTCGCACGGCTGCGACCAGGTCGTCTGGCTGGACGCCGTCGAGCACCGCTGGATCGAGGAGATGGGCGGGATGAACCTGTACTTCGTGTACGGCGACCGCATCGTCACCCCCGAGCTCACCGGTTCGCTGCTGCCCGGCATCACCCGCGACTCCCTCCTCACGATCGCCCGCGACCTCGGCTACACCGCCGAGGAGGGCCGCATCACCACCGAGGACTGGAAGCGCGACAACGAGAACGGCACCCTCACCGAGGTGTTCGCCTGCGGCACCGCCGCCGTCATCACCCCGGTCGGCTCGGTCAAGTCCGGGCGCGCCAACTGGACGCAGGGCACCGGCGAGCCCGGCGAGGTCACCATGAAGCTCCGCAAGGCGCTGCTGGACCTCCAGACCGGCCGCTCCGCCGACCACCACGGCTGGATGCACCCGCTCGGCTAGGCCGTCGACGAAGTACGGCGAGAGGCCCGCACCCCGGATCAGGGGGTGCGGGCCTCTCGCCGTACCGGGGGGCTACGCGGCGACCGGCTCCTCGGCCGTGTCGGGGGCGGCCGGTGCGGGGACGGCCGTCTTCCGGGCGGTGAGGGCCGTGTAGGCGAGGCCGCCGGCCAGTCCGGACAGGACGAAGGAACAGTCCACGCCGCCCGTCAGGGCCAACAGCGGACCCTCGTAGAAGGGGGTGGTGACGGCGAGCAGGCCGACGCCCGCGCCGATCGCCCACGAGGCGGTGGCGGCCGGGTTCCAACCGCCCCGGTACCAGTAGATCCCGCCCACCGAACGGCGGTTGAACACCTGGAGGGCGTCGGCGTCGTACGTGCCGCGACAGCGCGCGTAGCCGATCAGGGTGATCACGGCCCACGGGGTGCCGATGGCGGTGAGCAGCAGCACGAACGAGGTCATCGCGGACTGGACGTCCCACTCGAAGGAACCGACGAACACGAAGGCCGTGGCCACGCCGGCCGCGACCAGGGTGGCCGTCGTGCGGGTGGCGCGGGGGACGATCGCGTCCAGGTCGAGGCCCATGGAGTACAGCATCAGCCCGGCGTTGCCGACCGACCCCGCGGCGGCGGCCACCAGCAGCGGGACCAGGTACCAGAAGGGCGAGGCGTCGACCAGCGGCCCGGCGTACTCGGCGCCGGCCCGCGCGGCGAGCGCGGTGTAGGTGCCGAAGAGCTGCGGCACCAGCAGGCCGACCAGCAGGCCGAGCGCCGTGGACCCGAGCACCTTGCGGGAGCCGTGTCGGGCGGGGGAGATGTAGCGGGTGTAGTCGCCCAGCAGGGTGATGAAGGCGACGGGACCACTGAGGCCGGCGGCGACGGCGGCGAGCAGCCAGGTCGGCCAGAAGGAGCCGAGGAGGTAGGAGGTCTCCGGCGGCGCGGCGGCGGTGAAGTCGGGGGCGTAGGCGAAGACGCCGACGGCCAGCAGGACCACCATGCCGACGGACAGGATCTTGCTCATGCGCAGCAGCAGCCGGTAGCCGAACACGGCCGCGACGACGGTACAGGCGGCCAGCACGCCGTACATCACGGCGCGCGAGAGCCCGGTGTCCGGCAGGCCGGTGAGCCGGGACAGGGCGCCGACCATCACGTCGCCGCCGATCCACAGGGTCAGCGCCGTGTAGCCGAGGGAGAGCAGCAGGCCCACCACGGACCCGACCAGCCGACCGCGCACGCCGAACTGGGCGCCGCTGGACGTGGAGAGGTTGGTCGCGGTGCGCAGCGAGACCAGTGCCAGCGGGGCGGTGAAGGCGATGCCGACGACGGTGCCGGTCACGATGGCCGTCACCGACGGCCACAGCCCCAGACCGAAGGACGGGGGCAGCCAGCCGAAGACGATCACACCGAGGCAGAGGTTGGAGCCGAGGAGGATCGACATCAGGTCACGGGGACCGCTCGTCCGTTCCTCCTCCGGGATGGTGTCGACTCCGCGCTGTTCGATGGGCATGGGGAACTCCCTTGGCAGGGCGGGGGGTGGTTCGCAAAGGTTTGAGCGACATTCAATGTGACCCAGGCCCTGGTCTCAGGTCAATGCTTCATTGCCGGGAAATGAAGAGTTAGAGTGATGCTCTAACCCATCGACTCCGAAGGTGGTGGATCGGCGTGCGGCTGACCCCAACCGAGCGCGACCGGCTGCTGCTCCGCAGCGCCGCGGAACTGGCCAGGGCCCGACGGGCCCGGGGCCTGCGGCTCAACGTCCCCGAGGCCACCGCGCTGATCGCGGACACGGTCTGCGAGGCCGCCCGCGACGGCAAGCGGCTGGCGCAGGCCATCGAGGAGGCCCGCGGCGTGCTGGGCCCCGACGACGTGCTGCCCGGCGTGGCCGACGTGGTCACCGAGGTGCACGTCGAGGCCGTCTTCGACGACGGCTCCCGCCTCGCGGTGGTCTCGGCCCCCATCCGGGGAGCCGTCCCGCTCGGCGACGACGCCCCGGGCGCGATCGTGCCCGGCCCCGGCGCCCCCCAGCCGGAGCCCACGGTCCACCTGCACGTGCGCAACACCGCCGCCGTGCCGATCAGCGTGACCTCCCACTTCCACTTCTTCGAGGCCAACCCGCGCCTGGACTTCGACCGGGCCCAGGCCTACGGCATGCGGCTGTGCGTGCCGGCGGGCTCCTCCGTACGGTTCGACCCGCACGGCGGGGCCGAGGTCGGGCTGGTCCCCATCGGCGGGGCCCGCGTCGCCATCGGCTTCGCCGGGCTGGTCGACGGCCCCCTCGACGCGCCCGGCGCCAAGGACGAGGCCCTGCGCCGCGCGGCCGCCTGCGGCTACCTAGGCGCCACCACCGGGACCGCCGCCCCGACAGCCCCGACCTCCCCGGCCGACGCATCCGGGCCCGGCGCCGGCGACCGCGCCGCCGACGACCGCGCCGACGACCGCCCGGAAGGTGACCCCGCATGAGCCGCCAGACCCCGCACAGCGACCACTGCGCGCCGGGCAGCCGCCACATCGACCCGCACGAGTACGCCTCCGTCTTCGGCCCCCGCGCCGGCGACCGGGTGCGCCTCGGCGACTCCGGGCTGACCGTCCGCGTCGAGCACGACGCCCAGCAGCCCGGTGACGAGTTCCTGGCCGGCTTCGGCAAGACCGCCCGCGACGGCCTGCACCTCAAGGCCGCCGCCGTCCGCGAGACCTGCGACGTCGTCATCAGCAACGTGCTGGTCATCGACGCCGTCCTCGGCATCCGCAAGGTCTCCATCGGCATCCGCGAGGGCCGCATCCACGCGATCGGCCGCGCCGGCAACCCCGACACCCTCGACGGGGTGGACGTGGTCGTCGGCACCGGCACCTCGATCGTGTCCGGCGAGGGGATGATCGCCACCGCCGGGGCCGTGGACACCCACGTCCACCTGCTCTCCCCGCGCATCATGGAGGCCTCGCTCGCCGCCGGCGTCACCACGATCATCGGCCAGGAGTTCGGCCCGGTCTGGGGCGTGGGCGTCAACTCCCCCTGGGCGCTCAAGCACGCCTTCAACGCCTTCGACGCCTGGCCCGTCAACATCGGCTTCCTCGCCCGCGGTTCCTCCTCGGACGCCGCCCCGCTCGTCGAGGCCCTCGCCGAGGGCGGCGCCAGTGGCTTCAAGGTCCACGAGGACATGGGCGCCCACACCCGCGCCCTGGACACCGCCCTGCGGGTCGCCGAGGAGTACGACGTCCAGGTCGCCCTGCACAGCGACGGCCTGAACGAGTGCCTCTCCGTCGAGGACACCCTGCGCGTCCTGGACGGTCGGACCATCCACGCCTTCCACATCGAGGGCTGCGGCGGCGGACACGTCCCCAACGTGCTCAAGATGGCCGGCGTGCCCAACGTCATCGGCTCCTCCACCAACCCGACCCTGCCCTTCGGCCGGGACGCCGTCGCCGAGCACTACGGCATGATCGTCTCCGTCCACGACCTCAAGCCCGACCTCCCCGGCGACGCCGCCATGGCCCGCGACCGGATCCGGGCGGGCACCATGGGCGCCGAGGACGTGCTGCACGACCTGGGCGCGATCGGCATCACCTCCTCCGACGCCCAGGGCATGGGCCGCGCGGGCGAGACCATCCGGCGCACCTTCGCCATGGCGGCGAAGATGAAGGGCGAACTGGGCCCGCTCGACGGCGACGGCGAGGGCGACGACAACGCCCGCGTCCTGCGCTACATGGCCAAGCTGACCATCAACCCGGCCATCGCCCACGGCCTGGCCCACGAGATCGGCTCCATCGAGGTCGGCAAACTCGCCGACATCGTGCTGTGGCGCCCCCAGTTCTTCGGCGCCAAACCGCAACTGGTCCTCAAGTCCGGCTTCCCCGCGTACGGCGTCACCGGCGACCCCAATGCGGCCACCGACACCTGCGAACCGCTCGTGCTCGGACCGCAGTTCGGATCGTACGGAGCCACCGCGGCCGACATCTCCGTCGCCTTCGTGTCGGCGGCTGCCGCCGCGCTCGGCTCCGACGAGATGCCGACCCGGCGCCGCAGGGTGGCCGTTCGCGGCACCCGCGGCATCGGCCCCCGCGACCTCCTGCTCAACTCCCGGGTGGGCGCGGTCGATGTGGACGCGCGCAGCGGCCTCGTCTCCCTCGACGGGGAACCGCTGCGCTCCGAAGCGGCCGAATCGGTCTCCCTCAACCGCCTGTACTTCCTGTAAGCCAGTAAGGACCTGTCATGACTGACGCTGCCGACAAGCCCGCCGCCCACGGCTTCCGGATGCCCGCCGAGTGGACCCCCCACGAGCGCACCTGGATGGCCTGGCCCAGCCCCAACCCGACCTTCACCGACGAGAAGGAGCTCGCCGAGGCCCGCGAGGCCTGGGGAGCCGTCGCCCGAGCGGTCCGCGCGTACGAGCCCGTGACCCTCGTCGTCTCCCCGGGAGACGCGCAGGGCGCCCGCGCGATCGTCGGCGACGAGGTCGAGCTGGTCGAGCGCGAACTGGACGACGCCTGGATGCGGGACATCGGCCCGACCTTCGTCACCGACGGCGCCGGCACGCTCGCCGCCGTGGACTGGACCTTCAACGGCTGGGGCGCCCAGGAGTGGGCCCGCTGGGGCCACGACGAGAAGATCGCCCGCCACGTCTCCGACCTGGTCGGCACCCGCACCTACAGCACCCCGCTGGTCAACGAGGGCGGCGCCATCCACGTGGACGGCGAGGGCACCGTGCTGCTCACCGACACCGTGCAACTCGGCGCGGGGCGCAACCCCGACTGGAACCGCCGACAGGTCGAGGAGGAGATCCACGCCCACCTCGGCACCACCAAGGCGATCTGGCTGCCCTACGGCCTGGCCGGCGACTACGGCACCTACGGCACCCAGGGCCACGTGGACATCGTCGCCGCCTTCGCCCGCCCCGGCGTGGTCATGGTCCACAGCCAGCCCGACCCGGCCCACCCGGACCACGAGCGCTGCAAGACCATCGCCGCCCTCCTGCGCGCGTCCACCGACGCGCGGGGCCGGCTGCTGGAGGTCGTGGAGATCCCGGCGCCGACCGTGTTGGAGGAGGACGGCGAGTGGGTCGACTACTCGTACATCAACCACTACCTCTGCAACGACGGCGTGGTGCTCTGCTCCTTCGACGACCCGCGCGACGAGGAAGCCGCGGAGATCTTCCGGGGTCTGTTCCCCGAGCGGACCGTGACACTGGTTGACGCACGTACGATTTTCGCCGGGGGTGGCGGCATCCACTGCATCACCCAACAGCAGCCGAAGGTCTGACCTGCGGCGAACGGTTTCGAGGAGTGGTCCATGGTGGCGGGTGGAGTACGGGCGGCGCGGAAGAACGCGCCGCCGCGCGAGGACGTACTCGTCGCCGCCATGGCCACGATCGCCGAACGCGGCCTGGAGGGCCTCACCATGGCCGGCCTCGGCCGTCAGGTGGGCATGAGCAGCGGCCACCTCCTCTACTACTTCGGCAGCAAGGACGAGCTCCTGTTGCAGACCCTGGAGTGGAGCGAGGCCTCGCTCGGCGCCGAACGGCGGGCCCTGCTGTCCCGCCGCGGCCCGGTGCGCGAGCGGGTACAGGCGTACGTCGACCTGTACGTGCCCGAGGCCGCGCGGGACCCGCACTGGACCCTGTGGCTGGAAGTCTGGAACCGCTCGCAGAACGCCGGCCCCCGCGAACGCGAGCGGCAGGCCGCCATCGAGGGCGCCTGGCACCGGGACCTGGTCGCGCTGCTCGCCGAGGGCGTCTCGCGCGGCGAGTTCCGCGCGGTGGACCCCGACCGGTTCGCCGCCCGCGTCAGGGCCCTGCTCGACGGGTTCAGCATCCAGGTCGCCGTCGGCCTGCCCGGGATAGGGCGGGGCGACATCCTCGAACACGTCACCGAGTTCCTGGACGAGGCGCTCGTATCGTGAGACGTGGGTCCGCGCGCGCGGCCCCTTGTGACACACTGCGGACGTGCCTGCTCAGCTCATGATTATGGACAGCAGCGCGCCGGTCCGCAGTGACCGTTGAGCCGTGGAGAACCCCACGGGACGGCGGCCACAGTGCCTCAGACCCGCGCGCAGACCTCTCGCATCCGCGAGGGGTCTTTTCGTTTCCCGGCTCCATTCCTGCCGGGAACGGGCGGCGCGCGATGATGGGGGCAGTGGATCCCCGGTCTCCGGAACCACTCATCCGACAGGAGTCAGACCAGCATGACGACGACAGAGGCGACCGAGCCGACTGCGCCGGCGGGCCCCGACGACAGCTTCCACGTCTTCGACACGACCCTGCGCGACGGCGCCCAGCGTGAGGGCATCAACCTCACGGTCGCGGACAAGCTGACCATCGCGCGGCACCTGGACGACTTCGGAGTGGGCTTCATCGAGGGCGGCTGGCCCGGTGCCAACCCCCGCGACACCGAGTTCTTCGCCCGCGCCCGTGCCGAGATCGACTTCAAGCACGCCCGGCTCGTGGCCTTCGGCGCCACCCGCCGGGCCGGCGGCTCCGCCGCCGCCGACCCCCAGGTGCGGGCCCTGCTGGAATCCGGCGCCCCGGTGATCACCCTGGTGGCCAAGTCCCACGACCGGCACGTCGAACTCGCGCTGCGCACCACCCTCGACGAGAACCTGGAGATGGTCCGCGACACCGTCTCCCACCTCGTCGAGCAGGGGCGCCGGATCTTCGTCGACTGCGAGCACTTCTTCGACGGCTACCGCGCCAACCCCGAGTACGCGAAGGCCGTCGTCCGCACGGCCCACGATGCGGGCGCCGACGTCGTCATCCTCTGCGACACCAACGGCGGCATGCTGCCCGCGCAGGTGTCCGCCACCGTCGCGACCGTCCTCGCCGACACCGGGGCCCGCCTGGGCATCCACGCCCAGGACGACACCGGCTGCGCCGTCGCCAACACCCTGGCCGCCGTCGACGCGGGCGCCACCCACGTCCAGTGCACCGCCAACGGTTACGGGGAGCGCGTCGGCAACGCCAACCTCTTCCCGGTCGTCGGCGCCCTGGAGATCAAGTACGGGCGCACGGTGCTCCCCGCGGGCGCGCTCGCCGAGATGACCCGGATCTCGCACGCCATCGCCGAGGTCGTCAACCTCACCCCGTCCACGCACCAGCCGTACGTCGGCGTCTCCGCCTTCGCGCACAAGGCGGGCCTGCACGCCTCGGCCATCAAGGTCGACCCCGACCTCTACCAGCACATCGACCCCGAGCGGGTCGGCAACACCATGCGGATGCTGGTCTCCGACATGGCCGGTCGCGCCTCCATCGAACTCAAGGGCAAGGAGCTCGGTGTCGACCTCGGCGGCGACCGCGCGCTGATCTCCCGGGTCGTGGAGCGGGTCAAGGAGCGGGAGCTCCAGGGCTACACCTACGAGGCCGCCGACGCCTCCTTCGAGCTGCTGCTGCGGGCCGAGGCCGAGGGGCGGGCGCGCAAGTACTTCCGGATCGAGTCCTGGCGGGCGATCGTCGAGGACCGCCCGGACGGCACCCACGCCAACGAGGCCACGGTCAAGCTGTGGGCCAAGGGCGAGCGGATCGTCGCGACGGCGGAGGGCAACGGCCCCGTCAACGCGCTGGACCGGGCCCTGCGGGTGGCGCTGGAGCCGTTCTACCCGCAGCTGGCCAAGTTCGAGCTGATCGACTACAAGGTCCGCATCCTGGAGGGCAAGCACGGCACGGACTCCACCACGCGCGTGCTGATCGCCACGACGGACGGCGCCGGCGAATGGTCCACGGTCGGCGTCGGCACGAACGTCATCGCCGCGTCCTGGCAGGCCCTGGAGGACGCCTTCACCTACGGGCTGCTGCGCGCGGGCATCGAGCCGGCCGAGTAGCCGCCCCGCCCGCCTCGGGTCCGGACCCCCCGGACCCGAGCGGCGCCGGCGCGCGTGGCCGGTCCATGCGTCCGACTGGTACTTATGTCCCGCTCACACGCAAAAGTGGCGATTCCGGTAGCGTCGTGACCATGAGGACCAGGCTCGTTTCCGCGTTTTCCGGTCTGCTGCTGGCCCTGTCCGCGACGGCCCTCGTGGTCGCCCCGCAGGCGTCGGCCGCCACCGGGGTCAGTGCCGTCGGGGAGGCCCTCAAGAAGGGCCCGGTCTACGTCGATCCCGGCGCGCGGGCCCAGCTCTCGCCGGCGCAGGCCGACGCCCTGACGAAGAAGATCGAGGACGCCGGCAAGCCGGTCTTCGTCGCCGTCCTCCCGGCGGGCGAGACCTTCCCCGAGCGGGGCCTGCTCTCCGCCGTCCGCGCCCAGACCGGGATCACCGGGCTCTACGCCGTCCGGCTCGGCGAGGGCTTCGACGCCGGCGCCGACCCGAGGGTGATGCCGAGGAACGCCGTCCGGAACCTCACCTCGTCCGTGAAGGTCGGCGGGCCGGTGGACGCGAACACCCAGCTGAACGACTTCGTCGACCAGGCCCTCACCCAGGTCAAGGGGAACGCCCCCACCTCCTGGGGCGGCGCGGCCGCGGACGACGGCGCCCCGGTCGGCGGGCTGATCGCCCTCGGCGCGGTGGCCGTGGTCGGCGGTGGCGGCGCCTACGCGCTGGTCCGCCGCAACCGGAAGAAGAAGGAAGAGGAGCGGCGCGAGGCCGTCGCCCGCCTCGGCGTGGTCGTCGACGAGGACATCACGGCCTTCGGCGAGGAGCTGGAGCGGCTCGACTTCCACCCCGGTGAGCCCGGCGCGGACGACGCCATGCGCAAGGACTACGAACAGGGCCTGGACTCCTACGAGAAGGCCAAGCAGATCATGGCCTCGGTCCAGCGCCCCGACGAGGTGCAGGGCGTGACCCGGGCGCTGGAGGACGGGCGGTACGCGCTCGCCTGCCTGGACGCGCGCCGGCAGGGCGGGCCGGTGCCCGAGCGCCGCTCGCCCTGCTTCTTCGACCCGCGCCACGGGCCGAGCACGCAGGACGCGAACTGGGCCCCGCCTGGCGGCGCCGCCCGTACCGTGCCGGTCTGCGAGGCGGACGCCGTGCGACTGCGCGACGGACTGGACCCCGCGGTCCGCACCGTCGACACGGAGCGCGGGCCGCGCCCGTACTACGACGCGGGTCCGGCGTACGGTCCCTGGGCCGGCGGGTACTTCGGCGGCGGCATGCTGCCGGGCCTGTTGATGGGCACGATGCTCGGTTCGATGATGTCGAGCCCGGCCTACGCCGCGGACTTCGGCGGCGGGGGCGGCGGGTACGACGGGGGCGACGTCTCCGGGGCCGACTTCAACCCCTCCGACTTCGGCGGCGGGGACTTCGGCGGCGGTGGCGGTTTCGACGGTGGCGGAGGCTTCGACGGCGGGGGCGGCTTCTAGCCACCCCCGGAGCCGCGCGTCCGTCGCCCTCTCCCGGCCCCGCTCCCTGTCGCGGCGGGTCAGGCCTGCTTGATGGCCGAGATGTCGAAGGTCAGCTTGACCTTGTCGCTGACCATGACGCCGCCGGTCTCCAGGGCGGCGTTCCAGGTCAGACCCCAGTCGGAGCGCAGGATCTCGGCAGAGCCCTCGAAGCCGACGCGCTCGTTGCCGTAGACGTCGGTGGCGGAGCCGTTGAACTCCAGGTCGATGGAGAGGGGCCGCGTGACGTCCTTGATCGTCAGGTCGCCGGTGATCCGGTACGCGTCCCCGCCCAGCTGGGCGGCGCCGGTGGAGCGAAAGCTCATCAGCGGGAAGGCCTCGGCGTCGAAGAAGTCGCCGCCGCGCAGGTGGCCGTCGCGGTCGGCGATGCCGGTGTCGACGGAGGCGATCTTCACGTCGATGGAGGCGGTGGAGCGGCCGGGGTCGGCGCCGTCCAGGTGCAGGCCGCCCTCGTGGTCGGCGAACGTGCCGCGGACGTTGGTGACCATCGCGTGCCGGACGGTGAAGCCGATGCTGCTGTGCGCGGGGTCGATGACGTAGTCACCGGTGAGGGCGGCGAGCGCCGGGTCCACCGGGAGGGCGGCGACCGGGGCCGCGGTGACGGTGTCCTGGCTGCGGCGGGTGAAGAGACCCATGACTTCCTCCTTGCTGGGGGTGCGGACCTGCCGCACCGGGTTGTTTAACTTTCAACGAGATTGACGCTATGCCCATTCCGTTCAAATTTCAACTTCCAGGAGTGTGTCGCGCGGATTTGTGGGACCTCCACAAAGGGTGGCCGCCCCGGCTGGTGGAGTCCTTGCATCATTCGGCGGTTCTGTCCGGGCCTCACAGCGGATGACTCCCGAGACTGTGCGGAACCAACGGAGGGTTTTGACCCCGTCACTTCGTAAGGTCGGTACATGACCGTTGTGGACCAGACCCCGAGCGAGCCGACGGACGCCCGCGGGCGCGTGGCCGAGCTGCACTCCCTGCGCGAAGAGGCCCGCCGCGGCCCGAGCGACCGGGCCACCGAGGCGCAGCACGCCAAGGGCAAGCTGACCGCCCGTGAGCGCATCGCTCTGCTGCTCGACGAGGGTTCCTTCAAGGAGGTCGAACAGCTCCGGCGGCACCGCGCCACCGGCTTTGGCCTGGAGGCGAAGAAGCCCTACACCGACGGTGTCATCACGGGGTGGGGCACGGTCGAGGGCCGTACGGTCTTCGTCTACGCGCACGACTTCCGGATCTTCGGCGGCGCGCTGGGCGAGGCCCACGCGACGAAGATCCACAAGATCATGGACATGGCCATCGCGGCCGGAGCCCCGCTGGTCTCCCTCAACGACGGCGCGGGCGCCCGTATCCAGGAGGGCGTCTCCGCCCTCGCCGGCTACGGCGGCATCTTCCAGCGCAACACCAAGGCCTCGGGCGTCATCCCGCAGATCTCGGTCATGCTCGGCCCCTGCGCCGGCGGCGCCGCCTACTCCCCGGCCCTCACCGACTTCGTGTTCATGGTCCGGGACACCTCGCAGATGTTCATCACCGGCCCGGACGTGGTCCGCGCGGTGACCGGCGAGGAGATCACCCAGAACGGCCTCGGCGGCGCCGACGTGCACGCCGAGACCTCGGGCGTCGCGCACTTCGCGTACGACGACGAGGAGACCTGCATCTCCGAGGTCCGCTACCTCATCACGATGCTCCCCTCCAACAACCGCGAGAACCCGCCGGTCCACCAGACCGACGACCCCCGCGACCGCCGCTCCGACGTGCTCCTGGACCTGGTGCCGGCCGACGGCAACCGCCCGTACGACATGCTCAAGGTCATCGAGGAACTCGTCGACGAAGGCGACGTCCTGGAGATCCACGAGCGCTGGGCCCGCAACATCATCTGCGCCCTCGCCCGGATGGACGGCCAGGTCGTCGGCATCGTCGCCAACCAGCCCGGCCACCTCGCCGGCGTCCTCGACATCCACGCGTCCGAGAAGGCCGCGCGCTTCGTCCAGCTCTGCGACGCCTTCAACATCCCGATCGTCACGCTGCTGGACGTCCCCGGCTTCCTGCCGGGCGTCGACCAGGAGCACGGCGGCATCATCCGCCACGGCGCCAAGTTGCTCTACGCCTACTGCAACGCCACCGTGCCCCGCATCTCGCTGATCCTGCGCAAGGCCTACGGCGGCGCCTACATCGTCATGGACTCCCAGTCCATCGGCGCCGACCTCACCTACGCCTGGCCCACCAACGAGATCGCCGTCATGGGCGCCGAGGGCGCGGCCAACGTCATCTTCCGCAAGCAGATCTCCGACGCCGAGGACCCCGAGGCCATGCGCGCCCGGATGGTCAAGGAGTACAAGGCCGAGCTGATGCACCCGTACTACGCGGCCGAACGAGGCCTCGTGGACGACGTCATCGACCCCGCCGAGACCCGCGAGGTGCTGGTGAGCGCCCTCGCGATGCTCCGCACCAAGCACGCCGACCTGCCGTCCCGCAAGCACGGCAACCCGCCTCAGTAAGACGAAGGAGACCTGCCACCGATGAGCATCACCGCCGACACCCTGCTGAAGGTCGAGAAGGGCAACGCCGCGCCCGAGGAGCTGGCCGCGATCACCGCGATCCTGCTCGCCCGCGCCGCCGCCACCCCCGCCGAGACCTCCGCCCGCACCGCCCGCTCCCAGGCCGGCTGGCGCCGCCTGGAGCGCAGCCCGGGCTTCCGCGCCCCGCACAGCTGGCGCGGCTAGTACGCGGCACGCCGCACGTCACCGAGAGCGCCGGGGCCCCGCCCCGGCGCTCTCGCGTACCCGGGGCGCCCCGCGGGCGCTCCCGCCCGGGCTCGTGGCGGCTCGTGCGGGCGGCTGGGCGGTGAACGGCGGGTGAACGCGGAAAAGGGCCCCGCACGCTCCGACGGAGCGTGCGGGGCCCTTCTCGCGCGTTCTGTGGACGCGCTAGCGCAGCCGCGCCATCAGCGCGTGCTCGACGAGCGTGATGAGCGCGCTCTTGGCGTCCGCGCGGTGGCGGGCGTCGGTGGTGATGATGGGGGCGTCCGGGCCGATCTGCAGGGCCTCGCGGACCTCCTCCGGGGTGTACGGCTGGTGTCCGTCGAAGCCGTTCAGGGCGATGACGAACGGCAGGCCGCTGTTCTCGAAGTAGTCGACGGCGGGGAAACAGTCCGCGAGCCGGCGGGTGTCCACGAGCACCACGGCGCCGATGGCGCCGCGCACCAGGTCGTCCCACATGAACCAGAAACGGTCCTGGCCCGGCGTGCCGAACAGGTACAGGATCAGGTCCTGGTCCAGGGTGATGCGGCCGAAGTCCATGGCGACCGTGGTGGTCGTCTTGTCACCGGTGTGGGTGAGGTCGTCGATTCCGGCGGAGGCGCTGGTCATGACGGCCTCGGTGCGCAGCGGGTTGATCTCGGAGACCGCGCCGACGAACGTGGTCTTGCCCACGCCGAAGCCGCCCGCCACCACGATCTTCGCGGAGGTGGTGGAGCGCGGTGCCCCTCCGGCAGAACCTCCGTTAGAGCTTGCGAAGTCCACTGAGCACCCTTTCGAGCAGTGTCACATCTGGCTGACCGCCGGCGGACTCGTCGCCGCCGGGCTGGTGAATGGCGACGAGGCCCGCCTCCGCCAGGTCGGCGACGAGGATGCGGGCGACACCAAGAGGAATGGAGAGGAGTGCCGAGATCTCCGCGACGGATTTGATCTCCTGGCACAGACGGCAGATGCGCTGATGCTCGGGCAACTGCCCTTGCAGCCGCGCGGGATCGGCCGTGGTGCTGACCAGCGCCTCGATGGCGAGCTGGTAGCGCGGCCGGGTACGGCCGCCGGTCATGGCGTACGGGCGCACCAGCGGGTTGTGCGCCTTCGGGGCCTGCGGCTGCGAGGAGCGCGAGGGCCGCTGCGAAGGCCGGTAAGGCTGCTGAGGCTGCTGAAGCTGGCCGTACGAAGGCTGCTGCTGGTACGGGTTGTGCTCCGGCGCGGGCCGGCTGGGAGTGGAGGGGAAGTTGAAGCGGTTCTGGTCGTGCCCACCCTGCGGCTGCTGCGCGCCGCCATAAGGATGTCCTCCGGGTGTTGTCACGTTTCCTCCTCCGACTCCAAGAACGCAGTACTCCCTGTGGAACCGCGCCACCGCACCCTATGGTGCGATGACGCGAAACGCACTGCCTGTCTGCTAGTTGAGCAGACTTCCCTGCAGCTCCGCACGCAGGTCCGGGGTGAGGACACTGCCCGCTCGGTCCACAAGAAGGGCCATCTCATAGCCCACCAGGCCGATGTCGCACTCGGGGTGCGCGAGCACCGCGAGCGAGGATCCGTCGGACACGGACATGAGGAAAAGGAATCCCCGGTCCATCTCGACGACCGTCTGGTTGACCGCGCCACCCTCGAAGATGCGGGAGGCTCCGGCGGTCAGCGACGTCAGACCGGAGGCCACGGCCGCCAGCTGATCGGCGCGGTCGCGCGGGAATCCGTCGGACATCGCCAGAAGGAGTCCGTCGGCGGAGACCACCACGGTGTGGGACACCCCAGGGGTGTTGTCCACGAAGTTGGTGATCAACCAGTTCAGGTTCTGTGCCGCCTGGCTCATCGGGCTCACACTAACGCTCCTGGTCATAGCTGTTACTTGACTGCTCGGAACCCGCGCTGCGTCCCTGTTGGACACCGCGTCGCAGGTTGCTCAACCTGCCACGGACGTCCTCCGGTGCGCGGGAGACCTGGGGGCCGCCCTGCGGGGTCGTCTCCGCAGCACCCTCGACCAGGTTGGCCTTGGGTACCCGCCGAGGGAGACCGGACGGGGTGACCCCGCCCGCCTTCGGCTCACGAAGCTTGGCGGCCTGCTGCCAGCGCTCGTCGTTGTTCGAGCGCCAGGCCTCAGGGCCTTCCTCGTCCGCCTTCGGGGCGGCGGCGGGCTGCTGACGCTGCGGCCGCTGCTCGAAGAGGGATCCGGTGGACTCCGCTTCCTGCTGCGCCGGCTGCCACTGCTGCTGGCTGCCGCGGCGCGGCAGGCCCGCTCCGGTCATCTTGTGACCGGTGTCGGCAGCGGCGCCCGGACGGTCGAAGCCTACGCGTTCCGGGGCCGGTTCGGGAGCGGGCGTGGATTCCGATTGCGTCCCGTAGTCCTGCTGGTAGCCACCAGAATACGTGTTCTGCTCGGGCCACTCCGCCTGCTGGGACTGGGGTTCGAAGCCGCCGTCGTACGACGGGGCGTCCTGCCGCTGGTCCTGGTACTCGGCTTCCGGATAGGCATATCCCTGTTGCGGGTACGCCTCGTAGGACTGCTGGGGCTGCCCGCCCTCGTACCCGGGGGTGTAACCCTGCTCGGGCTGCTGCTCGTACCCCTGGTACGGCTGGTACCCGTGTTCAGGCTGCGGTTCCGGATACTCCTGGGGAGACTGCTCGCCCTGATCGGGGTACTGCTGGTCCTGCGGGTAGCCCACCTGGGCGGCCAACGCCGCCCGGCGCTCCTGCTGGCCCAGGGACCTGCCCACGGGGTCCGCGCCCTGTCCGTCGGCTCCCTGGCCGCCCTGGGCGTCGTAGCGGGAGTCGTCGAAGCCGAGCTCGGCCGCCGTGCGCATCCCCGGAGCCTGCAGGGCCTGCTGCTCGGGAATGATCTGGGAGACCGTGAAGTCGTCGTCCGGTACGCCCTCGCCACCGCCACCGTGGGTGATGGCGTCGGGGAGCATGACCAGCGAGGTGGTGCCGGCCGCCTCGCCCGAGGGGCGCAGCTGGACGCGGATGCTGTGGCGGTCCGCCAGCCGGCCGACCACGAACAGACCCATGCGCTGGGAGATCGCGGCGTCCACGGTCGGCGGGTTGGCCAGCTTGTGGTTGATGTCCGCGAAGTCCTCGGCGGTGAGGCCGATGCCCTTGTCGTGGATCTCGATCATCACGCGGCCGTCGGGCAGACGCGTGGCGTTCACCCGGACCTTGGTCTGCGGGGAGGAGAACGTGGTGGCGTTCTCCAGCAGCTCGGCGAGCAGGTGCACGAGGTCGGTCACGGCCTGGCCGTGGATCTCGGCCTCGGAGACGCCCGACAGCTCGACGCGCTCGTACTGCTCCACCTCGGAGGAGGCGGCGCGCAGCACGTCGACCAGCGGGACCGGCTGGTCCCAGCGGCGGCCCGGCTCCTCGCCCGCGAGGATGAGGAGGTTCTCGCCGTTGCGTCGCATACGGGTGGCCAGGTGGTCCAGGCGGAAGAGGTTCTCCAGCTGGTCCGGGTCGGCCTCGTTGTTCTCCAGGTCGGTGATGAGGGTCAACTGGCCCTCGATCAACGACTGGTTGCGCATGGAGAGGTTCGTGAAGATCGCGTTGACGTTCCCTCGCAGGAGCGCCTGCTCCGCGGCGAGCCGGACCGCTTCCCGGTGGACCTGGTCGAAGGCGCGCGCGACCTCGCCGATCTCGTCCCGGGAGTCGATCGGGATCGGCAGCACCCGGGTGTCGACCTTGCCCGGATCGGTGCGCGACAGCTGGTCGACGAGCATCGGCAGGCGCTGCTCGGCGATGTCGAAGGCGGAGGTGCGCAGGCGCAGCATCGCGCGGCCCATCTGGCGGGCCATCATGCCGGCCAGGATGAAGGCGGCGAGCAGGGCCACGACCACGATGGCGCCGGTCAGGATGGCGTCGTTGCGGGACTCGTCGGAGACGGTGACCGCGTCCTGCACGGCCTTGTCGAGGAGTTCCTTCTCGATCTCGGCGTAGCCGTCGAACTTGGCGGTGGCGGCGGCCTGCCAGGCCTGGGCCGTCGTGCCGTTCTGGGCGAGGCGGGTGTTCTTCTCGCCGGAGGCTATCGCCTCGGTCATGCCGGTGAGCACGGAGCCGTTGACCACGGGCGGGGTCTTGAAGGTGGTGCCGGCCTGCTCCGCGGCCTGCTTGGCCGCCGCGAGCTTCTGGGCGCCCTCCTGGGACTTCTGACCCATCACGTCGCGCAGCCGGTTGGTGTCCGCGTCGGTGCCGGCCGCGACGTACTCGCCGATGGCGATTTCCTCGAGGTAGGCGTACGAGGAGAAGGCGACGAGCTGGGACTTGCGGATGTCCTCGCTCTCGCTCGGCCGGACCAGCAGGTGCGTGCCGACGGAGCGCTGGAGCGAGTTCGCGGCCTTGGCCAGCTCGATCGCGTAGACCATGCGGCCGTAGCTGGTCACGTTGCCGGTGCCCAGGCCGAGTTCGTTGGAGAACTGCATCAGGTAGTGCTGGACCAGCACGTACCCCTCTTCGGTGGGGATGGGGCCCAGCGCGTTGGGGAGGTTCTTCTTCGCCGACTCGGGCGCCGCGAGATAGGCCGTCTTGCGGACCTGCTCGAGCTTGGGCTCCTCCTGGCGGAAGAGTTCCAGGCGGCGTTCCAGGCCCTGGTTCTTCGGGAGGTCCTTCGCGGCGTCCGCGAACTTGGCCTTGGCCGCGTCCGTGGCCGCGTACGCCTTCGTGACGACGTCGCTTCCCCGGTCGCCCCGCAGCAAGGGCTGGGCGGTCAGGTCGCGCTCGTTGAGGAGCGCCTGGCCGTATTCGGAGGCCGCCTGGACGATGCGCGCGGTCTTCTCCGCGTCCTTGGCCTCGTTCCAGCTGTCGACGGAGCCCTTCACCTGGAAGCCGCCCATGACCAGTCCGACGAGGACGGGTACGAGGAGGATGGCGTTCAGTCGGGTCGGCACGCGCCAGTTGCGGGGCGAGAACCTGCTGGTGCTGCCGCTGCTCGCGGGTGGGTCAACGGGCACGTCGACGGGCGACGCGGCCGCTCGCGGCGGCGGGGTGAAGTTGCCGCGCGCGGGTTCATCCGCGGGGCTCGAGTTGCTTCGCCTCACTCGACCAACAACCTCTCGGCGGTGCTACTAGCTAGTTCGTTGAATTCCAGCACGGTTAACGGCCGTGTTCCAAACAGTTGAAATCGGCCATTCCCAGAGCCTTATGCCCCACATAAATCGGACATAAAGAGCGAGCGGCTGCAAATGCGGGGCCAGTTGTGAGCACAGCGGCACCGGGTGACCGCACCCTGTGCCCGGCCGGCCGCAATTCTCTGTCGAAACGTTATGAACGAGAAGGGCGGGCCGTGTCGTATGACACAACCCGCCCTCCCGCGCGGCCATGGTTTCCGTGCTACTTGAGCCGCGCCATCAGCGCGTGCTCGACGAGCGTGATGAGCGCGCTCTTGGCGTCCGCGCGGTGGCGGGCGTCGGTGGTGATGATGGGCGCGTCCGGTCCGATCTGCAGGGCCTCGCGGACCTCCTCCGGCGTGTACGGCTGGTGCCCCTCGAAGCCGTTGAGCGCCACGACGAACGGCAGGCCGCTGTTCTCGAAGTAGTCGACGGCGGGGAAGCAGTCCGCGAGCCGGCGGGTGTCGACCAGGACGATCGCGCCGATGGCGCCGCGCACCAGGTCGTCCCACATGAACCAGAAGCGGTCCTGACCCGGCGTGCCGAACAGGTACAGGATCAGGTCCTGGTCCAGGGTGATGCGGCCGAAGTCCATGGCGACCGTGGTGGTCGTCTTGTCCCCGGTGTGGGTCAGATCGTCGATGCCCGCGCTCGCGGACGTCATGACGGCCTCGGTGCGCAGCGGGTTGATCTCGGAGACCGCGCCGACGAACGTGGTCTTGCCCACGCCGAAGCCGCCGGCCACCACGATCTTCGCGGAGGTGGTGGAGCGAGGAGCCGCTCCACCGTCAGAGCTTGCGAAGTCCACTGAGAACCCTCTCGAGCAGCGTTACATCCGGCGTTCCGCCGGCCTCTCCATTGCCCGGCTGGTGGATGGCCACCATTCCGGCCTCCGCCAGGTCGGCGACGAGGATCCGGGCGACACCGAGCGGCATCGACAGAAGTGCGGAGACCTCCGCGACCGACTTCACCTCACGGCACAGCGTGCAGATGCGCTGGTGCTCCGGCAGCAGGCTGGAGAGGTGCATCGGATCGGCCGTGGTGCTGACCAGCGCCTCGATGGCGAGCTGGTAGCGCGGCCGGGTCCGGCCACCGGTCATCGCGTACGGACGTACCAGCGGCTGGTCGCCTTCCGAGTACGAATCTCCGTACGCATCGGGGTAGGCGGGGGGCGGGGTCATTGATCCTCCGGGCTGGACAGCAGTGGTCAGCGTGCCGTCTGACAGGGCGGCCGGTGGGGGGACGTGATGACGGCCTGTCGGGGGTACTGGATTCCGGGGCGCGGGCCCCGGGCTCCCGGCCGGAAGTACCGTCCGACCGGGAGTCTGGCAGTCAGATGAGCAGGCTTCCCTGCAGCTCCGCGCGCAGGTCCGGGGTGAGGACGCTGCCGGCGCGGTCCACGAGGAGGGCCATCTCGTAGCCCACGAGGCCGATGTCGCACTCGGGGTGCGCGAGAACGGCCAGCGAGGATCCGTCGGAGACGGACATGAGGAAGAGGAATCCCCGGTCCATCTCCACGACCGTCTGGTTGACGGCGCCGCCCTCGAAGATGCGGGAGGCGCCGGCGGTCAGCGACGTCAGACCGGAGGCGACGGCCGCCAGCTGATCGGCGCGGTCACGCGGGAAACCTTCCGACATCGCCAGAAGGAGTCCGTCGGCGGAGACCACCACGGTGTGGGACACCCCAGGGGTGTTGTCCACGAAGTTGGTGATCAACCAGTTCAGGTTCTGTGCCGCCTGGCTCATCGAACTCAACTATCGCTCCTGCTGGTAAGTGGGGTCGACGTGGTAACTGCCGGTCGCGGGGCCGGTGGTGCCGGCCTGACGCCCCTGCTGGATACCGCGGCGGAGGTTGGTGAGACGGCCTCGGACGTCGTCCGGGGCACGCGATACCTGCGGGCCTGCCTGTGCTTCGGCCTGCTGCTGCGCCGTGCCGGCCACGAGGTTCGCTCGCGGTACGCGACGGGGCAGCCCCGAGGTGGTGATGCCGCCCGCGGCGGGCTGGCGCACGCGCTCGGCCTGCCGCATCAGCTCGTCGTTCGGCGAGGAACGCCAGCTGACGGTCGGCATGGCGCCGGTCGCGGCGGCGTCGGCCGCCGGCTCCTGGCCCCGCTGCGGCAGCTGGGGCTGCGGACGCTGCGGAGCCGGCGCGGACGGGGCGCCCTGCTGCGGCTGCTGGGGTACGGCCGGTCCCTGCCCGGCGGGCTCCTCGCCCTCCTGACGGAACCAGTTCGACTCCAGCGTGTCGAAGATCGGGCTGCGCGCCTCGCCCTGGTTCCGGGCCGGCGGCAGCGCCTCCGGCTGCGGAGCCTGCGGCAGGCTCGGGGCCTCCGGGCGCGGAGCGGGTACCGGCGCGGGGGCGGCCGGGTAGCCGGCGCCCTGCTGCGGGGCCTGGTGCCGACGGCTGTAGCCGCCCACGCCGGGGCCGCCGGTGCGCGGCGCCTGGACGTCCGGGCGGGCGAACTGGCCGGTGGTCGAGGCCGGGCCGCCGAGGTCGGCGGGACCGCGCGTCTGCGGCCGCTCGAACTGTCCGGTGGTGGACGGGTCCAGGGGACCGCGTACGTCGGGACGCTCGAACTGGCCGGTGGTGCTGTTGGCGGGGTTGCCGCCGGTGGCCTGCGGGAAGGGGGCGTTGTAGTCCGGGCGGGCGAACTCGGCCGTCGCGCCGGGGCCCGACAGCTCGTCGTGACCGCGCGGGACCTCCTGGCCACCCTGGCCGGCGCCCCAACTGGTGCCCTGCGGGATCCCGGTGGGCGAGGTGCCGGCGCCCGGGAGCTCCGGACGCGGCGCGCCACCGCGCGGCGGCAGCTGCGGCCGCTGGCGCTGGACCGGCGCCGGGGCGGCGGGCTGCTGCGACTGCTGCTGCGGAGCCTGCTGGGGCTGCGGCTGCTGCGGACGCTCGAACCCGTTGCCCTGCGGGAAGGCGGAGGGGGTCTGACCCGGACGGCCCTGCGGGCCACCGGTCGTGGCGCCGGGCGTGCGCCCGGGCAGCGGGGCGGGGCCGCCGAAGGGGCCGCCCTGGCCGTTGGGGGCGCCGGGACCGGCCTGCGGACGGGCCGCCGGCCCACCCTGCTGCGGACGGGTGCCGGGGCCGCCCTGGGGCGCCTGACCCGGACCCTGCGCACGCTGCTGCGGACCCGGACCGGCGTTGCCGTCACGTCCCGGCAGCGCGGGACGCTGCCCGCCGCCGGCGACCTGGCCGCGCTGCTGGCCGGCGCCCACCGGGGGACGGGCGTTCCCACCGGGAACGGAACCCTGGCCGCCGGGGCCGCCCTGCGGACCACCCTGGGCGCCGGAGCCCCCGGGGCCGCCCTGACCGGGCATCGGAGCCGGCTTCTTGCCGCCCTGGGCGACGTCGACCGGCAGCATGACGAGGGCCGTCGTACCGCCCGAGTCGGAGGGGCGCAGCTGGATGCGGATGCCGTGTCGCAGGGACAGGCGGCCGACCACGAACAGACCCATGCGGCGGGAGACGGAGACGTCCACGGTCGGCGGCGACGCGAGCCGCTCGTTGATCGCGGCGAGGTCCTCGGGGGAGAGGCCGATACCGGTGTCGTGGATCTCGACGAGCACCCGACCGTCGGGCAGCGCGTGACCGGTGACCTTGACCTTCGTCTGCGGGGAGGAGAACGACGTGGCGTTCTCCAGCAGCTCGGCGAGGAGGTGCACGAGGTCGTTGACGACGCGGCCGGCGACGTCGGTGCCGGGCACCGACGAGAGTTCGATGCGCTCGTACTGCTCCACCTCGGACGCCGCGGCGCGGAGCACGTCGACGAGCGGGACGGGGCGGGTCCACCGGCGGCCCGGCTCCTCGCCCGCGAGGACGAGGAGGTTCTCGCCGTTACGGCGCATGCGGGTCGCGAGGTGGTCGAGCTTGAAGAGCGAGGACAGCTGGTCCGGGTCGGCCTCGCGGGACTCCAGCTCGGAGATGAGCGAGAGCTGACGCTGGATGAGGCCCTGCGAGCGGCGCGAAAGGTTGGTGAACATCGCGTTGACGTTGCCCCGGAGGAGGGCCTGCTCCGCGGCGAGTCGGACGGCCTCGCGGTGCACGTCGTCGAAGGCCGCGGCCACCTGGCCGATCTCGTCGCGGGTGTGCAGACCGACCGACTCCACGGACGTGTCCACGTCCTGCGGGTCGGACTCGGAGAGCTGCTTGACGAGCTCGGGCAGTCGGTCCTGGGCGACCCGGGTGGCGGTGTCCTGCAGACGGCGCAGCGACCGGATCATGGACCGGGCCATGACGAAGGCGCCGACGAGCGAGACACCGAGGACGAGGAGGATCAGGGCACCGTTGATGATGGCGTCCTGCTGCGACTCGTTCCTGAGCTCGCGGGCCTTCTGCTCCATGTCCTCCAGGAGCGACAGCTCGATGGTCTTCATGGCCTGGAGCTTGGTGCCGTCGGCGTCGTACCAGTCCATCCAGGAGCGGTACTGCTGCTCCTTGGCGAACTGCCCCTCGGTGGACAGCACGCGGCGGGTGTAGTGGTCCGCCTTGCTGATCTCCGGGTTGCCGTCGCCGAGGGAGGCGGTGAGCTCCTCGGACCTGCCCTGGTAGACGAGTTCGAAGGTCTTCTTCGACTGGCTCTCGCCGCGGAGCGCGGAGAGCGCGTACAGGCGGTCGTTCTCCTTGAGGGCGCCGGTCGTGGCCCCGCTCTCGGGGAGCGACGCGGCGATGATCGCGCGCTGGATCGAGGCGTACTCCTTGGCGGAGGAGAAGGACGCCAGGGCGCGCGTGCGCTTGATCATCTCGGGGTTGGACGTGGCCTGGGCCATGTCCTGCGAGAGGGACAGGAGCGAGACGATCAGCGCGTTGTACTCGGTGACGGTCTGCTGGGCGCCGTTGTCGTACGCCTTCTTGCGGATGTCCTCGATGCCGGTGAGCTGGCGGCCGATCTGCAGGATGTTGTTGCGGATCGACTTGAGGGTCTCGTCCTTGTCCTCCGTGAGGCTGACCTTGTCGGTCGCCGCGGCGAAGGCCGCGGCGGCGGCGTCGGTCTGGTCACGGACGCCCTGCACGAGGGAGTTGGGCTTGCCGGTGGCGCCCTTGGCGGGATCCTTGGCGGCCACCGACAGCGGACCCGCCGACTTGTCCCGCTCCTCCTGGAGCATGGCGGCCAGGTTGGTGGCCTGCCGGGTCATGGTCGTCAGCAGCTGCATGTGGTCGAGCTGCGCGATGTCGTTGAGCGAGTCGTTGATGCGGAAGCCACCGAGCGTGGTGGCGGCGACGACCGGCAGGGTCAGCAGCGACACGAGTCGCGTGCTGATGCGCCAGTTCTGCAGGGCGAGACGGGAACCGGACCCCGTGGGGGCCTTCGGTATCGCCACGTCCTGCCCGGCGGCCGACTCGCTCTTGCCCTTCGCCTTGGCCAAGCCCTTGGGCTTCGCGCGACCCTTCGCCTTCACCGTGGCGGAGGCGTCGGAGCTCGCACCCTCGACAGCCGGCCCGCGGTTCTGGGCGTGCTGGGGCGAGGAGCCACGGTCGGTCCCGCCGCGCGGCTCCTGCTCCGCCGCAGCGCTGCCATCCCTCTTGAATCGTCCCTGCACTAGCGTCGCAACCTCTGGACCAGGCGTCCCGCCGGGTGACCGGTGGGACGGTGTCGAGTCGTGGGGCACTGACGGCCCCATGGTGGTCGTCGGTGACCGGCGCGTCTCCCTCTCCTTGCCACCGCGCTCGGCGCTGAGTCGCGCCACCTGCGCGCCGGCTGATTCCCGCGGCGGTCCCGCGAATTCCAGCACAGTGGAGGATCTCCAACAAGGTGCGCGCGTCGGGTCGGCGAGCCGCTCACGGCACGTGACGGGAGCGCTACCCGATGTGGTACCGGTACCGGGAAAAACCGGACTTACGCCGACCAAACACCGTGGCCGGCAAGGTGTCCCAGTCCTGATGATCAGGAGCGGAATGCCGCATTCAGTGGCGCAATGTCCGTTTCGCGGCACGGAATTGACTGCCCGTTATGACCGGAATGCCAGGTCATGGGTGAGCAAACTCACATAGCCGTGGCCATTACTTCCCGGTTCAGCCGGGGATTCAGATGTTTAGCCTTGCCCTTTGCAGGGTTGGCGCCAGGGTTGGCGCGTCCGACAACCATCACCCCACGAGCGAGCCGAGGCCCCGAACTCCGATGAAGACGACGATGCTGATCCGCAACATAGCCAACCCCCGCCGCACCACCCTCGCGCACCTCAAGGACGCCGAGGAGCTGCAGGTGCCGCCGGTCGCGGAACACGCCGTCGAGCTCCCGGCCCAGACCGCGAACCCGCGGCGCACGATCCTGATGGACGCGCCGGTCGCCGCCGCGCAGTAGCCGCGGACGAAGGGCGGCGGTCGCGCACGAACGGCGGCGGTCGCGGACAAAGAAGCGGGGCCCCGCTGCCTGCCGCGTTAGCCTGGAGTCCGCAGATTCCAGCAGGCCGGCAGACAGAGGGGCAGACGCAGCACGTGCGCATCGCCAGGTTCTCGATCGATGGAAACGTCGCGTTCGGCGCGGTCGAGGGCAGCACCGCCCCCGGCGACGAATCGACGCTCGTCCTCGACATCATCAAGGGCATCCCGTTCGCGGACTTCGAGCTGTCCGGGGTCAAGGTCCCGCTCGCCAAGGTCCGCTTGCTGCCGCCCGTGCTCCCGAACAAGGTCGTGGCCATCGGCCGCAACTACGCGGAGCACGCGGCGGAGCTCGGCCACTCCCTCGTGGACGCCGACGGCCGCCCGGAAGCCCCCATCACCTTCTTCAAGCCCTCCACCTCGGTGGTCGGCTCGGGGGACCCGATCACGTACCCCTCCTTCTCCGAGGAACTCCACCACGAGGCGGAGCTCGCCGTGGTGATCGGCCGCATGTGCCGGGAGGTCCCCAGGGAACGCGTCAAGGACGTGATCCTCGGCTACACCTGCGCCAACGACGTCACCGCGCGCGACGTGCAGCGACGCGAGAAGCAATGGGCCCGGGCCAAGGGCTTCGACAGCTCCTGCCCGCTCGGCCCCTGGATCGAGACCGATCTGGACCCGACCGACCTGACCATCCAGTGCACCGTGAACGGCGAACAACGCCAGCTCGGCCGCACCGGCGACATGGTCCGCTCCATCGAGGACCTGGTCGTGCACATCACCGAGGCCATGACACTGCTCCCGGGCGACGTCATCCTCACGGGGACCCCGGCCGGAGTCGGCCCCCTCAACGTCGGCGACGAGGTCGCCGTCACCATCGAAGGCATCGGCACTCTCACCAACAAGGTGATCAAGCGTGGCTAACGCGACCCCCCGCGTACGTTTCTGTCCCTCCCCGACCGGCAACCCCCACGTGGGCCTGGTCCGGACGGCCCTCTTCAACTGGGCGTTCGCCCGCCACCACGGCGGCACGTTCGTCTTCCGCATCGAGGACACCGACGCGGCGCGCGACTCCGAGGAGTCGTACGTCCAGCTGCTCGACTCGCTGCGCTGGCTCGGCTTCACCTGGGACGAGGGCCCCGAGGTCGGCGGCCCGCACGCCCCGTACCGACAGTCCCAGCGCATGGACATCTACGCGGACGTCGCGAAGAAGCTCCAGGACGGCGGCCACGCCTACCGCTGCTACTGCACCACCGAGGAGCTGGACCAGCGCCGCGACGCCGCCCGCGCGGCCGGCAAGCCGTCCGGTTACGACGGCCACTGCCGCGATCTCGGCGCCGAGCAGGTGGCCGCGTACGAGGCCGAGGGCCGCACCTCGATCGTCCGCTTCCGGATGCCCGACGAGACGATCACCTTCACGGACCTGGTCCGCGGCGAGATCTCCGTCACCCCCGAGAACGTGCCGGACTTCGGCATCGTCCGGGCCAACGGCGCCCCGCTGTACACCCTGGTCAACCCGGTCGACGACGCGCTGATGGAGATCACGCACGTGCTCCGCGGCGAGGACCTGCTGTCCTCCACCCCGCGCCAGATCGCGCTGTACCGGGCGCTGATCGAGCTGGGCGTCGCCAAGGCCGTCCCGGAGTTCGGCCACCTGCCGTACGTCATGGGCGAGGGCAACAAGAAGCTCTCCAAGCGCGACCCGGAGTCCTCGCTCAACCTGTACCGCGAGCGCGGCTTCCTCCCCGAGGGCCTGCTGAACTACCTCTCGCTCCTGGGCTGGTCCTTCTCCAAGGACCAGGACATCTTCTCGATCGAGGAGATGGTCGCGAAGTTCGACATCCCCGACGTCAACGCCAACCCGGCGCGCTTCGACCTCAAGAAGGCCGAGTCGATCAACGCCGACCACATCCGGCTGCTCGACCCGAAGGCCTTCGCGGACGCCTGCGCCCCCTGGCTCAAGGCCCCGCACGCCAACTGGGCCCCCGAGGACTTCGACACCGAGGCCTGGGAGCGCATCGCGCCGTACGCCCAGACCCGGGTGACCGTGCTGTCGGACATCACGGCCAACGTCGACTTCCTGTTCCGCAAGGAGCCCGTCGAGGACCAGGCGTCGTGGGACAAGGCGATGAAGGGCGAGCCCGCGGCCCTGCTGACGACCGCCCGCGCCAACCTGGAGACGGCCGACTGGAGCGACCCCGAGTCCCTCAAGCAGGCCGTGCTGACCGCGGGCGAGACCCACGGCCTCAAGCTCGGCAAGGCCCAGGCCCCGGTCCGCGTCGCCGTCACCGGCCGCACGGTGGGCCTGCCGCTCTTCGAGTCGCTGGAGATCCTGGGCAAGGAGCGTTCGCTGGCCCGCATCGACGCGGCGCTGGCCAGGCTCGCCGCGTAGCCACCGCCGCCGCACCATCCGTACGTCCCCCGGGGGCGGCAGTCGCGAAAGGCTGCCGCCCCCGGGGCGTTTCGGCGTAGCCTCGGCGGTATGCCGATCCGTGCCGTGCTGTGGGACATCGACGACACCCTCTTCGACTACACCGGCGCGGACACGGCCGGCCTCGCGGCGCACCTCGTCGACGAGGGACTGGAGGCCCGTCACGGCTCGCCGGCCGAGGCGCTCGCGCTGTGGCGCCGTCTCACGCTGCGGCACTGGGACCGCTTCGCCGCGGGGCGGGTGACCTTCCAGGGGCAGCGACAGGACCGGGTGCGGGACTTCCTGGAGCGTCCCGGCATGAGCGGGACCGAGGCGGACGACTGGTTCGACCGGTACGTCGCCCACTACCGGGCCGCCTGGACCCTCTTCCCCGACGCCGTGCCCGCGCTGGACGCCCTCGCGGACCGCTACCGGCACGGCGTGCTCTCCAACTCCTCGTTCGCCAACCAGGATCCCAAGCTGCGCCGGCTCGGCCTGCGCGAACGCTTCGAGGTGCTGGTCTGCGCCGCCGAACTGGGCGTGAGCAAACCCGCCGCCGAGGCCTTCCTGCGGGCCTGCGAGGCGCTCGGACTGCCGCCGGGCGAGGTCGCCTACGTGGGGGACCAGCCGGAGATCGACGCCCGCGGCGCCCGCGACGCGGGCCTCACGGCCGTGTGGCTCGACCGCCGCGGCGACCTCGGCCCGGGGCCCGAGGGAGTACACAGGATCGACGGACTCGGGCGGCTGCCCGCGCTGCTGGCCACGGATACCCGTTTTGGAGCACGGTCAGCCATCCGGTAATGTTCTTTCTGCGCCGCCCGAGCGGGCCGAAAGGCCGGGACGGGGACGCTAACCAAACGAAAGTGCCGCAAGGCCTTGAGTTTTGGTGGGCTATAGTGTAATTGGCAACACGAGGGTTTCTGGTTCCCTTATTCTAGGTTCGAGTCCTGGTAGCCCAGCGCAGTACAGAAGTAACGCAGTGCTTGCCCCCGTTGTGTAGCGGCCTAGCACGCCGCCCTCTCAAGGCGGTAGCGCCGGTTCGAATCCGGTCGGGGGTACAGATCCTTCCCGCGAGATCTCCAGGGTCGCACCCGGATGTTTTGATGCAGGATCGCTAGGGCCCCCGTTGTGTAGCGGCCTAGCACGCCGCCCTCTCAAGGCGGTAGCGCCGGTTCGAATCCGGTCGGGGGTACTGTGTCTAGCTGGTCTAGACCTTTGGGCTATAGTGTAATTGGCAACACGAGAGTTTCTGGTTCTCTTATTCTAGGTTCGAGTCCTGGTAGCCCAGCGCAGCACCGATCAACAGCTGGCCCCCGTTGTGTAGCGGCCTAGCACGCCGCCCTCTCAAGGCGGTAGCGCCGGTTCGAATCCGGTCGGGGGTACGCAACGAAGAGGCCCTCCGCGTTCATCGCGGAGGGCCTCTTCTTCATGTCCGGTCTTTTTTCCCGTGCCCGGCGCCGGGCCGCCTCATGAGTGCGGGCCCGGAGGCGCGTGTACAGGACGTGTGCGGCGTCGTACGCGCCCCCGGACCCGGGGGAGTGGGGGAGGTCGGAAGGTGATCAGCCGGTCCGGCGCAAGGCTTCCGACAGGCGGGCGGCCGCGTCGATGACGGCCTGGGCGTGCATCCGCCCCGGGTGCCGGGTCAGGCGCTCGATCGGTCCGGAGACCGAGACCGACGCGACCACCCGGTTCGAGGGCCCGCGCACCGGCGCCGACACGGAGGCCACGCCGGGCTCCCGTTCGCCGATCGACTGCGCCCAGCCGCGGCGCCGTACGCCCGAGAGCGCCGTCGCCGTGAAGCGCGCGCCCTGCAGCCCGCGGTGGAGCCGCTCGGGCTCCTCCCAGGCCATCAGGATCTGCGCCGCCGAACCGGCCTTCATCGGGAGCGTGGAGCCCACCGGGACGGTGTCCCGCAGGCCCGACAGCCGCTCGGCCGCCGCCACACAGATGCGCATGTCGCCCTGACGCCGGTAGAGCTGCGCGCTCTCCCCGGTCACGTCACGGAGGTGGGTGAGCACCGGTCCGGCCGTCGCGAGCAGGCGGTCCTCGCCGGCCGCGGCGGCAAGCTCTGCCAACCGCGGACCGAGGATGAAACGTCCCTGCATGTCCCTCGCCACCATCCGGTGGTGTTCCAGTGCCACGGCAAGGCGATGTGCCGTGGGTCGTGCGAGCCCTGTCGCCGCGACCAGCCCGGCGAGGGTGGCCGGACCGGACTCCAGTGCGCTCAATACCAGAGCTGCCTTGTCGAGAACGCCGACGCCGCTAGAGTTGTCCATGAAACGATATTCGCGTCTCACACTGTGAAACGCAAGTTCAATTTTTCCAAGAACCAGCGAGTCTGTATGTGCGGGTCCACGAACCACTGGGTCCGAGCCTCGGTCCGGCGCGTGGGGTACGGACGATCAGGCGCACCGGATCTCTAATAAGCGCCGGCACAACCGGCCGGCCGGAGGGAAAGCGATGGGTAGGACACTCGCGGAGAAGGTCTGGGACGACCATGTCGTCCGGCGCGCGGAGGGCGAGCCCGATCTGCTCTTCATCGATCTGCACCTCCTGCACGAGGTGACCAGCCCCCAGGCGTTCGAGGGCCTGCGGCAGGCCGACCGCAAGGTCCGCCGCCTCGACCTCACCATCGCGACCGAGGACCACAACACCCCCACGATCGACATCGACAAGCCGATCGCGGACCCGGTCTCGCGGGCCCAGCTGGAGACGCTGCGCAAGAACTGCGCCGAGTTCGGCGTGCGCCTGCACTCGCTGGGCGACGTGGAGCAGGGCGTCGTCCACGTCGTGGGACCGCAGCTGGGCCTGACCCAGCCGGGCACCACCGTGGTCTGCGGCGACTCCCACACCTCCACCCACGGCGCCTTCGGCGCGCTGGCCTTCGGCATCGGCACCAGCCAGGTCGAGCACGTGCTCGCCACCCAGACGCTGCCGCTGGCCCGCCCGAAGACGATGGCGATCACCGTCACCGGCGCGCTGGCCGAGGGCGTCACGGCGAAGGACCTGATCCTGGCGATCATCGCCAGGATCGGTACCGGCGGCGGCCAGGGCTACATCCTGGAATACCGCGGCGAGGCCATCGAGAAGCTGTCGATGGAAGGCCGGATGACCATCTGCAACATGTCGATCGAGGCCGGCGCCCGCGCGGGAATGATCGCCCCGGACCGGACCACCTTCGACTACCTGGAGGGTCGCGACCACGCCCCCCGGGGCGAGGAGTGGGACGCGGCCGTCGCGTACTGGCGGACCCTGCGCACCGACGACGACGCGGTCTTCGACGCGGAGGTCGTCATCGACGGCACCGCACTGTCCCCGTTCGTCACCTGGGGCACCAACCCGGGCCAGGGCGCGCCGCTGTCCGCGCACGTCCCCGACCCTGCTTCGTACGAGGACGCTTCGGAGCGCCACGCCGCCGAAAAGGCCCTGGAATACATGGGGTTGACCGCGGGGCAGCCGCTGCGCGACATCAACGTCGACACCGTCTTCGTAGGTTCGTGCACCAACGGCCGCATCGAGGACCTGCGCGCCGTCGCCGGCATCATCGAGGGCCGCAAAGTCGCCGAGGGCGTACGGATGCTGGTCGTTCCGGGCTCGGTCCGGGTCGCCCTCCAGGCCGTCGAAGAGGGTCTGGACAAGGTCTTCAAGGAGGCCGGCGCCGAATGGCGGCACGCGGGCTGCTCGATGTGTCTGGGCATGAACCCCGACCAACTGGCGCCCGGTGAGCGCTCCGCGTCCACCTCCAACCGCAACTTCGAGGGCCGGCAGGGCAAGGGCGGACGGACCCACCTGGTCTCCCCGCAGGTGGCCGCGGCCACCGCCGTGCTGGGCCATCTGGCCTCGCCCGCCGACCTGTCCGCCGCCGACGCGACCGCCGGAGTCTGAACCATGGAAGCCTTCACCACCCACACCGGACGGGCCGTCCCGCTGCGCCGCAGCAACGTCGACACCGACCAGATCATCCCGGCCCACTGGCTGAAGAAGATCACCCGCGACGGGTTCGAGGACGGGCTGTTCGAGGCCTGGCGCAAGGACCCGGAGTTCGTCACGAACCGCCCGGAGCGCGCCGGCGCGACCGTGCTGGTCGCGGGACCCGACTTCGGTACCGGTTCCTCGCGCGAGCACGCCGTCTGGGCCCTGCAGAACTTCGGCTTCAAGACGGTCATCTCCTCCCGCTTCGCCGACATCTTCCGCGGCAACTCGCTGAAGAACGGCCTGCTGACCGTGGTCCTGCCGCAGGAGACCGTCGAGCGGCTCTGGCAGCTCACCGAGGCGGACCCCGATGCCGAGATCACGGTCGACCTGGTCGACCGCCAGGTCCGAGCCGAGGGCGTCGAGGCCGAGTTCGAACTCGACGACAACGCCCGCTGGCGTCTGCTGGAGGGGCTGGACGACATCTCGCTCACCCTTCAGAACGAAGCGGACATCGCCACGTACGAAAGCACCCGGCCGGGCCACAAGCCCCGCACGATTCGCGTCTGATTCCAGCCTGATCAGCGCTTATTCGCCTTCGGGTGATCACATCGACAACACTGTGCCCCTCGCCCTCCGGCGGGGGGCACAGCCGTGTGTTGAGGCCCCGTGAGGCGACAACTCGCCCCAGATGGCACAATCTGTGCATGGAACGCGACAGTCAACTTGAGCTCTACGAACTCGTCGCGGACCGATTGAAAGAAGCACACACAAGGGTGCGCACACTGCAAGTCCCGGAGGGCGTAAGGATGGCGCTGTCCCGGAAGCTGTTGGTCGTCACGGCCGCGTCGAAGCACGATCTCGCCGATGCGGCAAGGCGCCTGGACAGGTTGATGAAGGACCTCGACGAGGGTCGATTCCCTGAAGGCGACTGATGCGAAGGAACTCCGTAACGGCCTACAACGTTGCGGCACTAGGGTGATTAGCCCGTTTCGTGTTTGATTTGCGGTATATATCCGCCTAACGTGCGAAATAAGCTTGAACACATTCGTTCTGGCGAAGTCTCCGAAGGGGAAGACGTGAACAAGGCGCAGCTCGTAGAAGCGATTGCCGACAAGCTGGGCGGCCGTCAGCAGGCCGCGGACGCTGTCGACGCGGTACTGGACGCGATGGTCCGCGCCGTGGTCGCGGGCGACCGGGTCTCGGTCACGGGCTTCGGCTCGTTCGAGAAGGTCGACCGCCCCGCCCGTTACGCCCGCAACCCGCAGACGGGTGAGCGCGTCCGGGTCAAGAAGACCTCGGTTCCCCGATTCCGAGCTGGCCAGGGCTTCAAGGACCTGGTCAGCGGCACGAAGAAGCTCCCCAAGGGCGACGAGGTGGCCGTGAAGAAGGCCCCCAAGGGCAGCCTGTCCGGCGGCGCTTCCGCCACGGTCAAGAAGGCCGCGGCCAAGAGGGCGACCACCGCCAAGAAGGCCGCCGCGAAGACCACGGTCGCGAAGAAGGCGACCGCGAAGAAGACCACGGCCAAGAAGGCCACGGCGACCGTCAAGAAGACGGCCGCGAAGAAGTCCACCCCGGCGGCGGCCAAGAAGGCGACCACGGTCAAGAAGGCCACTCCGGCGGCCAAGAAGACCACCGCCACCGCCAAGAAGACCGCTCCGGCGGCCAAGAAGGCGACCGCGAAGACGACCGCGCCCGCCAAGAAGACGGCGACGCGCAAGGCCACCGCGAAGAAGACGACCGCCCGCAAGAAGTAGGGGCGGGAGTCACACACGCCGGGCCGGCTTCCCCCGCGGGGGGAAGCCGGCCCGCGGTGCTGTCCGGAGGGGGGAAGTCCCGTCGGGGACGGGCGCGGAGGCGACCGGGGCGGACCTCAGAAGGTCTGGAGCGTGATCAGGGTGATCCGCAGCGTCCCGCCCTCGCCGTCCGTCTCGATGCGCACCCGCTGCCCGGGACGCAGCAGCCGCAGGCCGCCCGCGTCGAAGGCCGGGGCTTCGAAGGACACCGGGGTGCCGTCGTCCAGCAGCACGCTGCCACTGCGGGTCTGGGAGTCGTACGTGTACGCGGTCGCCTGCATACCGGCACTGTATCGGGCGGTGTGACGCCCCACGCCGAGCGCGAGGGCCGTCCGCAGATCCGCCGCGGTGTCCACGTCCCGGCGCACGCTGTCGACGTCCGACAGGGCTATTTCCACCGCCCCCGAGGCGAAATGGCGGGCCCGCGAGGGGCCGCCGAACGAGGGTGCCAATTCCACGTCCGGAGCAGCCGAAAGCAACGTCGTCCCGATTCTCGCCGCATCCGCCAGAAATGCTCGGGGAAATTTCGAGGCGTCATCGAGCACCCGTAGCAATTCGGGTGGCCGCAAGGCCGGCAGATCGGCGTTCATCGCGGCCACCGCCGCCCGGGGCCGCCGCCGTCGCACGGCCCGCTCCCCGTGGGCCAGGGCGGCGTTCAGCCCGGCGCCCGGCGCGTCCGCGACGATCCGGGCGCCCAGCCGGGCCAGTTCCCGGCCGGCCACGCGGTCGTCCGTGACGACCACCACATCCGCGACGGCCGCACAGGCCAGCGCCCCTGCCACGGTGTCCTGCGCGAAGGCCAGCGCGAGCCCCGGACGAGAGCCTCCGACGGCCGCCGCGAGACGGCTCTTGGCAAGCGCCAGCGGCTTCAACGGGACGACCAGACTCCAGACGGCGTTCGTGGCGGACCCCTTCCCTCCGGTGCGCTCCCGCACGCGCTCGAGCCATCGTCAGGTCATGGCCAGGTCATCAGTCGGCCCATTGTCACCTCCGCCCGGGCAGAGGGGAGGCCGGGCGGTGTGAGCGGGGCGTACGGTGTTCTCGACAGAGACCGGGCCTGGGGCCACACTTGTCCGGCCGACGAGGTGCCCAAGCCGCGCACCGGTCCTAGAGGAAGGTGTTCGAGTGTCCCGCCGCAGAATCGGCTTCTGGTACCGCCTGGCGGCGGTCATCGCGAAACCGCCGCTGGTAGTGCTCTTCAAGCGGGACTGGCGGGGAATGGAGCACATTCCGGCCGACGGGGGATTTATCACCGCCGTCAATCACAACTCGTATCTGGACCCGCTCTCGTACGCGCACTTCCAGTACAACACCGGCCGGGTGCCCCGATTGCTCGCGAAGGCCGGCCTCTTCAAGGTGCCTTTTGTCGGCATGATCCTCCGCGGTTCCGGTCAGATCCCCGTGTACCGGGAGACCACCAACGCCCTCGACGCATTCAGGGCGGCCGTCGCGGCCATCGAAGGCGGTGAATGCGTGGCCTTTTACCCGGAAGGCACCCTCACCCGCGATCCCGACATGTGGCCGATGGCCGGCAAGACCGGTGCGGCCCGCGTGGCACTGATCACCAAGGCCCCCGTCATTCCGGTGGCCCAATGGGGCGCGAATCTCGCGATGCCGCCCTACGCGAAGACCGACAAGCTCCGGCTGTTCCCGCGCAAGACCCTCCAGGTGCTCGCCGGACCGCCCGTGGACCTCTCCGCCTTCCACGGCCGGGAACCCACCCCGGACGTGCTCAAGGAGGTCACCGAGGTCATCATGGCGGCCATCACCGAGCTGCTGGAGGAGTTGCGGGGCGAAAGCGCGCCCGCGCAGCCGTACGACCATCGCCAAGCCAGGGCGCAGCAGCGGCGCAACGCCGCGGGGGAGGGCAAGAAGTGACAGGTCCCGTGAAGGCAACCGTGTTCGGAACCGGCTCGTGGGGCACGGCGTTCGCCGTCGTGCTCGCCGACGCCGGCTGCGAGGTGACGATGTGGGGCCGCCGGCAGGAGCTGGTGGACGCCGTCAACACCGACCGGGCCAACCCGGACTACTTCCCCGGCGTCGAACTCCCCGCCAACATCCGGGCCACCACCGACCCGGCCGAGGCCGCCCGCGGCGCCGACTTCACCGTCCTCGCCGTGCCCTCCCAGACCCTGCGCGGCAACCTCGCCGAATGGGCTCCCCTGCTGGCCCCCGACACCGTGCTCGTCTCGCTGATGAAGGGCATCGAACTCGGCACCGCCAAGCGGATGAGCGAGGTCATCGAGGAGGTGGCCAAGGTCCCCGCCGAGCGCGTCGCCGTGGTCACCGGCCCCAACCTGGCCCGCGAGATCGTCGCCCGCCAGCCCGCCGCCTCCGTGGTGGCCTGCGTGGACGACGCCGTGGCCCGGCGCCTCCAGGCGGCCTGTCACACCCCGTACTTCCGCCCGTACACGAGCACCGACGTCATCGGCTGCGAACTCGGCGGCGCCGTCAAGAACGTCATCGGCCTCGCCGTCGGCATCGCGGACGGCATGGGACTCGGTGACAACACCAAGGGCTCGCTCATCACCCGCGGCCTCGCCGAAGCCACCCGCCTGGGCCTCGCGATGGGCGCCGACCCGCTCACCTTCTCCGGTCTCGCGGGCCTCGGCGACCTCGTCGCCACCTGCTCCTCGCCGCTCTCCCGCAACCACACGTTCGGCATCAACCTGGGCCGGGGGATGACCCTGGAGGAGACCATCGCGGTCACCCGACAGACCGCGGAAGGGGTCAAGTCCTGCCAGTCCGTGGCGGATCTGGCACGCCGGTACGGAGTGGACATGCCGATCACCGACACGGTGGTCGACATCGTGCACCACGGGAAGCCCACGCTGGTCGCGCTCAAGGAACTCATGGGACGCAGCGCCAAACCGGAACGGCGCTGACTCCATTCCGGACGTCTGAGCGGGTACCCTCGTGGCGATATGAGCAGCGAGAACCTCCCCCAGACCCCTGAGCAGCAGGGCCGCAAGCCCCGCGTGGCCGTCGTGTTCGGCGGCCGCAGCTCGGAACACGCCATCTCGGTCGTCACGGCGGGCGCCGTGCTGCGGTCCATCGACCGGTCCAAGTACGAGGTGCTGCCCATCGGCATCACCACGGACGGCCGGTGGGCGCTGACCGCCGACGAGCCCTCCCGCATGGCCATCGCCGAGCGGGTGCTCCCGAGCGTCGAGGACCTGGCCGACTCCGAGGACGGCAGCGTCGTCCTCTCCGTCGACCCGGCCAACCGCGAGGTCGTGTACACCGAGCCGGGCGCCGTCCCCAAGGCCCTCGGCGAGGTGGACGTCGTCTTCCCCGTGCTGCACGGCCCGTACGGCGAGGACGGCACCCTCCAGGGCCTGCTGGAGCTCTCCGGCATCCCCTACGTCGGCTCCGGCGTCCTCGCCTCGGCCGTCGGCCAGGACAAGGACTACATGAAGCGGGTGTTCACGTCCTTCGGACTGAACGTCGGCCCGTACGTGACCGTCCGCCCGCGCGAGTGGGAGGCCGACCGGCCCGCCGCCACCGCGAAGATCCTGGACTTCGCCGCCGAACACGGCTGGCCGCTGTTCGTGAAGCCCGCCCGCGCGGGATCCTCCATCGGCATCACCAAGGTGGACGACGCGTCCGGCCTGGACGCCGCGATCGACGAGGCCCGCCGCCACGACCCGAAGATCATCGTGGAGGCGCTGCTGCGCGGCCGCGAGATCGAGTGCGGGGTGCTGGAGTTCGAGGACGGGCCGCGCGCGAGCGTCCCCGCCGAGATCCCGCCGGTCTCCAGCCACGACTTCTACGACTTCGAGGCGAAGTACATCGACTCCGCCTCCGGGATCGTTCCCGCCCCGCTCACCGCCGAGCAGACCGCCGAGGTGCGCCGGCTCGCGATCGAGGCCTTCGACGCCGCGTCCTGCGAGGGCCTGGTGCGCGCCGACTTCTTCCTCACCGAGGACGGCACCTTCGTCATCAACGAGATCAACACCATGCCGGGCTTCACCCCGATCTCCATGTACCCGCGCATGTGGCAGGAGTCGGGCATCGAGTACCCGGAGCTGGTGGACCGCCTGATCGAGGCGGCCCTGCGCCGCTCCACCGGGCTGCGCTAGGTCCCGTCGTCGAAGTGGCGCCGGGCCAGGCGAAACTTTGACGACAGGGGCTGGCACGGCCCGACCCGTACGCACACGAACGCTGACCGCCCGCCGGGATCCCGGCGGGCGGTCAGCGTGAGTGGGGAAGGCCGCGGGGCGGCGGTCGGGCGGGACGACTCAGTACGAGGAGATGCCCACCGGCACGGTCTTGGCGACGGCCGCGGAGAGATCGACCAGCATCCCCGCATCCGTGGCATGCTCCTTGTCGACCAGGACCTCCGTGTACGCCAGCCGCGCCCCGGTGGTGAACCGGAAACCGCCGCCCGCGTCGGCGGGAAGCTTCTCCAGCAGCCAACCGACTCCGTTGACCTCGACACCGTCCTGCTTCGGATCCGACATCTTGGGCGGCTTGGGGACACCGCACCGCAGTACGATCGCCGAGCCGCCCCACGCGGCGGTCAGATCCGACTCGGGTCGGGTGGTGGTCCGCGCCAGGCCGGCCACCTTCTCCGGGAGCTCCTCGTGCAGTGCCGCACAGAGCCCCGCGACGTCGGCGGGCGGCGTGGGCGGCGGATCCACCCGGGCCTCGGCATCGCCCGAGGAACAGCCGGCGAGGGCCGGCAGGACCGCGAAGGCGGGAAGGACCAGTAGACGCAGGGGCCGGCGGTGGAGGGACATCACCGGCCAAGAGTAGACGGGGGCTACAGATGGACCACCGGGCAGGTCAAGGTGCGGGTGATCCCCTCCACCTGCTGGACCTTGGCGACCACCATGCGGCCGAGATCGTCGACGGTGTCCGCCTGGGCGCGCACGATCACGTCGTACGGGCCCGTCACGTCCTCGGCCTGGATCACCCCCGGGATCTGGCCGATGGACTCGGCGACGAACGACGCCTTGCCCACCTCGGTCTGAATGAGGATGTACGCCTGTACCACGGAACCTCCAGGGCGGCCACGAGGATCATTTCCCCTAACCTTCGGGTGGGCCCGGGGACATCGGGTGGGCCCGAGGAAGAAGGGACGCCACGGTACCGCGTCGCCGAGCGTCACGGGGAGACCCGCGAGCCCGGCTCCACGCACGGCGAGGCGCACGGAGAGCAGAAGTTGACGTATCTGTTGACGGTACCCAGAGCTGTGACGGCTCGCGACCGCAAGCGGACTGGGCAAGAAGGGGCACAGCGATGAAGGGCACTGTGGGCGAGCTGGGGGAGTTCGGGCTCATTCGAGAGCTCACCTCACGGCTCACCACCACCCCGGCGGTCCGGCTCGGACCCGGAGACGACGCCGCGGTGGTGTCGGCCCCCGACCGGCGGGTCGTGGCGAGCACGGACATCCTGCTGGAAGGCCGGCACTTCCGGCGCGACTGGTCCACGGCCTACGACGTCGGCCGCAAGGCCGCCGCGCAGAACCTCGCCGACATCGCGGCGATGGGCGCGGTGCCGACCGCACTGCTCCTCGGCCTCGTCGTCCCGGCGGAACTGCCGGTCACCTGGCCCACCGAGCTGATGGACGGCATCCGCGACGAATGCCAGGTCGCGGGCGCGGCCGTGGTCGGCGGCGACGTCGTACGGGGCGACACCATCACCGTCGCCATCACCGCCCTGGGCGACCTGCGCAACCACGAGCCCGTGCTGCGCTCCGGCGCCCAGCCCGGCGACGTGGTGGCCGTCACCGGCTGGCTGGGCTGGTCCGCGGCCGGTTTCGCGGTGCTCTCGCGCGGCTTCCGCTCCCCGCGGGCCTTCGTCGAGGCGCACCGGCGCCCGGAACCGCCGTACCACGCGGGCCCCGCCGCCGCCGGACTCGGCGCCACCGCCATGACCGACGTCAGCGACGGCCTGGTCGCGGACCTCGGGCACATCGCCGAGGCCAGCAAGGTACGGATCGACCTGCGCTCGGCGGCCGTCGACATCCCCAGCCAGATGCACGACATCGGCCAGGCCGTCGGCGTGGACCCGCTCCAGTGGGTCCTGACCGGGGGAGAGGACCACGCCATCGTGGCCACCTTCCCGCCCGACGTGAAGCTGCCCGCCCGCTGGAAGGTCATCGGGGAGGTCCAGAACCGTTCCGCCGCACCCCAGGTGACCGTGGACGGCGCCCCCTGGACCAGCACCGGCGGGTGGGACCACTTCGGCGCCGACCCGGCCGCCGAGGAGCCCGCGCGATGAACCGTCCCCCGCTGTGCCTGACCGTCGCCGGATCCGACTCCGGCGGCGGCGCGGGCATCCAGGCCGACCTCAAGACGATGCTGGCGCTCGGCGTGCACGGGATGAGCGTGCTGACCGCCGTGACGGCCCAGAACTCGCTCGGTGTGCACGGGGCCTGGGAACTGCCCGCCGAGGCCGTCACGGCCCAGTACCGGGCCGTGGTGGACGACATCGGCGTACAGGCGGTCAAGACGGGGATGCTGTCCTCCGCGTCGCTGGTGGAGACGGTCGCCGAACTGCTGGCCGGTACCCGCGCCCCGGCGGTCGTGGACCCCGTCGGCGTCTCCAAGCACGGGGACGCGCTGCTCGCCGACTCGGCGTTGGACGCCGTGCGCAAGGAACTCCTGCCGCGGGCCACCGTCGCCACCCCGAACCTCGACGAGGTGACCCGGCTCACCGGGCTGGTGGTGGAGAGCGAGGACGACATGCGGCGGGCCGCCGACGCGATCCTCGGGCACGGCCCCCGGTGGGCGCTGATCAAGGGCGGACACCTGCGGGCCCACGGCGACCAGGCCGTGGACCTGCTCACCGACGGATCCGACGAGCGGTGGCTGCGCGCACCCCGGCACGACAACCGGCACACGCACGGCACGGGCTGCACCCTCGCGAGCGCGATCGCGGCGGGCCTCGCGAAGGGCCTCGACGTCCCCGATGCCGTCACCGCGGCCAAGGAGTACGTCACCGGGGCCATCGCCGCGGGCTTCGCGCTCGGCGGCGGCATCGGCCCCGTGGACCACGCCTGGCAGTGGCGGGCCTGAACGCACGAAGAGCTCCCGGGAACCCACGACGGGTTCCCGGGAGCTCTCCGCACTCGCTCAGGCAAGGCAAAAGGCCGGCCCACCAGGTGGGCCGGCCTTCTTGGCAACCGGAAAGGGCTGCGCTACGACGTGAGGCGTCAGCGCGAGACCTTGCCGGCCTTGATGCACGAGGTGCAGGCGTTGAGGCGCTTCGGCGTCCCATTGACCACGGCACGGACGCGCTGGATGTTCGGGTTCCAGCGACGCGAGGTGCGGCGGTGCGAGTGGGAGATGTTGTTGCCGAAGCTCGGCCCCTTGGCGCAAACGTCGCAGTTGGCAGCCACAGGTCACTCCAAAGACTTCAGATGCACTTACAGTGAATCCGGCGCACCGGAATCAGAGATCCGAAGTGGTTTGCCGGGGGAATGGCCCGACTCTCATCGGGCAACCGGAGCAGCATACAACGTCTGTGCCGGTCCAAGAAAACTACCATGGCGCCCGCCGGCCACGCCCCGCGGTCCCGAGGCGCCGGCCGCCCTTGGTTACCCTGCGGTGAACCCCGGCCCGCACAAGGAGGAACGCCCGGTGCCTTACGAGCCTCAGTCGCACACCCTCGACGCCGAAGCGGTGCGCACCTGGAGCTCGCTCGCCCTGACCGCCCTGGGCCGGGCCCGCGAGGACATCGACGCGATCAACGTCTACCCCGTCGCCGACGCGGACACCGGCACCAACCTCTACCTGACCGCCGAATCGGCCGCCCGCGAGCTGGCGGCCGCCTGGGCCTCGGCCGCCGGCGACGTGACCGACACCACGCCCGAGCCCGCTCGGGAACCCGCCCCCGGCCCCCTGTCCCTGCCCGAGGCCGCACGGGCCTACGCGCACGGCGCCCTGATAGGCGCCCGGGGCAACTCGGGCACGATCCTCGCCCAACTGCTCCGCGGCGTCGCCGACGTCCTCGGCGCCGAACCCGACGGACGCGGCCCCGGCCCGCTCCTGGCGCAGGCGCTCACCCGCGCCGCCGAGGAGGCCTACCAGGCCGTCGCGCACCCCGTCGAGGGGACCATGCTCACCGTCGCCGCCGCCGCGGCCCGCGCCGGCCACACGGCCGGGGCCGCCGCAGGCAACGCCGCCGACGTGGCCCGCGCCGCCTACGACGGAGCCCGCGCCGCCCTCGCCGAGACCCCGGGGCAGCTCGCCGCGCTGAGCCGGGCCGGGGTGGTCGACGCGGGGGGCTGCGGAGTGGTGGCCGTGCTCGGCGCCCTGTGGCAGGCGCTCTCCGGCCGCGAACCGGCCGCCGAACCCGTCCGCGGCCGGGCCGTGCCCGTACCCCGACCGCCGCAGCCGTGCGCCGAGGAGCACGGCGGGCCCGCGTACGAGGTGATCTACCTGCTGGAGGCCGGCGAGCCCGCCGTCGGGGAACTGCGCGCCCGCCTCGACGGGCTCGGCGACTCCCTCGTCGTGGTCGGCGGTGACGGGCTCTGGAACGTGCACGTCCACGTCGACGACCCGGGCGCCGCCGTCGAGGCCGGCGTCGTCGCCGGACGGCCCTACCGGATCCGCATCACCCACTTCGGCGACGAACGACGCCGGGCCGGCGCCCCGCGCGCCCAGCGGGCCGCGGTCGCCGTGGTGCCGGGCGAGGGACTGGCCGGACTGTGCGGGGAGGCCGGCGCGACCACCGTGCTCGCCCGCCCCGACGCCGCCCCCGCCCCCGCCGAACTGGTCGACGCCATCCGCCGGGCCCACGCCCGCGAGGTGGTGCTGCTGCCCAACGACTCCGAGTGGCGGGGGGCCGCCGCGGCCGCGGCGGAACAGGCCCGCGCCGAGGGGGTGCGGGTCGCCGTGATCCCCACCCGCTCGGCGGTCCAGGGCCTGGCGGCGCTCGCCGTGCACGACCCGGACGCCAGCTTCGACGAGGACGTGGTCGCCATGACGGCGGCGGCCGGCGCCACCCGCTACGGGGAACTCGCCGTCGCGGAACGGCAGTCCTTCACCTCCGCCGGAATCTGCCAGGCCGGCGACGTGCTCGGGCTCATCGACGGCGACGTCGCCGTCATCGGCCCCGGCCTGCCGGAGACCGCCGAGGCCGTCCTGGACCGCATGCTCGGCTCCGGCGGCGAACTCGTCACCCTGGTGCTCGGCGAGGACGTCCCGGACGCCCTCGCCGCCCGCCTGGAGGCCTACGTACAACACGGGCACCTGGCCGTCGACACGGTCACCTACCGGGGTGGACGGTACTCGGCGCCGCTCCTCATCGGGGTCGAATAAGGGTCGAAGGACGGGCTTGTCGGCGCCATGGTGTGCAATGGAACACGTGCCCGCGCTCGACGAAGACCTCAAGAAGACCCTCGGCCCCGCCACCGCCAAGGTGCTGGCCGAGCACCTCGGCCTGCACACGGCCCTGGACCTGCTCCACCATTACCCCCGGCGGTACGCCGAGCGCGGCGAGCTGACCTCCCTCGCGGACCTCGCCGACCAGCTCGACGAGCACGTCACGGTCGTCGCTCAGGTCGCCGACGCGAGACTGCTGACCTACCAGGGCGGCCGGGGCGGCGGAAAGCGCCTCGAAGTCACCATCACGGACGGCAGCGGCCGGCTCCAACTGGTCTTCTTCGGCTCCGGCGTCCACAAACCGCACAAGGACCTGCTGCCCGGCAGCCGCGCGATGTTCGCCGGCAAGGTCTCCCGGTTCAACCACAAGCTCCAGCTCGCCCACCCCGCCTACGAGCCGCTCGGCAAGGACGCGGACGACACCGGCGGGGCTGACGCCGCGGCCGCCTTCGCGGGCCGGCTCATCCCGATCTACCCCGCCTGCAAGCAACTGGAGTCCTGGAAGATCGCCAAATGCGTCGACGCGGTCCTGCCCGGCGTCCGCGAGGCCGTCGACCCGCTCCCCGCCGCCCTGCGCGAGGGCCGCGGACTGGTCCCGCTCACCGAGGCCCTGCTGAAGGTCCACCGCCCGACCACCAAGGCCGACGTGGAGGACGCCCGCCAACGACTCAAGTGGGACGAGGCGTTCGTCCTCCAGGTCGCCCTCGCCCGCCGCCGGCACGCCGATTCCCAACTCCCGGCCGTCCCGCGCCGGCCCCGCCCGGGCGGACTCCTCGACGCCTTCGACGCGAAGCTGCCCTTCACCCTCACCGAGGGCCAGCGGACCGTCTCCAAGGAGATCTTCGACGACCTCGCCACCGACCACCCCATGCACCGCCTGCTCCAGGGCGAGGTCGGCAGCGGCAAGACGATGGTCGCCCTGCGGGCCATGCTGGCCGTCGTCGACGCCGGGGGACAGGCCGCGATGCTCGCGCCCACCGAGGTGCTCGCCCAACAGCACCACCGCTCCATCACCGAGATGATGGGCGAACTCGCCGAGGGCGGCCTGCTGGGCGGATCCGACCAGGGCACCAAGGTCACACTGCTCACCGGCTCGATGGGGGCCCCTGCCAGGCGCCGGGCGCTGCTGGACCTGGTCACCGGCGAAGCCGGCATCGTCATCGGCACCCACGCCCTGATCGAGGACAAGGTGCAGTTCCACGACCTCGGCCTGGTCGTGGTCGACGAACAACACCGCTTCGGCGTCGAACAGCGCGACGCGCTGCGCTCGAAGGGCAAACAACCCCCGCACCTGCTGGTGATGACCGCGACCCCGATCCCGCGCACGGTCGCGATGACGGTCTTCGGCGACCTGGAGACCTCCGTACTGGACCAGCTGCCCGCCGGCCGCTCCCCCATCGCCACCCACGTGGTGCCCGCCAAGGACAAGCCGCACTTCCTCGCGCGCGCCTGGGAACGGGTGCGGGAAGAGGTCGAGAACGGCCACCAGGCGTATGTCGTGTGCCCGCGCATCGGCGACGGCGAGGACGAGCCCAAGAAGAAGAAGGCAGCCGAGGAGGACGGCGACAAACGACCCCCGCTGGCCGTCCTGGAGATCGCCGACCAGCTCGCCCGGGGCCCGCTCGCCGGGCTGGGCGTCGAAGTGCTCCACGGGCGGATGGACCCCGCGGACAAGGACGCCGTCATGCGCCGCTTCACCGCCGGCGAGGTCAAGGTGCTGGTCGCCACCACCGTCATCGAGGTCGGGGTGAACGTCCCCAACTCCACGGTCATGGTGATCATGGACGCGGACCGGTTCGGGGTGTCCCAACTCCACCAGCTGCGCGGCCGCGTCGGCCGCGGCTCGGCGCCCGGACTGTGCCTGCTGGTCAGCGAGATGCACGAGGCGAGCCCCGCCCGGGCCCGGCTCGCCGCCGTCGCCGCCACCCTCGACGGCTTCGAACTCTCCCGGATCGACCTGGAGCAGCGGCGCGAGGGCGACGTCCTGGGGCAGGCCCAGTCCGGTGTCCGCTCCTCGCTGCGCATGCTCGCCGTCATCGAGGACGAGGAGGTCATCGCCCAGGCACGGGAGGAGGCCACCCGCGTCGTCGCCGAAGACCCCGAGCTGGCGCACCTGCCCGGCCTGCGGACCGCCCTGGACACCCTGCTGGACACCGAGCGAGAGGAGTACCTGGAGAAGGGCTGAGGACGACGACCTATCGTTGAACCGCTGAACGTTTCTCCGTCTCCCCACCGAAGGACCCCAGATGACCCGCGTGATCGCCGGCAGCGCCGGCGGGCGACGGCTGGCCGTGCCGCCCGGCACCGGCACCCGCCCGACCTCGGACCGGATGCGCGAAGGGCTCTTCTCCACCTGGGAGTCCCTGCACGGCGTGGAGGGCGCCCGCGTGCTCGACCTCTACGCGGGCTCCGGCGCGGTGGGCCTGGAGGCCCTCTCCCGCGGCGCCGAACGGGCGCTGCTCGTCGAGCCCGACGCGAAGGCCGCCAAGGCGATCAAGGACAACATCACCTCGGTGGGCCTGCCGGGCGCCGAATTCCGTGCGGGCAGGGCCGAACAGATCGTGGCGGTCCCCTCCCACGGGGAGCCGTACGACATCGTCTTCCTGGACCCGCCGTACGTCGTGGAGCACGAGGAACTCCGGGAGATCCTCCTCACACTCCGGTCCAATGGCTGGCTCACGGAGGACGCACTGGTCACCGTGGAACGCAGCACCAGGAGCGGTGCCTTCCCGTGGCCCGACGGCTTCGAACCGCTCCGGTCACGGAAGTACGGCGAGGGCACCCTTTGGTACGGTCGCGCCGCTTTCACCAGCGAAGACTCATGAACGAGGGAGTTCAGTTGCGCCGCGCCGTCTGTCCGGGGTCGTTCGACCCCATCACCAACGGACACCTCGACATCATCGGCCGGGCCTCCCGGCTCTACGACGTGGTCCACGTCGCCGTGATGATCAACCAGTCCAAGCAGGGGTTGTTCACCGTCGAGGAGCGGATCGAGCTGATCCGGGAGGCGACGGCCGACTACGGGAACGTCGAGGTCGAGTCCTTCCACGGACTGCTGGTCGACTTCTGCAAGCAGCGGGACATCCCGGCCATCGTCAAGGGCCTGCGCGCCGTCAGCGACTTCGACTACGAGCTGCAGATGGCCCAGATGAACATGGGACTGTCGGGCGTCGAAACGCTGTTCGTGCCGACCAACCCCACCTACAGCTTCCTGTCCTCCTCCCTGGTCAAGGAGGTCGCCACCTGGGGCGGCGACGTGGCTCACCTGCTGCCGGCGCACGTGCACGCGGCCCTGCTGGAGCGACTGCGCGACCGCTGACGGGTCGTTGTCACCCCGCTCCGCCCCGGGCCCGCACCCCGGGGCCTTACAGTCGTCGGGTCCGACTCGGGAACCGCCCGAGGCCGAGAGAGTGCGAGCCCCCATGGACGTGCAGAAGAAGCTCGACGAGATCGTCGCGGCCGTCGGCGGCGCCCGGTCCATGCCCATGTCCTCCTCGTGCGTGATCAATCGCGCGGAGCTGCTCGCGCAGCTCGAAGAGGTGCGCGAGGCACTGCCCGGATCGCTCGCACAGGCGCGGGAGCTCATCGGCGGCCGGGAGCAGATGGTCGAGGAGGCCCGCCGGGAGGCGGACCGGATCATCGAGACGGCGCACGCCCAACGGGGCTCCCTGATCTCCGACACGGAGGTCGCGCGCCGCTCGCAGGCCGAGGCGGACCGGATCCTCGCGGACGCCCGCCGGGAGGCCGAGGAGATCCGGGCCGAGGCGGACGACTACGTCGACAGCAAACTCGCCAACTTCGAGGTCGTGCTCAGCAAGACCATCGGCTCGGTGGACCGCGGCCGGGAGAAGCTGCTGGGACGCGACCCGGGCGGCAGCGGGTACGACGATCCGACGGACCACGACGCCCCCGAGCCCAGCCCGGATCCGCAGACCCGGCGCGAGCAGGCGGACGCCTACGTGGACACCAAGCTGGCGACCTTCGAGGCGGTGCTGTCCAAGACCCTGGAGGCGGTCGGACGCGGCCGTCAGAAGCTGCTCGGGCGCGCGCCCGTGGACGACCTCGGCGCGCACATGGCGGCCCAGGACGCGGCGGGCCTCCAGCAGGGCCGCTCGTCGAGCGACGCCGACTTCCTGGCCGGTCTGGCCGAGCCGGCGGCCCCGATGATCCCGGCCCAGGTCCAGGCACCGGCGCCGCAGGAGCCCGTGTACGACGGCTACTCCTACCAGCAGCCCGCGGCCCACCAGCAGGACGCGTACGCCGCGTACCAGGATCCGTACGGCTACCAGCAGCAGCCCGACCCCTACGCCGGCTCCTACCAGCAGCAGCCGGACCCGTACGGGGCCTACCAGCAGCAGGTCCCGCAACACCAGGACCAGCAGCACCAGCAGCACCAGGGCGGACACCAGCACGAACAGCAGGTTCCCCCGCAGCCCGCGCTCGACGAGACCAGCTTCTTCGACACGAGCATGATCGACCTGAACCAGCTGCGGCAGTACGAGCAGGGACGCTAGCGGGGTCGCGGGAAGCCCTCCGGTCCGGATTGGGCTCAGAGCGAAGCGGCGGGTATCCTGGCTGTTCGGTCGCGCGTATGCACCGCGATCCATGCTGCCCGTAAGCGGCAGAAACTTTGATCTTCAGCGATCTGTGAAAGCAGGAACGGCCCTGAATACCCGCCTCGACCACCACGACCCCCTCGTGTTCGACACGCACGAGCTGGGCCGGCGTCCTGGTGCCATGCAGCGGCTGTCCCGTGAGATCGCGGCACCGGCGGACCTCGGTCTCGCCGGCGTCATCGGGGTACCGGAAGGCTCCCCGCTGAAGCTCAGCCTCCGCCTGGAGTCGGTCATGGAAGGGGTGCTTGTCACAGGCACCGCCCGTGCATCGGCCGTGGGGGAGTGCGTAAGGTGTCTGGAGTCTGTCGGGCGCGAGCTCAAGGCGGACTTCCAGGAGATGTTCTCGTACCCTGACGCCGACGACCGGAGCCGCTCCAAGGCGGAACCGGCCGACGACGCCGAGGACGACGAGGACACGCTCTTCCTCGAGGACGGCTTGTTCGACCTCGAACCCGTGCTGCGGGACGTGGTGGTGCTCGCACTGCCGCTGCAGCCGGTGTGCCGAGAAGACTGTCTCGGACTGTGCCCCGATTGCGGGCTCAGCCTGAACGACGACCCGGACCACCACCATGAGGCCGTCGACATCCGTTGGGCGGCCTTGCAGGAACTCGTCGTGACCGATCAGGACGACGAGAAGGACAACATGAGCGGCACTGCATCTGACGGAGTTCAGAGCGCCGCCGAGAAGCAGGAGAAGTAGCCGTGGCTGTTCCGAAGCGGAAGATGTCGCGCAGCAACACGCGCCACCGCCGGTCGCAGTGGAAGGCTGCGGTCCCCAACCTGGTTTCGTGCGAGCGCTGCCAGGAGCCGAAGCTCCAGCACATTGCGTGCCCGAGCTGCGGCACCTACAACAAGCGCCAGGTTCTCGAGGTCTGAGCGGCTGGTGAGAGGCGCAATGTCTGAGCTGTCCAACGCTGAGAAGCAGGCAGACAGTAACAACGCGGCCTCGTCCCACGTGCTTCTGGAAGGGCGGCTCGGGTACCAACTCGAGACCGCCCTTCTGGTGCGTGCACTGACCCACCGCTCGTACGCGTACGAGAACGGCGGTCTGCCCACCAACGAGCGCCTGGAGTTCCTCGGGGACTCCGTGCTCGGCCTGGTGGTCACGGACACGCTGTACACGACCCACCCCGACCTGCCGGAAGGCCAACTGGCCAAACTGCGGGCCGCTGTGGTCAACTCGCGCGCACTGGCGGAGGTCGGGCGTGGCCTCGAACTCGGCTCCTTCATCCGGCTCGGCCGGGGCGAAGAGGGCACGGGTGGCCGGGACAAGGCCTCCATCCTCGCCGACACCCTTGAAGCGGTGATCGGCGCGGTCTACCTCGATCAGGGCCTCGAAGCGGCCTCGGAGCTGGTCCACCGGCTCTTCGACCCGCTCATCGAGAAGTCCTCCAACCTCGGGGCCGGCCTGGACTGGAAAACCAGTCTCCAGGAGCTCACGGCGGCCGAAGGCCTTGGTGTACCGGAATATCTGGTCACCGAGACCGGTCCGGACCACGAGAAGACCTTCACAGCTGCCGCTCGCGTCGGTGGTGTCTCGTACGGCACCGGCACCGGCCGCAGCAAGAAGGAAGCGGAACAGCAGGCGGCCGAGTCCGCGTGGCGCGGGATTCGCGCCGCCGCGGACGAGCGGATCGCGGCGGCGGCCGCTGCCGCAGCCGCTCCGGCAGAGGTCGCGGCTCCGGCCGCGGCCGAGGACGGCGGGGCTCCGGCGCCCGTCGAACCGTCGCCGGGCGTCTGACCCTTCCTTCGGGATGTTCCCCGCCCCGCCCCTCTCCGGAGGGGCGGGGCGGTCCCGTTTCCGGGCACCCGAAGGGCGGCCGGTAGGCTCGACGGAACGTCCAGACCCGCCGCCCTCCCGGAGGAACACCGTGCCCGAGCTGCCCGAAGTCGAAGTGGTGCGGCGCGGTTTGGAGCGTTGGGTGGCGGGGCGGACCGTCGCCTCCGTGGAGGTCCTGCACCCCCGCGCCGTGCGGCGACACCCGGGCGGCGGCGACGATTTCGGCGACCGGCTCACCGGGGAGACCATCGGGGTGCCGCAGCGGCGCGGGAAGTACCTGTGGCTGCCCCTCGTGGAACGGGACCTGTCGGTGCTGGGCCACCTCGGCATGAGCGGACAGCTGCTGGTGCAGCCGGTCGGCGCCCCCGACGAGAAGCACCTGCGGATCCGCGTGCGCTTCGACGACGCGACCGGCACTGAGCTGCGCTTCGTGGACCAGCGGACCTTCGGCGGGCTGTCCCTGCACGAGAACACCCTCGACGGGCTCCCCGACGTGATCGCGCACATCGCCCGTGACCCGCTGGACCCGCTCTTCCCCGAAGCCGCCTACCACCTCGCGCTGCGCGCCAAGCGGACCACCGTCAAGCGGGCCCTGCTGGACCAGTCGCTGATCAGCGGGGTCGGGAACATCTACGCCGACGAGGCCCTGTGGCGCGCCCGGCTGCACTACGAGCGCCCGACCGCCACGCTCACGCGCCCCCGGAGCGCGGAACTCCTCTCCCACGTCCGGGACGTCATGAACGCCGCGCTCGCCGTCGGCGGGACCAGCTTCGACAGCCTGTACGTCAACGTGAACGGGGAGTCCGGTTACTTCGACCGCTCGCTCGACGCGTACGGCCGGGAGGACGAGCCCTGCCGGCGTTGCGGGACTCCGATGCGCCGCCGGCCCTGGATGAACCGGTCGAGCTACTTCTGCCCGCGCTGTCAGCGACCGCCGCGCGCCTCGTCGTAGGACGCCCGGGCGGCGAGCACCTCTTGCATGCTGCCCTCCAGGAAGTGGATCAGGGCGAGCAGTCGGTCGGCGACCTCGTGGCCCAGGGGGGTGAGCTCGTAGTCGACGCGAGGCGGGTTCGTGGGCTGCGCCTCGCGGTGGACTATGCCGTCGCGTTCCAGTGCGTGCAGGGTCTGGGAGAGCATCTTCTCGCTGACGCCGTCCACGCGGCGGCGCAGCTCGTTGAAGCGACAGGCGCCGTCGCGCAGGGCGCCCACGGTCAGACTGCCCCAGCGTCCCGTGACGTGCTCCAGGGTTTCCCGGGACGGGCAGGTGCGGGCGAAGACGTCGAAAGGCAGTTCCGATGCCGGCGCTTCCGTGCGAACAGGAGTCTCCATGGCTCCAGCCTACCTCCGGGTAGCGCTAACTGTCTGCTTGCGCTTTCGAAAAGTTAGTGGTTCTCTTTGGGGCGTCGCGGTCGTGCCGCGACGCGACCCACCGCGCACTTCCCCGAGGGAGAACCACCATGTCCGCCATCACGCCCACCCCCGTCGTCTCGGTCGCCTACCACTCGGGATACGGCCACACGGCGGTCGTCGCCGAGGCCGTCCGGGCGGGAGCCGCCGACGCCGGCGCGAGCGTCCACCTCGTCAAGGTCGACGAGATCGACGAGGCGCAGTGGGAGCTGCTGGACGCCTCCGACGCGATCATCTTCGGCTCCCCGACGTACATGGGCACCGCGTCGGGCGCCTTCCACGTCTTCGCCGAGGCCACCTCGAAGCGCTGGTTCGGGGACGTCTGGCAGGACAAGGTCGCCGCCGGCTTCACCAACTCCGGCTCGAAGAGCGGCGACAAGATGCACACGCTGCAGTTCTTCCAGACCCTGGCCGCGCAGCACGCGATGAGCTGGGTCAACCTCGGTCTGAAGCCGGGCTGGAACTCCACCACCGGCTCCGAGTACGACCTGAACCGCCTCGGCTTCTTCTCGGGCGCCGCCGCGCAGACCAACGCCGACCAGGGCCCCGAAGCGGTCCACAAGTCGGACATCGCCACCGCCGAGCACCTCGGCCGGCGCGTCGCCGAGCACACCCGCGTCGTCCTGGCGGGTCGCGCCGCGCTCGCCGTCGCGGGCTAGGATCCGCCGCGCTCGCGGTCACAGCACCAGATCCCGGACGGCGGGCTTCCAGCCCACGGGCGGCGCTCTTCTAGAAGCCGAAGTCCTGGGTCCACCACGGGCCGCCGGCGGCGAAGTGGGCGCCGACGCCCAGGGTGCGGAACTCGCAGTTGAGGATGTTCGCCTTGTGGCCCGGGCTGTTCATCCAGGCCTTCATCACGGCGTCGGCGTCACCCTGACCGCGGGCTATGTTCTCGCCGCCGAGGCCCGAGATGCCCGCGTTGTCGGCCCGCTTCCACGGGGTGTTCCCGTCCGGGTCGGTGTGGTCGAAGAAGCCCCGTACGGCCATGTCCTTGCTGAAGGCGCCCGCCAGCGCCGCCAGGGGCGGATTCGCCCGGACCGGGCCGCAGCCCGCCTGGGCCCGCTCCTGGTTCACCAGGGTCAGCACGGCCGCCTCCTCGGCGGAGTGTCCGGCGGAGGGGGTGGGAGCCGTGGGCGTCGGCGCGGGGGCCGACGGCTTCCTGGTCGGCTCGGGCTCGGGCTTGGGCTCCGGCTTGGGTTCGGGCTTCGGCTGCGGCGCGGGGGCGGCGGGCTTCTCCGGCTCCGGCTGCACCGGCCGGGGCTTCACGGGCTTCGGCGTCACGGGTTCCGGCTTCACCGGCTCCGGCGTCCTCGTCGGGGCCGAGGGCTTCGGCGTCGGGGGCTGCGTCGTCGGCGTGGGGGCGGGCGTCGGGGTGGCCGAGGCCGAGCGGGACGGCGACGCCGGCCGCGTCGGGGTGGCGCTGCCCGGGGCGGCGGGCGTGGAGGCGCGGCCCTGCAGACCGGCGAGGCCGCCCTGCCCCTGTACCGCGTTCTCGTCCCGGGCGGACGGCGAGGCCTTGGCCTCCGTCTTCGCGCCGGCGTCCGTCCCCACGTAGGGGAAGGAGCCGCCGACCGGGACGATGCCGATCGTGACGGCCGCCGTCGTACCCAGGACAAGGGCGACGGGGACACCCACGATGCCGATGCGGACGGCGGTGCCGCGCTTGCCGCCGCCGCTGCGCGGCGGAGCGGGGAGTTTGTGGCGTCCCATCGGCGTCGTGCCTTCCTTCAGCGATCAATCTTTGCTCACCCAAACGGATGAGCTCATTGGAGCGGGACTGTACGCCATGGGGCCCGGGGGGCGATGTGCCGCGAAACGGACGTCCCGGTTAGCGTTCACGCATGAACGAAGAAGTCCGGCTGACCGCTTGGGTGCGCGGCCGTGTACAGGGAGTGGGCTTCCGCTGGTTCACCAGGGCCAACGCTCTGGAGATCGGCGAGGTGGTCGGCTTCGCGCTCAACCTGGACGACGGTCGAGTACAGGTGGTGGCCGAAGGTCAACGTGAGAATTGCCACCGGCTGCTCGACTGGCTCCGCTCGGCCGACACGCCCGGCCGGGTCGACGGAGTGACAGAGATCTGGGGCACACCGCGCGGTGGCTATGACGGATTCGCGATCCGATGACCGATCGACTGATCATGCACTGATCAGATCTCTGGATGGTCGACACACGGTCGGATCTGCGCATTCGTCTCGGAGCCGTTGCCGTCGGTCGCGATTCGTGGAAGGCTCGGAGAAGAGGATGATCTCCACGCCGCAGGCGAGGGCCGGGCCGCCCGCCGATACGGGGCGTGATCGTGTTGACCGTCAAACTTTTTGGTGAGACGCTGGAAGCCCCGCGCACCTGAGCTGTTTGGCAGTGTTGGCAGTAGTAAGCGCAGTGACTGTCAGTTGCTGCCGGACATCCGCGGGTGCGATTCCCTCACGACCCACACCGCTCTCGGTCGGTCACTCAGTGTGGAGGACCATCCATCATGGCAAAGGCGCTTCTCGGTTACGTCGGCGGTTCCGACCCGCGACTCCTCGCCGAGATGCGACGGCTTCAGCAGCGCGTCCAGGACCTCGAGTCCGAGCTCGGACGAATTCAGTCCGAGAACGACGCACTGAACGCGGCCGCCGCTCAGCACGGAGACTCGCTGCTCGACAGCATCGACCTCGACGTACCCCAGGCGGAGCCTGCGCTCACCTGATCCGCGCTTCACTCGTCGCTCGATCCAGCCCCGTTTGATCTGCAAGGGACGCTCCGGCGTCCCTTCTTTCTTTCACGGCCGGCTCCTCTTCGCACCGCCGGCCCCTCACCCGCCGGCCGTCCCGCCCGGGCCGCACCATTGGGCCAGGTGGGGGGGGTTGATTCCTTTGACGTCTGATCTGCCCTGCACCTTCATGGGTGAAACCGAACGTGAAAGGTAGAGTCCGGCGGCGTGCACCTCAAGTCCCTGACCCTGCGTGGCTTCAAGTCATTTGCTTCCGCGACCACCCTGCGCTTCGAACCGGGGATCACCTGCGTCGTCGGTCCGAACGGATCGGGCAAGTCCAACGTGGTGGACGCGCTGTCCTGGGTCATGGGCGAACAAGGGGCCAAGTCTCTGCGCGGCGGGAAGATGGAAGACGTCATCTTCGCCGGCACGACGGGCCGCCCGCCCCTGGGGCGCGCCGAGGTCTCGCTGACCATCGACAACTCCGACGGCGCGCTGCCGATCGAGTACGCCGAGGTCACCATCACGCGGATCATGTTCCGCGGCGGGAGCAGCGAGTACCAGATCAACGGCGACACCTGCCGGCTGCTCGACATCCAGGAGCTGCTCTCCGACTCCGGCATCGGCCGCGAGATGCACGTCATCGTCGGGCAGGGCCAACTGGACTCCGTGCTGCACGCCGATCCGATGGGCCGCCGGGCCTTCATCGAGGAGGCGGCCGGCGTGCTGAAGCACCGCAAGCGCAAGGAGAAGGCGCTGCGGAAGCTCGACGCGATGCAGGCCAACCTCGCGCGCGTGCAGGACCTCAACGACGAACTGCGCCGACAGCTCAAGCCGCTCGGACGCCAGGCGGCGGTGGCCCGCCGGGCCGCCGTGATCCAGGCGGACCTGCGGGACGCGCGACTGCGGTTGCTCGCCGACGACCTGGTCATCCTGAAGGGCGCGCTGGACGCCGAGGTCGCCGACGAGGCGGCGCTGAAGCAGCGCAAGGAGGCCGCCGAACGGGAGCTCGCGGGCGCGCTGCGACGCGAGGCCGAGCTGGAGGAAGCGGTACGGGAACTCGCGCCCCGGTTGCAACGGGCCCAGCAGACCTGGCACGAGCTGGCCCAGTCGGCCGAACGGGTGCGGGGAACCGTTTCCCTGGCGCAGGCGCGGGTCAAGAGCGCCTCCGCGCCGCCGGAGGACGAGCGCCGCGGCCGTGATCCGCAGGAGATGGAGCGCGAGGCGGCGCGCATCCGTGAGCAGGAGGCCGAACTGACGGCCGCTCTGGAGGCGGCCTCGCGGGCACTGGAGGACACGGTCGAGCACCGGGCCGAGCTGGAGCGTTCCCTGGCCGACGAGGAACGCCGGCTCCGGGACGCGGCGCGGGCCGTCGCCGACCGGCGCGAGGGGCTGGCCCGCCTGACCGGCCGGTTGGGCGCGGCCCGGTCCCGGGCTGGCGCGGCGCAGGCGGAGATCGAACGGCTCGAGGCGGCTCGGGACGACGCCGAGTCCCGAGCGGCGCGGGCGCAGGCGGAGTACGAGGCGTTGGCCGAGGAGGTCGGAGCCCTCGACGACCCGGCGGTCGAGGGGGAGTACGAGGCGGCGCGGGCCCGACTGGCGGGTTGCGAGACGGCCCTGACTGCGGCTCGCGAGGCGCTGACCTCGGCGGAGCGTTCCCGGGCGGCCGTGGCGGCCCGACGTGACGCGTTGGCGCCGGCGCTGCGGCGCAAGGACGGCACGGGAACCCTGCTCGGCGCGCGCGAACGGCCGGCGGGGCTGCTCGGCCCGGCGGCCGAACGGGTGTCGGTGTCGCCGGGGTACGAGGTGGCGGTCGCGGCGGCGTTGGGAGCGGCGGCCGACGCGCTCGCCGTGACCTCGGCGGGGGCGGCGGCGGAGGCCATCCGGCACCTGAGGGACACGGACGCGGGGCGGGTCACCTTCCTGATCGCCCCGGGGACCGCGGCCGTCCTGCCTGGTCAGGCCGTGGACCCGCGGACCAGGCCGTCGGCGGCGGAGGCGGGCCTGCCGGGCCAGAGCGCCGGCCCCGGTTCCAGCGCGGTCCAGGGGACGGCGACGGGGACTGCTTCGGCTTCGGCTTCCGCTCCCACGCAGGCCCCGGGCCCGGCTTCGGCTTCGGGCTCAGGTATGGCTTCGGCCCCGGGTACGGCTTCGGCTTCGGGCTCGGCTGCCTCTCCGGCGGAGGTTGGCTCAGGGCCGGCCGCCGCGCACGTGCCCGCTCCCGTCGCCGCGCCCGCCGCGACGGTGGTCGGGTCCCGCACGCCCGGGGTGCCCGCCGGGAGCCTGGTGTCGGGGGACCCGGGCGTGGTGCGGGCCGTGGCCTGGGCGCTGCGGGAGTACGTCGTCGTCCCCACCCTGGACGAGGCCGAGGCGCTGGTGGCCGAGCGGGCCGATCTGGTCGCGGTGACCGCGGACGGGGACGTCCTGGGGGCGCACCTCGCGCACGGCGGTTCCGCCGGGGCGCCGAGCCTCATCGAGGTACGGGCCGCCGTGGACGAGGCCGAGGCCGAGCTGGCGCGGTTGGAGGAGGAGTGCGCGGAGCTGGCCCGGGTCAAGGAGAGCGCCCACGCCGACCGGCAGGAGGCGACCGGGCTGGTCGAGGAGCTGGCCGAGCGCCGCCGGGAAGGGGAACGGGCCAGGGCCGGCGTCGCGCAGCAGTTGGGCCGGCTCGCGGGACAGGCGAAGGGCGCGGCGGGCGAGGCCGAGCGGGGCGCCTTGGCCGCGGCCACGGCGCAGGGCGCGCTGGAGCGGGCGCGCGTCGAGGTGGAGGAGTGCGCGGAACGGCTCGCCGTGGCCGAGGAGATGCCGGTGGACGAGGAGCCCGACACCTCGGCGCGGGACCGACTCGCCGCCGACGGGGCCAACGCGCGACAGACGGAGATGGAGGCGCGGCTCCAGCTCAGGACCCACGAGGAGCGGGTCAAGGGCCTGGCCGGGCGGGCGGAGGCGCTCGACCGCGGCGCCAGGGCCGAGCGCGAGGCCAGGGCCCGCGCCGAACGGCGCCGGCAGCGGCTGGCCCACGAGGCCGAGGTGGGCCGGGCGGTGGCCGACGGGGCCCGACAGGTACTGGCCCATCTGGAGGTGTCGATCGGTCGGGCCGAGGCGGAGCGCGGCAGCGCCGAGCAGGCGAAGGGGCTGCGTGAGCGGGAGCTCGCCGAGGCCCGCGGCCGGGGCCGTGACCTCAAGGGGGAGCTCGACAAGCTGACCGACTCCGTGCACCGGGGCGAGGTCCTCGGGGCCGAGAAGCGGCTGCGGATCGAGCAGGTGGAGGGCCGCGCCCTGGAGGAGTTCGGGGTGGAGTCGGCCGGCCTGGTGGCCGAGTACGGCCCCGATCAGCCGGTTCCGCCGTCACCGGCGGCGGAGGGGGAGGAGCTGCCGCAGGACCCGGAGCATCCGCGGAACCGGCCGGGACCGTACGTCCGGGCCCACCAGGAGAAGCGGCTCAAGGTGGCCGAACGCGCCTACCAGCAGCTGGGGAAGGTCAACCCGCTGGCGCTGGAGGAGTTCGCGGCGCTGGAGGAGCGGCACCGATTCCTCAGTGAGCAGCTGGAGGACCTGCGCAAGACGAGGACCGATCTGCTCCAGGTCGTGAAGGAGGTCGACCAGCGGGTCGAGGAGGTGTTCACCGAGGCCTACCGGGACACGGCGCGTCAGTTCGAGGGGGTCTTCTCGCGGCTGTTCCCCGGTGGCGAGGGCCGGTTGATCCTCACGGACCCCGACAACATGCTGACCACCGGCGTGGACGTGGAGGCGCGCCCGCCGGGCAAGAAGGTCAAGAGGCTGTCACTGCTGTCCGGCGGCGAGCGTTCGCTGACCGCGGTCGCGTTGCTGGTGTCCATCTTCAAGGCGCGGCCCAGCCCGTTCTACGTCATGGACGAGGTCGAGGCCGCGCTGGACGACACCAACCTGCAGCGGCTGATCCGGATCATGGAGGAGCTCCAGGAGAGCTCGCAGCTGATCGTGATCACGCATCAGAAACGCACGATGGAGGTCGCCGATGCCCTGTACGGCGTCTCCATGCAGGGAGATGGAGTCTCCAAAGTGATCAGTCAGAAGCTCCGTTAAAGGGGCTCATCCTTCAATAGATGAACGCAAACCCCGAGAGCGTTCACTCGGCTGCCGGTATTCAGCGCGTGAAACGGGTTCTTCATCTCCTATTGACTTCAGGAAGTGAAGTCATAAGCTCTCCTCTGTCGCCGTGATGTTCAGGTGGTGGTGCACCGTTTGATGTGCGCCACTGTGAGGAACACGATCAGGCGACGACACGAGTACCAACACCCCCCACGCTGCCCGCCGTCGGCGCCGGGCCCAGGAGCGCACCTTGACCAGCACAGCGAACGCACCCGCGGCAGGCGGGGGAAGCGCGGACCACCCCGATCACCTCGGGCACGTCATCTTCATCACCGCGGCCGCCGCCATGGGCGGCTTCCTCTTCGGCTACGACAGTTCCGTCATCAACGGCGCCGTCGAGGCCATCCGGGACCGCTTCGACGTCAGTTCCGGAACGCTCGCCCAGGTGATCGCCGCCGCGCTGATCGGCTGCGCCTTCGGCGCCGCCACCGCCGGTCGCATCGCCGACCGGATCGGCCGCATCCGTTGCATGCAGATCGCCGCGGTCCTCTTCACCGCCAGCGCCCTCGGTTCGGCCCTGCCCTTCGCGCTCTGGGACCTCGCCACGTGGCGCGTCATCGGAGGCTTCGGCATCGGCATGGCCTCCGTGATCGGCCCCGCCTACATCGCCGAGGTCTCCCCGCCCGCGTACCGCGGCCGGCTCGCCTCGTTCCAGCAGGCCGCGATCGTCATCGGCATCGCCGTCTCACAGCTGGTCAACTGGGGCATCCTCAACCTCGCCGACGGCGACCAGCGCGGCGAGATCGGCGGCCTGGAAGCCTGGCAGTGGATGCTGGGCGTCATGGTCATCCCGGCCGTGCTCTACGGTCTGCTGTCCTTCGCCATCCCCGAGTCCCCGCGCTTCCTCGTCTCGGTCGGCCGCATGGAGAAGGCGAAGACGGTCCTGCGCGAGGTCGAGGGCGAGCGCATCGACGCCGACGCCCGCGTCCGCGAGATCGACAACGCCATCCACTCGGAGCACAAGTCGACCTTCAAGGACCTGCTCGGCGGCCGCGTCGGCTTCCTGCCGATCGTCTGGATCGGCATCGGGCTCTCCGTCTTCCAGCAGCTCGTCGGCATCAACGTGATCTTCTACTACAGCTCCTCGCTGTGGCAGTCGGTCGGCATCGACGCGAGCTCCTCGTTCCTGTACTCCTTCGAGACGTCCGTCGTGAACATCATCGGTACGGTGATCGCGATGCTGCTGGTCGACCGGATCGGTCGCAAGCCGCTCGCCCTCATCGGCTCCGTGGGCATGACGATCTCCCTCTCGCTCGCCGCCTGGGCCTTCTCCTTCCGGTCCGGCAGCGGCAACGACGTCACCCTGCCGCACGCCCAGGGTCTGGTGGCCCTCTTCGCCGCCAACTTCTTCGTGCTCTTCTTCGCCCTCTCCTGGGGCGTGGTGGTCTGGGTGCTGCTCGGCGAGATGTTCCCGGGCCGCATCCGCGCCGCCGCCCTCGGTGTGGCGGCCGCCGCCCAGTGGATCGCCAACTGGGTCATCACGGTCACGTTCCCGTCGCTGTCGGACTGGAACCTGTCCGGCGCCTACATCATCTACGCGTGCTTCGCCCTGCTCTCGATCCCGTTCATCCTCAAGTGGGTGCCGGAGACCAAGGGCAAGGCGTTGGAGGAGATGGGGTAACCACCCCCGCCAACACCCCCTCTCCTCTCCCGACAGGTACTGCCCCCGCTCAGTTCTTGAGCCGGGGCAGTACCTGTTCGCACAGCAACTGAAGGCTCCGCCACCCCTCGTCGACGGGCATCCCGCCGCACAGCGGGTGCAGCACCAGATTGCCCGCCTCGCCGGCGGCGCGGGCGTGGGCGACCGCCTCGTCCGGGGTGAGGATCCGGTACACGCCCTCCGCGCGCAGCTCGGACACCGAGTGTGCGGACGACCGCACGGCGCTGACGATGTCCTTGGACTGCCAGGACGCGTACATCCCCGCCTCGTGCAGGAAGTGCTCGCCGTACTCGGCCCAGGCCCGGTCGGGGTCCTCCGAAATGTGCAGGAGCGGCGTCTGCGCGGCGGGCATCATGCAGAAGCCCTCGGTGCCGTGCTCAGCGAGCCGCGCCTGGTAGTACGCCTCCAGCTCCGGCAGGTGGGCGCTCGGGAAGAAAGGCAGCCCCAGCCGGGCCGCGCGCCGCGCCGCCGCCCGCGAACTGCCACCGACCAGCAGCAGCGGGTGCGGTCGGGTGAAGGGTCGTGGGGTGACCCGTACGGTCCGGCCGCGGAAGGAGAAGGGCTCGCCGGTCCACGCCTTCAACAGGGTCTCCAACAGCTCGTCCTGGAGCCTGCCGCGCCGGCCCCACTCCACGCCGTGCTGCTCGTACTCCTCGGGCCGGTACCCGATGCCGGCGACGGTGACCAGCCGGCCGCCGCTCAGCAGGTCGAGCACGGCGATGTCCTCGGCCACCTTCAGGGGGTCGTGGAGCGGACCGATGATCGCGGAGACGGTGACCGCGATGCGGCGGGTGGCGCCGAAGACCGCGCCCGCGAAGAGGAAGGGCGAGGGCATCCAGTTGTTCCCGGTGCCGTGGTGTTCCTCGGTCTGGACGGTGTCGATCCCGCGGTCGTCCGCGTACTTCGCCATCTCCAGCGCGGCCTTGTACCGGGCGGAGAGGGTTTCCGGGGTGCCGTTCGGGTCGACGAGATTGAAGCGGGCCACGGTGACGGGCATGGAGAAGTCCCCCTTCGCCGGATGTGGGTGGGCGGGCGAAGGGGGACGTTAGCTGACGTGGCGTCAGTTGCCCAGGGTCCCGGCGGGCACCGGCTCCCCGGCCTCGACCGGAGCGGACCGCGGCGCCGCGGTACGGGGCAGGACGGCGTACAGCGCACCCGAGGTGAGGATGCCCGCGACCCAGCCCAGACCGTTCTGCCCGATCCAGGTCGAGGCGAGCGGGCCGCCGAACCAGTCCACCTTCGTGAACAGCAGGCCCACCACCAGGGCCACGCCCCAGGCCGTCATCGCCTGCCAGGCGAAACCGCCCTTGTACCAGTAGGCGCTGCCGGCCGTGGTGTCCAGCAGCGCGCGAGCGTCATAGGACGTGCGGCGCAGCATGTCCACGCCGAAGACGCCGATCCACGCGGAGAAGGCCACGGCCAGCAGCGTCAGGAAGGAGATGAAGGAGCCGAAGAAGCTGGTCGCGACGACCATCAGCAGGAACCCGAAGACCAGGCTGATGACCGCGTTGACGCTCACGGCCCAGGCGCGCGGGACCTTGATGCCGAGGGTCTGCGCCGTGAAGCCCGCCGAGTACATCGACATCGAGTTGATCAGCAGCATGCCGACCACCGCGATGAGCAGGTACGGGACCGCGATCCACGTCGGCAGCAGCTCGCCGATGAAGGAGACCGGGTCCTGCGCGGAGGCCAGGTCGGGAGTGCCGACGGCCATCACCGCGCCCATCAGCACCATGGGCAGGACCACGATCCCGGCGCCGCCGATCGTCGCGCCGACCATGGCCTTCGAGGACGCGGTCCGCGGCAGGTAGCGGGTGAAGTCCGGACCCGACGGGACCCAGCTGATGCCGCCGGCGGCGATCGTGCCGATGCCCGCGATCATCATGGCGGTGGATCCGGCGGGCTTGTCGAGGACGGCCGCCCAGTCGGTGTCGAACACCAGGTAGCCGAGGACGAGCACGCTGAACGCGCCGAACAGGTACGTCGACCACTTCGAGCACACGCGCAGCGCGTTGATGCCGAGTCCGGAGACCACGAAGGTGCAGCCCACGAAGAAGAGCAGGGTGACGACGATCAGCGGGGTGTTGCTCTTGATCCCGAAGACGAGGTCGAGGACGGTCAGCACGGCGTAGGCGCCGCTGACCGCGTTGATGGTCTCCCAGCCCCAGCGGGCCACCCAGATCAGCGCGCCGGGGAAGAGGTTGCCGCGCTGCCCGAAGACGGCCCGCGAGAGCGCCATGCCCGGAGCCCCGCCGCGCTTGCCGGCGATGGATATCACGCCGACGATCCCGTACGAGAGGACGGGCGCGGCGATCGCGACGACGAGCACCTGCCAGATGTTGAGCTTGTTGAAGATCACGAGCCCGGCGCCCATGGTCAACAGCAGCACGCTGATGTTGGCGGCGACCCACGTGGGGACGAGTTCGCGGACCCGGCCGCCACGCTCGGCGTCCGGTACGGGTTCCAGTCCGCGGGTCTCGACGGCCGTCTCGGGGGCGGTCTCCGTCGCACCGGCAGTGGGCTTGGCAGGCATGCACTACTCCGTGGGGATGTGGGGGGAGTGGTACATCATCGTAGTTTCGCCTCGAAAATCACAAATAGAGGACTAATGCCCGACGGGGAGCGCCGAAGGACGCGTCGGCGAGGCTCGCACCGCATCCGGCCACGCTCCGCGGCGCCGCCCGCGCGGGTCCGCCCGCGTCGCGCCCCGTGGCCGATACTGGTGGGGTTATGGACATCCTCATTCTCGCTGTAGTCATCGCCCTGGTCGCGGTCGGCGTGGTCAGCGGGCTCGTGGTCGGCAGCCGCAAGAAGAAGCAGCTGCCCCCCACGGCACCGCCCGGCCCGCCGACCATCACTGCCCCGCCCGCCGAACCGCAGGTGGGGGAGGACGCCGCCCCCACGGCGGAAGAGCCGCGCCGCACGATCGAGGAGGTGGCCCTCCCCGAGGCGGAGGCGGCCACCGATTCACCGGTCGCCGTCGAGGACCCCGTGGTCGCGGCACCCGAGATCGAGGTGCCCGAGCCCACCGCCGGCCGCCTGGTCCGGCTGCGCGCACGGCTCTCCCGCTCGCAGAACTCGCTCGGCAAGGGGCTGCTCACGCTGCTCTCCCGCGAGCACCTCGACGAGGACACCTGGGAGGAGATCGAAGAGACCCTCCTGATCGCCGACGTCGGCGTCGTGCCCACCCAGGAACTGGTGGACCGGCTCCGCGAGCGGGTCAAGGTGCTCGGCACCCGCACCCCCGCCGACCTGCGCACCCTCCTGAAGGAGGAGCTGCTGACCCTGGTCGGCACCGACTTCGACCGGGCCGTCAAGACCGAGAGCGGCGTCGATACCCCGGCCGTCGTGATGGTCGTCGGCGTCAACGGCACCGGCAAGACCACCACCACCGGCAAGCTGGCCCGCGTCCTCGTCGCCGACGGCCGCAGCGTCGTGCTCGGCGCGGCGGACACCTTCCGTGCCGCCGCCGCCGACCAGCTCCAGACCTGGGGGGACCGGGTCGGCGCCCGGACCGTGCGCGGCCCCGAGGGCGGCGACCCGGCGTCGATCGCCTACGACGCCGTCAAGGAAGGCATCGCCGAGGGCGCGGACGTCGTACTGATCGACACCGCCGGCCGGCTGCACACCAAGACCGGGCTCATGGACGAGCTCGGCAAGGTCAAGCGCGTCGTGGAGAAGCACGGTCCGCTGGACGAGGTCCTGCTCGTGCTGGACGCCACCACCGGCCAGAACGGCCTGACCCAGGCACGCGTCTTCGCCGAGGTCGTGGACATCACCGGCATCGTGCTGACCAAGCTCGACGGCACCGCCAAGGGCGGCATCGTCGTCGCCGTCCAGCGCGAGCTGGGTGTCCCGGTCAAGCTCATCGGACTCGGCGAGGGACCGGACGACCTGGCCCCCTTCGAGCCGGAGGCGTTCGTCGACGCCCTGATCGGCGACTGAGGGACCCGCCCCCCGGCCGCACCGTCGTACACGTGGCCGTGCCCCCGTCATCCGGTCGGATGCGGGGGCACGGCCACGTGTACGGGCCCTCAGCGACGGAGACGGTGGCAGATGTACGCGAGCGTCCCCAGCAGCAGCCGGGCCTGCGGCGGGCCGCCCACCGAGTCGAGCGCGGGCGGCCGCAGCCAGCCGGCCGGACCGAGCCCCGCGCGGTCCGAGGGCGGGGCCGTGAGGAAGGCGCCGCGGCCCAGGGCGCGCAGATCCAGATCGGCGTCGTCCCAACCCATCCGGTAGAGCAGCTGCGGCAGCTCGGCCGCGGCCCCGGGAGCCACGAAGAACTGGGCCCGATCGTCCGGGGTGACGGTGACCGGGCCCAGCGGGAGCCCCATCCGCTCCAGTCGGACCAGGGCGCGCCGCCCGGCCTCCGCGGACACCTCGATGACGTCGAAGGACCGACCGACGGGGAGCATGATCGCGGCGCCGGGGTACTCGCCCCAGATCTCGGTGACCTCGTCGAGGGTGGCGCCCGCCGGGACGGTGGGCGCGAAGTCCAGCGGATGCGCCCCGGGCGCACCGCAATTCGTATGACCGCAGGAGCATCCGGCGGCGGGTGCCGCCGCCCGGGCGCCCGGAACCGTCTCCCAGCCCCACAGGCCGGTGTACTCCGCCACCGTCGTGCACTCCGAGGTCCGGCCGCGGCGCCGAGCGCCGGAACGGAATTCCTTGGTGCCGCGGCTGCCGCCGATCGTGAAGCCCATGCCCATGCCCCCTCCAACGGGTCGAACGCGCCGGTGGTTACGACGTCGGCGAGACCTCCTGTCGGCCGGACCCGGGAGCCACTCCGGAAGGGGGTCGCCCGGCGCACTCGTCGCCGTGCGCGCCCCCAGTGCACTCCCGTCCAACCATTCCGTTTCGCCTGCCTGTCAAGTGAATCGCGCCTGGCCGGTGGCGAGTTCATTCGAAGGGGTGGCGAATGGTGGCGTTTCTGGAATCGACCTCGCGGTGGGGGTGATCGTAGGATTACTTTCGGTACACGAACCCGGAAGCAGACCCGGTTTGTGGGTATGCCGGAGGCAATGCGTGAAGGACCTGTGAAGGCCCCTGGTCGCGCCTGCGCTCCGAGCCAGGGTTTCGTGATGAGGATGCTGAACGGATGGGGGCGTTCCTGTGAGCGGCAACGGCGCAAGCGGAACGAACGAGTCGTCGTCGGAGGCTGCGGATCGCAATGAGCAGCTGACCTCCTGGTTCGTCCGCAGTGGCTGGTCCAAGGGCGAGCTGGCCCGCCAGGTCAACCGCCGGGCCCGCCAGATGGGCGCCCACCACATCAGCACCGACACCTCGCGCGTCCGGCGCTGGCTCGACGGCGAGCAACCCCGCGAACCCGTCCCGCGCATCCTCTCGGAGCTGTTCTCCGAGCGCTTCGGCGCCGTCGTCGCCATCGAGCAGCTCGGCCTGCGCACCGCCCACCAGACCCCCTCCGTATCCGGCGTGGACCTGCCCTGGGCCGGCCCGCAGACCGTGGAACTGCTCAGCGAGTTCTCCCGCAGCGACCTGATGCTGGCGCGCCGGGGCTTCCTCGGGACCTCGCTCGCGCTCTCCGCCGGCCCCGCCCTCATCGAGCCCATGCAGCGCTGGCTCGTCCCGGTCCCGGCTGCCGACCCCGGATCGCGCACCGAGGGCGGGTCGGCGGGCGGTCACCGACCGCCCAGGCTGTCCGAACCGGAACTGGACCTGCTCGAAGCGACCACCGTGATGTTCCGCCAGTGGGACGCCCAGTGCGGCGGCGGACTGCGCCGCAAGGCCGTCGTGGGCCAGCTGCACGAGGTCACCGACCTGCTCCAGGAGAACCACCCGGCGCCGATCATGAAGCGGCTCTTCAAGGTCGCGGCCGAGCTCGCCGAGCTCGCCGGCTGGATGAGCTACGACATCGGCCTGCACCCCACCGCGCAGAAGTACTTCGTCCTGGCCCTGCACGCCGCCAAGGAGGGCGGGGACAAGCCGCTCGGCTCGTACATCCTCTCCGGCATGAGCCGCCAGATGATCCACCTGGGACGCCCCGAGGACGCCCTGGAACTCATCCACCTGGCGCAGTACGGCAGCCGCGACTGCGCGGGCCCCCGGACCCAGGCCATGCTGTATGCGATGGAGGCCCGCGCCTACGCCAACATGGGCCAGCCCAGCCGCTGCAAGCGCGCCGTCCGGATGGCCGAGGACACCTTCTCCGACGTGGCCTTCGGCGGCGAGCCCGAGCCCGACTGGATCCGCTTCTTCTCCGAGGCCGAGCTGAACGGCGAGAACTCCCACTCGTACCGCGACCTGGCCTACGTCGCGGGCCGCAGTCCCACCTACGCCTCCCTCGCCGAACCCGTCATGGCCAGGGCCGTCGAACTGTTCGCCAAGGACGACGAACACCAGCGTTCGTACGCCCTGAACCTCGTCGGGATGGCCACCGTCCACCTGCTCCGGCGCGAGCCCGAGCAGGCGGCCGTCCTCGTCGACCAGGCCCTGGACGTGGCGCGAAAGGTGCGGTCCGAACGGGTCAACACCCGGCTCCGCAAGACCGTCGACCAGGCCGCGCGTGAGTACGGCGACGTCGCCGAGGTCGTCCGGCTGACGGATGTCCTCGCCGCCCGGCTCCCCGAGGCCGCGGAGGCCGTCTGACGGCCCTGACGGCCGTCCCCCAGGCACCGGCCGCGGCAGCGGACCCCGTGAAGCCCGATCAGGCTCCCCCAGCCAGGTCTCCCGGGTCACCGCCGCGGCCGGTTTCGCGCTTGCGCTCGTTCATGGAGGCGTAACACGCGCGACCTCTTCGTCATCGGCGTGAAACACCCAGCGGCGCCGCCGGAAACCGGCCTGCGCGAATCTCAGGGCCAATAACCGGCCGGCCCCTCAACGCGCCGCTCAGCTTTTCACGATCGCCCGCACGCGAACGTACCGACGACGAGGAGACGCCGATGGCATCAGCCATCACGACCCTCGCGGCAGACGCCCCGACGCTCTCTGCCGCGAACACCGGGTTCATGCTCATCTGCTCCGCCCTGGTCATGCTGATGACCCCGGGACTCGCCTTCTTCTACGGAGGCATGGTCCGCGTCAAGAGCAGTCTCAACATGCTGATGATGAGCTTCATCAGCCTCGGGATCGTCACGATCCTCTGGGTCCTCTACGGATTCAGCCTCGCCTTCGGCACCGACTCCGGATCGCTCATCGGCTGGTCCTCCGACTACGTCGGCCTCAGCGGCATCGGCATCACCGAGCTGTGGGACGGCTACACCATCCCGGTGTACGTCTTCGCCGTCTTCCAGCTGATGTTCGCCGTCATCACCCCCGCCCTGATCAGCGGCGCCCTCGCCGACCGCGTCAAGTTCAGCGCCTGGGCCCTGTTCTCCGCCCTGTGGGTCACCGTCGTCTACTTCCCCGTCGCCCACTGGGTGTGGGGCGCGGGCGGCTGGCTCTTCGAACTCGGCGTCATCGACTTCGCGGGCGGCACCGCCGTCCACATCAACGCCGGCGCCGCGGCCCTCGGCGTCATCCTGGTCATCGGCAAGCGCGTCGGCTTCAAGAGGGACCCGATGCGCCCGCACAGCCTCCCCCTCGTGATGCTCGGCGCCGGCCTCCTGTGGTTCGGCTGGTTCGGCTTCAACGCGGGCTCCTGGCTCGGCAACGACGACGGCGTCGGCGCGGTCATGTTCGTCAACACGCAGGTCGCCACCGCCGCCGCCATGCTCGCCTGGCTCGCCTACGAGAAACTGCGCCACGGCTCCTTCACCACCCTCGGCGCCGCCTCCGGCGCCGTCGCGGGCCTCGTCGCCATCACCCCGTCCGGCGGCGCCGTCTCCCCGCTCGGCGCGATCGCCGTCGGAGCCATCGCCGGTGTGCTGTGCGCCATGGCCGTGGGCCTGAAGTACAAGTTCGGCTACGACGACTCCCTCGACGTGGTCGGCGTCCACCTCGTCGGTGGCATCGTCGGCTCCCTGCTCGTCGGATTCTTCGCCACCGGAGGCGTCCAGTCCGACGTGGCCGGCCTCTTCTACGGCGGCGGCCTGGAGCAGCTCGGCAAGCAGGCCATCGGCGTCTTCTCCGTCCTGGCCTACTCTCTGGTGGCGTCCGCGATCCTCGCCTTCCTCCTCGACAAGACGATCGGAATGCGGGTCACCGAGGACGTCGAGGTCTCCGGCATCGACCAGGTCGAGCACGCCGAGACCGCATACGACTTCAGCGGAGCCGGCGGCGGTGCCTCCTCGCGCGGAACCGCCAACCCCGCCCCCGCCGCGACCAAGAAGGTTGACGCATGAAGCTGATCACCGCGATCGTCAAGCCGCACCGGCTCGACGAGATCAAGGAAGCCCTCCAGCGCTTCGGCGTACAGGGACTCACGGTCTCCGAGGCCAGCGGATACGGCCGCCAGCGCGGCCACACGGAGGTCTACCGCGGCGCCGAGTACACCGTGGACCTCGTACCGAAGATCCGCATCGAGGTGGTCGTCGAGGACGACGCGGCCGACGACGTCATGAATGTGCTCGTCACCGCCGCCCACACAGGCAAGATCGGTGACGGCAAGGTGTGGAGCGTCCCCGTGGACTCGATCATCCGGGTCCGCACCGGCGAGCGCGGCGCTGACGCGCTCTAGGCGACGGGAGACCCTGGGTGACGAGTGTGGACGAGACCACGACCGATCCGGCCGACTCGGGACCCAGCGGTTACGCCGCAGCCCGGCTGCGACTCCTCCGGGAGGAGTCGCGGTCCGGGCCCTCCCGGCGTTCCGCCCTGGCCGCACTGACCGACGACTGGCTGCGGACCCTCTTCGCCCGGGCCGTGCGGGAGACCGGCGTACGAGGCGCCTCGCTGGTCGCCGTCGGCGGCTACGGGCGCGCCGAACTCTCCCCGCGCAGCGACCTCGACCTGCTGCTCCTGCACGACGGCAAGGCCGACGCCCGCGCGCTGAGCGCGCTGGCCGACCGCCTCTGGTACCCCGTGTGGGACCTCGGCGTGGCCCTGGACCACTCCGTACGGACCCCGGGCGAGGCCCGCAAGACCGCCGCCGAGGACCTCAAGGTCCACCTCGGACTCCTCGACGCCCGCCCCGTCGCCGGAGACGCCGGACTCCTCGCCGGCCTGCGCACCTCCGTCCTGGCCGACTGGCGCAACCAGGCCGTCAAACGGCTCCCGCAACTGCACACCCTGTGCCGCGAGCGCGCGGACCGGGCCGGCGAGCTGCGCTTCCTGCTCGAACCCGACCTCAAGGAGGCCCGCGGCGGCCTGCGCGACATCACCGCGCTGCGGGCCGTCGCCGCGTCCTGGCTCGCCGACGCCCCCCGCGAGGGACTCGCCGAGGCCCGACGCAAACTGCTCGACACGCGCGACGCCCTGCACCTGGTGACGGGCCGGGCCACCGACCGGCTCTCCCTCCAGGAACAGGACCAGGTCGCCGAACGGCTCGGACTGCTCGACGCCGACGCCCTGCTGCGCGAGGTGTACGAGGCCGCGCGCGTCGTCGCCTACGCCGGGGACGTCACCTGGCGGGAGGTCGGGCGCGTGCTGCGCGCCCGCTCCGCCCGCCCCCGCCTGCGCGGGCTGCTCGGCGGCCGCGGCCCGGCCGAGTCGGCGCGCGCCCCGCTGGCCGAAGGGGTCGTGGAGTCCGACGGCGAGGCCGTCCTGGCGCTGGCCGCGCGCCCCGAAAGGGACCCGGTGCTCGCGCTGCGGCTCGGCGCGGCCGCAGCGCAGGCCGGTCTGCCCGTCTCCCCGCACTCCGTGCGTCGGCTCGCGGCGCAGGCGAAACCCCTGCCCGTGCCCTGGCCCGCCGAGGCCCGGGAACAGCTCCTGACGCTGCTCGGGGCGGGGGAGCCCACGGTCGGCGTGTGGGAAGCCCTCGAAGCGGAAGGCCTGATCACGCGGCTGCTGCCCGACTGGGAACGGGTCCGGTGCCGGCCGCAGCGCAACCCCGTGCACACCTGGACGGTCGACCGGCACCTGGTCGAGACCGCCGTCCGCGCCTCCGAGATGACCCGCCGCGTGAGCCGCCCCGACCTGTTGCTGATGGCCGCGCTGCTGCACGACATCGGCAAGGGGTGGCCCGGCGACCACTCCGTCGCCGGCGAGACCATCGCCCGCGACGTGGCCGGCCGCGTGGGCTTCGACGCGCGGGACACCGCCGTCCTCGGCGTCCTCGTGCGCAACCACCTGCTGCTGATCGACACCGCGACCCGACGCGACCTCGACGACCCCGCCACCGTGCGCTCCGTCGCGGAAGCCGTCGGCACCACCGGCACCCTGGAACTGCTGCACGCGCTCACCGAGGCCGACGCCCTCGCCACCGGCCCGGCGGCCTGGAGCGCCTGGCGCGGCTCCCTCGTGGCCGACCTCGTCGCCCGCGTCGCGGCCGTCCTGCACGGCGCGCCGCCCGCCGCCACCGAACCGGAGATCGCCTCCACGGAAGCGGAACGCCTCGCGGTGGAGGCGCTGCGCACCGGGGAACCCGCGCTGGCGCTGCACGCCCGCCAGGAGGAGGACGCCGTCGGCGTGGAACTCGTCGTCGCCGTCCCCGACCAGCCGGGGGTCCTCCCCGCGGCGGCCGGCGTGCTGGCCCTGCACCGGCTGACCGTACGGGCCGCCGACCTGCGCTCCCTGGAGCTGCCGGACCGGTTGGGCGAGGTACTGGTGCTGCGCTGGCGGGTCGCCGCCGAGTACGGGGCCCTCCCCGAGTCGGCACGGCTGCGGACCGACCTGATCCGGGCGCTGGACGGCTCCCTGGACGTGCCGGCGAAACTGGCCGAGCGCGAGTCGGCGTACCCCCGGCGGCGCGGAGTGGTCCCGCCCCCGCCCCGGGTCACCGTGGTCCCGGACGTCTCCTCGCTGGCCACGGTCCTGGAGGTGCGCGCACCCGACGCGGTCGGCCTGTTGCACCGGATCGGGCGGGCGCTGGAGGCCGCGGGGGTCCGCGTCCGCAGCGCCCACGTCTCCACGCTCGGCGCCAACGCGGTGGACTCCCTGTACCTGGTCGACGCGGACGGCAAACCCCTGCCGCCGGCCCCGGCGGCCGCGCTGGCCGCCCAGGTGGAGGTCGCGCTGCGCTGACACTCCGCGCCGGTACCCTCGCCCGAGCCCGCCGCGGGCCCCGGCGGGGGTCCCGCGCCGATGCCGATCCGGCGCATCGCGCCTGCTCCCCGCACGTGCGGCGGCGGGCCCCCGACCGCTTGGGACGGCCGGGGGCACATCCGTCCCGCGGCCCGATACCCTGGGGGGCGACCACACGCCCCCGACCTGAGGAATCGCGACCACCGTGTTCGATACGCTTTCCGACCGCCTTGCCTCGACTTTCAAGTCCCTCAGGGGCAAAGGTCGCCTCTCCGAGCAGGACATCGACGCTGCGGCGCGGGAAATCCGTATCGCCCTCCTCGAGGCCGACGTCGCCCTCCCGGTCGTCCGCTCCTTCATCGCGAACGTCAAGGAGCGCGCCCGCGGCGAAGAGGTCTCCAAGGCCCTGAACCCGGGCCAGCAGGTCCTCAAGATCGTCAACGACGAGCTGGTCTCCATCCTCGGTGGCGAGACCCGGCGGCTGCGCTTCGCCAAGACCGCCCCCACCGTGATCATGCTCGCCGGTCTCCAGGGCGCCGGTAAGACCACCCTCGCCGGAAAGCTCGGCCTCTGGCTGAAGGGGCAGGGCCACGCCCCGCTCCTCGTGGCCTGTGACCTCCAGCGCCCCAACGCCGTCAACCAGCTCTCCGTGGTGGCCGAGCGCGCGGGTGTCGCCGTCTACGCGCCGCAGCCCGGCAACGGTGTCGGTGACCCGGTCCAGGTCGCCAAGGACTCGATCGAGTACGCCCGTACCAAGCAGTACGACGTGGTCGTCGTCGACACCGCCGGTCGCCTCGGCATCGACCAGGAGCTGATGCGGCAGGCCGCGGACATCCGCGACGCCGTCAGCCCCGACGAGATCCTCTTCGTCGTCGACGCCATGATCGGCCAGGACGCGGTCAACACCGCGGAGGCCTTCCGCGACGGCGTCGGCTTCGACGGCGTCGTGCTCTCCAAGCTCGACGGCGACGCCCGAGGCGGTGCCGCGCTGTCCATCGCGCACGTCACCGGCAAGCAGATCATGTTCGCCTCGAACGGCGAGAAGCTCGACGAGTTCGACGCCTTCCACCCCGACCGCATGGCGGGCCGGATCCTCGACATGGGTGACATGCTCACCCTCATCGAGCAGGCCGAGAAGACGTTCAGCCAGGCCGAGGCCGAGAAGATGGCGGCCAAGCTGGCGAAGGGGCCGAAGGAATTCACGCTCGACGACTTCCTGGCCCAGATGGAGCAGGTCCGCAAGATGGGCTCCATCTCCAAGCTCCTCGGCATGCTGCCGGGCATGGGGCAGATCAAGGACCAGATCAACAACATCGACGAGCGCGACGTGGACCGCATGGCGGCGATCATCAAGTCGATGACCCCGGCCGAGCGCCAGGACCCGCACCTCATCAACGGCTCGCGCCGCGCCCGCATCGCCAAGGGCTCCGGCGCCGAGGTCAGCGCCGTCAAGTCGCTGGTCGAGCGCTTCTTCGAGGCCCGCAAGATGATGTCCCGCATGGCCCAGGGCGGCGGGATGCCCGGCATGCCCGGCATCCCCGGGATGGGTGGCGGCCCCGGCCGACAGAAGAAGCAGGTCAAGCAGGCCAAGGGCAAGCGCAAGAGCGGCAACCCGATGAAGCGCAAGGAAGAGGAGGCCGCGGCCGCGGCCCGGCGCGAGCAGGGTCCGCAGGCGGGCGAGCCGGCCGCCGCCGGCAACCCGTTCGGCCTGCCGGCCGGCGGTGCCCAGCCCGGCCAGGACTTCGACCTGCCGGACGAGTTCAAGAAGTTCATGAAGTGACCGCCTGAGGTCACCGCAGGACGCGTACGAGGAGGGCCCCGGCCGGGGATGCGGCCGGGGCCCTCCCGCGTACACGGCCCCCGGCCGTCAGGGCGCAATGATCAGGTATGTCGCTTATCGTCGGGCGGGAGGACGGCAGAAGGAGGCCCCGTGCCCAGCCCCACCCCCGTACCGCCGCGCGACCGGGCCGACACCCCCTGGCGCTCCGAGGGCGCCCCGCCCACCCCGCCGCCGCCGAAGAGGGGGATGCCCGGCGGCTGGCGCGGGCTGATCCTCACCGCGCTGATCCTCTTCCTGCTGACCAACCTCGTGCTGTCGTTCTTCAACGAGGGCGACGAGCCGACCATCTCGTACACGGAGTTCAGCAAGCAGGTCGCCGACGGCAACGTCTCGAAGATCTACTCCAAGGGCGACGCCATCCAGGGGCAGCTGAAGAACAAGCAGCCCGCCCCCGACGGCGACGGCGACTACACGAAGTTCGTCACCCAGCGGCCCGCCTTCGCCGACGACCAGCTGTGGTCGAACCTCACCACCAAGGGCGTCACCGTCACCGCCTCCCCGGTCGTCGAACAGCGCAGCTTCCTCGCCAACCTGCTGATCTCCCTCGCGCCCATCCTCCTGCTCGTCGTCCTGTGGATGTTCATCGCCCGCCGAATGGGCTCGGCCATGGGCGGCATGGGCGGGCTCGGCCGCAAGGCCCCGCCCAAGCCCGTGGAACTGGAGACCGGGGCCAAACGCACCACCTTCGAGGACGTGGCCGGCATCGACGAGGTCGAGGGCGAACTGAACGACGTCGTCGACTTCCTGAAGAACCCGCAGGAGTACCGCAAGCTGGGCGCCCGCATGCCCGGCGGGGTCCTCCTCGCCGGGCTCCCCGGCACCGGCAAGACCCTGCTGGCCCGCGCCGTCGCCGGCGAGGCCGGCGTGCCCTTCTTCTCCGCCTCCGCGTCCGAGTTCATCGAGATGATCGTCGGCGTCGGCGCCTCCCGGGTACGGGAACTCTTCTCCGAGGCCCGCAAGGTGGCCCCCGCGATCATCTTCATCGACGAGATCGACACCATCGGCCGGGCGCGGGGCGGCGGCGCGGCCATGGGCGGCCACGACGAGCGCGAACAGACCCTCAACCAGATCCTCACCGAGATGGACGGCTTCTCCGGCTCGGAGGGGGTCGTCGTCCTCGCCGCCACCAACCGCGCCGACGTACTCGACCCCGCCCTGACCCGTCCCGGCCGGTTCGACCGCACGGTCGTCGTGTCCCCGCCCGACAAGGCCGGCCGCGAGGCGATCCTGCGCATCCACACCCGCGACATCCCGCTCGCTCCGGGCGTCGACCTCGCCCAAGTGGCCCGCACCACCCCGGGCATGACGGGCGCCGAACTTGCCAACCTGGCCAACGAGGCGGCCCTGCTCGCGGTCAAGCGCCGCCAGGACACGGTCACCCAGGCCGACCTCTCCGACGCCCTGGAGAAGGTCCAACTCGGCGCCGAACGCCCCCTGGTCATGCCCGACGAGGAACGCCGCCGCACGGCCTACCACGAGAGCGGCCACGCCCTGCTGGGCATGCTCCAGCCGGGCGCCGACCCCGTTCGGAAGATCACCATCGTGCCGCGCGGCCGGGCCCTCGGCGTCACCCTCTCGACCCCGGACGCCGACCGGTACGCCTACACGGAGGAGTACCTGCGGGGCCGCGTCATCGGCGCGCTCGGCGGCATGGCCGCCGAGCACGTGGTGTACGCGGTCGTCACCACGGGCGCCGAGAACGACCTGGAACAGGTCACCAACATCGTCCGGGGCATGGTCGGCCGCTGGGGCATGAGCGAGCGGATCGGCCGGCTCACCGTGATCCCGTCGGACGCGCAGAGCCCGTACGGCCTCCTCGCGGCGCCCGCCACCCTCGACGCCGTCGACCACGAGATGCGCCGGATCGTCGACGAGTGCTACGAGGACGCCTGCCGGCTGCTGCGCGAGAACCGCGACAAGCTGGACGCGCTCGCCGAGGCACTGCTGGCGAACGAGACCCTGGACGAGCCCGCCGCCTACGCCGCGGCGGGCATCGCGCGCCTCCTCAAGTAGCCGGGACACACGCCCCGGCTGCCGTTACGCCATCCGGGCGACCACGTACCGGAAGATGTTCGGCAACCAGACCGAACCGTCACCGCGTTCGTACGGGTGGAGCGCCTCGGCCAGCTCCTTCTCGACCTGGGCCGCGTCCGCGTGCTCGTACATCCCGGTCGACAACAGCCCGCGCACCGCGCTGTCCACGTCCGCGTACCCGAACGGGCAGAACACCCGCCCCGACCCGTCCGGCACCAGCCCGGCCGACACCACCATCGCGTCCAGGTCCCGCGGCGCGGGTCCACCGCCGAGCACCGCCGGCACCGTGCACCGTTCCGCCGGACCCCAGTCGGCCAGCACCACCGCACCGCCCCGCCGGACCGCGGGCAGGGCCGCCACCAGGTCCCGCGGGCGGGGCGTGAAGGCCAGCACGACGTCGTACGGACGCGCCGGCGACGCCGGGGGAGCGGCGACCACCTCCAGCAGCCGCTCACGGGCCAGCGCCCGGCGAGCCGGATCCGCCTCCACGCCCGTGGCCAGGGCTCCCCGCCCCGCGGCCAACAGCAGGGCCAGCCCGGCCCCGCAGTCGAGGCCCAGCAGCCGGTCGCCCGGCCCGACCTCCAGCCGTTCGTAGACGGCTTCGTACAGCGGTACCAGCATCCGTTCCTGGATCTCCGCCCAGTCCCGGGCGACGAGCGTCGCCGTCGGCGTCGGTGTCATCGAAAGAGCGCTCCTGATTCCTTTGTCGCCCCCTGGCCCCCGTTGCCAGGGAACTCCCCATTCGCCCCCGCGTCCAGAGGAACGAGCCACCCGATTCACGCATCGCGTGCCCGGCGCCGTACCATTCGCGCCATGGCAAAGGCACCCGTTCTCACCCCCCAGGCGGAGGATTTCCCCCGCTGGTACCAGGATCTGATCAACAAGGCCGAGCTGGCCGACAACGGTCCGGTACGCGGCACCATGGTCATCCGACCGTACGGCTACGGGCTGTGGGAGCGGATGCAGCAGGAGATGGACGCGCGCATCAAGGACGCGGGCGCCCAGAACGCGTACTTCCCGCTGTTCATCCCGCAGTCCTACCTGACCCGGGAAGCCGAGCACGTGGAGGGCTTCGCCCCCGAGCTCGCGGTCGTCACGCACGGCGGTGGCAAGGAACTCGACGAGCCGGTCGTCGTCCGCCCCACCTCCGAGACGATCATCAACGACTACTTCTCGAAGTGGGTCCAGAGCTACCGCGACCTGCCCCTGCTGATCAACCAGTGGGCCAACGTGGTCCGCTGGGAGATGCGTCCGCGCGTGTTCCTCCGTACGAGCGAGTTCCTCTGGCAGGAGGGCCACACCGCCCACGCCACCTACGAGGACGCCCGCGAGTACGCGGCCCGCATCCACACGGACGTCTACGGCGACTTCATGACGAACGTGCTCGGCATCGACGTCGTGCTCGGCCGCAAGACCGCCAAGGAGCGCTTCGCCGGCGCCATCAACACCCTCACCCTCGAGGGCATGATGGGCGACGGCAAGGCCCTCCAGCTGGGCACCAGCCACGAGCTGGGCACCAACTTCGCCAAGGCCTTCAACACGCAGTACCTGTCGAAGGAAGGCAAGCAGGAGCTGGTCTGGCAGACCTCGTGGGGCGTCTCGACCCGCATGGTCGGCGGCCTGATCATGTCGCACGGCGACGACAACGGCCTGCGCGTCCCGCCGCGCCTCGCGCACGTCCAGGTCGTCGTCATGGCGATCAAGGGCGACGAGGCCGTGACCAAGGTCCGCGAGCTGGGCGCCCAGCTGAAGGCCGCCGGCATCCGCGTACAGGTCGACGACCGCGTCGACACCCCCTTCGGCCGCCGCGCCGTCGACTGGGAGCTCAAGGGCGTACCGGTCCGCATCGAGATCGGCCCCCGCGACCTGGAGGCCGGCACCGCGATGCTGGCCCGCCGGATCCCCGGCGGCAAGGAGGCCGTGCAGATCTCCGCGCTGCTCGACCTGCTGCCCAAGGTGCTGGAGGAGGACCAGGCGCAGCTGCTGCGCGAGTCCCGCGAGCGCCGCGAGGCCCGCACCAGCGACGTCGCGACCATCGAGGAGGCCGCCGAGGCCGCCATCGCCGGTGGCTGGGCGCGCATCCCGTGGGCCGACCTCGGTCCCGAGGGCGAGGCCAAGCTGGCCGAACAGGCCGTCTCCGTACGCTGCCTGATCGCCCCCGACGGGTCGGTTCCGCAGGCGGATGACGCCCCGGGCACCCTCGCGATCGTCGCGCGCTCGTACTGATCCACCGACCCGCCCCCGGGCGCGCGGCCCCGTGCCGCGCACCGGGGGCGGCCGTCGTTGGGCCGCGTTACGTACCGACTCATCCGGGGATATGCGCACCCGTCCTCGTCAGGACGCATGAGACTGAACTGACTGGTACGTGCAAAAAATTTGGAATGGCCCGGAATCGGAACACCGGGGCACCCCGGCTCGTTGTCACGACGTGAGCACGACACCACCTGTTCTCGCCGCAGAGCTGGCGCAGGCGTGGGCCGATATTCAGCGGTACCACCCCGAGCTGCCTGACCTTGCCGCGCCCGAGTCCCTGATCGGAGAGTCCTCGTCCGCCTGCGGCGCCGAGCTCTCCTTCGAGCGACTGCTGCACGAGGCAGTCCACGGCATCGCAGCCGCCCGTGGAGTCCGCGACACCTCGCGGGCCGGCCGCTACCACAACCGCAGATTCCTCGCGATCGCCGAGGAGATGGGACTGGACCACTCCGAGGAACCGCACGCCAGCAGCGGCTTCTCCCTGGTCTCGCTCAACCCCGAGGCGAAGCGGCGCTACCGCCCGACCATCGAGCGGCTGCACCGCGCGCTGAAGGCGCACACGGTCGCCACCGCCGCCGACACCAAGCGCAGCTTCCGAGGGCCCGCCGCCCGCCACGGTTCGTCCGGTGGCGGTGTACGGGTCAAGGCGGTCTGCGACTGCGGCCGGAACGTGCGGGTCGTCCCGTCCGTGCTGGCCCAGGCGCCCATCGTCTGTGGGGGCTGCATGAAACCGTTCCGGATTCCCGAGGTGGCCGTCTCGGCCGCCGCCTCCTGAGGCCCTCGACCAAGGCCCGTACGGGCCTTGTGCGCCCTCCGCCCGGTGGCGGCGGCACGACGGCGCGCGTCCGCGCGCCGTCGATCACCGCTCCCCGAGAGGAAGCGCCACGGGCATGTGGCACAATGGCTAGCTGTACTCGACAGTCGCATAGGACCCCTCTCTCCTCCGGCTGACGCGTCCATCGGGCACCCGAGTACCGCAACCCCACGTGGCATCTCATGTGCCCAACCACGTCAAGTTCAGGAGACACCACTCCAGTGGCAGTCAAGATCAAGCTCAAGCGCCTCGGCAAGATTCGCCAGCCGCACTACCGCATCGTCGTCGCCGACTCGCGCACCCGCCGCGATGGTCGCGCGATCGAAGAGATCGGTCTGTACCACCCGACGTACAACCCGTCGCGCATCGAGGTCAACGCCGAGCGTGCGCAGTACTGGCTCTCGGTCGGCGCCCAGCCCACCGAGGCCGTGCTCGCCATCCTGAAGCTGACCGGTGACTGGCAGGCGCACAAGGGCCTCCCGGCCCCCGCGCCGCTGCTGCAGCCGGAGACCAAGGAGAGCAAGCGCCGCACGTTCGACGAGTTCGCCAAGGCCCTCGAGGGCATCGGCGAGACCAAGGGCGAGGCCATCACGCAGAAGGCTAAGAAGGCCGACAAGAAGGCGGACGAGGCTGAGGCCACCGCCGAGTCGACCGAGGCCTGAGCATGCTCGAGGAGGCTCTTGAGCACCTCGTGAAGGGCATTGTGGACAACCCCGACGAAGTGCAGGTCGCCTCGCGCAACCTGCGTCGCGGGCAGGTGCTGGAAGTCCGGGTCCACCCGGACGACCTGGGCAAGGTGATCGGTCGCAACGGCCGCACCGCACGTGCTCTGCGTACCGTCGTGGGCGCCATCGGCGGCCGGGGGATCCGCGTCGACCTCGTCGACGTGGACCAGGTCCGCTGAGACCGGGTCCGTTCGAAGCGTGAATCACCGGCACGGGCCGGGGAGGGCATACGTGCCCGCCCCGGCCCGTCGTCGTATGAACAGGAGAGACACACAGTGCAGCTGGTAGTCGCGCGGATCGGCCGCGCCCACGGGATCAAGGGTGAGGTCACCGTCGAGGTACGGACCGACGAGCCGGAACTGCGGCTCGGACCCGGCGCCGTGCTCCACACCGAACCGGCGTCCGCAGGTCCGCTGACCATCGAGACGGGCCGGGTGCACAGCGGCAGGCTGCTGCTGCGCTTCGCCGGGGTGAAGGACCGCACGGGCGCCGAGGCGCTGCGGAACACCCTGCTCATCGCGGACGTGGACCCGACGGAGCTGCCCGAGGAGCCCGACGAGTACTACGACCACCAGCTGATGGACCTGGACGTGGTGCTTGAGGACGGCACCGAGATCGGTCGGATCACCGAGATCTCCCACCTGCTCTCGCAGGACCTGTTCATCGTCGAACGGCCGGACGGCACCGAGGTGATGATCCCCTTCGTCGAGGAGATCGTCGCCGAGATCGACCTGGAAGAGCAGCGCTGTGTCATCACCCCGCCGCCCGGGCTGATCGACGACCGCGCGGAGATCGCCTCCTCCCGCGACGACGAGGACGACGAGGACGACGAAGCCGCGGCTCCCGGGGCAGACGCCTGATGCGTCTCGACGTCGTCACGATCTTCCCCGAGTACCTGGAGCCGTTGAACGTCTCCCTCGTCGGCAAGGCCCGCGCCCGCGGACAGCTCGACGTACACGTGCACGACCTGCGGGACTGGACGTACGACCGCCACAACACGGTCGACGACACCCCCTACGGCGGCGGCCCCGGCATGGTCATGAAGACCGACCCGTGGGGCGAGGCCCTGGACACGGCGCTCGCCGACGGCTACGAGGCCGGCGCGCACGGCCCCGTCATCGTCGTCCCCACGCCCAGCGGCCGGCCCTTCACCCAGGAACTCGCCGTCGAGCTCTCCGAACGACCCTGGCTGATCTTCACCCCGGCCCGGTACGAGGGCATCGACCGCCGTGTCATGGACGAGTACGCCACGCGCCTGCCGGTGTACGAGGTCTCCATCGGCGACTACGTCCTGGCGGGCGGCGAGGCGGCCGTCCTGGTCGTCACCGAGGCCGTGGCGCGGCTGCTGCCCGGAGTCCTCGGCAACGCCGAGTCGCACCGCGACGACTCCTTCGCCCCCGGCGAGATGGCCAACCTGCTGGAAGGGCCCGTCTACACCAAGCCCCCGCAGTGGCGCGGCCGGGGCATCCCGGACGTGTTGCTGAGCGGCCACCACGGGAAGATCGCGCGTTGGCGCCGCGACGAGGCCTTCCGTCGCACCGCCGCGAACCGTCCCGACCTGATCGAGCGCTGCGAGGCCTCCGCGTTCGACAAGAAGGACCGGGAGATGCTCGGCGCGCTCGGCTGGAAGCCCACCGCCGACGGCCGATTTTGGCTCAGGCCGCAGGCCGTGGAAGAATAGGCGGCTGCTGTGTGCTCGCGGGCGCCCCTGCCACAGGGGGATCGTCGTCCGCCGGGTGACGCGGCTCCCGAATTCTCTCCGGAAACCCGCTTCGGCGACCTGTGGCGCCGTGCGAAGAAAGCAGACGAAGCACATGTCTCACCTGCTCGATGGCGTCAACGCCGCCTCGATCCGCTCCGACGTCCCGGCCTTCCGTCCCGGTGACACGATCAACGTGCACGTCCGCGTGATCGAGGGCAACCGCTCCCGTATCCAGCAGTTCAAGGGTGTCGTCATCCGCCGTCAGGGCGCCGGCGTCTCCGAGACCTTCACCGTTCGCAAGGTCTCCTTCAGCGTCGGTGTCGAGCGCACCTTCCCGGTGAACTCCCCGATCTTCGAGAAGATCGAGGTCGTCACCCGCGGTGACGTGCGTCGCGCCAAGCTGTACTTCCTCCGTGAGCTCCGCGGCAAGGCCGCGAAGATCAAGGAGAAGCGCGACCGCTGATCTCATCTCCGGGTCCAGGGGCCGGCCGGATAGGCTCGCACCCGATGGACACCGAAGCAGAGCTCACACGACGCGGCCACTCCTCCCCCGACCAGGGGGAGGGGCGGCCGCGTTTCGCGTTCTCGTGGAGGCGGGTCGCACTGCTCGGTGTGATCTGCGCCGTCTTCGTGCTGCTCCTCGGCAACTTCGTCCTCCAGCCCTTCCTGATCCCCAGCCGGTCGATGGAACCGACGTTCCGCGTCGGTGACCGGGTCCTGGTCAACAAGCTCGCCTACCGGTTCGGCGACCGGCCGCGGCGCGGGGACCTCGTCGTCTTCGACGGCAGGGGCTCCTTCGTACCGGAGGGAACCGGATCCGGTTCGGTGGGCGAGAGCCTGCGCGGCGCGGTGTCCGCACTGGGCATCGGCGACCCGTCCGAGACCGACTTCGTGAAGCGGGTCGTCGGCGTCGGCGGCGACGACGTGGTCTGTTGTGACGCGGGCGGCCGGATCCGGGTCAACGGCACCACGCTCGACGAGCCCTACCTGTTCCCGGGGGACACCGCCTCGAAGGTGCCCTTCCGGATCGTCGTACCCCTTGGGACCCTTTGGGTCATGGGTGATCATCGCTCCCAGTCCCGGGACTCCCGGGACCACCTGGGGGAGCCGGGCGGGGGGATGGTGCCGGTGGAGAAGGTGATCGGGCGGGCCGACTGGATCGGCTGGCCGCTCTCGCGATGGGGCGCCGCCGGGCCCGCGGGTGGCGGACATGGGTAACCGGCGACGACGCGGACGCGGCCGCAGAGAGCCCGAGCACTGGGTGGAGGCGCCGTCGAGGCCCGCCCCGGTACGAGGGCCGACGCCGACGCCGGCGCGGGAGCCCGACGGCGGCAGCCGCGCCGAACGCCGCAGACTGGCACGCCGCGTCAAGCGCCGCAGACGCACCCGACGGGTCGGCGAGGTGCCGCTGCTGGTCGTCGTCGCCCTGTGCATCGCGCTGCTCCTCAAGACCTTCCTCGTACAGGCCTTCTTCATCCCCTCGGGCTCGATGGAGCAGACGATCCGGATCGGCGACCGCGTCCTGGTCGACAAGCTGACCCCCTGGTTCGGCTCCAAGGTCGAACGGGGCGACGTCGTCGTCTTCAAGGATCCCGGGGGCTGGCTCAAGGGAGAGGCCACCCGGCCGCCCAGGGACCCGGTCGTGGTCAAGCAGGTCAAGGAGGTCCTGACCTTCATCGGACTGCTGCCCTCGGCGGATGAACAGGACCTGATCAAGCGGGTCATCGGCGTCGGCGGGGACACCGTCACCTGCTGCGACACCAAGGGGCGGATCACCGTCAACGGCGCGCCCCTCGACGAGCCGTACGTGAACCCGGGCAACGCCCCCTCGGAGATCCGCTTCACGGTCCGGGTGCCGGAGGGCCGGCTGTTCGTGATGGGCGACCACCGCGCGAACTCCGCCGATTCCCGGTTCCACCTCGACGAGGGCTTCGAGGGCACCATCGACGAGGAGGGCGTCGTAGGGGAAGCCGTGGTGATCGCCTGGCCGTACGACCACTGGCGCAGGTTGGAGCAGCCGGCCACCTTCCTCACGGTCCCCGATCAGGCACGACGCGGGCGGCGCGGGCCTCGTGGGCGTCGTGGGGGCACGCCGGTCGCATAGTGTGTCCTCGGTCTCCCGAGCCTTAGGGAACTCCCGCTCGTTAGGGGAGGGGAGGGCCCGTTCCCGATCCGGAACGGGCGGTGATTTCCTATGTGAGGGAGTGGATGTGGGGGATGTGGCGGTAGGCGCACGATCCGGACGCGACGAGGGCGAGGAGCGGCCGGACGACGCCGTGGGGAGCGATGCCGAGTTCGCGAAGGACGCGGAGGACGAGGGCGCCGAGGCGCGCCCGCAGCGTTCGTTCTGGAAGGAGCTGCCGCTCCTCATCGGTATCGCCCTGCTGCTGGCCCTGCTGATCAAGACCTTCCTGGTGCAGGCCTTCTCGATCCCGTCCGACTCGATGCAGAACACCCTGCAACGCGGCGACCGGGTACTGGTGGACAAGCTGACCCCGTGGTTCGGCTCGGAGCCCGAGCGCGGTGAGGTCGTCGTCTTCCACGACCCCGCGAACTGGCTCTCCGGTGAGGTCACCCCGGAGCCCAACTTCATGCAGCAGGTGCTCAGCAAGATCGGCCTGATGCCGTCCGCGGACGAGAAGGACCTGATCAAGCGGACCATCGCCATCGGCGGGGACACGGTCGAGTGCAAGAAGGGGGGGCCTGTCGTCGTCAACGGCAAGGAGCTGGACGAGCCGTACATCTTCCCCGGCAACACCCCTTGCGACGACTTCCCCTTCGGCCCCCTCGTCGTCCCGAAGGGCTCGATCTGGGTGATGGGCGACCACCGGCAGAACTCCCAGGACTCCCGCTACCACCAGCAGGACTCGACGCGCGGGTTCGTTCCGGTCAAGGACGTCGTCGGCCGGGCCGTGGTCGTGGCGTGGCCGGTCACCCGCTGGTCCACGCTCCCGATCCCGGACACCTTCGACCAGCCGGGCATCGGCGACCAGGCCAAGGCGACCGCCCTCGGCCTCGGGGCCGCGGGGCTCGCGCCCGTCGGGCTCGGCCCGGCCGCGCTGGGGCTCACGGGCGCGGTTCCGCTGGTCATGTGGCGTCGACGGAGGCTGACCAAGGGCCGTACCGCCCGGTAGGGTGCCGCCCAGGTCACCGATCTCCGAAGTGTGGGGGCGCTGGAATGGGCGGAACACAAGACATGAGCGATGGCCGCGGCGGTCTCGGCAACGTGTTGTCGGGCATAGCCGTGGCCATCGGCTTCGTGCTCTTCCTGGGCGGCTTCGTCTGGGGCGCCGTGGTCTACCAGCCGTACACGGTGCCGACCGACTCGATGGTGCCCACCGTGCGCCCGGGGGACCGGGTGCTCGCGCAGCGGATCGACGGTGGCGAGGTGCGGCGCGGCGACGTGGTGATCTTCACCGACTCGCTGTGGAGCGACACCCCCATGGTCAAGCGGGTCGTCGGCATCGGCGGCGACAGCGTGAAGTGCTGCGGCCAGGGCGGCCGGCTCACCGTGAACGGCCGGGAGCTGGATGAGCCGTACATCGACGACTCGAAGCCCGCCGTGACCTTCGACGGCGCGCCGGCGCCGGGCAGGGCGGCCTCCGACACCCCGTTCGAGGTGACGGTCCCCGAGGGCAACCTCTTCCTGCTGGGTGACCGGCGGGCCGGTTCGCTGGACTCCCGGGCCCACCTCCAGGAGGCCGGGCAGGGCACGGTTCCCCGCTCGGCGGTCAACGCCCGGGTGGACGCGCGGGCGTGGCCCGCCATGACGATGCTGGAGCGGCCGACGGCGTACCGGTCCCTGGCGGGCGGCGTCTCGTCGCCCGGGCCGCTGCGGCTCCAGGTGATCGCCATCGTGATCGGCGCCGCCCTCGTGCTGGTGGGCGCGGCGTACGGGCCCCTCGCACGGATCCTCGGGCGCGGACGACGGGAGCGGTCCGGTGTCCGCTGAGCAGCCCGAGGGACCGCGCAAGGTCGCGCGGGTGATCCTGCTGGACCCCGAGGACCGGATCCTGCTGCTGCACGGTTTCGAACCGGACGATCCGGCGGACGACTGGTGGTTCACCCCGGGCGGCGGCCTGGAGGGGGCGGAGAGCCGCGAGCAGGCCGCGCTGCGGGAGCTCGCCGAGGAGACCGGGATCACCGAGGTGGAGCTGGGGCCGGTGCTGTGGCGGCGCCACTGCGCGTTCCCCTTCGACGGGCGGCGCTGGGAACAGGACGAGTGGTACTTCCTCGCCCGGACCACCCGCACGGAGACCGACATGAGCGGGCTCACCGAGCTGGAGCGCCGCAGCGTGATCGAGGCCAGGTGGTGGACCTCCGAGGAACTTCTCGCGGCGCGTGAGACGGTGTACCCGACCAGACTCGCCGAGCTGCTCCGTAGGCTGCTCGACGACGGTCCTCCGGGTACGCCGGTGGTCCTGGCCCCGGAAATCGTTTAGGGGCGCGGGGGCCTGGCGCACAATAGGGGGACGCACGGCTGAAGGGGAACATGCCATGAGCGCCGAGGACCTCGAGAAGTACGAGACCGAGATGGAGCTGAAGCTCTATCGGGAGTACCGCGACGTCGTCGGGCTGTTCAAGTACGTGATCGAGACGGAACGCCGTTTCTACCTCACCAACGACTACGAGATGCAGGTGCACTCGGTTCAGGGGGAGGTGTTCTTCGAGGTCTCGATGGCGGACGCCTGGGTCTGGGACATGTACCGGCCGGCCCGCTTCGTGAAGCAGGTGCGGGTGCTGACCTTCAAGGACGTGAACATCGAGGAGCTCAACAAGAGCGACCTCGAACTCCCGGGCGGCTGACGGGCACCCCGTCACCCGTGTGGGTGGCGGGGTTCTCCACAATCCCCGGGTTGTCCACCAAGATCCATTCGGTGGGCGGGGACGCGGGATCGTCGGTGCCGGAGGTGGTGCCGAATGAACGCGAAGAGCGTGGCACAACAGGCGTTGGGGCGGTACGGCGAGGAACTGGCGGTGCGCCGGCTTGCCGACGCCGGGATGACGGTCATCGCACGGAACTGGCGGTGTCGCAGCGGGGAGATCGACATCGTCGCGCGGGACGGCGACGCCCTCGTCGTGTGCGAGGTCAAGACGCGCAGGGCCGGACCGCCCGAACACCCCCCGTTCGAACATCCCATGGCGGCCGTGCGGCCGGGCAAGGCCGAACGGCTGCGACGGCTCGCCGGACGCTGGCTCGCCGACCACGGGGGACCGCCTCCGGGCGGCGTGCGGATCGATCTGGTCGGCGTCCTGCTGCCGCGGCGCGGCGCGCCCGTGGTGGAGCACGTCAGGGGGGTGGCCTGATGGGATTCGCACGGGCCTGCTCGGTCGCCCTGGTGGGCGTCGAGGGCGTGGTCGTCGAGGTCCAGGCCGACCTGGAACCGGGGGTCGCGGCCTTCACCCTGGTGGGGCTGCCCGACAAGACCCTCGTGGAGAGTCGCGACCGGGTGCGGGCGGCGGTCGTGAACTCCGGGGCGCAGTGGCCCCAGAAGAAGCTCACGGTCGGACTCAGTCCGGCCTCCGTGCCCAAGTCCGGAGCCGGCTTCGACCTCGCCGTGGCGGCGGCCGTGCTGGGCGCCGCCGAGGTGATCGCACCGGACGTGATCGCCGACCTCGTCCTCATCGGCGAACTGGGGCTCGACGGCCGGGTGCGCCCGGTGCGCGGGATCCTCCCGGCCGTGCTCGCCGCCGCCGAGGCCGGGTACCGCCAGGTGGTCGTGCCCCAACAATGCGCGGCCGAGGCCATGCTGGTCCCGGACGTCTCCGTCCTCGGCGTGCGCAGCCTGCGACAACTGATCGCCGTGCTCACCGACGGGGAGGTTCCCGAGGAGGAACCGGCCCCGGCCGGGCGGCCCGATCCGATGCTCGCCGGGCTGCTCGTGCCGGGCGCCGGACTCGGCAGCGGGATCTCCCGCGCCGGCGGGGACGGCCCCGATCACCCCGACCTGGCGGACGTCGCCGGGCAGTACGCGGCCCGTCGGGCCCTGGAGGTGGCGGCCTCCGGGGGACACCACCTGTTCCTCAGCGGACCCCCGGGAGCGGGCAAGACCATGCTCGCCGAGCGGCTGCCCTGGATCCTGCCGCCGCTCACCCGACAGGATTCCCTGGAGGTGACGGCCGTCCACTCGGTCGCGGGAATCCTCCCGCCCGGCGAACCGCTCGTCGCCAGGCCCCCGTACTGCGCGCCCCACCACTCCGCGACCATGCAGTCGCTGGTCGGCGGCGGGGCCGGGGTGCCCAGGCCGGGGGCGGTCTCCCTGGCCCACCGGGGAGTGCTTTTTCTGGACGAGGCCGCCGAGTTCGGGGTCAAGGCGCTCGACGCCCTGCGGCAGCCACTGGAGGCGGGGCACGTGGTCATCGCCAGGGCCGCCGGAGTGGTAAGGCTGCCGGCCGGGTTCCTGATGGTGCTCGCGGCCAACCCGTGTCCCTGCGGGCGGCACACCGTCCAGGGCGCCGGCTGCGAATGCCCGTCCTCGGTGATCCGGCGCTACCAGGCCAGGCTCTCCGGGCCGCTGCTCGACCGGGTCGACCTGCGGGTCGAGGTCGAACCCGTCAGCCGCCTCGACCTGCTGGGCGGCTCGGGCCGGGGCGAGTCCAGCGCCGTGGTGGCCGCCCGTGTCAGGGAGGCCCGGGACCGCGCCGCCGCCCGGCTCGCCGAGACCCCGTGGCGGCTCAACTCCGAGGTCCCCGGCCACCAGCTCCGCACCCGCTGGCAGGCGGCGCCGGGCGCGCTGGTCGAGGCCGAGCGCGACCTGGAACGCGGCCTGTTGACGGCGCGCGGGCTGGACCGCGTCCTGCGGGTCGCGTGGACCGTGGCCGACCTGCGGGGGCGGGACCGTCCCGAGGTCTCGGACGTGGCCGTCGCGCTGGAGCTGCGTACCGGCATCGCCCGCGGGGCGACGCGGGTCGTGGGGGCGGCGGGGGTCGGACCGTGACCGGGGACGCGGAATCCGAGGCGGAGGTGGTGGCGCGGGCCGCCCTGACCCGGGTCCTGGAGCCCGGGGACACGCACGGCGGGCGCCTGCTCCGGGAACTGGGCGCCGTGGAACTCATGCGGTGGCTGACCGCCCCCGAGCCGGCGGCCCGGGCGCCGGCCGGGGTGGGGCCCGAGCGGCTCGCCGGATACCGCAGACGGGCCGCCCTCGCCGACCCCCGGCGGGACCTGGAGACCGCCGCCGGAGCGGGCGTGCGGTTCGTCTGCCCGGGGTCGGCGCAGTGGCCGACCCAGTTGGACGACCTCGGGGACGCCCGGCCCGTGGGGCTTTGGCTCCGGGGCGGGCCGGACCTGCGGACATGGGCGCTGCGCTCCGTCGCCGTGGTCGGGGCCCGCGCGTGCACCCCGTACGGGGCCCACATGGCGCAGACCCTGGCGGCCGGGCTCGCCGAGCGCGGCTGGGTCGTCGTCTCCGGAGCCGCGTACGGCATCGACGGCGCGGCCCATCGAGGAGCCCTCGCCTCGGGCGGAGCCACGGCCGCGGTGCTGGCCTGCGGGGTGGACGTGGCGTACCCCAAGGGGCACGCCGGGCTCCTCGGCCGGATCGCCGGCCAGGGGCTGATCCTGGGGGAGCTGCCGCCCGGCAGCCACCCCACCCCGAGCAGGTTCGTGTTGCGCAACCGGGTCATCGCCGCCCTCACGCGGGGCACGGTCGTCATCGAGGCGGCCCACCGCAGCGGCTCGCTGGTCACGGCCCGGCGGGCCCAGCAACTCGGCCGGTTCACCATGGGCACCCCCGGCCCGGCCACCAGCGGACTCTCCGCGGGGGTACACGAACTGCTGCGCGGCGAGGCGGTGCTCGTCACGGACGCCGCGGAGGTGATCGAGCTGGTCGGCGGGATGGGCGAGCTGGCGCCCGAGCGGCGGGGGCCCGTACTCGCCCGGGACCTGCTGGACCCCGCCGCCTCGCGGGTGCTCGACGCCCTGCCGGCGGGCCGGCCCGTGCCGGCGGAGGAGGTGGCCGTCGCCGCGGGCGCCGGCACCGATGAAGTCATCGGCAGACTGTACGAACTTCACTCTCTGGGGTTCGTCGAACGGCAGGGCGACGGCTGGCAGTTGACCATGCGCGGGTCGAGAGGAGGTCCACAAAACGACGCCACCCGGCGAGGCGGTCATTGACCTGGGGCGTTCCGGTGAAAGAGTGAAGCCGATGAGAGACGCGGTGTTCCGGTTGGCAGTCGTCGGGACCGTGCGCGAGGCGCCGGTCCGGAGCCGTCCGTGCCGATCGGGGCGCCCCGACGGCGGCGCGGGATCCCGTACTCTTCGCGCACCGCGACACTTCCGTCACGCTACGCTCCCAAGGATTCCGGCTCCGGCAAAGGCGAAGCATGCCCCAGCACACCTCAGGGTCTGACCGCGCTGCGGTGCCCCCCGCTGCCCGCGGCGGCGTGCGGTCCACCGCGCCCTCGTCCCTGGAGGTGCTGTGGCGCTCGTACAAGGACTCCGGTGACGAACGGCTGCGGGAGCAGCTGATCCTGCACTACTCGCCGCTGGTCAAGTACGTCGCGGGCCGGGTCAGCGTCGGCCTCCCGCCCAATGTGGAACAGGCCGACTTCGTCTCCTCGGGGGTCTTCGGGCTGATCGACGCCATCGAGAAGTTCGACATCGAACGGTCCATCAAGTTCGAGACCTACGCCATCACCCGCATCCGCGGCGCGATGATCGACGAACTCCGGGCCCTCGACTGGATCCCGCGTTCCGTCCGGCAGAAGGCGCGGGCCGTCGAGCGGGCCTACGCCGAGCTGGAAGCCCAACTGCGGCGCACCCCGACCGAACACGAGGTCGCGAAAGAGATGGGCATCGCGGTCGAGGAACTCCACACCGTCTTCAGCCAGTTGTCCCTCGCCAACGTGGTCGCCCTGGAGGAACTCCTGCACGTGGGCGGGGAGGGCGGCGACCGACTCTCCCTGATGGACACCCTGGAGGACCACGCCGCCGACAACCCGGTCGCGGTCGCCGAGGACCGCGAACTGCGCAGGCTGCTGGCCAGGGCCATCAACACCCTCCCGGAACGGGAGAAGACCGTCGTGACCCTCTACTACTACGAAGGCCTCACGCTCGCGGAGATCGGCAACGTCCTGGGCGTCACCGAGAGCCGGGTCAGTCAAATCCACACCAAGTCGGTCCTGCAGCTTCGGGCGAAGCTGGCGGATGTGGGGCGCTGACGGGGGTGGAGCTCGCGGGACGTCCGTAGAGTGGTCGCGTGCCCAGGATTCGAGCGGCCTCCGTGGCCGAGCACCGGTCGATGCAGCGCGGCGCCCTGTTGGACGCCGCGCGTTCCCTGCTGTCCGAAGGCGGTACGGAGGCGTTGACCTTCCCCGCCCTGGCGGAGCGGACCGGCCTCGCCAGGTCATCCGTCTACGAGTACTTCCGCTCCCGCGCGGCCGTCGTCGAAGAGCTGTGCGCGGTGGACTTTCCCGTGTGGGCCGCCGAGATCGAGGCGGCCATGGCCTGCGCCGAGTCGCCGGAGGCGAAGATCGAGGCCTACGTGCGCAGCCAGCTGGGACTCGTGGGCGACCGGCGGCACCGCGCGGTCGTCGCGATCTCGGCCGGCGAGCTGGATGCCGGCGCGCGGGAGAAGATCCGCGCCGCGCACGGGGGGCTGGTCGCGATGATCGTCGAGGCGCTGGCGGGACTCGGGCACGCCGAGCCGCGCCTCGCGGCGATGCTGCTCCAGGGAGTCGTGGACGCGGCCGTCCGCCGGATCGAGCTGGGCGCGGCGGAGGATCCTGTCGTGGTCACGGACGCCGCCGTCGCCATGGCGCTGCGGGGCGTCCGGGGCTGAGACCCGGGGCGTGTGTGCCCGGGGCCTGCCGGCGGGTCACTTCCGGCCGGGATCGGGGAGCAGTCTCGGAGTCGGGCGGGGGAGCAGGGTCAAGGGGTTGAGGTAGACGTCGCCGGCCAGGAGACCCCAGTGCAGGCAGGGCCGCGGGCAGTGCGCGCCCTCGCTCAGGACCGCCACCACCTGCCCCGCCGCGACCTCCTCCCCCTCGACGACGAGCGGGCGGACCGGCTCGTACGTGGTGCGCAATCCGCCCGGCAGGGTGAGGGAGAGGACCCCCCGCCCCGCCACCGGTCCGGCGTGATGGACCCGGCCGGGGCCCGTGGCCCGGATCTCGGCGCCCACCGGCGCCGCCAGGTCCACGCCCCGGTGACCGGCGGCGTACGGGGTCGGGGGCGGGTCCCACCAGCGGGTCACGATCAGCGGGGGCGGGAGCGGGCGCACTGCCGGGGTCGACGCGGTGAACGCCTGGGACAATGTGAGCAGCAGCGTGAGCAGCAGTGTCGTCATACGGGCCAGCGTGCCGCGCGACCGCCGGAGCCCGTCGGGGCCTGTGGACGGCCGGGCCCGTGTGGACAAACGCGTCACCCGGCATACCGCCGGGTCCCGTACACTTCTTGTGGCGATCCGGGTCACCGGGTCGACTTCGCACGCCCCAGCACCGGCCGGTCAGGCCACGTGAAAGCGTCTCTCGGTCCCCTCTCAGGGGGCAGGGCGCGGCGGGGCGTCAGGAACCAAACCGAGAAAACAAGGAGATGGCCATGGCCGTCGTAACGATGCGGGAGCTGCTGGAAAGCGGCGTCCACTTCGGTCACCAGACCCGCCGCTGGAACCCGAAGATGAAGCGCTTCATCTTCACGGAGCGCAACGGCATCTACATCATCGACCTGCTCCAGTCGCTGTCGTACATCGACCGCGCCTACGAGTTCGTGAAGGAGACCGTCGCGCACGGTGGCTCCATCATGTTCGTCGGTACCAAGAAGCAGGCTCAGGAAGCCATCGCCGAGCAGGCGACGCGCGTCGGCATGCCGTACGTCAACCAGCGGTGGCTGGGTGGCATGCTCACCAACTTCTCGACCGTCTACAAGCGCCTTCAGCGTCTGAAGGAGCTTGAGGCGATCGACTTCGAGGACGTCGCGGCCTCGGGTCTCACCAAGAAGGAGCTCCTGGTCCTCTCTCGCGAGAAGATCAAGCTGGAGAAGACCCTCGGTGGTATCCGCGAGATGTCGAAGGTTCCCAGCGCCGTCTGGATCGTCGACACCAAGAAGGAGCACATCGCCGTCGGTGAGGCGCGCAAGCTCCACATCCCGGTCGTCGCGATCCTCGACACCAACTGCGACCCCGACGAGGTCGACTACAAGATCCCGGGCAACGACGACGCGATCCGCTCCGTCACCCTGCTCACCCGCGTGATCGCCGACGCCGTCGCCGAGGGCCTCATCGCCCGCTCCGGCGCTGCGACCGGCGACTCGAAGCCGGGCGAGAAGGCCGCCGCCGAGCCGCTCGCCGAGTGGGAGCGCGACCTCCTCGAGGGCGAGAAGAAGGCTGACGACGCCGAGGCCGCTCCGGCCGAGGCCGCTGCCGAGGCGCCCGCCGCCGAGGCCGTCGAGGCTCCGGCCGCGGAGGCCCCGGCCGCCGACGCCGACGCCGAGGCTGTCGAGGCTCCGGCCGCCGACGCCGAGCAGGCCTGACCCACTGAGAGCGCCCGGCGTTCACGCGCCGGGCACTCGCAGCACGGACGATGACGGCGGGGGAGCCGCGCCACAAGCGCGACTCCTCCGCCGTTCACCCGTAGATCTACGACTTCGAGAGAGAATCCCAGACTCATGGCGAACTACACCGCCGCTGACGTCAAGAAGCTCCGCGAGCTCACCGGCGTCGGCATGATGGACTGCAAGAACGCACTGGTCGAGTCCGACGGCGACGTCGACAAGGCCATCGAGGCGCTCCGCATCAAGGGTCAGAAGGGCGTCGCCAAGCGCGAGGGCCGTTCTGCCGAGAACGGTGCCGTCGCCTCCCTGATCGCCGACGACAACACCTCCGGTGTCATCGTCGAGCTCAAGTGCGAGACGGACTTCGTCGCCAAGGGCGAGAAGTTCCAGGCCGTCACCAACGAGCTGGCCGCTCACATCGCCGCGACGTCCCCGGCCGACCTCGAGGCGCTGCTCGCGTCCGAGATCGTTCCCGGCAAGACCGTCCAGGCGTTCGTGGACGAGGCCAACGCCAACCTCGGCGAGAAGATCGTCCTGGACCGCTTCGCGCAGTTCACCGGCGGTTACGTCACGGCGTACATGCACCGCACGATGCCCGACCTGCCGTTCCAGATCGGCGTCCTGGTCGAGCTCGACAAGGAGAACGCCGAGGTCGCCCGCGGCGTCGCGCAGCACATCGCCGCGTTCGCCCCGCAGTACCTCTCCAAGGAAGACGTGCCGGCCGAGAAGGTCGAGTCCGAGCGTCGCGTCGCCGAGGAGATCACCCGCGCGGAGGGCAAGCCCGAGGCTGCCATCGCCAAGATCGTCGAGGGTCGCGTGAACGGCTTCTTCAAGGAAGCCACCCTGCTCGGCCAGCCGTACGCGCTGGACAACAAGAAGTCCGTCCAGAAGGTTCTGGACGAGGCCGGTGTCACCCTGGTGCGCTTCAGCCGCATCAAGGTCGGCATCTGAGTCCGTCCGTACGCGACGGACACCGGACCCCGGTAGGGTCTGAAGCAGTCGTCCACGCTTGCGCAGGACGACCGCAGATCTGACGAGGAGGCCATTGCCGTAGAGGGAACCGCGAGGACCCACCGGCAATGGCCTTCTTCGTATGTGCACGAGGAGATCTCCATGAATCAGGGCGTGGACACCCACACCGCTTCCGACGACAAGAGCGACCACGAGAAGAAGGGCCGGCGCTTCATGTTGAAGCTGTCGGGTGAAGCCTTCTCCGGCGGCGGCGGACTGGGCGTCGACCCTGACGTCGTGCACGCCATCGCCCGCGAGATCGCGGCCGTTGTCCGAGACGGCGCGGAGATCGCGATCGTCATCGGCGGCGGCAACTTCTTCCGCGGCGCCGAGCTGCAGCAGCGTGGCATGGACCGTGCGCGGTCCGACTACATGGGCATGCTCGGCACCGTCATGAACTGCCTCGCCCTCCAGGACTTCCTGGAGAAGGAAGGCATCGACAGCCGCGTCCAGACCGCCATCACCATGGGCCAGGTCGCGGAGCCGTACATCCCGCTGCGTGCCGTGCGGCACCTGGAGAAGGGCCGCGTCGTCATCTTCGGCGCCGGCATGGGCATGCCGTACTTCTCCACCGACACCACGGCGGCCCAGCGCGCCCTGGAGATCGACGCCGAAGCCCTGCTCATGGGCAAGAACGGTGTCGACGGGGTCTACGACTCCGACCCGAAGGCCAACCCGGACGCGGTGAAGTTCGACGCGCTGGAGTACAGCGAGGTGCTGTCCCGGGACCTCAAGGTCGCCGACGCCACGGCCATCACGCTCTGCCGCGACAACAAGCTGCCGATCCTGGTCTTCGAACTGCTCGCCGAGGGCAATATCGCCCGCGCCGTCAAGGGTGAGAAGATCGGCACGCTCGTGAGCGACCAGGGCACCCGGGTCTGACCTCCGCATCGCCGGTCCGCGCACGGTGCGGACCGGCCCGCCCCGCCCGCCTGAACCATCCATATCTGACATGCAGGAGCACGTGGTGATCGAAGAAATCCTCCTCGAGGCCGAGGAGAAGATGGAGAAGGCCGTCGTCGTCGCCAAGGAAGACTTCGCCGCGATTCGCACGGGACGTGCGCACCCGGCGATGTTCAACAAGATCGTGGCGGAGTACTACGGCGCCATCACGCCCATCAACCAGCTCGCCTCCTTCGCGGTGCCCGAGCCGCGCATGGCGGTCGTGACGCCCTTCGACGCGTCCGCGCTGCGCAACATCGAGCAGGCCATCCGCGACTCCGACCTCGGGGTCAACCCGAGCAACGACGGCCGCATCATCCGGGTGACCTTCCCCGAGCTGACGCAGGAGCGCCGCAAGGAGTACGTCAAGGTCGCGCGTACCAAGGCCGAGGACTCCAAGGTCTCCATCCGCGCCGTTCGCCGCAAGGCCAAGGACGCCCTCGACAAGCTGGTCAAGGACAAGGAAGCCGGCGAGGACGAGGTGCGCCGCGCCGAGAAGGAGCTCGACGACACCACCGCGAAGTACGTCGCGCAGGTGGACGAGCTGCTGAAGCACAAGGAAGCCGAGCTCCTCGAAGTCTGATGAACGACTCTTCCTGGCAGCCGGAGCCGGTTCCGGCGGGTCCCGCATACGATGCGCAGGCGGGCCCGCAGACTCGGCCCATGCCCATCGTGCCCGATGCCGCCGGCCGTGACTTCGACGACCGGGAAGCACGCGATCGGGGGGCCGCCGCCGCAGGCGGCCCCCTCTTCCGCGACGAGACGCCGCCGCAGGAGCCCATGCCCAGCCCCCCGCCTCCGCCCTCGCAGGCACCGCAGGACCCCTCGCCCCCGCCGCCGAAGAAGCGTGCGGGGCGGGATCTGCGTGCCGCCATAGGGGTCGGCGTCGGCCTCGGTGCGGTGATCTTCGCCTCCCTCTTCATCGTCAAGGCGGTCTTCGTCGGCGTCGTCGTCGTCGCGGTCGTCGTGGGGCTGTGGGAGCTCACCTCCCGGCTCCAGGAGAAGAAGGGCATCAAGGCGCCGCTCGTCCCGCTCGCGGTCGGTGGCGCCGCCATGATCATCGCCGGTTACGTCCGGGGGGCCGAGGGAGCCTGGGTCGCCATGGCCCTGACGGCGCTCGCGGTCCTGGTCTGGCGGATGACCGAACCGCCCGAGGACTACCTCAAGGACGTCACGGCGGGTGTCTTCGCGGCGTTCTACGTGCCCTTCCTGGCGACCTTCGTCACGATGCTGCTCGCGGCCGACGACGGCCCGCAGCGGGTGGTGACGTTCCTGGTGCTGACCGTGGTCAGTGACACCGGGGCCTATGCCGTGGGCTGGCGCTTCGGCAAGACCAAGCTCGCCCCGCGCATCAGCCCCGGGAAGACCCGCGAGGGACTCTTCGGGGCGGTGGCCTTCGCGATGGCGGCCGGCGCGCTGTGCATGGAGTTCCTGGTCGACGGCGGGGCCTGGTGGCAGGGCCTGCTGCTGGGGCTGGCCGTCGCGGTCAGCGCGACGCTGGGCGACCTCGGCGAGTCGATGATCAAGCGGGACCTGGGCATCAAGGACATGGGGACCCTGCTGCCGGGACACGGCGGGATCATGGACCGGCTCGACTCGTTGCTGCCGACCGCTCCGGTGGTGTGGCTGCTGCTGGCCGCTTTCGTCGGCACCGGCTGACACCGGCCTCCGGTTACTCTTGAAAGGCGTGCTGCTTCTGCGGCGCGCCTTTCGTCTTACGAGGAGTACCTGCCATGGCCCGCCCTGTTCCGGGAGAGCTCACTTTCGTCGCCCCTCGCGGGGTGAAGAAGCCGCCCCGGCACCTCGCCGACATGACCCCGGCCGAGCGCCGCGAGGCGGTCGCCGCGATCGGCGAGAAGCCGTTCCGGGCCAAGCAGCTCTCCCAGCACTACTTCGCGCGGTACGCGCACGATCCGGCGGAGTGGACGGACATCCCCGCGGCCTCGCGGGAGAAGCTCCGCCAGGAGCTGCTGCCGGACCTGATGAACGTCCTGCGGCACATCTCGTGCGATGAGGACACCACGCGCAAGACCCTGTGGAAGCTGCACGACGGCACGCTCGTCGAGTCCGTGCTGATGCGCTACCCGGACCGGGTCACCATGTGCATCTCCTCGCAGGCGGGCTGCGGGATGAACTGCCCGTTCTGCGCCACCGGCCAGGCGGGTCTGGACCGCAACCTGTCCACGGCCGAGATCGTGCACCAGATCGTGGACGGCATGCGCGCGCTGCGCGACGGCGAGGTCCCCGGTGGGCCGGCCCGGCTGTCCAACATCGTCTTCATGGGCATGGGCGAGCCGCTGGCCAACTACAACAGGGTCGTCGGCGCCATCCGTCGGCTGACCGACCCGGAGCCGGACGGTCTGGGGCTCTCCCAGCGCGGGATCACCGTCTCCACCGTCGGTCTGGTCCCGGCCATGCTGCGCTTCGCCGACGAGGGCTTCAAGTGCCGTCTCGCCGTGTCGCTGCACGCGCCGGACGACGAGCTGCGCGACACCCTCGTCCCCGTGAACACCCGCTGGAACGTCCGCGAGGTGCTGGGCGCGGCCTGGGAGTACGCGGAGAAGTCCGGCCGTCGCATCTCCATCGAGTACGCCCTGATCCGCGACATCAACGACCAGGCCTGGCGTGGTGACCTGCTCGGCAAGCTCCTCAAGGGCAAGCGCGTGCACGTCAACCTGATCCCGCTGAACCCGACGCCCGGCTCGAAGTGGACCGCCTCGCGTCCCGAGGACGAGAAGGCCTTCGTGGAGGCCATCGCCCGCCACGGGGTGCCGGTGACCGTACGGGACACCCGCGGTCAGGAGATCGACGGCGCGTGCGGCCAGTTGGCCGCCTCGGAGCGCTAGATCCGCTTCCGGTCGGTCACATTCGGCCACGGGGTACTCTGTGGCCGAACAAATTTCATATTCCGACAGGGGAGCGCCACAGCGCTGAGAGTGCGGTAACCGTCACCGCAGACCCTCTGAACCTCGCCCCGGTCATTCGGGGTAGGAAGTTCGGTCACCACTCAAGCTGTTGCGCCCTGCCCGGCGTCCGCTCCACAGAGCGCCGGGCAGGGCCGCGTCTTCTCCTGGACATCCCAGGAGGAATTGACCAGTGAGCACCATCAGGAAGTACGCGGGCATCGCGCTCGTGGCCGCGCTCGGCATCGGCACCCTCAGCGCCTGCGGCGACGGAGAGACCAAGGACAAGCCGGCGGGCGCGAGCGACGCCCCGAAGTCCAAGACCGTCACGCTCGTCTCCCACGACTCCTTCAACGTGAGCGACCCGGTCCTCAAGGAGTTCGAGCAGCAGAGCGGCTACACGGTCAAGAAGCTGAAGTCCGGGGACGCCGGCGCCGCCCTGAACCAGGAGATCCTCACCAAGGGCTCGCCGCGCGGCGACGTCTTCTTCGGCGTGGACAACACCCTCCTCTCGCGCGCCCTCGACAACGGCATCTTCACGCCGTACGAGGCCAAGGGCCTGGGCGAGGTCAAGCCCGAGTTCGTGCTCGACAAGGAGCACCGGGTCACCCCGATCGACTCGGGCGACATCTGCGTCAACTACGACAAGAAGTACTTCGCCGACAAGAAGATCGCCCCGCCGCAGACGCTGGACGACCTGATCAAGCCGGAGTACAAGGACCTGCTGGTCACCGAGAATGCCGCGACCTCCTCACCCGGGCTCGGATTCCTCCTCGCGTCCGTCGGCAAGTACGGCGAGGACGGCTGGAAGGACTACTGGACCAAGCTGAAGGCCAACGGCGTCGAGGTCGTCGACGGCTGGGAGCAGGCCTACAACGAGCGGTTCTCCGGTTCCGCGGGCGGCAGGAAGGCCAAGGGCGACCGCCCGCTGGTCGTCTCCTACGCCTCCAGCCCGCCGGTCGAGGTGCTGTACGGCGAACCGAAGCCGACCGAGGCCCCGACGGGCGTCTCCACCGGTACCTGCTTCCGCCAGATCGAGTTCGCGGGCCTGCTGAAGGGCGCCAAGAACGAGGAGGGGGGCAAGGCCCTCCTCGACTTCCTGATCAGCAAGAAGTTCCAGGAAGACATGCCGCTGAACATGTTCGTGAACCCGGTCGTCAAGAACGCGGCGCTGCCGGAGCTCTTCACGAAGCACGGTGTGGTGATCGAGAAGCCGGAGAACGTCGCGCCGGAGACCATCGCCAGGAACCGTGAGCAGTGGGTCAAGGCATGGTCCTCGCTCGCCGTGAAGTAGGACGGGTGAGCCCGAAGGAGGGGGCGCGGGCCACGCTGGTCAGGCTGGGCCTGATGGCGCTCCCGCTCGTCTTCTTCGGGCTGTTCTTCGCCTATCCCGTCGCCGCGATCGTCGGACGCGGGCTGAAGACCGACGAGGGTTGGCAGTTCGGCCGGATCGGCGAGGTACTGGCCCGGCCCGACATCGCCGACGTGCTGTGGTTCACCACCTGGCAGGCGCTCGCGTCGACGGCGCTCACGCTCCTGATCGCGCTCCCCGGCGCGTACGTCTTCGCGCGCTTCGAGTTCCCGGGCAAGCAACTGCTGCGGGCGGTGGTCACGGTTCCGTTCGTGCTGCCGACCGTCGTGGTCGGCACGGCGTTCCTCGCGCTGCTCGGACGGAACGGACTGCTCGACGAGACGTGGGGCGTCCGGCTCGACACCACCGTCTGGGCGATCCTGCTGGCGCACGTCTTCTTCAACTACGCCGTCGTCGTCCGGACGGTGGGCGGGCTCTGGGCGCAGCTCGACCCGCGCCAGGAGGAGGCGGCCCGGGTACTGGGCGCCGGCCGGTTCGCGGCCTGGCGGCGGGTGACGCTGCCCGCGCTCGGTCCGGCCGTGGCCGCCGCCTCGCTGATGGTCTTCCTGTTCACGTTCACCTCCTTCGGTGTCGTGCAGATCCTGGGCGGACCCTCGTACGCCACCTTGGAGGTGGAGGTCTACCGGCAGACCGCGCAGCTGCTCGACCTGTCGACGGCCGCCGTGTTGACGATGGTCCAGTTCGCCGCCGTGGGGCTGATCCTGTGCGTGCACGCCTGGACCGTGCGCAAGCGGGAGACGGCGCTGCGGCTCGTGGACCCCGCACGGACCGCGCACCGGCCCTCGGGCCCGGCCCAGCGCGCTCTGCTGGGCGGGGTGCTGTTGACCGTGGCGCTGCTGATCGTGCTGCCGCTGGGCGTCCTGGTGGAACGGTCCTTCGACGCCCCCGGCGGGTACGGCCTCGACTTCTACCGGGCGTTGGCGGACGTGGGCGCGGGAGGCGGGACGTTCCTGGTCCCGCCGCTGGAGGCCATCGGGAACTCCCTGCGGTACGCGCTGGCGGCCACCGCCATCGCCCTGCTCATCGGGGGGCTCGCGGCCGCGGCGCTCACCCGGCGCGCGGGTCGTTTCGTACGGGGCTTCGACGCGCTGCTGATGCTGCCGCTCGGGGTGTCCGCCGTGACGGTCGGCTTCGGATTCCTGATCACCCTGGACGAGCCGCCGCTCGACCTGCGCACCTCGTGGATCCTGGTGCCGCTGGCGCAGGCCCTGGTCGGCGTGCCGTTCGTGGTACGGACGATGCTGCCCGTGCTGCGCGCCGTCGACGGCCGGTTGCGGGAGGCGGCCGGCGTGCTCGGAGCCTCGCCGCTGCGGGCCTGGCGGGAAGTGGACCTGCCGCTGGTACGGCGGGCCCTGCTGATCGCGGCCGGTTTCGCCTTCGCCGTGTCGCTCGGCGAGTTCGGGGCGACCGTCTTCATCGCACGGGCCGACAGTCCCACGCTGCCCGTGGCCGTGGCACGGCTGCTGGGACGGGCCGGGGAACTGAACTACGGGCAGGCGATGGCCCTGAGCACGATTTTGATGCTGGTGTGCGCGGTGTCCCTGCTGGTGCTGGAGCGACTGCGCCCCGACAAGACTGCGGGAGAGTTCTGATGACGCTGCTTCGGCTGGACGGGGTGTCGGTCCGCTTCGGCGCGCGCGACGTCGTGGACGCCGTGGACCTGGAGGTCGCCGAGCACGAGGTCGTCTGCGTGCTGGGGCCGAGCGGCAGCGGGAAGTCGACGCTGCTGCGGGTGGTAGCGGGGCTCCAGCCGGTCTCGGCCGGACGGGTGCTGCTGGGCGGCGCGGACCAGGCGGGAGTGCCGGTGCACCGGCGCGGAGTGGGCCTGATGTTCCAGGACCACCAGCTGTTCCCGCACCGCGACGTGGCCGGCAACGTCGGCTTCGGGCTGCGGATGCGGGGCTCGTCGCGGGACGCCTGCACGGGCCGGGTCGAGGAACTCCTGGACCTGGTCGGACTCCCCGGGGCCGGGCGCCGCGCCGTCGCCTCGCTCTCGGGCGGCGAACAGCAGCGGGTCGCGCTGGCGAGGGCGCTGGCCCCGTCCCCGCGCCTGCTGATGCTCGACGAACCGCTCGGCCAGCTGGACCGGGGACTGCGCGAGCGGCTCGTGGTGGAACTCCGGGGGCTGTTCTCCCGGCTGGGGACGACCGTCCTGGCCGTCACCCACGACCAGGGGGAGGCCTTCGCGTTGGCCGACCGGGTCGTGGTGATGCGGGACGGACGGATCGCGCAGGCGGGCACCCCGCTGGAGGTGTGGGAGCGGCCGGCCTCGGAGTTCGTGGCGCGGTTCCTGGGCTTCGAGAACGTGGTCCCGGCGACGGTGTCGGGCGGCGCCGCGGCCACCCCCTGGGGGAAGGTCCCGGTACCGGACGGCTCGCAGGAGGGGGAGCGCCTGCTCCTGATCCGGGCCGCCGGGGTGACTCCCGCGGCCGAGGGGCTGCCGTGCGTCGTGGAGTCCCGGACCTTCCGGGGAACCCATGTGGCACTGCTGTTGCGACCCGAGTCGGGTCCGCCGCTGGAAGCCGAGTGCGGGCCGGTCGGGGCACCGGGCGTGGGGGACCGCATCGCGGTGGCGTTCACCCCCGGCGAGGTCGTCGTCCTGCCCGCGGAGGGCTGACCGGGCCGGCTCCGTCCCGGCACGGAGCCGCCCCCGGACCCGCCGTCCCGTGAGGGTGGCCGGTCCGGGGGCGGTGGCCCCGCGGTGCGGGAGCGTGGTCCCGAGGTGGCGGGAGCGTTCCCGTACGACGGTTACCCGACCGGCACCGGGTCCGGGGACTGCGCCGGCGCCTCGGCGCCGTCGTGATTGCCGTACCAGGCCACCGCCACGGCGCCCGTCACCGCGAGGACGAAGCCCAGCACCGCCAGCCACGCCAGGCCGGGGCGGGAGGCGTCGCCCAGCAGGAGGACGCCGATGGCGCCCGGGAGCACCGTCTCGCCCACCACCAGGGCGGCGGTGGCCCCGTTCACGGACCCGATCTGGAGGGCCACCGTGTGCAGGTACATGCCGCCGATGCCCGCCACGAGGATGGCGTAGAGAGCCGGGTCGGACAGCAGGGCGCCCAGGCCGAACGGCTCGACGCCGTTCAGGATGCGCACGCCCACCCCCAGCGCGCCGAAGGCCAGGCCCGACAGCAGACCGGCCAGGATCGCGGCCCGGCCGCCGAGGAACCGGACGGCCACCGTGCCGCCGACGATGATCAGCATGGTGATCGCGAGCAGCCACCAGTGCGTGGACATCGGCGCGTGATGGCCGCCCTCGTGCCCCGCGGCCGTCGCCAGCAGCACGAGCGCCGCGCAGACGACCCCGATGGAGGTCCACTCCTTGCGGGTGAGCCAGATGCCCAGCATCTTCACGCTGAGCACGGCGGTGATCACGAGGTTGGCGCTGATCACGGTCTGGGAGAGGAACAGCGGGAGGAGACGCGCCGCGAGCGCGCCCAGGCCGAAGCCCACGAAGTCCAGGATGGTGCCGACGATGAACTCCCAGGTCATCGCCGCCTTCGCGGTCGAGGACAGGTTCGGTCCGCCGTGTGCGGTCACCCCGGCCGCGGCTGGGGACATCCGGGCCGCCCGGCGCGAGCCGACGGCTTGCAGGACGGATCCCGTGCCGTAGCAGATGGACGCCGCGATCGCGGTCAGCAGGCCTATGAGCACAGAGGGCTCCGTTCACGTCTGGCAGGTTTTGCGGTACCTCTACCAGACGTGTGAATCGGCCGGGAAGTTGCCTCGTCGGGTCAGCGCATCGAGGCGAGTGTCGCGGGAACCTCGTCCACCGAGTCCACCAGGGCGATCCTCGACTCCATCGACCGGCCGCTCGCCAGTGCCCGCAGCAGCGGCCAGGCCGGCAGGCGCTCCGTCCAGTGGGCGCGGTCGACCAGGACCATGGGGGTCGGTTCGCCGCGCGACTCGTAGTGGTTCGGCGTGGCGCTGTCGAAGATCTCCTGGACCGTCCCCGCGGCGCCCGGGAGGAACACCACGCCCGCGGTGGACCGCGCCAGCAGTCCGTCCTCGCGGGTGGCGTTCGCGAAGTACTTGGCGATGTGGCCGGCGAAGGGGTTCGGCGGCTCGTGCCCGTAGAACCAGGTCGGGATCCCCACCGAGTCGCCGCCCGCCGGCCAGCGTTCCCGCACGGCGAAGGCGGCTCTCGCCCAGTCGGACACGGACGGCGTGAACGAGGGGGCCTTGGCCAACATCTCCAGGGCCTCGGGCAGCGCCTCGTCGGGGGCGGGGGCCAGGTAGGCGCCGAGGTTGGCGGCCTCCATCGCGCCCGGGCCGCCACCGGTGGCCACGGTCAGCCCGGACCGGGACAGGGTCCGGCCGAGTTCCGCCGCGCCGAGGTAGTCCGTACCGCCGCGGGACATCGCGTGGCCGCCCATCACTCCCACCACCCGGGCACCGGCGAGGTGCTCGTCCAGGGCGTCGGAGACGGCGTCGTCGTGGATGGAACGCAGCATCGAGGCGTAGATGTCGCCGTCGGCCTTGGTCTCCTGGAACCAGGCGTACGCCTGGGCGTCAGGGGTGGCCTCGTAGCCGTCCCGCAGGCCGGTGAACAGCTCGTCCGCGGTGTAGAGCAGACCCCGGTACGGATTGAACGGCAGGTCCGGCACCGGCGGGAAGACCAGGGCGCCGTCGGCGCGGACCTTCGCGGAGGCGTCGGGCTCCATGGCACAGCCGAGGAACACGGCAGCCGAGGTGTCGGCCGACAGCAGCGCGAACGTCCGCTCCAGCAGGTTGACCGACTGGACCCGGTAGCCGCTCAGGGAACCCCGAGCGGCGACCTGGTCGAATTCGGCGAGCGTCTCGATCTCGATGTCTGGGTTGACCATTCGGCCCACACTAAGGGCTGCGTCAGTCAGCGGGTCAACGCGAGAGACGTCAGTTGCGCCACACCCCAACTGAGGGATACGCATACGGCGAGCAGGGCAATCGCGCGTACGGTGACGGCCGTACGCAGCACCGTTGCGGGGGTTCCGAGGTCGTTCAGGGTCTCCCGGACGGCGGTGCGGGACTGCCGGGACTCGACCGCCGATGTGAGCAGGGTCGCAGCCGCGAACAGGGCCACGAGCCCGGCGGCCGGAGCGGTCAGCGGGCCGAGCGGGGGCAGGAAACCGTCGGCGTCGCGCACGGCGAGGGTGGTGAGCCCGGCCGCGCCGATCGCGCACAGCACCCCGAGGGGACGGCCCAGCCGCGGCGCCTCCTCCTGGAGGGTCCGCCCGGCGAGCAGCCGGAGCGCACCCGGGCGGACGGCCTGCACCACGGTTCCGCAGGCGAAGGCCACGCCCGGCCCGGCGAGGGCGAGCCCCACCGCGATCAGCGCCCAGCCGGTCGGCACGGCGGCGCTGCCCCGCCCGGCGTAGGTCTCGACGGCCAGGCCGGAAGCGGTGAGGGCGATCCCCCACGGCACCCCGCTCTGCGGGGACAGTCCGGCCGGGGCAGGACGGGAGCGCAGGGCGAGGGCGGCCGCCGCCGAGGCGGCGAGCGGGACCAGGGCCAGCAGCGTCAGGGCGGCGGCCACCGGCAGTGGCTGTTCGGCGTACAGCAACTCGGCGCCGGCCCCGTCGAAGGGCAGACCGCTGAGCTCGCCCCGCAGGTGCAGGAACGCGGCCAGGGCCACGGCGCTGCCCAGGGCGCACGCCACGGCGGTGGAGATCGCCGCGACAAGGGTGCGTCGTACGGGGCCCAGGCCGACGGCGTCCATTCCCTCCCGGGGCCGGGTCGCGGGGTCGGTCCGCGCCACGGCGACGGCGAACTGCACCGTCACGGCGAGCGGGACGAGGGCCCACAGCAGCCGAGGGAACGATCCGGCGGGTCGGGCCAGCGCCCCGGCCAGCACGTACAGCAGCAGGAACCCGGTACCGGCGGAGGCGGTGGCGACGAGCAGCCGGCGCAACTGGACCAGCGGCCGGGAGCCTCGGGCTAGGCGGAGAGCGAGCACGCGGCCTGGTCCTCCGTCGTGAGCGGGGTCGTGGCGGCCGCGACGGCGGCCGGGCGTCCGTCGAGCAGCGCGATCCGTCGGTCGGCGACGGCGGCGATCTCCTCGTCGTGGGTGGCCAGCAGCACGGAGATCTCGTGCGAGCGGGCCGCGGTGGTCAGGGTGCGCAGGAGCAGGGCGCGCTCGGCGTGGTGCAGGCAGGCCGTGGGCTCGTCGGCGAAGATCACCGAGGGTTCGCTGACCAGGGCTCGGGCCAGGGCGACCCGCTGAGACTCGGCCCGGCTCAGGGCGCCGGGACGTTTGCGGGCGAAGCTGCCGATGTCGAGGCGGTCCAGCCATTCGCACGCGGCGCTCTTGGCGGCGCGGTGCGGGGCGCCGGCGAGCAGCAGCGGCAGTGCGGCGTTCTCCCACACCTTGAGCTCGGGCAGCAGCCCCGGCTCGGGGCCGATCCAGCCGAACCGGTCGCGGCGCAGCCGCTCGCGGACCGCCGCCTTCATGGTGTGCAGGGCGACACTGTTGAACCAGACCTCGCCCTGTTCCGGTACCAGCTGTCCGACGAGACAGCGCAACAGGGTGGTCTTGCCGCTGCCGCGGGGGCCGGTCACGGCCAGGATCTCACCTTGGCCGAGACCGACGGAGACGCCGATGAGACCTGGTGAACCGCTGTGGGAGTAGTGCAGGGACCTCGCCCAGAGCACATCATTGTCTGCCGGAGCCACCATGGCGTACACCTCCGTCCGGGGGAACGAAGCGGAGCCGGTTCGGTCACTGGCGCCGCAATGAGATGTAAAGAGATGAACGTCTTGGATGGTGACAGCACACGGCCCGGACCCCCGCGTTCTCACTCGAACGGGGGATCCGGGCCGTGTGGTTCGGACGATTTACCGCTTGTCGCGGGCCTCGCCTACAGCTTGGTCCACGCCTCCGTGAGCACCGAGCGCAGGATGCCCTCGATCTCGTCGAAGGTGCCCTGGTCCGCGATCAGCGGCGGGGCCAGCTGGATGACCGGGTCGCCACGGTCGTCGGCGCGGCAGTACAGGCCGTTCTCGAAGAGCGCCTTGGAGAGGAAGCCGTAGAGCACGCGCTCCGTCTCCTCGTCCGTGAAGGACTCCTTCGTGACCTTGTCCTTGACGAGCTCGATGCCGTAGAAGTAGCCGTTGCCGCGGACGTCGCCGACGATCGGCAGGTCGTGCAGCTTCTTCAGCGTCGAGAAGAAGGCACCCTCGTTGTCCAGCACGTGCTGGTTGAGGCCTTCCTTGTCGAAGATGTCGAGGTTGGCCAGCGCGACCGCCGAGGAGACCGGGTGGCCGCCGAAGGTGTAGCCGTGCAGGAAGGTGTTGTCACCCTTGTAGAACGGCTCCGCGAGGCGGTCCGAGATGATGCAGGCACCGATCGGGGAGTAGCCCGAGGTCATGCCCTTGGCGCAGGTGATCATGTCCGGCACGTAGTCGAACTTGTCGCAGGCGAACATCGTGCCGAGGCGGCCGAACGCGCAGATCGTCTCGTCCGAGACGAGCAGGACGTCGTACTCGTCGCAGATCTCGCGGACCCGCTGGAAGTACCCGGGCGGCGGCGGGAAGCAACCACCGGCGTTCTGCACCGGCTCCAGGAACACGGCGGCGACGGTGTCGGCGCCCTCGAACAGGATCTCCTGCTCGATCTGGTCGGCGCACCAGCGGCCGTAGGCCTCCGGGTCGTCGCCGTAGATCGGGGCGCGGTAGATGTTGGTGTTGACCACCTTGTGCGCGCCGGGAACCAGCGGCTCGAAGGGGGCCTTGAGCGCCGGCAGTCCGGTGATCGACAGGGCGCCCTGCGGGGTGCCGTGGTAGGCCACCGCGCGGGAGATCACCTTGTACTTGGTGTGCTTGCCCTGGAGCTTGAAGTACTGCTTGGCGAGCTTCCAGGCGGTCTCGACGGCCTCGCCGCCACCGGTGGTGAAGAAGACCTTGTTCAGGTCGCCGGGGGCGTAGTGGGCGAGGCGCTCGGCGAGCTCGACGGCCTTGGGGTGCGCGTACGACCAGATGGGGAAGAACGCGAGTTCCTGCGCCTGCTTGTAGGCGACCTCGGCCAGTTCCTTGCGGCCGTGACCGGCGTTGACCACGAACAGTCCGGCCAGACCGTCGAGGTAGCGCTTGCCCTTGTCGTCCCAGATGTAGGTGCCCTCGCCCCGGACGATGGTGGGGACGGGGGAGTTCTCGTAGGACGACATGCGGGTGAAGTGCATCCACAGGTGGTCGTACGCGGTCTTGGAGAGGTCCTGGCTCACGGTTATCGGGTTCCCCACATGTAGGTCTGCTTCTTCAGCTTCAGGTAAACGAAGCTTTCGGTTGATCGCACGCCGGGGAGCGCGCGGATCTTCTTGTTGATCGTTTCCAACAGGTGGTCGTCGTCCTCGCAGACGATCTCCACCATCAGGTCGAACGAGCCCGCGGTCATGACCACGTACTCGCACTCGGCCATCGAGGTCAGTGCGTCGGCCACCGGGTCGAGGTCGCCCTCGACGTTGATGCCGACCATTGCCTGGCGCCGCAGGCCCACGGTGAGCGGGTCCGTTACGGCGACGATCTGCATGACGCCCTGGTCGAGCAGCTTCTGTACGCGCTGGCGCACGGCTGCCTCGGACAGGCCGACGGCCTTGCCGATGGCTGCGTAGGGACGGCGTCCGTCCTCCTGCAGTTGCTCGATGATCGCCAGGGACACAGCATCGACCGAAGGGGACGGTTGTCTGTTCCTGGAATCTGCGCTTCGACTGACCACGACCTCACTGTGCACGAGGAGTCGTCTGTTCCGCAACCCGTAACCGATGAAATTCGTTGTTCAAGGTCTCGGATTGCACGGATTTCGTAGTTGGTGGTGTCTGGCTCTGTCGAAAGCGTCGGCCGAGGGGCTAGGCTGGGGAAGTCGTCTCAATCATTGGACATGTGATCAGGAGAGTGGCTGTAGTGACCACCGAACTGCGTCGTCTGCGCAACTACATCGGCGGGGAGTTCAAGGACGCCGCCGACGGGCGGACCACCGAGGTGGTCAACCCCGCCACCGGCGAGGCGTACGCGACCGCGCCCCTGTCCGGCCAGGCCGATGTGGACGCGGCCATGGCCGCCGCCGCTGCCGCCTTCCCGGGCTGGCGCGACACGACCCCCGCGGAGCGGCAGAAGGCCCTGCTCAAGATCGCGGACGCCTTCGAGGCGCGCGCGGACGAGCTCGTCGCCGCCGAGTCGGAGAACACCGGCAAGCCGCTGGGCCTCACGGCCAGCGAGGAACTGCCGCCGATGGTGGACCAGATCCGCTTCTTCGCGGGTGCGGCCCGCCTGCTGGAAGGTCGCTCGGCCGGCGAGTACATGGAGGGACTGACCTCGATCGTCCGCCGTGAGCCGGTCGGCGTCTGCGCCCAGGTCGCGCCGTGGAACTACCCGATGATGATGGCCGTGTGGAAGTTCGCGCCGGCGATCGCCGCGGGCAACACCGTGGTGCTCAAGCCCTCGGACACCACCCCGGCCTCCACCGTGCTGATGGCCGAGATCATCGACTCGGTCCTGCCCAAGGGCGTCTTCAACGTCGTCTGCGGCGACCGCGAGACCGGCAAGGCCATGGTGGAGCACCCCACCCCGGCCATGGCCTCCATCACCGGCTCGGTACGCGCCGGCATGCAGGTCGCCGAGAGCGCCTCGAAGGACGTCAAGCGCGTCCACCTGGAGCTCGGCGGCAAGGCCCCCGTCGTGGTCTTCGAGGACGCCGACCTGGCCAAGGCCGTCGAGGACATCGCGGTCGCCGGCTACTTCAACGCCGGCCAGGACTGCACCGCCGCCACCCGCGTGCTGGTGCACGAGTCGATCCACGACGAGTTCGTGGCCGCGCTCGCCAAGGCCGCCTCGGACACCAAGACCGGACAGCCGGACGACGAGGACGTGCTGTACGGGCCGCTCAACAACCCGAACCAGCTCAAGCAGGTCGCCGGGTTCATCGAGCGCCTCCCCGCCCACGCCAAGGTCGAGGCGGGCGGCCACCAGGTCGGCGAGAAGGGCTACTTCTACGCCCCGACCGTGGTCTCCGGACTCAAGCAGGACGACGAGATCATCCAGAACGAGGTCTTCGGCCCCGTCATCACCGTGCAGTCCTTCACGGACGAGTCCCAGGCCCTGGAGTACGCGAACGGCGTCGAGTTCGCCCTCGCCTCCTCGGTGTGGACCAAGAACCACGGCCGCGCCATGCGCATGTCCAAGAACCTCGACTTCGGCTGCGTGTGGATCAACACCCACATCCCGCTCGTCGCCGAGATGCCCCACGGCGGGTTCAAGAAGTCCGGCTACGGCAAGGACCTCTCCGCCTACGGCTTCGAGGACTACACCCGCATCAAGCACGTGATGACCTCGCTCGACGGCTGACGCCTCGCCGCGGCGACCGCACTGATCAGCGCACAGCGCTGAAGGGGCGGGCAGTAGACACGTTGTCTATTGTCCGCCCCTTCGCGTTGCCCGAGGCTGTGGCCATGCCTGAACTCGCCTTCTCCCGGCGCTCGGCGCTGCGCGGCCTCGGCGCCGTGGTCCTGCCGGCCGCGCTCACCGCCTGCGGAGTGCCCGCCGCCTACATCCCCGAGGACCGGCGGGAGGGACAGGACCGATCCGCCCGGGACCAGAGCCTCGCCTTCTCCAACTGGCCGCTCTACATCGACACCGACGAGGAGGACGAGGAGCGCCGGCCGACGTTGGACGAGTTCTCGGAGAAGACCGGCATCGAGGTCCGGTACACCGAGGAGATCAACGACAACGACGAGTTCTTCGGCAAGATCAGCCCCGCGCTCATGAGCCACCAGGAGACCGGCCACGACCTGGTGGTGGTCAGCGACTGGATGGCGGCCCGCTTCGTCCACCTGGGCTGGGCGCAGAAGATGGACCGCTCGGCCCAGTCCAACGTGGCCAAGTACCTGGATCCCCAGCTCCGTTCCCCCGCCTTCGACGAGGGACGGCTGCACACCGTCCCCTGGCAGTCGGGCATCACCGGCATCGCCTACAACCGCAAGGCCCTGGGGCGGGAGATCAAGTCCGTCAAGGACCTCTGGCAGCCCGATCTCGCGGGCAAGGTGACGCTCTTCTCCGGGCTGGACGAGTCCTTCGCCCTGCTGATGCAGGGCGACGGCGTGGACGTCACCCGCTGGACGGAGGCGGACTTCCACCGCATGTGCGACCAGGTCGAGCGCATGGTGAAGAAGAGGCACGTCCGCCGCTTCACCGGCAACGACTACACCTCCGACCTCAGCAAGGGCGACGTCCTCGCCTGCCAGGCCTACTCCGGCGACGTGATCCAACTCCAGGCCGACAACCCCGACATCGAGTTCGTGGTGCCGGAGGAAGGAGCCGAGCTCTGGGCCGAGAGTCTGCTCGTCCCCAACCTGGCGCGCCACAAGGCCAACGCCGAGGCCCTCGTCGACCACTACTACGATCCGGCGGTGGCCGCCCGGCTCGCGGCGTCCGTCAACTACGTCTGCCCGGTCCCGGCCGCCCGGGAGGTGCTGGCGGGCTCCGACGACAAGGAGACGGCGGAGCTGGCCGAGAACCCGCTGATCTTCCCCGACGGCGACATGCGCAAGCGCCTCGTCGTGGCCCGGGACATCTCCTCGGTCGAGCGCCGGTCCTTCGCCAAGCGGTGGAACGCCATCGTCGGCCTCTGACCGTCACACCGCCCGGGCCCCCGCCCCGTGCGCTCCGCCGCTACCGCGACATCGCCGCCGTGACTATCGCGCCGGCCACCCTGTTCGGCTCCTCGCTCTTGGCGTCCTTGGAGGTCATGGTGAAGACCAAGAGCCGGGACCCGTCCCTGGTCCCCCCGATGCCGGTGCTGTAGCCGGGACGGGCGCCGGTCTTGCCGTAGACCACGAGACCGTCCTCCAGGACCATCTTCTGCATCCCGGCCGTCCGCAGCGCGGGCTTGTCCCGCGTACCGAACTCGAACACCTCGGGGACGGTGAACATCTCCTCCAGCTGGGGGCGGGGCACGACCCGCCCGGCGAACAGCGCCCGCGTGAACCGCTCCAGATCGGCCGTCGAGGAGATCAGGTCGCCGGCCGCCCAGCGGTCCGACTGGTTCCACACGCTGACGTCGCGCAGCTCGGTGGTTCCGTCCGGCAGCGGCAGGGCCTGGTACCCGATGTTGTGCCGGCCCGGGATGTGCGTCCGCGTCCGGCCGGGGAAGGAGGTCTGACGCAGTCCGAGCGGCCGCAGGATGCGCTCGTCGACCGCCCTCTCGTAGGTCGTTCCGGTCACCTTCTCGATGAGCACGCCCAACACCGTGTAGTTGATGTTCAGGTAGTGCTGGAACTCGCCGGGATCGGACTCGGGCCCCTTGGTCAGGGCGTTGGCGATCTGCGCGTGCGGATCGGTCACGTCGAAGCGGTGGTCCCACTGGTTCTGGAACGCGTTGCCGGGGCCGTCGGCGGCCCGGATGCCGCTGGTGTGGTTCAGCAGTTCGCGCACCGTGATCGGATCGAAGGCGGCGGGGAAGGTGCCCGGCAGGTATCGCTGGATCGGCCGGTCGAGATCGATCCTGCGCTCCGCCGCCAACTGGAGCACCACCGCGGCCGTGAAGGTCTTGGTCACCGAACCGGCCCGGAAGCGACCGTCGTCGATCACCGGCGCCCCGGTGCGGACGTCCGAGCCGCCCCGCCAGCTGCCGCTCGATCCGCTCACCCGGACAACCGCGCCGGTGGCGTAGGGGTGATCGGCGCCCAGGCCCGCGATCGACTGCCTCAGCGCCGCCGCGTTCGGAGGGGTCGAGATCGACCGGGAGGCGGTCGGCCCCGAGGCCGAAGCCGAGGCCGGAGTCGAAGCCCAGGCCGATGAGGGGCCCGAGCCGGAGCCGGAGCCGGCGCCGGTGGGCCGGCGTCGGCGTGGCGTGAGCGGCGGCCGGCCCGGCCGCGATGCCCAGCACCAAGGCGGTCGCGATCAAGGTGCGGGTCGTTGCGTTCATGGTCTTCATGGTGGGATCCCCCGTCGAATCTCCGGGCGACTCCCGCCCCGATGACCTCAATGTTGCTGGTCACGGGGGTGGTTGCGGATCCCCGACAAGAGGGGTTTTCAGCGGTACGACAACTCACCACCGCGGGGGAGGCGGATGCCGCCGACTCACTCTCCGGAGGGAGATACTCCGGAGCCGGAGCCGCATACGGCGCCGGAGGCGGAGGCGGAGACCGCGCCCTCGGACCGCCTTCCCGCCGCGATCAGACCCGTCTCGTAGGCACAGATCACCGCCTGGATCCGGTCCCGCAGCCCCAACTTCGCCAACACGTTCCCCACGTGCGACTTCACCGTGTGCCCGCTCACCGTCAGCGCCACCGCGATCTCCGCGTTGGACGGGCCCCGCCCCAGGTGCAGCAGCGTCTCCCGCTCCCGCGCCGTCAGCACGCCCAACCGCTCGGCCGACAGGGCGGACCCGGCCGCCGGTCGCGCCGTCACCGCCGTGTACTCCTCGATCAAACGCCGGGCCACCGACGGTGCCAACAGGGACTCGCCGGCCGCCACCACCCGCACGGCGTGCACCAGGTCGTCCCGCCGCACGTCCTTCAGGAGGAAGCCGCTCGCGCCCGCGTGCAGGGCCTCGTACACGTACTCGTCGGAGTCGAAGGTCGTCAGCATCACGGTCCGGCACGCGGTCTCCGCCGTGATCGTGCGACACGCCTCGATGCCGTCCCGCACCGGCATCCGCACGTCCAGCAGCGCCACGTCCGGCCGCAGGTCACGCACCGCCGTCACGGCCGCCGCGCCGTCGCCGACCTCGGCCACGACCTCGATGTCGTCCTGGACGTCCAGGATCATCGCGAAGCCGCTGCGCACCAGCTCCTGGTCGTCGGCCACCACCACGCGGATCGTCAACTCCCCACCTCCGGAGCCGACGTTACAAGGACCGCCCGCACCCGGAACCCCCGACCGTCCGCGCCCGGACCGGACTCGACGGTCCCGCCGTGGGCGGCCGCGCGCTCCCGGATGCCGATCAACCCGTGCCCGCCCGGGGAGCCGTCGCAACCCCGCCCGTCGTCCGTCACCTCCACCGCGAGGTCCCCCGACCCGTACTCCAGACGTACGGCCACGGTCGAGGCCCCGGCGTGCCGGACCACGTTCGTCAGGGCCTCCTGGACCACCCGGTACACCGTCGCCTCCAACGCGGCGGGCAGCGGGCACACCGCGCCGGTCCGCTCGTACGAGACGGCGGGCCCGCCGGCCCGCACCCGCTCCAGCAGCCCGGCCAGTTGCCCGATGTCCGGTTGCGGTCGACGCGGTGCGACCTCCTCCGTCCGCAGCACGCCCAACATCGCGCGCAGTTGGGCCATCGCGTCGCGGCCGGTGTCCGCTATGCGTCGAAGGCGGCCTCGGCCCGCTCGGGCGCCCGCCGTACCGCCACCGGACCGGCCTCGGCCTGCACGATCATGATGCTGACCGCGTGCGAGAGGATGTCGTGCATCTCCCGTGCGATCCGGGCCCGTTCCCGGGCCGCGGCCTGTTCCCGGGCCGCGGCCTGTTCCGCCTCGATCAGGTTCGCCCGCTCCAGCTCGGCGGCCCGTTCCTCGACGGCCCGCGTGTACGCCTGCCGGGCGACCTGGAGCCGGCCCAGCGCGTAGGCGGCGGCCGAGACGAAGAGGGTGAACAGCAACTCCCGCATGGTCCCGGTGTCCCAGCCCACCGACGCGACGATCGCCGCGCCCGTCAGCAGCGCGACGAGCAGGCGCACGCGGGCCGTGCACAGCAGGGCCACCGTGTAGTAGGCGATGAGCCCCGCGTACGGGAGCGGCTGGCCGGGTCCGTCCAGCGCGAGTTCGTAGAGGCCGCCCGCGACCAGAACGGCGACCAGCGCCGTCACCGGCGCCCGGCGGCGCCAGACCAGCGGAACCACGGTGAGCGTGGTCATCCCGTACGAGGGCCAGTCGGCGGCCGGCAGCGCGGGATCGCGGGGCACCAGGAACGGCATGGTGACGGCCAACTGCACCAACACTGCCGGCCACAGGTCCTGCCACCGCGGGTCGGCCCGCCGGACGCGCTCCCCCCAGGCGCGTATCACCGAAGCCGCTCGGCCCGCACGGCCGTCAACGCGTCCACCCGGTTCGTGGTGATGGAGTCGACGCCCGCCGCGATCAGCGCGCGCATCGAACGCTTCGTGTCGGCGGTCCACGCCGACACGAGCAGCCCGTCCCGGTGCAGGGCGTCGGTCAGCTCCCGGTCGACGAGCCCGAAGCGGTAGTTGAGCCAGGCCGGGGTCACCGCGTCGATGAGCACCCGGCGGGGCGGCGACAGCGTGTTCCAGGTCAGCGCGATCTCCGCACCGGGATCGGCGGCCCGCACCGCGAGCATCGACTCCGGGCCCGCGCAGTAGTACGTCCGGTCACGCGCCCCGCACTCGCGGACCTGGTCCACGACCGTCCGCACCGCGTCGGAGTCCGCGCCCGGCAGGTCCACCATCACCCGGCCCGCGCCCGCCGCCATCAGGGCCTCGCGCAGCGTGGGGACCCCGCCTCCCGCGAGCTCCTTGAGCTGCGCGGCCGTGACGGCGTCGAGCCGCACGTCGTGCCCCCACAGCCGCTGGAGCGTCTCGTCGTGCAGGAGCACCGGAACCCGGTCACGGGTGAGCCGGACGTCGATCTCGACCGCGTCCGCCCCCCGGGCGAAGGCGGAGCGGATCGAGTCCAGGGTGTTCTCGCGGACACGGTAGGGATCGCCGCGGTGGCCGACGGCAGTCAGGGTGCGCATGCACCCCATTGTGCTCGGGCGTCAGGAGGCCGGCCACGCGTCGGTGTACGTGTCGATCTCCGCGGTGAGCCGCGCCTTGCCGGCCGGGTCGAGGAAGGAGGCCTCCACGGCGTTCTTGGCCAACTGCGCCAGCCCGCGCTCGTCGAGGTCGAGGAGGCGTGCGGCCACCGCGTACTCGTTGTTGAGGTCGGAGCCGAACATCGGCGGGTCGTCGCTGTTGATGGTGACGAGCACGCCCGCGGCGACCATCTCCTTGACCGGGTGCGCGTCCATGTCGGTCACCACGCGGGTGGCGATGTTCGAGGTCGGGCAGACCTCCAGCGCGATCCGGTGTTCGGCGAGGTAGGCCAGCAGCTCGGGGTCCCGGACGGAGGTCGTGCCGTGGCCGATGCGCTCGGCGCCCAGCTCGCGGATGGCGTCCCAGACCGTCTCCGGTCCGGTGGACTCGCCGGCGTGCGGCACGCTGTGCAGGCCGGCCGCCCGGGCCCGGTCGAAGTACGGCTTGAACTGGGGGCGCGGGACACCGATCTCCGGACCGCCCAGGCCGAAGGAGACCAGCCCCTCGGGGCGCAGGTCGACGGCGAGGCGGGTGGTCTCGGCGGCGGCTTCCAGGCCGGCCTCGCCGGGAATGTCGAAGCACCAGCGCAGGATGACCCCGAGTTCGGTCTCGGCGTCCTTGCGGGCGTCCTCGATGGCCTCCATGAACGCCTTCTCCTCGATGCCGCGGCGGGTGGAGGAGTACGGGGTGATCGTCAGCTCGGCGTAGCGGATGTTCTGCCGGGCCATGTCGCGGGCGACCTCGAAGGTCAGCGTGCGGACGTCGTCGGGGGTGCGGACCAGGTCGACGACGGACAGGTAGACCTCGATGAAGTGGGCGAAGTCGGTGAAGGTGAAGTAGTCGGCGAGCGCCTCGGGGTCGGTGGGAACCTTCGAGTCCGGGTGGCGGGAGGCGAGTTCGGCCACGATGCGCGGGGAGGCCGAGCCGACGTGGTGCACGTGGAGTTCGGCCTTGGGAAGCCCCGCGATGAAGGGGTGCAGGTCGGGCATGGGTGCCTCCGGGAGGACACGGGTTCGGGCAGGTCGGCTTCATCGTAGGCAGGCCGGGGGAGTGTCGGTGGCAGCACTTAGCATGGCTGTACGAGAGGGGGGTGCCGTATGACCGACCAGAGCCCTGAACCGTCCGACCCGTGGGCACCGCCCGAGCGACCGGCGGTGGACCTCGGCAAGGGCCGGGGAACACCGGGCGGGCCGGGCGGCGCAGGCGTGCACGACCAGCCGACGATCGCCGGCATGCCGGGCGCGACGCACCCCGGTCCCTTCGACACCGCTCCCCAGCCCTTCGGTACGGCGGGGCAGCCCTTCGACGTGACCGCGCCGATCGATCCCGCCGGGTCCTGGGGGCAGGCTCCCGGCCCCGCCTACGGTTACCCGGCGCAGCCCGATCCCGCCGGATACGCCTACCCCGGGCCCCGGTTGCCGGGTGGTCCCGCTTCCTACACCCCCTGGGCCACCGCGCCCACCCCGCCGAGCAACGGCCTCGCCATCACGGGGTTCGTGCTCGGTCTGCTCTCGGTCCTCGCCTGCCCGACCGTGGTCGGCCCCGTCGCGCTCGGCATCGCCGCGGTGGCCTTCGGCGCGCTCGGCCGTGGCAAGGCGAACCGGGGCCAGGCCGGCAACGGCGGACTCGCGTTGGCCGGTGTCATCCTCGGTGCGGTCGGCATCGTGATCGGCGTGCTCGTGACCTCCGCCGTCTTCTTCGGCCCGGCCTTCGACGACGTGGACCGCGACGGGCCGTACGAGGACACCGGGGTCCAGGAGCGCATATGACCGCCCGGCGCGCCCGTGCGGATCAGGGCCCGGGGCGTTCGGTGGGGGAAGCGGTCGCAGCGGGTCAGACCCGGGCCGCCATCAGCAGCGTCGGCACCATGACGACCCCGTCGCCGTCCTGCCCGAGAGACCCGACGGCGTCGCCGCCGGGGCCGTCCCCGGTCCCGCGTGACAGGGGGACCCAGATCAGCCCCACCATCCGGGGACAGTCGCACCGCAGGTCCTCGTCCACCCCGAGGCGGGGCTCCCCGGGCGCGACGTCCACGCGGTAGCAGGCGGTCCAGCCCGACGGGTACGGCGACTCGTACGCGAACCGCACGTCCAGGGCGCGCAGGCCGACCTCCTCGGCCACCTCGCGCCGCACCGCCTCCTCGGGTTCCTCCCCGGGTTCCAGCCCGCCGCCGGGCAGCGTCCAGTACTCCGGTCCGTCGTGCCGGCCGGCGGGTCCCCTGCCCCGCTCCCGGACCATGAGCACGCAGCCGTCCCGGATGATCACCGCGGCGACCCTGCGTCGACCGGGTATGCCCGCACCCGTCACGCGGCGTCCGTCCGCAGCCGGTCGCGGGCCTCCATCAGGGCGAAGCCGAGCAGGTTCAGTCCGCGCCACCGGGCCGGGTCCGGGGCCCGGTCGTCGTCGGCCGAGAGTCCGATGCCCCAGATCCGGTCCATCGGGCTCGCCTCCACGAGCACCCGGTTCCCGGTGCCCAGCAGGTACCCGCGCAGCGCCGGATCGGAGCCGAACTTGTGCACGCTGCCCTCCACGACCAGCGCGAACCGCTCCCGTTCCCAGACGGCGTTGTCGAAGTCGCGCACGAGGCGGCCGGCGTTCTTCGCCTCGGCCGGGGTGGCGGCCTCCAGCGCGGCACGCTCCGCCTCGGCGTCCCCGAATATCCTGGCCTTGCCGGCCATCATCCAGTGCTCGGCGGTGGCATACCGGACATCACCCACAGTGAAAGCGGAAGGCCACCACTGGCTGAGGCAGCTCGGGCCGAGCGTCCCGTCCGCGCGCGGCCGGTGCCCCCAGAACGGCAGGAACTTCAGCCGTTCACCCCGGCTGACCTGCTTGATCAATGCGTCGATCATCTCCATGCACGCGAGTCTGACACTCGCCACGGACACTTCGTACGGGATTTCCGGCGTGCCTCGACACATGGTCGACCGATTCCGTCGCGTAATCAAAAGGCAACAACGGAATCACTTGGCCGAGGCCACTGCCTCTGTCAGGATCGGCACTCAATTCGGGCTGTAGTCCGAACTGTAGCTACGGAGAGCGTGAGAGCGTTATGGGCAACCGCTTCCAGGTCAAGGACCGCTTCGCGGACGGCGCGCAGTACATCGACGGCAGGCTCAGGGCCGGCACCTCGGGGCAATCACACACCGTGATCGACCCGGCCACCGGCGACGAGGTGCTCACCTACGAACTCGCGGGCACCGCGGACGTGGACGAGGCCGTGGCCGCCGCCAAGAGGGCCTTCCCGGCCTGGTCCGCCGCCACCCCCGGGGAGCGCTCGGACGCGCTGCACCGGCTGGCCGCCGTACTGGCCGAGCAGGCCGACGACTTCGCCCGCGCGGAGTCGCTCCAGTGCGGCAAGCCGCTCAAGCTGTCCACGGAGTTCGACGTACCGGGGACCATCGACAACACCGCCTTCTTCGCGGGCGCGGCCCGTCACCTCCAGGGGCAGGCCGCCGCCGAGTACTCCGGCGACCACACCTCCTACGTGCGCCGCGAGGCCATCGGGGTGGTCGGCTCCATCGCTCCCTGGAACTATCCGCTCCAGATGGCCGCCTGGAAGATCCTTCCGGCCATCGCCGCGGGCAACACCATCGTGCTGAAGCCCGCCGAGCTGACCCCGCTGACCTCCCTGATGTTCGCCCAGGCGGCCAAGGACGCGGGCCTGCCCGACGGTGTGATCAACATCGTCACCGGCGCCGGCCGGGAGGCGGGGGAGCACCTCGTGGGGCACCCGGACGTGGTCATGACCTCGTTCACCGGTTCCACGGCCGTCGGCAAGCGGGTCGCCGAGATCGCCACCGCCACCGTCAAGCGGCTCCACCTGGAACTCGGCGGGAAGGCCCCCTTCCTCGTCTTCGACGACGCCGACCTGGAGGCCGCCGCGCACGGCGCCGTCGCCGCCTCCCTCATCAACACCGGCCAGGACTGCACCGCCGCCACCCGCGCGTACGTCCAGCGCCCCCTGCACGACGCCTTCGTCGCGCGGGTCGCCGAGCTGATGGAGACCGTCCGTCTCGGTGACCCCTTCGCGCCCACCACGGACCTCGGCCCGCTGGTCTCCCACGCCCAGCGCGACCGGGTCGCCGCGTTCGTCGAACGCGCCCGCTCCTACGCCACCGTCGTCACCGGCGGCGAGAGCCCCGAAGGGGACCTGGCCGCCGGGGCCTACTACCGGCCGACCCTGATCTCCGGCGCGGCCCAGGACAGCGAGGTCGTCCAGTCCGAGATCTTCGGGCCGGTGCTCGTGGTCCTGCCGTTCGACACCGACGACGAGGGCCTCGCGCTGGCCAACGACACCCCGTACGGACTCGCGGCCTCCGCCTGGAGCCGGGACCTCTACCGGGCCAACCGGGCCACCCGCGAGCTCAAGGCGGGTTGTGTCTGGGTCAACGACCACATCCCGATCATCAGCGAGATGCCTCACGGGGGCTACAAGGCCAGCGGCTTCGGAAAGGACATGAGTTCCTACTCCTTCGAGGAGTACACGCAGGTCAAGCACGTGATGTACGACAACACCGCGGTCGCCGCGAAGGATTGGCACCGCACGATCTTCGGGGACCGATAGCCACGACGCCGCCGCCGGCGGCCCTGCCACCCGAAAGGGCACAGCTCATGGAGCAGTTCGATCCCGAGCGTCTCTCGGCGCCGCAACTCAACGCGATACGGCGCAGCCTCGCCAGTGGGCGTGGCGCCCTCACCCGCCGTTCGCTGTTGCGCGCCTCGGGAGTCGGGGCGCTCACCCTCGGCGGCCTGTCGGCCCTGAGCGGCTGCGGGATCCCGCCCGCCCAGCGGCAGGACGGCACGGCGGCGGCGTCCGACGACCGCTCGGAACAGGAGAAGGAGATCAACTTCTCCAACTGGACCGAGTACATGGACACCAGCGACGACGAGAAGAGCCGTCCCACCCTGGAGGAGTTCGCCAAGCGGACGGGGATCAAGGTCAAGTACACCGAGGACATCAACGACAACGTCGAGTTCTTCGGCAAGATCCGCCCGCAGCTCGCGGCCGGCCAGGACACCGGCCGCGACCTGATCGTCGTCACCGACTGGCTCGCCGCGCGCATCATCAGACTCGGCTGGGCGCAGAAGCTGGACCCCGCCCGCCTCCCGCACGCCTACGCCAACCTGTCCCCGCAGTTCCGCAACCCCGACTGGGACCCGGGCCGTTCCCACAGCTACCCGTGGACCGGCATCTCCACCGTCATCGCCTACAACTCCAAGGCCACCGGCGGCAAGACGGTCGACTCCGTCACCCAACTGCTCGACGACCCCACGCTCAAGGGCCGGGTCGGCTTCCTGACGGAGATGCGCGACAGCGTCGGCATGACCCTCCTCGACCAGGGCAAGGACCCGGCGAACTTCACCACGGCCGACTACGACCAGGCCATCGGCCGGCTCCAGAAGGGCGTGGACAAGAAGCAGATCCGGCGCTTCACCGGCAACGACTACACCGCCGACCTCGACAAGGGCGACCTCGCCGCCTGCCTCGCCTGGGCGGGCGACGTCATCCAACTCCAGGCCGGCAACCCGGACATCAAGTACGCGATCCCCGCGGCCGGCTACATCACCTCCAGCGACAACCTGCTGGTCCCCACCCAGGCCCGGCACAAGGCCAACGCCGAGCGGCTCATCGACTACTACTACGAGCTCCCGGTCGCCGCCCGACTGGCCGCGTACATCAGCTACGTCTGCCCGGTCGAGGGCGTCAAGGACGAGCTGGCGAAGATCGACCCCGAGCTCGCGGAGAACGCCCTGATCGTCCCGGACAAGGCGATGACCGCCAAGTCCCACGCCTTCCGCTCCCTCAGCTCCGAGGAAGAGACGGCGTACGAGGAGAAGTTCGCCAAGCTCATCGGCGCCTGACGGACCCCGCCGCCTCCTCGGCACGGGAACCGGCACGCACCCGCGGCGCCACCGGCACGCACCCGCCGCGGCGCCGCCGCCGGCGCCCCCACGTACCTGCCAGGCGCCGGCACCCGCATTCCCGCACCCTTCCGACGACCACCACCGAAGGCCGCGACCCATGACTGACAAGACCGCGGGCGGCGACGTCCGCCTCGCCGGGATCAGCAAGCACTACGGTTCCTTCACCGCCGTGCATCCGCTGGACCTCACCATCCCCCAGGGCTCCTTCTTCGCGCTGCTCGGCGCCTCGGGCTGCGGGAAGACCACCACCCTGCGCATGATCGCCGGATTGGAGGAGCCCTCCACCGGCACGGTCAGCCTCGGCGACCGCGAGGTCACCGACCTGCCGCCCTACAAACGCCCGGTCAACACCGTCTTCCAGAGCTACGCCCTCTTCCCGCACCTCGACGTCTCCGAGAACGTCGCCTTCGGACTGCGTCGCCGCGGCGTCAAGTCCGTCAAGAAGCAGGTGGACGAGATGCTGGAGCTGGTCCAGCTCGGGCAGTTCGCCGGCCGCAAGCCGCACCAACTGTCCGGCGGCCAGCAGCAGCGCGTGGCGGTCGCCCGCGCGCTCATCAACCACCCGCAGGTGCTGCTCCTCGACGAACCCCTCGGCGCCCTCGACCTCAAACTGCGCCGTCAGATGCAGCTGGAGCTCAAGCGCATCCAGACCGAGGTCGGCATCACCTTCGTGCACGTCACGCACGACCAGGAGGAGGCCATGACCATGGCCGACACGGTCGCGGTGATGAACGGCGGCCGCGTCGAGCAGCTCGGCGCCCCCGCCGAGCTGTACGAGAACCCGAAGACCACGTTCGTCGCGAACTTCCTCGGCACCTCCAACCTCATCGAGGCCGAGGTGTTGGAGGCGGGTTCGGGGGACGTCGTCGTGTCGAGCGCCGAAACCTTGCTGCGACTGCCCGGCGCCCGATGTTCGACCACACCCCGCGCCGGCGAAAAGCTGCTGGTCGGGGTGCGTCCCGAGAAGATATCCCTGGTCCACGCGGACGAGGAACACACCATCGGCGCCGGCCGGAACAAGGTCGCGGGCCGGATCGTGAACTCCTCCTTCATCGGGGTGTCCACCCAGTACGTCATCGACAGCCGGGTCTGCCCCGAGCTGGAGGTGTACGCGCAGAACATCGAACGCGACGCCCGCCTGGTCCCGGGCGCCGAGGTGATCCTGCACTGGAACCCGGCGCACACCTTCGGCCTCGACGCCGCCCAGGACATCGACGCGGGGATCGAGACGGTCGAGGAGTCCGCGTGACCACCACCGTCGCGCCGCCGCAGGCGCCCGCCCCGACCGAGCCCCCGGTCCACAAGCCGTCGCTGCGCAAGCGCCTGATCCCGTACTGGCTGTTGCTGCCGGGCATCCTGTGGCTGCTGGTGTTCTTCGTGCTGCCGATGGTCTACCAGGCGTCGACCTCGGTGCAGACGGGCTCCCTCGAAGAGGGCTTCGAGGTCACCTGGCACTTCCAGACGTACTGGGACGCCTTCGCGGACTACCTCCCGCAGTTCCTGCGCTCCCTGCTGTACGCCGGTACCGCGACCGTCCTGTGCCTGCTGTTGGGGTACCCGCTGGCCTATCTGATCGCCTTCAAGGCGGGCCGGTGGAGAAACCTTCTGCTGGTGCTGGTGATCGCCCCGTTCTTCACCAGTTTCCTGATCCGCACGCTGGCCTGGAAGACGATCCTGGCCGACGGCGGCCCGGTGGTCGACGTCCTCAACACGGTCGGCTTCCTCGACGTCACCAGCTGGCTGGGCATGACCGAGGGCGACCGGGTGTTGGCCACGCCGCTCGCGGTCGTCTGCGGTCTGACGTACAACTTCCTCCCCTTCATGATCCTTCCGCTGTACACCTCCCTGGAGCGGATCGACACCCGCCTCCACGAGGCCGCCGGGGACCTCTACGCCCGCCCCGCCACGGTCTTCCGGAAGGTGACCTTCCCGCTCTCGATGCCGGGCGTGGTCTCCGGGACCCTGCTCACCTTCATCCCCGCGAGCGGCGACTACGTCAACGCGGAACTGCTCGGGTCCACGGACACCCGGATGATCGGCAACGTCATCCAGTCGCAGTACCTGCGGATCCTCGATTACCCGACGGCGGCCGCGCTGTCCTTCATCCTCATGGCCATCGTGCTGATCATGGTCACCATCTACATCCGCCGAGCGGGGACGGAGGACCTGGTCTGATGCGCACCACCACCACGTGGCTCCGCCGCAACCTCGTCGTGATCGCGGGCCTCGGCACGCTCGCCTACCTGATCCTGCCGAACGTCGTCGTCACCGTCTTCTCCTTCAACAACCCCGCCGGCCGGTTCAACTACGCCTGGCAGGAGTTCTCCCTCGACGCGTGGAAGGACCCCTGCGGCGTCGCCGACCTGTGCGGCTCGCTCTCCCTGTCGCTCCAGATCGCGCTCTGGGCCACCCTCGCCGCGACCTGCCTGGGCACCGCCATAGCCTTCGCGATGGTCCGCTACCGCTTCCGGGGGCGCGGCGCCGTCAACTCGCTCATCTTCCTGCCCATGGCCATGCCCGAGATCGTGATGGCCGCCTCGCTGCTGGCGCTCTTCCTCAACATGGGCATCCAGCTGGGCTTCTGGACGATCCTCATCGCCCACGTCATGTTCTGCCTCAGCTTCGTCGTCGCCGCCGTCAAGGCGCGCGTCCTGTCGATGGACCCGCGGCTGGAGGAGGCCGCCCGCGACCTCTACGCGGGCCCGGTGCAGACCTTCCTGCGGGTCACCCTGCCCATCGCGGCCCCCGGCATCGCGGCGGGCGCGCTGCTGTCCTTCGCGCTCTCCTTCGACGACTTCATCATCACCAACTTCAACTCGGGCAACACCGTCACCTTCCCCATGTTCGTCTGGGGATCGGCCCAGCGCGGTACGCCCGTCCAGATCAACGTCATCGGCACGGCGATGTTCGTCATCGCGGTGCTGGTGGTCCTCACCGGCCAGATGGTCGGGAACCGCCGCAAGAAAGCACAGCCCAATTAACTCTGTAGGGAGTTGGAAGCCATGGCCCCAGTCGCCATGCGAAGCGTTGCCCGATCACTTTCCGAAGCACTGCCGGTCTCGTACTGGCTGGACGACCCCGGCAAGCCGGCCGCGCTGCCGGCGCTGACCTCCGACGAGGCCTGCGACCTGCTGGTCATCGGCGGTGGCTACACCGGCCTGTGGACCGCGCTCATCGCCAAGGAGCGCGACCCCGCCCGGGACGTCGTCCTGATCGAGTCCAAGGAGGCGGGCTGGGCCGCCTCCGGCCGCAACGGCGGCTTCTGCGCCGCCTCCCTCACCCACGGCCTCGCCAACGGCATGGCCCGCTGGCCCGGCGAACTCGCCAAGCTGGAGGAGCTGGGCGCCCGCAACCTCGACGAGATCGAGGCGGCGGTCGTCCGGTACGGCATCGACTGCGACTTCGAGCGGACCGGCGAGATCGACGTCGCCACCGAGCCCCACCAGGTCGAGGAATTGCGCGAACTGCACGAGGAGGCCCGGAAGATGGGCCTGGCGGGCGGCGCGCGCTGGCTCGACCGCGACGAGGTGCGCGCCGAGGTGGACTCCCCGACCTTCCTCGCGGGTCTGTGGGACACCGACGGAGTGGCGATGCTCAACCCCGCCAAGCTCGCGTGGGGTCTGAAGAAGGCCTGCACGGACCTGGGCGTACGGATCTACGAGAACACCCGCGGCCTCTCCCTGGCCCCCTCCGGCGCCGGGATGGCCGTCCGCACCCCCTACGGCCGGGTCTTCGCCCGCCGGGTGGCCCTGGGGACGAACATCTTCCCCTCCCTGGTCAAGCGGATCCGCCCCCTCACGGTCCCCGTCTACGACTACGCCCTGATGACCGAGCCCCTCACGGCCGACCAGCTGAAGGCCATCGGCTGGACGAACCGGCAGGGCCTGGGCGACAGCGCCAACCAGTTCCACTACTTCCGCATCACCCCGGAGAACCGCATCCTGTGGGGCGGCTACGACGCCATCTACCCCTACCGGGGACGCCTCGACTCCGAGTACGACGACCGCCCCGAGACCTACCTGAAGCTCGCGCGGCACTTCTTCACGGCGTTCCCGCAGTTGGAGGGCGTGAAGTTCAGCCACGCCTGGGGCGGGGCGATCGACACCTGCTCGCGCTTCTCCGCCTTCTTCGGCACCGCGCACTCCGGCAAGGTCGCCTACGCGGCCGGCTACACCGGACTCGGGGTGGGGGCCACCCGCTTCGGCGCCGACGTGATGCTGGACCTGCTGGACGGCGCCACCACGGCGCGCACCGAGCTGGAGATGGTGAGGTCCAAGCCGCTGCCGTTCCCGCCGGAGCCGTTCGCCTGGACCGGGATCACCTTGACGAAGTGGTCGCTGGCCCGCGCGGACGCCCGCGGCGGGCGGCGGAACCTGTGGCTCAAGACGCTGGACCGGCTCGGTCTGGGCTTCGACAGCTGAACCGTCGACGGGGGCGGCCACCCGGACCGGATGCCCGGCGGTCCCGGGTGGTCGGATGTCCGGGGGTACGGGGGCCCGGATGTCCGGATGCCCGCGTGGCCGCGGGCCCGGCCGTCGACCCGTTGATCGGGTTGTCGGTTGATCGAGGCCCGCACGCCGGGCGCATTCGGCCCGTCGACATGTGACCCGCTTCACCACCACGGGGTGGCGAAACCCGCGTCATAGTCGCGTCCCGCCCCGCTCTCTCCCGGTGAGAACCCTTCACCGAGCGACAGCGAACGGAGACCGGGAGATGACGATCCCCGAGGACAAAACGGCGGTCGAGTGGCTGGTGTCGGTGGCACCGGATCCCGATGCCTGCCGGTGGGAATGGGAGCGCAACCCCTTCGGGGTCGTGCTCCTGCCCGCCGGCAGGAGCTGGGACGTGCTGATCCTGCCCGGTGCGCTGGGACAGGCCACCCTCGACGTACTGACCCTGCTCATCGACCGGCCCGGCCCGGTGCTCGCCGAACTCGGCGAGTCCAGGCTGGGCTTCTTCGTGCCCGCCGGCACCGCCTCCCGATGGCTCGGAACGGGCGTCCGGGGGGTCGGCCACGGAACCTGGATCGTCGTCCCGTACCCGGGTCGGGCGACCGGCGGGGTCCGCTGGGTGGTGCTCCCGGACGGCCGCGGGACGCTCACCGACCCCGCCGTGCTGGAACTCGCGATGCACGAGGCCGCGGCACGGGTCGCGGCGGAGGAGGGCCGGAAACCTTGACAAGAGCATTGGTCTGGACCATCTTGGGCGCCACTCCCCTCCATCCCCCCATATACCGGAGGCAGTTGTGCGCGCACCCCGCAGGGTCGCTACCGGAACCCTGTCCCTGTTCACGGCCGCCGCCCTCGCAGTGGCCGGTCTCCTCGCCGCGGGTCCACCGGCCGCGGCCGCCGACGCCGACCTGGCGCGCAACGGCGGCTTCGAGGCCGGACTCGACGGCTGGAGCTGCCCGGGCGGCGGCGCGGTGGCCGTCACCACCCCCGTCCACGGCGGGAGTTCCGCCCTCAAGGCCACCCCGGCCGGCCAGGACAACGGGCGCTGCGCCCAGACCGTCACCGTCAAGCCGGACTCCACGTACACGCTCGGCGCCTGGGTGCAGGGCGCGTACGTCTACCTCGGCGCGGCCGGGACCGGGACCACCGACGTGTCCGTCTGGACGCAGAGCCCGGGCGCCTGGAAGCAGTTGAGCACCACCTTCCGCACGGGCCCCGCCACCACCTCGGTGACGGTGTACACCCACGGCTGGTACGGCCAGCCCCCCCACTTCACGGACGACGTCACCCTCGTCGGCCCGGACCCGGGCCAGACCCAACCCCAGCCCCCGGCCGCCCCCACCGGCCTGACCGCGTCCGCCGCCTCGTCGAGCGCCGTGAACCTCTCCTGGGCGGCCGCCCAGGGCGCCACGTCGTACAAGGTGCACCGCGCGGGCGCCGCCGCGCTGACCGTCGGCGGCCCCTCGGCGACGGTCACCGGCCTGACCGCGTCCACCACCTACACCTTCCAGGTCAGCGCGGTGAACGCGGCGGGCGAATCCCCCAAGGGAGCCCCCGTCACGGTGACCACCGCCGGCGACGGAGGCGGCGATCCGGGCAACCCCGGACTGCCCGCCCACGCCCTGGTCGGCTACCTGCACGCGAGCTTCGCCAACGGCTCCGGCTATGTGCGCATGGCCGACGTGCCCGCGTCGTGGGACGTCATCAACCTGGCCTTCGGCGAACCGACCTCGGTCACCTCGGGTGACATCCGCTTCTCGCTGTGCCCGGTCAGCGAGTGCCCGAACGTCGAATCGGTCGCCGAGTTCAAGGCCGCCATCAAGGCCAAGCAGGCGGCCGGCAAGAAGGTCCTGATCTCGATCGGCGGCCAGAACGGCCAGGTCCAGCTGGGCACCACGGCCGCCCGCGACACCTTCGTCTCATCCGTCAGCAAGATCATCGATGAGTACGGGCTCAACGGCCTCGACATCGACTTCGAAGGCCACTCCCTCTCCCTGGCCACCGGCGACACCGACTTCCGCGCCCCCACCACCCCGGTGATCGTCAACCTGATCTCCGCAGTCAAGACCCTCAAGGCCAAGTACGGGCCCGACTTCGTCCTGACCATGGCCCCCGAGACCTTCTTCGTCCAGCTCGGATACCAGTACTACGGCTCCGGCCCCTGGGGCGGCCAGGACCCGCGCGCCGGCGCGTACCTCCCGGTGATCCACGCCCTGCGCGACGACCTCACCCTGCTCCACGTCCAGGACTACAACTCCGGCTCGATCATGGGACTCGACAACCAGTACCACTCCATGGGCGGCGCCGACTTCCACATCGCCATGACCGACATGCTCCTCACCGGCTTCCCCGTCGCGGGCAACACCGCCCGCGTCTTCCCGCCGCTGCGCCCCGAGCAGGTCGCCATCGGCCTGCCGGCGACGACCAACGCGGGCAACGGCCACACCTCGCCGGCCGAGGTCACCAAAGCCCTGGACTGCCTGACGAAGAAGACCAACTGCGGGACCTACCAGACCCACGGCACCTGGCCCTCCCTGCGCGGCCTGATGACCTGGTCGATCAACTGGGACCGCTTCGGGGGCTGGGAGTTCTCCCGGAACTTCGACGGGTACTTCGGCGGCTGACGGACGGCTGCGCGAGGTGGCGGCGGTCGGCGGGGGCCCGGCCCCCACGGCCCGGGCTCAGCCCGCCCGCCCGCCTTCCCGACCGGTCTCCCGATCCCCCTCTCGTCGGCCGCCGGGCCCCGCGACTCGGCGGACGACGAGCAACAGGGGCGTGCACATCAGAACGCTGGCCACCACGTCCAGCGGCCAGTGGAAGCCCCGCAGGATCAGGCCCGCCGCCGTCAGCGCGGCCAGGGCGAGCGAGAGGGGGACCGGCCAGGGCCGTCGCGTGTACGGGGCGATCAGCAGGGCCGCGCCCACGTACGCCACCAGGGAGGTGGCCGTGTGGCCGGAGGGGAAGTACCCGGCGGCCCAGGGCTCCAGGGGACCCGGGCGGGCGGTCCACTCCTTGAGCGGCACGATCAGCGCGGGAACCGTGACCATGGCCAGCCCCGCCGTCAGCGCGGCCGGGCGGCGGCCGCGCCAGGCGGCGTACGCCATCGCCAACGCCAGGACGGGCAGCGCGACGGGGATGTTGCCGAGGTCCGAGAGGCGTTCGGTGACCGGGTCGGGGACCGCGCGGACGACGGCGCGGCTGAACTCCTCGTCGGGCACCAGCAGCGGCCCGGAGACGAGGACCTGCCAGGTGATCAGGGCGAAGAGCAGTGCGCAGAACGCGCAGAGGGCGCCGAAGGGCGCGAGGGAAGTGGCCGGCCGTCCCGGAACAGGGGGGATGGTTCCGGGACGGCCGCCCGGATCGGGTTGCCGGGCGCCCCGGGGGGTTTGGGGCGAACGGCCGTCCGATCGGTGAGGAGTGTGCGCGAACGCATGCCCAATACGGCGCTGGGGAAGCCCGGTACTGGTGTCGCCCTCGGTTTCCCGTGAGCGGGGTGTCTCACTCATCTGCAGAAACCGTACGCCAACCCGAAGGGGGCCGGCAGCGGGATCGCGCTCCCGCCATCGGCCCCCCACACGTTCTTCACAGTGTCCGACCGTTACCGCCGGTAGGGGTGGGTCACTGTGTTCGGGCAATCGCTCAGATGCCCGCGAACGCGGCCTCGATGACGTCCAGACCCTCGTTCAGGAGGTCCTCGCCGATGACGATCGGGGGGAGGAAACGAAGCACGTTGCCGTAGGTGCCACAGGTGAGGACGAGCACGCCCTCGGCGTGGCAGGCCTTGGCGAGCGCGCCGGCCGCCTCCGGGAACGGGGTCTTGGAGACCGGGTCCTTGACGAGCTCGATCGCGATCATGGCGCCGCGGCCGCGGATGTCGCCGATGATGTCGTACTTCTCCTGCATGGCCGTCAGGCGGGTCTTCATGACGGACTCGATCTTCTTCGCCGCGGCGTTGAGGTCGAGCTCCTTCATGGTCTCGATCGAACCGAGCGCACCGGCGCACGCCACCGGGTTGCCGCCGTAGGTACCACCCAGGCCACCGCCGTGCACGGAGTCCATCATCTCGGCACGGCCGGTCACGGCGGCGAGCGGCAGGCCGCCCGCGATGCCCTTGGCGGTGGTGATCAGGTCGGGGACGATGCCCTCGTCCTCGCACGCGAACCACTGGCCGGTACGGCAGAAGCCGGACTGGATCTCGTCGGCGACGAACACGATGCCGTTGTCGTTGGCGAACTTCACGAGGGCCGGCAGGAAGCCCTTGGCCGGCTCGATGAAGCCGCCCTCGCCGAGGACCGGCTCGATGATGATCGCGGCGACGTTGTCGGCGCCGATCTGCTTGCTGATCTGGTCGATCGCCTGGGCGGCGGCCTCGGGGCCACAGTTCTCGGCGCCGGTGGGCCAGCGGTAGCCGTAGGCGACCGGGACGCGGTAGACCTCGGGGGCGAACGGACCGAAGCCCTGCTTGTACGGCATGTTCTTCGAGGTCAGGGCCATCGTCAGGTTGGTACGGCCGTGGTAGCCGTGGTCGAAGACGACGACGGCCTGACGCTTGGTGTACGAACGGGCGATCTTGACGGCGTTCTCGACGGCCTCGGCACCGGAGTTGAACAGCGCGGACTTCTTGGCGTGGTCGCCCGGGGTCAGCTCGGCCAGGGCCTCGCACACCTCGACGTAACCCTCGTACGGCGTGACCATGAAACAGGTGTGGGTGAAGTCGGCGAGCTGCGCGGAGGCGCGGCGCACGACCGCCTCGGCGGAGGCACCCACCGAGGTCACGGCGATGCCGGAACCGAAGTCGATCATCCGGTTGCCGTCGATGTCCTCGATGATGCCGCCGCCCGCGCGGGCCGTGAAGACGGGAAGCACGGAGCCCACGCCACCGGCCACCGTCGCGAGACGGCGCGCCTGCAGCTCCTGCGACTTGGGGCCGGGGATCGCGGTGACGATGCGGCGCTCCTGCGGGACAGCGGTCATAGAGGGCTCCTGGGGATCCTGGGGGTGTTTTCGGACGCACTTGTGTCTTTGTCCGCAGGCTAGGCCCGGGGGCGGTGGTCCTGCATGCTCCGTTAGGGAGTGGTGCTCGCGTGTCCTTGTCCGGGACGGCCATAGGAGGGCTGCGGCGCGTGTCGTGTGGATCATGGCGGGGTACGGGCCCCGGGGCGCCCGCGGCCACTAGATTGAGCGCGCAGCGCAGCGCAGTGAACGGGCAGGGGGCAAGGGGTTCATGGACACCGACGGTGCGTACGAGGGACAGACGGTCCGCGCGGACCACGTGCCGAGACCGGCGGGCCCGCCGGGAGTTCCCCCGAAGCCGACCCATGCGCCGGGGGCGGGGGCCCGCCACGACGCGGCCGGCGCTCCCCTGGCGGACTGGGCGCGCACCCCGCGCCCGAAGGCCGAGCCGGGTGTCTGGCGCTTCGGATACCGGCCGCGGGAGGGCGTGGAGGTCGAACCCGCCTCGGATCGCGCCCTGCTCAGTGGCGCAGTCATTTCCTTCCTTGCCTGCGTGCTGCTCTGGTCCCTGCTGAGCAACGGGTACATCCCCTACGTCACCGTGCCGGTGCAGCTCTTCACGCCGCGTGACTGGTGGGAGCTGGGCGGCAACCCCGTCGACGGCAGGGGTACAGCCGCCCTGCAGGCGTACATGCTGTTGCTGACCGGCGCTCTCGTCGTGTGGTTCAGCAGACTTGGTTCCTGGGGGTTGGCGTTCGACCGGCTCGTCGCGGCACGGGGTGTCCGTGCCCGGGTGGTGGGGGCCGGGCTCGGGGCGCTGTTCGTGATCGTGCTGATCTGGACCAAAACGCTGACGGCCCTGGGGTTGTTCGGCGAGCACTTGCCGCTGGAGAGCATGAGCCCGGGCATGAGGACCGTGTCCTCCTATCTTGTCTACGTGGTCGTCTGCGCGCCCGTCATCGTGTTCTTCGCGCGCCTGGCCCGCAGGCCGGCGACAGTCGACCGCTCGGACGCGGAGCGGGAGCGCCCGGCTGCGGAGGCGCCCACCGCCCCCGACGACCCCGTCGCCTTCAACGAGTTGCGTGCCGCCGGGCTCGGGGAGGTGGCCGATCGGCTCGGTGGGGAGATCGGGGCCGGGCGGATGAACGACGTGGACTACGCACGGATCCGCCGCGCCTGGGAGTCCGTGCGCGTCGACCCGTCGCGCGCGCGGGCCTTCGCCGACGCCGTGCGGGAGAACGGCGCCGCCGCCTGCGTGCACCCCTCCGGGGCGCGGGACCTGCCCGTGCGGGCCGCGCGGCACGATCTGCTGGCGCGGCAGGTGCTGCTCGGCACGGTGCAGGACGGGGAGCGCAATCCCTGGGCCCGGCGCGGGACCGCGCTCGCCCTCGATCCGGAGGTGCTCGGCACCTCGCTGGTGGCCGTCGGGCCCTCCGGCACCGGCAAGACCCGACACCTGGTCCGCCCCGTCGTCGAGGCCCTGGCGCTCCAGGCGCTGGCCGGGCAGGCGGCCGTCATCGCCGTCGGTTCGGCGGGCGCCCAGCTGGGTCCGGACGCGGCGTACGACATCGTGGTCCGGATCGGCGATCCGGAATCCGTCCACGACCTCGACCTGTACGGCGGGGCCACCGACGCCGACGAGGCGGCCGGCCTGCTCGCCGAGGCGTTCGTCGGGGACGTTCCCGGGGTCGACGTGCGCCGCGCCGCGACGGCGCTCGCCCAGGTGCTCGGGCCGTTCCACGCCGCCTACGACCGCTTCCCCTCCGTGCCGGAGCTGCGCGATCTCCTCGACCCGGTCGGTGACGCCCCGGACGCGCTGCGCCGGGTGCTGGAGGCCTCCGGGCAGCCGGCGATGCTGCGCGAGCTCGATGCCCGCAGCCGGCAGCGCGGCGCCCCGGGCGACCCCGCTCCGGCGCTCGCCGACCGGCTGGCGCTGCTGGACCGGCCCGCCTTCCACGGGTTCTTCGACACGTCGGGGCAGAGCCGGCCGTTCTCGGTGCGGGCGCTGGAGCACCCGATCCGGGTCCGGGTGGACCTTCCCGAGCGGGGGCACGCCGGCGCGTCGCGGATGCTGGCCCGGCTGCTGCTCGCCCAGTTCAACGCCTCCGTCGCGGCCCGCGCCGATCGTTCGCTCTTCGCGTTCCTGGCCTTCGACGACGCCTCGCACACGCTGACCCCGGAGACCGTGCGCGGCGTGCAGCGGCTGAGGTCGGCGAACGCGGGGGTGCTGTTGACGCTGCGTACCCTCGACGACGTGCCGGACGGGTTGCGGACCCCGCTGCTGGGCGCGGTGGGTTGTCGGATGGCCTTCTCCGGGGTCACCACCTGGGACGGGAAGCGGTTCGCGGAGGCCTGGGGCACGGAGTGGGTGGAGACGCGCGACGTCACCCATCGGACGGTCTTCGCGGACCAGCCGCTGACCCGGGCCATCCACGCCTTCCGCAAGCTGGTCACCGGCAAGGCCGTGACCACGGACGCGGTGACCGTGCGGCAGGTGGAGCGCGAGCGCTGGTCGGCGTCCGACCTGGCGCACGCGGTGCCGCCGGACCACGCCGTGCTCTCGCTGACCTCGGTCCGGGGGGAGCGGGCCGCGCCCCTGCTGGTCAGGCTGGCGGGATCGAGCTGAGCGGACCCGTACGAGGTGGCAGAATCGAGGGGAGTCGTTCATACGGCACGGCGAAATACCCCTCGCTCGACACGGTGAAATGCTCCCCGTCCGACACCCGTCCGGCACCCCCCCCGGCAGCCGTCCGACACCCGTCCGACACCCGTCCGACACGGCGCCACACCCTCGCTCCGCGCCCCGGCACCGTCACCGCCCCACTCCTCCTCCGTCTAAGGCCGCTGGTACCCGATGCCGCTCACCCTCGCCTCGCTCGTCCAGCACTCGGCGCTCAAGCTCAGCGTCCGGGCGGGGGAGGACCGCCTCGACACGCCCGTGCGCTGGGCCCACGTCAGCGAGCTCGCCGACCCCGTGCCCTACATGGAGGGCGGTGAACTGCTGCTGATCACCGCGATGAAGCTGGACGCCGAGGACCCCGAGGAGATGCGGCGGTACGTGCGCAGGCTCGCGGCCGCCGGGGTCGTCGGCATCGGCTTCGCGATCGGCGTCAACTACGAGGCCATCCCGCAGGCCCTGGTCGAGGCGGCCGCGGCGCAGGACCTGCCGCTGTTGGAGGTGCCGCGCCGCACCCCGTTCCTCGCCATCAGCAAGGCCGTCTCCGCGGCCCTCGCGGCCGACCAGTACCGGGCCGTGACGGCCGGATTCGAGGCGCAGCGGGAACTGACCCGCGCCGCCCTGTCGGCCGACGGACCCGCCGAACTCCTGACGAGGCTGGCGGCGCACGTGCACGGCTGGGCCGCGCTGTACGACACCTCGGGCGCGGTGGTCGCGGCGGCTCCCGACTGGGCGGCCCGCCGGGCGGCCCGGCTGACCCCGGACGTGGAGCGGCTGCGGGAACGGCCGGCGCCCGCGAGCGCGGTCGTGGGCGGCTCCGACGACCGGGTCGAACTCCAGTCGCTGGGTACGGGCCGACGCGCGCGGGGCGCGCTCGCGGTGGGCACCGGCGCCCCGCTGGGCACGGCGGAGCGGTACGCCGTGCACTCGGCGGTGGCCCTGTTGACGCTCACCACCGAGCGGTCGCGGTCCCTGCACGAGGCGGAGTCCCGGCTGGGGGCCGCGGTGCTGCGGATGCTGATGGTCGGCGAGGCGGAGCACGCGCTGGCCGTCGCCGGGGACCTGTACGGGGCGCTCCTGGAGGCGCCGTTCCGGATCGTCGTCGCCGAGCCGGCCCTGACGGGGACGGCCCAACCGGAAGGTCTCGCGCAGCTGGCCGACGCGGTCGAGTCCGCGGCGGCCCGTACCGGCGAGGCGCTGCTGGTGGTGCCCGAGGAGGGGCGGTTGGTGGTTCTGGCGGCCGAGGCGGGTTCCGCGGCCCGGGCGTGCGCGGAGCACGCGGAACTGCTGGAGGCGCGGCGCGGCCGGGACACGACCGGGCCGGAGCCGGACGAACTGGTGATCGGGCTGTCGGGCACGGCCGGACCCGCCGGCGTGGCGGCGGCCTTCAAGCAGGCGGACCAGGCCCTCGCCGTGGCCCGCCGGCGCGGCCGGGCGATGGTGGAGCACGAGGACCTGGCGGCGGGGTCGGTCCTGCCGCTGCTCGCCGACGACGCGGTACGGGCCTTCGCGGACGGCACGCTGCGGGCCCTGAGGGAGCACGACGAGAAGGGGCGCGGCGACCTGGTGGCCTCGCTGCAGGCCTGGCTCTCCCGGCACGGCCAGTGGGACGCGGCGGCGGTGGACCTGGGCGTGCACCGGCACACGCTGCGGTACCGGATGAAGCGGGTGGAGGAGATCCTCGGCCGCTCCCTGGACGACCCGGACGTCCGGATGGAACTCTGGCTCGCCCTCAAGGCCGCCTCGACGGCCCCATAGCCCCGGCCCCACCCCCGGCCCGGCCCCATGGCCCCGGCCCGCCCCCGCCCCGGCCCCCACGAAAGGCCCCGACACTGACAAAGCGGCGCGGGCCGCGTTCCGTGTACTCCATGCCGGACAAACAACGAATCCTCCGCGGAGTCCTACGGTGGTGGGGACAAGGACCCCACCGCACAACTCCGAAGGGCCGGGATTCGCATGACTTCCACCCACGCCTTCTGGCTCGCCGGCCGCCTGGCCACCGGCGAGGACAGCTTCGACGTCCACTCCCCGTGGGACGGTCGGCTGGTCGCCTCCGTCAGCGTGCCCACCGACGCGCAGGTCGAAGAGGCCGTGGCCGCGGCGCACGCCGTGACGGCGGAGTTCTCCGCGACGCCCGCCCACGTACGGGCCGCCGCCCTGGACCACGTGTCCAAGCGGCTCGCCGAGCGCACCGAGGAGATCGCCCAGCTGATCTCCGCCGAGAACGGCAAGCCCATCAAGTGGGCCCGCGGTGAGGTCGGCCGTGCGGTGTCCGTGTTCCGTTTCGCCGCCGAGGAAGCCCGCCGCTTCAACGGGGGAGAGGCCCAGCGCCTCGACACCGACGCCGGTGGCGTCGGCCGGCTCGCGCTGACCCGCCGCTTCGTCAAGGGTCCCGTGCTCGGCATCGCGCCGTTCAACTTCCCGCTGAACCTGTGCGCCCACAAGGTGGCCCCCGCCATCGCCGTCGGCGCGCCGATCATCCTGAAGCCGGCCCCGGCCACCCCGCTCTCCGGCCTGATCCTCGGCGAACTGCTCGCCGAGACGGACCTGCCGGTCGGCTCCTGGTCCGTCCTGCCCGTGGCGAACGACAAGATGCCCGCCCTGGTCAAGGACGAGCGCCTGCCCGTCATCTCCTTCACCGGCTCCGACACGGTCGGCTACGCCATCCAGCAGTCGGTGCCCCACAAGCACTGCACCCTGGAGCTCGGCGGCAACGCCGCGGCCGTCGTCCTCGCCGACTGGTCCTCCGAGGCCGACATCGACTGGGCCGCGACCCGTATCGCGACCTTCTCGAACTACCAGGCCGGCCAGTCCTGCATCTCGGTGCAGCGCGTGATCGCCGACGCCACCGTGTACGACCGCCTCGTCGAGAAGGTCGTCGCCAAGGTCCGCGCCCAGGTCACCGGTGACCCGTCCGACTCCGCCACCGACGTCGGCCCCCTCGTCTCCGAGGCCGCCGCCAAGCGCGTCGAGTCCTGGGTGGACGAGGCCGTGTCCGCCGGCGCCAAGCTGCTCACGGGCGGCAAGCGCGAGGGTGCCTCGTACGAGCCCACCGTCGTCGCCGACCTGCCGGCCGGCGTCACGCTCGCCGTCGAGGAGGTCTTCGGGCCGGTCCTCACGCTGCAGAAGGTCGACGGGGTCGACGAGGCCTTCGCGGCCGTCAACGACTCGAAGTTCGGTCTGCAGACCGGTGTCTTCACCCGTGACATCCAGGTCGCGTTCCGCGCGCACCGCGAGCTGGAGGTCGGCGGTGTGATCGTCGGCGACGCGCCGTCCTACCGCGCCGACCAGATGCCGTACGGCGGCGTCAAGCAGTCCGGTGTCGGTCGCGAGGGCGTCCGCTACGCCATGGACGACTACACGTACGAGCGGGTCCTGGTCCTCACGGGCCTCGACATCTGACCGACTCGTACGGCCACGAGCCGACGGCCGGAGCCTACTGTGCGGGGGCTCCGGCCGTCCCCTTTTCGCCCACCCGGCCGGACGCCCCTTTTCAGGGCGCCCGAAACGGGTACCACTCACCAGGTAGCACCGACCGGCATCCGGAAAGTCAACCGACTTCGGCGGCGAGGTGAGTCCCCTCTCATGTCCGCAACACAGCCCAGCGGCACCCAGCCCAAGGTGACCGAGCGCGAGGCACGACAGGTCGCGGAAGCGGCCCGGGAACAGGACTGGCGCAAGCCCAGCTTCGCCAAGGAACTCTTCCTCGGGCGGTTCCGGCTCGACCTGATCCACCCCCATCCGCTGCCCGCCGACGAGGACGTCCGGCGCGGTGAGGCCTTCCTGGCCCGGCTGCGGCAGTTCTGCGAGACCGAGATCGACGGGGCCCGCATCGAACGCGAGGCGAGGATCCCCGACGAGACCGTGCGCGGGCTCAAGGACCTCGGCGCCCTCGGGATGAAGATCGACCCCAAGTACGGGGGCCTCGGCCTCACCCAGGTGTACTACAACAAGGCGCTCGCCCTGGTCGGTTCGGTCAGCCCGGCCATCGGCGCCCTGCTCTCCGCCCACCAGTCGATCGGCGTCCCCCAGCCGCTCAAGATGTTCGGCACCCAGGAGCAGAAGGACACCTACCTGCCCCGCTGCGCCACCACCGCCATCAGCGCCTTCCTGCTCACCGAGCCCGACGTGGGCTCCGACCCGGCGCGCCTGGCGACCACGGCGGTACCGGACGAGAGCGGCGAGGAGTACCTCCTCGACGGGGTGAAACTCTGGACCACCAACGGGGTGGTCGCGGACCTGCTCGTCGTCATGGCCCGGGTACCGAAGAGCGAGAACCACCGGGGCGGGATCACCGCCTTCGTGGTCGAGGCGGACTCGCCCGGCATCACCGTCGAGCACCGCAACGCCTTCATGGGCCTGCGCGGACTGGAGAACGGCGTCACCCGCTTCCACCAGGTACGGGTCCCCGCGGCGCAGCGGATCGGCGCCGAGGGCGCCGGCCTGAAGATCGCGCTCACCACCCTGAACACCGGACGCCTCTCGCTGCCCGCCATGTGCGTCGGCGCCGGCAAGTGGTGTCTGAAGATCGCCCGCGAGTGGTCGGGCGTGCGCGAGCAATGGGGCCGGCCGGTGGCCCGGCACGAGGCGGTCGGCGCCAAGATCGCCTTCATCGCCGCCACCACCTTCGCCCTGGAGGCCGTGGTCGACCTCGCCTCCCAGATGGCCGACGAGGACCGCAACGACATCCGCATCGAGGCCGCCCTCGCGAAGCTCTACGGCTCCGAGATGGCCTGCCTGATGGCCGACGAACTCGTCCAGATCCGAGGCGGGCGCGGCTTCGAGACCGCCGAGTCGCTGGCCGCCCGCGGCGAGCGCGCCGTCCCCGCCGAACAGATGCTGCGCGACCTGCGCATCAACCGGATCTTCGAGGGTTCGACCGAGATCATGCACCTGCTGATCGCGCGGGAGGCGGTGGACGCCCACCTGTCGGTGGCCGGCGACCTCATCGACCCCGAGAAGGACCTCGGCGACAAGGCGAAGGCCGGCGCCCGCGCGGCCGGATTCTACGCGCGCTGGCTGCCCCGACTGGCCACCGGGGCCGGCCAGGTGCCGGGCACCTACCGCGAGTTCCACCCCGGCGGCCACCCCGACCTCGCCACCCACCTGCGTTATGTCGAGCGGACCTCCCGCAAACTCGCCCGATCGACGTTCTACGCCATGTCCCGCTGGCAGGGGCGGATGGAGACGAAGCAGGGCTTCCTCGGCCGGATCGTCGACATCGGCGCCGAACTCTTCGCGATGAGCGCGGCCTGCGTGCGGGCCGAGCACCTGCGCGCCACCGGCGACCACGGCCGCGAGGCCTACCAACTCGCCGACGCCTTCTGCCGGCAGTCCCGGATCCGCGTCGAGGAACTCTTCGGCCGGCTCTGGTCCAACACCGACGACCTCGACGGCAAGGTCGTCGCCGGGGTGCTGTCCGGCACCTACACCTGGTTGGAGGAGGGCATCCTCGACCCCTCGGGCGACGGCCCCTGGATCGCCGACGCCACCCCGGGCCCCTCCGCCCGGAAGAACGTCCACCGTCCGCTGCGCTGACCTGCGAGGATCAAGGTGGGCACGAGAGACGAGGAGCGATCCGCGCGACCGGCCCGCACGAGCAGGACGTACGAGCACCGGCACGAGCACGAGGCGGACGGGAACGATGGCGATGGCCGAGGACGACCGTCACAGCCGACGGCTGGCCTGGTGCGTGGCGCACCTGCTGCGCCACGCGCCCGACCCCGTCATCGCCGACCTGACGGGCCGGTTGGACGACACCACCCGCAAGTACCTGCTCCGCGACGAGTACCTGCCCGCCTCCCTCGTCACGCTCGTGCTGCGCCACGGCACCGACGAGGACCGGCGGACCGTCGCCCGCAACCCGCGCGTGTTCGGACGCCCGCTGCCGGGCCTGCCCGGACCCGCGCGGTACGCGGCCCGCCCCGCCCCCGGCCCGGAACTGCTCGCGGCGCTCGGCATCGGCCCCGGCCCGCTGGACACCGACGAACTGATCGGGCTGCTGCGCGCGCACGGCGCCCGCCCCCGGCTCCCCCTGACCCTGCTGCGGCTGCCGCACACCCTCGACCCCGAACTGCTGCGCGCCCGGCACGCCCGCGACCCGTTGCCGCCGGGAGCGATCGAGGCGCTGCTCCTGGTCGGCGGCCTGCCCCCGGAGGTGTCCGTCGCGCTGCTCGGCGGCGCGCCGGGGGAGACGTACGGGCGCCGCTGGTACCGACCCGCCGTACGGGCCGTCCGAATGGGCCTGCTGACCTGCGACGAGCTCGTCTCCCGGGTGGCTCCCGCCCGGCGCGCCCTGCTCCTGGCGGACCTGGCCGCCGGGCCGGGCGGACTCCGCTGGAACGTGCCCGAACAGGCCGAGATCCGGTCCGCCGTGCGGCGGGTGCTGCGGCCCGCCCTGGGCGACGACCCGCGCTGGTGGCCGGCGCTGAGCCGACGGGCGGTCGGCTTCGGCGGCACGCTGCCCGAACTGGTCGCGGTGGTGGCCGCGCAGGAGACCCCGCCCGCCGGCGTCCACACCGGCCCCGAACCGGTCGGCGGGGTGGAACGCGAACTGGCCCTGGTCAGTCTGGCCGTGCCGATGGAGCAGGTCAGCGAGGACATCAGGTGGGTCCGCAACTGCCTGGACCGGGGCCTGCTCACGGGGGCCGACGTGATCCGCCACAAGGTGCCCGCCTGCTGGGCCCTGGACGAGGACCAGTGGCTCGGTGACATCGACCATCCCGACCGCCACGACCGTCCGGAGGCCGTCCACTCGGCCCGCGCCGAAGCGGACCGGCTGTTCGCCCAGGCCCTCGGCGCGGACGCGGACGCCTGGTGGCGGGCCGCCCGGGCGCTCCCCGACTTCGCCGGGACGCTGCCGGAGCTGTTGGCCGGTGTGATTCAAGGGGACTCCGTGTCCAACCGCTCCTGAGTTGCGGCAACAATGGGAGCATGAGCGACAGCCCAGCCCCCCTCGCCGATCCGCACCTCCTCTTCGACCCCGCGGTCGGCCGCCGGGACATCGTCATCCTCGGGTCCACGGGGTCCATCGGGACCCAGGCCATCGACCTCGCCCTGCGCAACCCGGACCGGTTCCGGGTGACCGCGCTGTCCGCCGCCGGCGGGCGCGTCGCGCTGCTGGCCGAGCAGGCCCGGCTGCTGCGGGTCGCCGCGGTCGCCGTGGCCGACGAGGATTCCGTACCGGCCCTGAAAGAGGCGCTGAGCGCCCAGTACGGCGGTGCCGAGCCGCTGCCCGAGATCCTCGCCGGTCCCGACGCGGCGAGCGAACTCGCCGCCTCCGCCTGTCACACCGTGCTCAACGGCATCACCGGCTCCATCGGTCTCGCGCCCACGCTCGCTGCCCTGCGGGCCGGGCGGACCCTGGCCCTGGCCAACAAGGAGTCGCTGATCGTCGGCGGCCCGCTGGTCAAGGCGCTGGCGAAGCCCGGCCAGATCATCCCGGTGGACTCCGAGCACGCGGCGCTGTTCCAGGCGCTCGCCGCCGGCACCCGGGCCGATGTGCGCAAGCTCGTGGTCACCGCCTCCGGCGGTCCCTTCCGCGGCCGCACCCGCGCCGAGCTGGCCGACGTCACCGTCCAGGACGCGCTGGCGCACCCCACCTGGGCCATGGGCCCGGTCATCACCATCAACTCGGCGACCCTGGTCAACAAGGGGCTGGAGGTCATCGAGGCGCACCTGCTCTACGACATCCCCTTCGACCGCATCGAGGTCGTCGTCCACCCGCAGTCCTACGTCCACTCGATGGTCGAGTTCACGGACGGCTCCACCCTGGCCCAGGCCACCCCGCCGGACATGCGCGGCCCGATCGCGATCGGTCTCGGCTGGCCGCAGCGGATCCCCCACGCGGCCCCGGCGTTCGACTGGACCAAGGCGTCGAGCTGGGAGTTCTTCCCCCTGGACACCGAGGCCTTCCCGTCGGTGGGACTGGCCCGCCACGTGGGCGCCCTGGGCGGCACCGCCCCGGCCGTGTTCAATGCGGCGAACGAGGAGTGCGTGGACGCCTTCCTGGCCGGTCGGCTGCCGTTCACAGCAATCATGGATACGGTCTCCGCTGTGGTCGATGAGCACGGAACGCCGGAGGCGGGAACTTCCCTGACCGTCCGGGACGTCCTTGAAGCGGAGACCTGGGCCAGGGCCCGGGCACGGGAGATGGCGGCACGCGCCGCCGTGGAGGCGAGCGCATGACGATACTGCTGACCTTGATCGGTGTGGTCGTCTTCGTGGTCGGCCTGCTGGTCTCCATCGCCTGGCACGAGCTCGGCCACCTCTCCACGGCCAAGATGTTCGGCATCCGCGTGCCCCAGTACATGGTCGGCTTCGGCCGGACCATCTGGTCGCGGAGGAAGGGCGACACGGAGTACGGGATCAAGGCCATCCCGATGGGCGGCTACATCCGCATGATCGGGATGTTCCCGCCCGGCGAGGACGGCAAGGTCACCGCCCGCTCGACGTCGCCGTTCCGCTCGATGATCGAGGACGCGCGCTCGGCCGCGTACGAGGAGCTACAGCCCGGCGACGAGACGCGGCTGTTCTACACGCGCAAGCCGTGGAAGCGCGTGATCGTGATGTTCGCGGGGCCGTTCATGAACCTGGTCCTGGCCGTGGCGATCTTCCTGGCCACGCTGATGGCCTTCGGCGTGAACACCCAGACCACCGTGGTCAGCAGCGTGTCCGACTGCGTGCTCCAGCAGAGCGAGAAGCGCGACAAGTGCGCGGCCGGGGACCCGGTGGCCCCCGCCAAGGCCGCGGGCCTGCAACAGGGCGACAGGATCGTCGCGTTCAACGGCAGGAAGGTCGACGACTGGTCGGCGCTCCAGAAGAACATCCGCGCCACCATCGGCCCGGCCACCGTCACCGTGGAGCGCGCGGGCCGGCTTGTCGACCTGAAGCCCAACCTGATCGAGAACACCGTCGCCAAGACCGACGGCCGCGGCGAGTACGTCAAGGACGAGTACGTCACCGCGGGCTTCCTCGGCTTCGCCCCGGCCAGCGGCTACGTGGAGCAGACCTTCCCGCAGGCCGTCTCCCGCATGGGCGACATGATGGAGTCCGGGGTCGAGTCCCTGGTCGCGCTGCCGTCCAAGATCCCGGCGCTGTGGAACTCCGTCTTCAACGGAGCCGAGCGCGACGTGAACGGCCCGATGGGCATCGTGGGCGCCGCCCGGGTCAGCGGCGAGATCTTCACCCTGGACCTGCCGCCCACGCACATCCTGGTGATCTTCCTGAACCTGGTGGCCGGTTTCAACCTGTCGCTGTTCCTGTTCAACATGCTGCCGCTGCTGCCGCTCGACGGCGGCCACATCGCGGGCGCCCTGTGGGAGTCGGTACGGCGCAACGTGGCCCGCGTCTTCCGTCGGCCGGACCCCGGTCCGTTCGACGTGGCGCGGCTGATGCCACTGGCCTACGTGGTCGCGGGAGTCTTCGTCTGCTTCACCCTGCTGGTGCTCGTGGCGGACGTGGTGAACCCGATCAAGATCACCTGACGCGGCCGGTCCGACCTTCGGATCGACCGCTCATGCGAAAGTCGTACGACCATGCGTAGGGGGCCGGGCACACATCGTGCCCGGCCCTTCGCGTTCGGGTGGTACACCCCCGGCGATGCGCGGGTCCCGCCCGGATTGGCGTAATCTCGAAGGCTGGAGCCCGCCGATCTCGGGACCTTGATCCACACCTTGGGGTTGCACAGCAGATGACTGCCATCTCTCTCGGAATGCCGTCCGTGCCGACGAAGCTCGCCGTCCGACGGGTCAGTCGCAAGATCCAGGTCGGTTCCGTGGCCGTCGGTGGAGACGCACCCATTTCGGTGCAGTCGATGACCACGACGCGGACCTCCGACATCGGCGCCACCCTCCAGCAGATCGCCGAGCTCACCGCCTCTGGCTGCAACATCGTCCGGGTGGCCTGCCCCACGCAGGACGACGCCGACGCGCTCGCCGTGATCGCGAAGAAGTCGCAGATCCCGGTGATCGCCGACATCCACTTCCAGCCGAAGTACGTGTTCGCCGCGATCGACGCCGGCTGCGCCGCCGTCCGCGTCAACCCCGGCAACATCAAGCAGTTCGACGACAAGGTCAAGGAGATCGCGCACGCCGCCAAGGCCGCGGGCACCCCGATCCGGATCGGCGTCAACGCGGGCTCGCTCGACGCCCGACTGCTCAAGAAGTACGGCAAGGCCACCCCCGAGGCGCTGGTCGAGTCCGCGCTGTGGGAGGCCTCCCTCTTCGAGGAGCACGGCTTCGGGGACATCAAGATCTCCGTCAAGCACAACGACCCGGTCGTCATGGTCAACGCCTACCGCCAGCTCGCGGCCGCCTGCGACTACCCGCTGCACCTCGGCGTCACCGAGGCCGGCCCCGCCTTCCAGGGCACCATCAAGTCCGCCGTCGCCTTCGGCGCCCTGCTCTCCGAGGGCATCGGCGACACCATCCGCGTCTCCCTCTCCGCCCCGCCGGTCGAGGAGATCAAGGTCGGCAACCAGATCCTGGAGTCCCTGAACCTCAAGCCCCGCCGCCTGGAGATCGTCTCCTGCCCGTCCTGCGGGCGCGCGCAGGTGGACGTCTACAAGCTGGCCGAAGAGGTCACGGCGGGCCTGGAGGGCATGGAGGTGCCGCTGCGCGTCGCGGTCATGGGCTGCGTCGTCAACGGCCCCGGCGAGGCCCGCGAGGCCGACCTGGGCGTCGCCTCCGGCAACGGCAAGGGCCAGATCTTCGTGAAGGGCGAGGTCATCAAGACCGTCCCCGAGTCGAAGATCGTGGAGACCCTCATCGAAGAAGCCCTGAAGATCGCCGAGCAGATGGAGCGGGACGGCATCCCGTCCGGCGAGCCCACCGTCGCCATCGGCGTCTGAGCGACCCCGCCGACCCCGCCGACACGGCTCCGGCCCCGGCCCGTTCCCGCAGCTCGCGGGTGGGGCCGGGGCTTTTTCGTGACCTGTGGGACCAGGCATCCTCATGCGACGCCGGGTACAGTTCGGGGATCAGCAGACTTGCATGGTGAGGCCCCAGTGTTGACGCAGACCACCACCCGGGTCCTTGAGCCCGGTGATCTCGACGCCGCTCTCGCCGTCCTGGGCCGCGACCCCGTCGAGAACGCGTTCGTCACCTCGCGCGTCCAGGTCGCCGGGCTCGACCCGTGGCGCCTCGGCGGCGAGATGTGGGGTTGGTACGCCGGCGGCGAGCTCCAGGCCCTCTGCTACGCGGGCGCCAACCTGGTCCCCGTCTGCGCCGGACCCGACGCCGTACGCGCCTTCGCCGACCGGGCCCGCCGCACCGGCCGCCGCTGCTCCTCCATCGTCGGCCCGGCCGAGGCCACCCGGCTCTTGTGGCAGCTCCTGGAGCCCAGCTGGGGCCCCGCCCGGGACGTCCGCTCCCGCCAACCCCTCATGGTCATCGAACAGCCGTCGAGCGACGTCAGGGCGGACCCCCTGGTCCGCCGGATCCGCAAGGACGAACTGGACCTGATCATGCCCGCCTGCGTGGCGATGTTCACCGAGGAGGTCGGCATCTCCCCGCTCGCCGGGGACGGCGGCCTGCTCTACCAGGCCCGGGTCGCCGAACTCGTCGGCTCCGGCCGCTCCTTCGCCCGCGTCGAGGACGGCAAGGTCGTCTTCAAGGCGGAGATCGGCGCCGCCACCCCCCGCGCCTGCCAGATCCAGGGCGTCTGGGTCGACCCCGAGTTCCGCGGCCGAGGGCACTCCGAGAGCGGCATGGCCGCCGTCGTCGCGTACGCGCTGCGCGACGTGGCCCCCGTGGTCAGCCTGTACGTCAACGACTTCAACACCGCCGCCCGGGCGTCCTACCGCCGCGTGGGCTTCCGCGAGGTCGGCGCGTTCATGAGCGTGCTCTTCTGACCCCCCTTCCGACCCCGCCGGCCCGCCCCGGCGAAACGGTCCGCCCCGCTGCACCCGGGCGCTCGGCGCCGCCGGAGCGGGGAGCCGGCCGAGAGGGCCTCGTATCCCTCGCCGGTACCCCCGAGTAAGGTCACGGCATGCTGCCTACCTCCGAGGGCGACGACCCCGACCGGCCCGCCGGACTCCGCATCGCCGCCCTCGACCTCGCCGCCCGCGTGGACGAGGCCCTGCGCGTACAAGCCGTCGCGTTCGGGCTCAGCGACGACGAGGTCGGCATCCGGCGTTACATCGTCCAGCGCCACATGGACTGCCGGGGCGCCCGCGCCCTGGGGGCGTTCACCGACGACGGCGTGCTCGCCGGATTCGTGTACGGCATGCCCAACGACCGCGACCACTGGTGGTCCACCGTCGTCGAACCGCACCTGCGCGCCGGCGGCCACGACGGCTGGCTCGACCACTCCTTCGTCATCACCGAACTCCACGTGCACCCCGGGTTCCAGGGCCGCGGCGTCGGTCGCGCCCTGATCACCCGCATCACCGACACCGCCGCCGAGCCCCGCTCGATCCTCTCCGCCATCGACACCGAGAGCCCCGCCCGCGGCCTCTACCGGGCCCTCGGCTACACGGACCTCGCCCGCCAGGTGCACTTCCCCAGCGCGCGTCTGCCGTACGCCGTCATGGGCGCCCCGCTGCCCCTGCGCCGGCGCTGAATTCGATTCGGGTCGCGGGCCCGTCCCCGATAGCCTCCCGTCATGTCAACGCAACACGTGCAGCGCATGTCCCGCCTCATGGCCAAGACCCTCCGCGAGGACCCGGCGGACGCGGAGACCCTCAGTCACCGCATGCTGGTCCGCGCCGGCTACGTCCGGCGCAGTTCCGCCGGGGTGTGGACCTGGCTGCCGCTCGGCAAGCGGGTCCTGGACAACGTCTCGCGCGTCGTCCGCGAGGAGATGGACGCGATCGGCGCCCAGGAGGTCCTCCTCCCGGCGCTGCTGCCCAAGGAGCCCTACGAGGTCAGCGGCCGCTGGTCGGAGTACGGCGACCTGCTCTTCCGCCTCAAGGACCGCAAGGGCGCGGACTACCTCCTCGGCCCCACCCACGAGGAGATCTTCACCCTGCTCGTGAAGGACCAGTGCACGTCCTACAAGGACCTGCCGGTCATGCTCTACCAGATCCAGACCAAGTACCGGGACGAGGCCAGGCCGCGCTCCGGCGTGCTGCGCGGCCGCGAGTTCCAGATGAAGGACTCGTACTCCTTCGACGTGAGCGACGAGGGCCTGGCCGAGTCATACGCCCTCCACCGCGCCGCCTACCGACGGATCTTCGAGCGGCTCGGGCTGGAGCACCGGATCGTGTCGGCGGTGTCGGGAGCGATGGGCGGCTCCGCGTCCGAGGAGTTCCTCGCGCCGGCCGAGGCGGGCGAGGACACCTTCGCCGACTGTCCGTCCTGCGACTACGCGGCCAACACGGAGGCGGTGACCTTCGCCCTGACGCCGGTGGCCGGTGAGCACGGGCCGTTGGAGGAGATCCCCACCCCCGACACCCCCACCATCGAGACGCTGGCCGCACACCTGGGCGTGCCCGCCTCGGCGACGCTGAAGAACCTCCTCGTGAAGGTGGACGGCGAGATCGTGGCCGTCGGCGTACCGGGCGACCGCGAGGTGGACCTCGGGAAGCTCGGCGAGCATCTCGCTCCGGCCGTCGTGGAGTTGGTGACGGCCGAGGACTTCGTCGACCGGCCCGACCTGGTACGCGGCTACGTGGGCCCGCAGGGCCTTGGCAAGGTCCGCTACCTGGCCGACCCCCGTGTCGCGCCCGGCACTTCATGGGTCACCGGTGCCAACAAGCCCGACACGCACGCCCGGAACGTGGTCTGCGGACGGGACTTCGAGGTGGACCAGTACCTCGACGTGGTGGTCGTCGCCCCCGGCGACCCCTGCCCGCTCTGCGGCGCCGGCCTCCGCCTGGACCGCGCGATCGAGATCGGCCACATCTTCCAACTGGGCCGCAAGTACGCGGACGCCTTCGGGCTCGACGTGCTCGGCAAGGAGGGCAAGCCGGTCCGGGTCACCATGGGCTCGTACGGGATCGGCGTCTCCCGGGCGGTCGCGGCGCTCGCCGAACAGACTGCGGACGAACGGGGGTTGTGCTGGCCCGCCGAGGTGGCCCCGGCCGACGTCCACGTGGTCGCGGCGGGCAAGGCCGTACCGCTGGCGCTGGCCGCGGAAGCCGCCGAGGCGCTGGCCGCGGCGGGCCGACGGGTCCTCCTGGACGACCGGCCCGGCCTGTCGCCCGGGGTCAAGCTCACCGACGCGGAGCTGATCGGCGTGCCGTGGATCCTGGTCGCCGGGCGGCGCTCGGCCGAATCCGTGGTCGAACTCCAGAACCGCCTGGACGGCACCCGCGAGGAACTCCCGCTGGCGCAGGCGCTGGCCCGTCTGACGTGACGACCCCGCCGGGGCGCGCGGCCCCGGCGGACGGCCCGCGCCCCGGCTACCCGTCCTCGGCCTCGCCCTTGCCCTCGTCCGTGTCGTCCGCCGGGGCCGGAGCCCGGGCCGCGGGCGGGTCGAGGGCCGGGGGCGCGTCGGCGTCCGGGGCCGGCGCGATGCGCGGTGGCACGGCCTGCGTCGCGCCCGGCGGCGCGGCCTGCGTCGCGGCCGGGTCCGCGCTCGGCGGGGCGGCGGGCCCGGGGGCGGGCGCCGCCCGTTCGAGGAAGCGCAGGAGCTCCACCGGGAACGGCAGGACCAGCGTGGAGTTCTTCTCCGCCGCCACCGCCACCACCGTCTGCAGGAGCCGCAGTTGCAGCGCGGCCGGCTGCTCCGACATGACCTCGGCCGCCTCGGCCAGCTTCCTCGACGCCTGGAGTTCCGCGTCCGCGTTGATGATGCGCGCCCGCCGCTCGCGGTCCGCCTCGGCCTGTCGCGCCATCGACCGCTTCATGGTCTCCGGCAGCGACACGTCCTTGATCTCGACCCGGTCGATCTGGACGCCCCAACCCACCGCCGGGCTGTCGATCATCAGCTCCAGGCCCTGGTTCAGCTGCTCCCGGTTGGACAGCAGATCGTCCAGGTCCGACTTGCCGATGATCGACCGCAGCGAGGTCTGGGCCATCTGCGAGACCGCGAAGCGGTAGTCCTCGACCTCGATGATCGCGTCGGCGGCGTCGATCACCTTGAAGTAGACGACCGCGTCCACCCGCACGGTGACGTTGTCCCGGGTGATGCCCTCCTGGGCCGGCACCGGCATCGTCACGATCTGCATGTTCACCTTGCGCAGCTTGTCCACACCCGGGACGACGAAGGTGAAGCCGGGACCCCGGACGCCCTTGCGGAGCCGGCCCAGCCGGAACACCACGCCCCGTTCGTACTGCTTCACCACCCGGGCGGCGACGCCCAGGTACACCGTGACTCCGACGCCGGCGGCGATCGCCGCTGTCAGCAGTTCTTCGACCATGACGGCCCCCTGCCGTACATATGCACCTATGTACGGTATGCCCTACAACCAGGCCGCGAACTCCAACAACAGCTCCGCGTCCCGACGCCGACCCGCGACCAGCGCCCGGTTCCCCGACTCCACCGCGCGGAAGACCGTCCAGCCCCGCAACCGTTCCCGGTCCACGTCCAACGCGTCGGCCAGCTTGTTCACCCGCCGGCGGGCGCCCGACGCCCCCGTCGAGGAGGCCACCTGGTCCTCCAGCCGGTCCCTGACCAGCCGCGCGAGATCGTAGGCCCGCTCGCCCACCACCGGGTCGGGACCCACCGTCAGCCACGGCGCCCGCTCACCGGCCAGCACCTTGCCCTGCCGGAAGTTCCCGTGCAGCAGCAGCTCCTCGCCCGGCGCCGCCGTCAGCTCCTCACGGAGCGCGAGGGCCGTCGCGGCGAGCGCCTCGACCTCCGCGGGGGCCTTCCGCAACGCCTCGGCCTGCCGCTCCGTGCGCTGTGCGACCGTCTCCCACTTGTGATCGGCCCCCGGGGCCACCCACAGCCGCCGCAGCGTGCCCGAGGCCTCCAGCAGCGCCTTCGCCTCGGGCAGCGAGCGCAGCGAGACCTCCGGGTGCAGCCGCTCCAGGAGCAGCGCGCCGTCCTCCTCGTGGTGCCGCGAGTCCAGGACCCGTACGGACCCGAACCCGCCCCAGTGGGCGAGCGCCGCCAGCTCCCGGTCGGGCCGCGCCCCGGGGGGCGCCAGCTTCAGCGCGGCCGGGGTCCCGTCGGCGTACCGGACGAGGACCACCAGGCTGCTGCGTCCGCCCGGGGCCTGGACCCGCTGGGCGGACACCTCACGCCGGGTCAGCGCCTCCTCGGTCAGCAGGGGCAGCCGCCCCAGCCACTCCGTGTCCCGCGTCGTCCCCGGCGTCTCGCCGAGCGCCCGCACCAGCCGCTGCGGCGGTTCGAAAGCCATGCGTGCGTGATCCCTTTCAGCTGGTCCGGGCTCGCTTCGAGCGTTCCGTGAGCCCAGGGAAGGCTACGCCGACCCCACGCCAGCGTGCCGCCCGGACCGCCGCGGCGCTCAGCGCGTCGGCCGCCTCACGGCGCAACGGGCCGTCGGCGGCCCGCACCAGGTCGGAATAGGCCCCGGCCACCCGGTCCTCGACGTCACCGGCGAGCCGCTCGGCGTCCGCCGGGGTGCGCAGCTCGAACGGCAGGGCGTACGCGGCCTCCGACGGGCGGGGGGATCCGCCCAGGTCACGCACGGTGCGGGCGAGCGAGTCACGGCGCGCGAGGTGCTGTCCGTACGCCTCGCGGGCCTCGGGCGCCCGGGCCGCGGCGATGCGCGCGCCGATCACCCCGTAGGCGTACGCGGCCGCGTGCTCGGCGGCCAGCGCGGCCTGCGCGGCCTCCAGCGGGCGGGTCGTCGAGGAGGGCTCGGGCTTCACGGGCGGGCTCCCGGGTTCGAGGTCAGCAGGTACGCGTGGACCGCGCCGCAGGCCGCCACCGAGGCCAGCAACCGGGCCAGCTCCCCGGGGGCGCCGGCCAGCGCGACGGTCCGGGTCTCGGACAGGCCCCGCTCGGCGTCCGCGAGCGCGGCCAGCGCGTCGGCGGCCTTGGGCGGGACCGGCTCGCCGGACCGTGAGGGCGTGGCCGTCGCCGAGGCGGACGGCGAGGGGGAGGCCCGCCGTTCGCCCGGCTGTCCGGGCTCGGCGAACGACAGGGCCGCGGGGTGCGCCGCGACGGAGGCCCGCAGCGGGGCGAGCCGCCCGGCCAGGTCCGGATGGGCGGCGATGGTGCTGTCGTAACGTTCCAGCAGAATCTCGCTGTCACGAACGGCACCCTCCCGCATCCGCCGTTCGAGTGAGACCTCGGTGTCCGCACCGGACGCGTCGTCGCCGCCCGAGCACCCGCCGAGCAGCGTGACCCCGGTCGCGCCGACGGCCGTGACGAGCAGGCTGCGGCGCGAAAGGGCCGAAGGGCGGGAGGGGTGCGGGGGACCGGCGGGCTCCGCCGACTCCGCGAACCCCGAGGTCCGCGCGGGTGCGGACGGCGGGCGGGGCGTGGTCCAGGGCACGGTGACGTCCTCCGGAGGTGACGGCGGGGCGGGTGTGATCAAGGTACCCGGGGCCCGTGCCGGAGCACTGACGGCAACACCCTCCGCGACCGGATACCCTTTGACCTGACACGCGACAGAAAACCACAACAGCACACGCGGCCGAGGAGTCACCCGGATGAGCACCACCCAGAGCGACAGGCTGCGCGGACTGTTGGAGCCGCTGGTCGCCGCCAAGGGCCTGGACCTCGAAGACATCGAGACGTCCAAGGCGGGCAAGCGCCGGATGCTGCGGATCATCGTGGACTCCGATGAGGGTGTGGAACTGGACGCCTGTGCCGAGCTGAGCCGCGAAGTCTCCGATCTGCTCGACGAGAGCGACGTGATGGGCGAGGACGAGTACGTCCTCGAGGTGAGCTCGCCGGGCGCGGACCGCCCGCTGACCGAGCACCGTCACTACATCCGGGCGATCGGCCGTCTCGTGAAGTTCCAGTCGACCGAGAGCGGGGAACTGATCGCCCGCATCCTCGACGTCGACGACGAGGGCATGGACCTCGAAGTACCGGGTGTGAAGGGCCGCAAGGCGACCACCCGCCGCATCGCGTTCACCGACATCGTCAAGGCGCGTGTCGAGATCGAGTTCAACCGCAAGGACAAGAAGGAAGAGGAGGCGTAGTCGTGGACATCGACATGAGTGCCCTACGGGGTCTGGTCCGGGAGAAGGAGATCTCCTTCGACCTGCTCGTCGAGGCGATCGAGTCGGCCCTCCTCATCGCGTACCACCGCACCGAGGGCAGCTTCCGCCGCGCCCGCGTCGTGCTCGACCGCACCAACGGTCACGTGGTCGTGTGGGCGACGGAAGACCCGAAGGATCTCGAAGAGGGCCAGGAGCCCAAGGAGTTCGACGACACGCCGTCGGACTTCGGCCGGATCGCCGCGACGACCGCCAAGCAGGTGATCCTCCAGCGTCTGCGCGACGCCGAGGACGACCTGACCTTCGGCGAGTTCCTCGGCCGCGAGGGTGACGTCATCACCGGCGTCGTCCAGCAGGGCAAGGACCCCAAGAACGTCCTCGTCGACATCGGCAAGCTGGAGGCCATCCTGCCGGTGCAGGAGCAGGTCCCCGGCGAGGAGTACACCCACGGGCTGCGCCTGAAGGCGTACGTGGTGCGCGTCGCGAAGGGTGTCCGCGGCCCGTCCGTGACCCTCTCGCGGACCCACCCCAACCTGGTGAAGAAGCTGTTCGCCCTGGAGGTCCCGGAGATTGCCGACGGCAGCGTCGAGATCTCGGCGATCGCCCGCGAGGCCGGCCACCGCACCAAGATCGCCGTACGGTCCACGCGCTCGGGCCTGAACCCGAAGGGCGCCTGCATCGGCCCGATGGGCAGCCGCGTGCGCAACGTGATGGCCGAGCTGCACGGTGAGAAGATCGACATCGTCGACTGGTCGGACGACCCCGCGGAGATGGTCGCCAACGCCCTGTCGCCCGCCCGGGTGAGCAAGGTCGAGGTCGTCGACTGGGACTCCCGCTCCGCCCGGGTGACCGTGCCCGACTACCAGCTCTCGCTGGCCATCGGCAAGGAGGGCCAGAACGCCCGCCTCGCCGCGCGGCTCACCGGCTGGCGCATCGACATCCGCCCGGACACCGAGGACCCCTCGGACCGGGACGGCGACCGCGACCGCGGTGGGGACCGGGACCGCGGTGGGGACCGGGACCGCGGCGGCGACGACCGCGGCGCGGACCGTCACTCGGACCGGCGCGGGGAATAAACCACTACCGGTCGGTGGTTTTCGGCCGGTAGACAGGGACCCCGCAGGTCGGGGTCCCTGACCTGTGGATCCTCCGGGACCCACGCGAATCACAACGATATCCGTTCGATTTTTCGCCCGAAGGGGTGAGGTCGGTGCGGGGAGGTAGACTTAAGCGTGTCTGGCCGGACGCAAGCCCGCGCATGCCCCGAACGCACCTGTGTGGGGTGTCGGGAGCGAGCGGCCAAGAGCGATCTGCTGCGCATCGTGGCGGTCGAGGACGAATGCGTCCCCGATCCTCGCGGTACGCTGCCCGGCCGGGGTGCCTACGTGCACCCCGCCGTGGTCTGCCTCGACCAGGCGGTCCGCCGCAGAGCGCTCCCCCGGGCCCTTCGGTCCGCCGGAGCGCTTGACGCGGCGGCACTGCGCGAAGCCGTGGCCGGTGAGGCCGGGGCGACACCGTAAGACGTAGTACGGCACGGATACCCCGTGCGGTCAGGTACCTCGCGAGTTGGAAGTAGGTCGAGATTGCGATGAGCACTCGATGAGTACGCGATGAGTACGCCCATGAAGTAGCGACGGTCCGGCGTAACCCGGACCTAAAAGGAGCGAAGTGGCTAAGGTCCGGGTATACGAACTCGCCAAGGAGTTCGGGGTAGAGAGCAAGGTCGTCATGGCCAAGCTCCAAGAACTCGGTGAATTCGTACGTTCGGCGTCCTCGACGATCGAGGCGCCTGTCGTACGCAAGTTGACTGACGCACTGCAGGGGCCCGGCGGCAACGCCGGCAAGTCCGCTGCAAAGCCCGGCGCGCCCCGCAAGGCAGCGCCCGCCAAGCCCGCAGCGCCCTCCCCGGCCGCTGCGGCACGTCCTGCCGCCCCGAAGCCCGGTGCACCGGCCCCCAAGCCGGTCGTCGCCGAGGCTCCGGCCGCCAGTACCCCCGCCCCGGTGACTCCGGCCGCATCCGGCCCGCGTCCCGGTCCCAAGGCTCCGGCCGCCCCGAAGCCCGCTCCGGCGGCTCCCGTGGTGACCGAGTTCTCCGCGCCTCCGGCGGCCCCGGCCGCCCCGGCGCGCACCGAGCGTCCCGCCGCCGCGGCCCCCGGCCCCCGTCCGGCGCAGCAGCGTCCGGCCCAGGGTCAGGGCGGTCAGCCCGGCGCACGTCCCGGCGCCCCGCGTCCGGCCGGATCCGCCCCCGGCGGTCCGTCCCAGCGTCCCGCCGGCGGTGCCGGTGCCCCGCGTCCGCAGGGCGCCCGTCCGGCCGGTCCCCGTCCGGGCAACAACCCGTTCACCTCTGGTGGCTCCACCGGCATGGCGCGCCCGCAGGCGCCCCGTCCGGCCGGCGCTCCCCGTCCCGGTGCCCCCGGCGCCGGTGGCGGCCAGGGTGCTCCCCGTCCGCAGGGCGGCCCCGGCGGCGCCCCGCGTCCGCAGGGCCAGGGTGCCGGTCGTCCGACCCCGGGCGGCATGCCCCGTCCGCAGGGCGGCGCCCCGCGCCCCGGTGGTGCTCCCGGTGGTAACCGTCCCAACCCGGGCATGATGCCGCAGCGTCCCGCTGCCGGTGGTCCCGGTCCCCGTCCCGGCGGCGGCCCCGGTGGCCGTGGTCCCGGTGCGGGTGGTGCCCGTCCCGGTGGCGGCGCAGGTCGTCCCGCGGGCGGCGGCTTCGCCGGTCGTCCGGCCGGTCCGGGCTCGCGTCCCGGTGGCGGTGGCGGCTTCGGTGGCCCCCGTCCCGGTGGCGGCGGCTTCGGTGGCGGTCCGGCCGGTGCCGGTGGCGGCGGTCGTCCCGGCTTCGCCGGGCGTCCCGGTGGTCCCAACGCCCGTGGTGGCACGCAGGGTGCCTTCGGCCGTCCCGGTGGTCCCGCGCGTCGTGGACGCAAGTCCAAGCGTCAGAGGCGCCAGGAGTACGAGGCCATGCAGGCCCCGTCCGTCGGCGGCGTGATGCTGCCGCGCGGTGGCGGCGAGACCGTGCGCCTGTCGCGCGGTGCCTCCCTCACCGACTTCGCGGAGAAGATCAACGCCAACCCGGCGTCGCTCGTCGCCGTGATGATGAACCTCGGCGAGATGGTCACCGCCACGCAGTCCGTCTCCGACGAGACCCTCGAAATGCTGGCCGGCGAGATGAACTACGTCGTTCAGATCGTCAGCCCGGAGGAAGAGGACCGCGAGCTCCTCGAGGGCTTCGACATCGAGTTCGGCGAGGACGAGGGCGGCGAGGAATTCCTCATGCCGCGTCCGCCGGTCGTGACCGTCATGGGTCACGTCGACCACGGTAAGACCCGACTGCTCGACGCCATCCGCAAGACGAACGTCGTTGCGGGCGAGGCCGGTGGCATCACGCAGCACATCGGTGCGTACCAGGTCGGTACCGAGGTCAACGGTGAAGAGCGCAAGATCACCTTCATCGACACCCCGGGTCACGAGGCGTTCACCGCCATGCGTGCCCGTGGTGCCAAGTCGACCGACATCGCGATCCTCGTGGTCGCGGCCAACGACGGCGTGATGCCGCAGACGATCGAGGCGCTCAACCACGCCAAGGCCGCCGGCGTTCCGATCGTCGTCGCGGTCAACAAGATCGACGTCGAGGGCGCGGACCCGGTCAAGGTGCGCGGTCAGCTCACCGAGTTCGGTCTGGTCGCCGAGGAGTACGGCGGCGACACGATGTTCGTCGACATCTCCGCCAAGCAGGGTCTGCACATCGACTCCCTGCTGGAGGCCGTCGTCCTCACCGCCGATGCCTCGCTCGACCTGCGCGCCAACCCGGAGCAGGACGCTCAGGGTATTGCGATCGAGTCCCACCTCGACCGCGGCCGCGGTGCCGTCGCGACCGTCCTCGTGCAGCGCGGTACCCTCCGCGTCGGCGACACGATGGTCGTGGGCGACGCCTACGGCCGAGTGCGCGCCATGCTCGACGACAAGGGCAACAACGTCGAGGAAGCGGGTCCGTCGACCCCCGTCCTGGTCCTGGGTCTCACCAACGTCCCCGGCGCCGGCGACAACTTCCTCGTCGTGGACGAGGACCGTACGGCCCGTCAGATCGCCGAGAAGCGTGCTGCGCGAGAGCGCAACGCCAACTTCGCCAAGCGCGTCCGTCGTGTGTCCCTCGAGGACCTCGACTCCGTGCTCAAGGCCGGTCTGGTCCAGGAACTCAACCTCATCATCAAGGGCGACGCGTCCGGTGCGGTCGAGGCTCTCGAGTCCTCGCTGCTCCAGCTCGACGTCGGTGAAGAGGTCGACATCCGGGTCCTGCACCGCGGTGTGGGTGCGGTCACCGAGTCCGACATCTCGCTGGCGATGGGCTCCGACGCCATCGTCATCGGTTACAACGTCCGTGCGGCCGGTCGCGCCGCGCAGATGGCGGACCGCGAGGGTGTCGACGTCCGCTACTACTCGGTGATCTACCAGGCCATCGAGGAGATCGAGGCGGCCCTGAAGGGTCTCCTCAAGCCGGAGTACGAAGAGGTCGAGCTCGGTACGGCGGAGGTCCGCGAGATCTTCCGCTCGTCCAAGCTGGGCAACATCGCGGGTGTTCTCATCCGCTCCGGCGAGGTCAAGCGCAACACCAAGGCGCGGCTCCTGCGCGATGGCAAGGTCATCGCCGAGAACCTCACCATCTCCGGTCTGCGCCGCTTCAAGGACGACGTCACCGAGATCCGCGAAGGCTTCGAGGGCGGTATCAACCTCGGTTCCTTCAACGACATCAAGATCGACGACGTCATCGCGACGTACGAGATGCGCGAGAAGCCCCGCGCGTAAGCGCGAGGCGGTTCGCACCGTGTCGTAAGGCGTAAGGCTCGAACGGCCGAAAGGTCGTACGAGTAGCACCGGGGCCGGTCGGCGGAATATCCGTCGATCGGCCCCGGCCGTTGCGTGTACGGTTCTGGTGATCCTGCCGAGCGTTGGCCGGCAGGCCACCGAACCCGCACCGGCGGGACATCCGGAACTGCATGTACGTGGGGACTCTGTCCTTCGATCTGCTCCTCGGCGACGTTCACTCGCTGAAGGAGAAACGCTCCGTCGTCCGGCCCATCGTCGCCGAGCTCCAACGCAAGTTCTCCGTGAGCGCGGCAGAGGTGGGCGACCAGGACCTGCACCGCAGGGCCCTCATAGGGGTCGCCCTGGTGAGTGGGGACGCGGGGTTCGTGTCGGACGTACTGGACCGCTGCGAGCGGCTGGTCGCGGCACGTCCTGAAGTGGAGCTGCTGTCGGTACGACGGCGGTTCCACGGTGATGAAGACTGACTGCAAGACAAAGAAGGAGACGGACCAGTGGCCGACAATGCGCGGGCGAAGAAGCTGGCGGACCTCATCCGGGAGGTGGTGGCCGAGAAGCTGCAGCGCGGTGTCAAGGACCCCCGCCTCGGTACGCACGTGACCATCACGGACACCCGGGTCACCGGCGACCTGCGGGAGGCCACGGTCTTCTACACGGTCTACGGGGACGACGAGGACCGGGCCAGCGCGGCAGCGGGCCTGGAGAGCGCCAAGGGCGTTCTGCGCTCCGCGGTCGGTCGGGCGGCGGGAACCAAGTTCACGCCCACCCTGACCTTCGTGGCGGACGCCCTCCCGGAGAACGCCAAGACCATCGAGGACCTCCTCGAGAAGGCGCGGACCTCCGACGCCCAGGTGCGCGAGGTCTCCTCCGGCGCGACGTACGCCGGCGAGGCCGACCCGTACAAGAAGCCGGACGAGGACGACGAGGACGCAACCGCGGAATGAGCACCGACGCAGGGAAGACTCCGGACGGCCTTGTCATCGTCGACAAGCCGTCCGGCTTCACTTCGCACGACGTGGTCGCCAAGATGCGCGGGATCGCCAAGACCCGTCGCGTGGGCCACGCCGGCACGCTCGACCCGATGGCCACGGGCGTACTCGTCCTCGGCGTCGAGAAGGCCACCAAACTCCTCGGCCACCTCGCGCTGACGGAGAAGGAGTACCTGGGCACCATCAGGCTCGGGCAGGACACCCTCACGGACGACGCCGAGGGCGAGATCATCTCCTCCGCCGACGCGTCCGCGGTGACCCGCGAGGCCGTGGACTCCGGGATCGCCAAGCTGTCCGGCGAGATCATGCAGGTCCCGTCCAAGGTCAGCGCCATCAAGATCAAGGGCGTTCGCTCCTACAAGCGAGCCCGGGACGGCGAGGACTTCGAGATCCCGGCGCGGCCGGTGACCATCTCGTCGTTCCAGGTGTACGACATGCGTGACGCGGAGGCCGAGGACGGCACCAAGGTCGTCGACCTCGTCGTCTCCGTCGTCTGCTCCAGCGGTACGTACATCCGGGCCCTCGCCCGCGACCTGGGCGCCGACCTCGGCGTCGGCGGCCACCTGACGGCGCTGCGGCGCACCCGGGTGGGCCCGTACAAGATCGACCGGGCGCGGACGCTCGACCAGCTCCAGGAGGAGCTGACCGTCATGCCGATCGGCGAGGCGGCGGCCGCGGCCTTCCCGCGGTGGGACCTGGACGCGCGGCGCGCCGGGCTGCTCGCCAACGGCGTGCGGATCGAGATGCCGGACGAGTATGAGGACGGCACGACGGTCGCCGTGTACGGCCCGCGGGACCAGCTGCTCGGGCTCGTGGAGAGCAAGGGCGGCAAGGCGAAGTCGCTCGCGGTGTTCGTCTGACGGACGGTGTTCGTCTGCGGACGCGCGGGCGGGTCGTTCGGCCCGGTGCGTCGTGCGGCCCTCGGGCCGCGCGGCGGGCCGGGCCCTTCGTCTTTCGAGACGGCCGCCCGCCGTGACCGCGTCTGTCGTGACGGCGTCTGTCGGGATGTCCGTCTGTCGTGACGGGCGGGTCGTGTTCCGTCTCGCGGGAGTTTGTCGTGGAGCGGCGAGCGCCCATGAACTGCCGCTCACCGCTCCACGACCCCCCTCGGGTAGGTCTCTATCCACCCGGAGTCCTTTATTCACCCGTCCGAGCAGGCGCTCGGAGTGAATGGAGGGAGCGTAAGGGGGCGCTTTCGCCTCGTGTGCTTTTCCCGCTGATCTTCACCTGCCTACCGTCATGAGCACGGGTACGGCGGGGGAGTGGTGCGGCAATGACGGAGCTCGTCAGGATCTGCGATCTCGCCGGGCGGGTGCGGGGCAGCGGCTTCGTCGCGGACGACCGCGGCACGGTGATCACCAGCCACGAGGCGGTGGACGGCCTGGCCCGGGTGGTGCTGCACGGCCCCGGGGAGCGCACGTGGCTCGCCGAGGCGCGGGACGTGACCCCCCTGCCGTGGCTCGCGCTCGCCCTGGTCCGCACCGACGGGCTGGGGCTGCGGCCCCTGCCGATCGGGACGCGCCCGGCGATCGCTCCCGGGACGTACGTACGGATCCCCGCGCGGGGGTGGCGACAGGCGCGGGTGCTCTCGGCGGGCGCGGAGGTCACGTACACCGCGACCGACCGGTTCCACGTACTGCCCGCCACGGTGGAGCTGGCGATCGGCACGGCCGGCCGGGACGCCCTGGAGCTGGGCGGGGAGGCCTGTGGGGGGCCGGTGCTCGACGCCGTGACCGGAGCGGTGCTCGCGGTGGTGGGCACCGCTCTGCACGCCGAGCACCGCTCCGCCGGGTTCGCGATCCCCCTGCGCGCGGCGGCCGAGGCGGACCCCGGGGGCCCGCTGGCCGCCCTGCTGGAACGAAACGCCGCCACCGTGCCCGGACACGGCGCCGACCTGAACCTGGCGGGCGCGCTGGAGCTGACCGGCACCACGTTCCCGCCGGCGCTCACCGCCGACGGGCCCGAGCCGGTCGAGCGCCCCGGGATCGCCGCCGAACTGGCCGCCTTCACCGCCTCGGACCGGCCCGTCCTCGGGCTGATCGGCGCCCCCGGCACCGGCCGCACCACGGCGCTGGCCGTCCTGACCGCGAGCCGGGCCCGCGGGGACCGGCCCGCGCCCACGCTGTGGCTGCGCGGGGCGGACCTGCGCGCGGGGGACTCCTCGTTGGCCGACGCCGCGCAGCGGGCGCTGGCCGCGGCCCGGCGGATCGTCGCCGCGGGCGCGGAGGCAGGGGTGGAAGCCGAGACGGAGGCGGGGACGAGCTTCCTGGCCGGGGCGGTGAGCGGAACGGCGCCGGAACCCGGCAGGGTGGCTGCCGCCGTCCCGGCCGCGCCGGTCGCCTTCGCCGGCGTCGGTAGCGCCGCCCCGGCCGCCGCGGGCATTCTCCGAGCGGTCCCGGAGCCCGGCGCCGCGCCCGGAGCCGCGAGCACCGCCGAGCGGATCGCCCGGCTGGCCGCCGACGCCGGATGTGCGCTGCTGGTGGTCCTCGACGGCCCGGAGGAGGCGCCGCCGCGGCAGGCCCCGCGGCCGGCGCCCTGGGCCGAGGCCACCGCCCGCTGGCTCGACGGCATCGGGGCCCGGCTGGTCGTCGCCGCCCGGCCGGAGTACTGGGAGCGGGCCGGCGCCCTCTATCCGCCCGGGGCGCTGTACACCCCCGCCCGCCCGGCCCGGCGGCTGCCGCCCGCGCTGCCGGTCGGCGACCTGACCCCGCAGGAGGCGGACGCGGTCCGCGCCCGCCTGGGCATCCCCGCCGACGCGGTGCGGGAAGTCGACGCCCGGCACCCCCTCACGCTGCGCCTGCTCGCCGACGTCCGGGCCGCCGAGGTCACCGCGGGACGGCCCGGCCGCGACGAGGTCTTCGCGGCGCACCTCGACCTGTCGGCGCTGCGGGTGGCCGTGCGGATCGCGGCCTCGGGCACCGGCGCGCCGGAGCCGGGTCCGGGCGGAGCCCCGGCCACGCCGCCGGACGCCGGTGGGCCGAGGGGAGCCGGGGCGGGCTGGTTCGGCGGACTCGGCGCGGCCGGGTCGCGGGTTCGCGGGGCGGGGCTCCCGGCGGGCCCCGACACCACGGGCCCCGCCGATGCACCCGCGCTGACCGGCTCGGTGTGCGCCGCGGCCCCGGCCGGCGGGGGCGAGTCCGGGGCGTGGCACCCCCACGGCCCGGGCGCCGGCGGGCAGGGGCCGGGCGTGTACGGGCCCGGGGTGCGGCGGCTCGCCGCCCGGGTCGCCGGGCGGGTGCACGAGGCCGCCCGTCGCTGCCTGGGGCCCGGGCAGGGGGAGTTGGACCGTACCGCCTTCGAGGAACTGTTCCCCTGGCGGACCGGGTGGGCGTCGGCCGTACTCGCCGAGGGCCTGTTGGTTCCCGCCGGGACGGGGTACCGCTTCGCCCACGAGGAACTGTCCGACTGGCTCCAGGCCGGACACCTCGACGTGCCGACCGCACTGGACGCCCTGGTGCACCTCGGGCCCGCCACGACCGGCCCGCCCGTGCCCCGCCACCGCGTCGGACCCGTCCTGGAGGCGCTGCTCAGGCTTTCGCCGGCGGAGACCCGAGGGGCGCTGACCCGGCTGGTGGAGGCCCTGAACTCCCTCGCGGAAGCCGAACCGGAGCCGGAAGCGGAGCCAGAACCGGAGCGAGAAGCGGAGCGAGAAGCGGAAGAGCGGGCGCAGGACGAGGGGGAGCGGGCGACCGGGCCCCGGGAGGACGGCCGCGCCGACCGGGTCTGGTGGGCGTCCCGACTGCTCCGCGAGAGCCTGCTGCGGATCCCCGACGCCGCGTCGTACCTGCCCGTCCTGCACGCTCTCGCCGAACACGTCGCCCGCGCCGGCCCCGGCGACTTCGAGGGTTGGTTCTGGAACCGGCTGCGGCTGCCCGAGTCCGACCGCCTCGACCTGCTGCGCCGGCTGCTGCCCTCCGACCACCGCTTCCTGGAGGTCGCCGCCCGACGGCTCGCCCGCGACCCGCTGCTCGTCCAGCCGCTGCTCTGCGTCTGGCTGACCGACGAGCGCCGGTTGCGCGGTCGCCCCGGGGCCACCGTCGCCACCGCGGCCCAGGCCCTGCTGCACACCCACCGCGCGCTCGCCGTCGACGAACTGGCGGAGGCCCTGGTCGGTGCGGCCCATCCGCGTGCCGACGAACTGCTCGCCGTACTCGCGGAGGACGAGCCCTCCGCCCTGTGCCGGGCCGTCCACCGCTGGGCCCACGACGAGCGGCCCGGGCGCCGGGTCGCGGCAGCCGCGTACGGGGCGACCACCGCCCCGCACGTGCGCGCCCCCGCCGACCGCGAGCTGCTGCGCCGCGCGGCGCAGGCGCTGCTGGCCCGCCCGGCCGACTCCACCCTGCACGGCAGCGCCCTCGGGATGCTGCTCCGCGATCCCCAGGTGCGGGCCCGGTACCTGCCCGACGCCCTCGCCTGCTTCCGCGATCCCGAGGGCGGGGCCCGGCTGCCCGCCTCGGCGTTGGTCGCCGCGCTGCCCGTGCTCCCCGACCCGGACGCCGTATTCGCCGCCCTGCGGGCCCGCGTCGACGGGGAGGTGGTGCGCGCCCTGGCCGCGCTCACCACGCCGGGCCTGGCCCGCCGCGCGGGTGACCTCGTACGGGAACACCTCGCGCGGCACCCCGAGGACGCCCCGCACGCGGCCGTGTTCGTGGACCGGCGCCTCGACCAGGGCCTCGCCGCTTCGCCCGTGCTCCGCCCGCTCGTCCTCGACCTGCTGCGGACCGCCCCGACGGGGGTCCGGGTCGCCCTGGCCCGGGTGCTGGCCGCGCCGGGCGGGGAGGCCTCGTACGTGCTCCGGGGCGAACTGGCCGACGTACTGCTGCGGGAGGAGAACGACCCGGCGGTGCTCGACGCCTTCCTCGGGGCGCTCGCCGCCGGGGTCGGCGCGCGGCCGGAGGAACGTACCCGCGAGCTGCTCCGGCGCACCGGCCGCCGGCTGTTGGGGGCGCCCGGGGGTCCGGCGGTGTTCGAGCACCGGACCGTGGAGCTCGCCCGCGCCGATCAGGCCTTCGGGACCGTCGTCGCGCGCTGGCTCGGCGCGTCGGGGGTCGAGGCGGCCGCGCTGCTGGGGCCGAGTGCCAGACGTACGGTCGAGACGCTCAGCAGGGCGGCCCCCGACATCACGTGACGCGGCTCCGGCTCCCGACCTCGTGCGACACCCGACATCACGTCACGCGGGGCGCGGCCGGCCCGATGCCGATGCGGGCGCCCGGCCGACGGCATGGCAGTCTTAGACCTGCAATCGACATCAGGACAGGGACCATACGGGTTCGGGCGAGGAGCGGTCACAGTGCAGCGCTGGCGTGGCTTGGAGGACATCCCCCAGGACTGGGGACGCAGCGTCGTCACCATCGGCTCCTACGACGGTGTGCACCGGGGGCACCAGCTGATCATCGGGCGTGCCGTCGCCAAGGCCCGGGAGCTGGGCCTCCCGTCGGTCGTCGTCACCTTCAGCCCGCACCCGAGCGAGGTCGTGCGGCCCGGCAGCCACCCGCCGATCCTGGCGCCCTACGACCGACGCGCCGAGCTGATGTCCGGCCTCGGGGTGGACGCGCTGCTGATCCTGCCGTTCACGGCGGAGTTCTCCCAGCTGTCCCCGGCCGACTTCATCGTGAAGGTGCTGGTCGACAAGCTGCACGCGCGCGCCGTCATCGAGGGACCGAACTTCCGCTTCGGCCACAGGGCCGCCGGGAACGTCGACTTCCTGCGCGAGTTGGGCGCCACCTACGACTACGAGGTCGACGTCGTGGACCTGGTCGAGCGCGGCGAGGCGGGCGGCGGGGTGCCGTTCTCCTCGACGCTGGCGCGCCGGCTCGTCGCCGAGGGCGACATGGACGGCGCGGCCGAGATCCTCGGCCGGCCGCACCGGGTCGAGGGCGTCGTGGTGCGCGGCGCGCAGCGCGGACGCGAACTCGGCTACCCGACGGCGAACGTCGAGACCCAGCCGCACACCGCGATCCCCGCGGACGGGGTGTACGCGGGCTGGCTGACGGCGGACGGCGAGCGGATGCCGGCGGCGATCTCGGTGGGGACGAACGTGCAGTTCGACGCCACCGAGCGGACCGTCGAGGCGTACGCGATCGACCGGATCGGGCTGGACCTGTACGGGATGCACGTGGCCGTGGACTTCCTCGCGTACGTGCGGGGCATGGCCAGGTTCGAGAACCTGGACGGGCTGTTGGAGGCCATCGCCGACGACGTGAAGCGGGCGCGGGTGCTGACCGACGCCTACGACGCGGAGCGCTGAGCCCCGCCGCACGCATGACGTGAGGGCCCGTACCGTCCTGGGGACGGTACGGGCCCTCCGTGCTGCCGGGCGAGCCCGAGACCGTGCCCGCCGTCAGCCGAGCCGGGGGTCGCGCGGCGGACCACCCGGCTGCGGCGGCTGCGGCGGCTGTTGGCCGGGCTGCTGCCAGGGCTGACCGGGCTGCGGGTACGGCCGGTCGTAGGGCTGCGGGGCGGCCGGCTGCTGCTGGTAGGGGGCTTGCTGCTGGTAGGGGCCCGGCGCCTGCGGAGCCTGGGCGGCCTGCGGGGCGCCCCAGTGGTTCTGCGGGGCCTGCTGCTGGGCGCGGACGAAGTCCTCGGCGACCAGCGCGGAGAGGTTGAAGTACGCCTCGCGCGTCTTGGGCCGCATCAGGTCGAGGTCCACTTCCGCGCCCGCGGCGAGGTGCTCGTCGAAGGGCACCACGACCACGCCCCGGCAACGGGTCTCGAAGTGCTGGACGATGTCCTCGATCTTGATCATCTTGCTGGTCTCGCGGACCCCGGAGATGACGGTGAGGGAGCGGGACACGAGATCGGCGTAGCCGTGTGCGGACAGCCAGTCGAGCGTGGTGCTGGCGCTGCTGGCGCCGTCCACGGACGGTGTCGAGATGATGATCAGCTGATCGGCCAGGTCGAGGACCCCGCGCATGGCGGAGTACAGGAGCCCGGTGCCCGAGTCGGTCAGGACGATCGGATACTGGCGCCCCACCGTCTCGATGACGCGCCGGTAGTCCTCGTCGTTGAAGGTCGTCGAGACCGCGGGGTCCACGTCGTTCGCGATGATCTCCAGGCCGGAAGGGGCCTGCGAGGTGAACCGGCGGATGTCCATGTACGAGTTCAGGTACGGGATCGCCTGGACGAGGTCCCGGATCGTCGCACCGGTCTCGCGGCGCACCCGGCGGCCGAGGGTGCCGGCGTCGGGGTTCGCGTCGATCGCCAGGATCTTGTCCTGCCGCTCGGTGGCGAGCGTCGCCCCGAGCGCGGTCGTCGTCGTGGTCTTGCCGACGCCGCCCTTGAGGCTGATGACGGCGATCCGGTAGCACGACATGACCGGCGTACGGATGAGCTCCAGCTTGCGCAGGCGCTCCGCCTCGGCCGCCTTGCCGCCGAACCGGAAGCCCGAACGCGTCGGCTTGGGCTTCTGCTTCGCCCGCAACAGACGGTCGGAGGACAACTCGACGGCGGCGGTGTAGCCGAGCGGGGCCCCACCGGTCGCCTGACCGGAGGGGTACGGGGGCTGCTGGGGGCCGTTCGGCCACTGCGCGCCCGAACGGGGGTCACCGTAGGGCGGCTGGGGCTGCGGAGGTTGGGGTTGCTGCTGAGCCGGAGCGGGGGCCGGAGCCGGGGCGGGCGGGAAACCGTAGCCCTCGGGCGGGGCCGGGGGCTGCCGCTGCCGGTCGGCGGCGGCGGGCGGGAAGCCGTAGCCCTGGGGGGCGGCGGGCGTGCCGAAGGCGGGCGGCTGCGGAAGTTCACCACCGGGTCCCCCGTAGGGGTTCTCCGCGGCGGGGGCCGGCGCGTCCGCGGGGGTGAGCGGCGGGGCGTACGGCCCGGGCGCGGGCTCCGCGAAGGGAGCCTGCGGGGCGCGGTCCTGGTAGGGCCCGGCCGACGGCACCGCGTCGGCGGGAGCGGCGAGCGGATGCGGCGGGGGCACCGGGGCCACCCCGTCGGCGGGTGCGGCGGGCACCGCCGAGTCGACCGGCGCGGGTACCGGAGCCGGAGCGGGCGTGGGGCCCGGGTACGGCTCCGGCGCGGGAGCGAAGTACGGGGGCGCCGGGGGCTCGGACGACACGGCGGGCGCGGCCACCGGCGCGGGCGAGGCCACGGGAGCGGGCGGGGCCGGCGCCGGCTCGGGCGCCGAGGCTTCCGGCGTCACCCCGACCGGCGTCACCCCGACCGGCGGCGCCTCGACTGGTGTCACCCCGACCGGCGGCGCCTCGACCGGCGCCGCCTCGGGTGCGGGCGGGGCAACCGGCTCGACGGACCCCGCGTACGGGGGGACCGGCGCCGGAGCCTGCGAAGCCGGCTCGACCGGCTCCGCGACCGGCGCGGGGACCTGCGGGTAGGCGGGCGCCGGCTCGGGCGCGAGCGCCGGAGCGGGGGCCCCGACCGGACCCGGGTACGCCGGAGCGGGGGCCTGGGGCTGGTGGGCCGGGGGTTCCTCGGGCGGCGCCGCCTCGACCCGGGGCGGCTCGGGAGGCGTCGCCTCGGCCCGCGTCGTGAACGTGGCGGGCGCGCCGTGGTCGTCGGCGGGGCGCCGCGGCGCGGGCGGTGCGATCCGCATCGTGGCGGGCGACGCCACGTCCGACGGGCTGTGGGGTTCGAACCCGCTGCCCTCGGGCAGCCCCGGCACGGACGTGGCCGGAGCCGACGGCGCACCCTGCGTGTACCAGGCCGGCGGGGTGTAGTCGATGGTGAACTCGCCCGTCACTTCGGGCTCCGCGTCGGACTGATCGTCCGTCGGGACGTCCCATGTCCCGCCGCGCCTCTCGTTCCGATCGCCGCTCACTGGTCCTCCTGGTTTGTCGAACACCGCACAGGCGCCCACCTCGACGCCGCGCCCGCACTCAGCCTAATGGCGCCCCATCGCGCGGCCCGCCCCCGCGGGGGCCCGCGGACCGGGGGCACCACGTCCCTCCCTACAGGTCGGCCGGGCGCTGAGCAACCGTCACCGGCACCCGGTCACCCCATCCGGGGGCTCCGAACGCCCCGAGGCACGGCACCCGCGCCGGGCGGCACCACATCACGCACCCGCCCCGCGTACCCACATCAGGCACCCGTGACGCGAACCCGCACCGGAAACCCGCCCCGCGTACCCACATCAGGCACCCGCCCCGCGCACCCGCCCCGCGTACCCACATCAGGCACCCGTGACGCGCACCGCACCGGATACCCGCCCCGCGCACCCGCCCCGCGCACCCGTACGGCGCCGACCGCACCGCACGGCGCCGACCGCACCGCACCGAGCGCCCGCGGTCAGTCGATCCGCCGCGACGGCCCCAGCAGACCGGTCTCCGTGTCCGTGCCCTGCGTCATCACGAACTTCCGGTCCTGCGGCGTACACCACAGCGTGACCCCGTCACCCAGCGTCGGCAGCGAGTCCACCACCGCCGCCGGCAGCTCCATCAGGCGACCGATCTGCGCCGCCTCGTCGGGGGAGACCCGCTGCACGCCCACCACGGAGGAGTTCCGCAGCAGCCGGGGCGCGGCCGGGCTCAGGTAGGGCAGCAGGGTCAGCACCGACTGCCACGGCCCCGCCACCACCCGGCCGCGCGGCGGTCTCATCCCGCAGTCCCGGATCACCAGGACGGGGCTGCCCGCGGACGCGCCCTGCGGCGGCACCCGGCCCACCTCGTGGAGGGTCACGCACTGCTGCCCGCCGCCGGCGGCCTGCGCCAGCCCGGACCACACCTGCCCGCGCCCGGTCTCCACCGCGACCCGTGCCCCGGTGGCCGCCGCGCGCAGCGCCAGTACCTGCGCCGTCCAGAGGCCGCCGATCAGCGTCACCTCGTACGGGGTGGGCCGGTTGACGCCCAGCACCGCCGCGTTGCCCTCGGCGTCCACCCCGATGACGACCCCGTCGTCCCCGACGGGGAGCGCCAGCAGGTCCAGCTCCGCCGCCGGGACCACGTGCCGCTCCCGGCGCGGGCCGACCAGTCCGAAGCCGCCCCGCAGCCCACCCGTACCCCTCATCGCGCGCCTCCCAGCGGCAGCGAGGCCAACAGCCCCGGTACCTGTTCGCGGTCAAGCCGTACGAGATCGGCCTTCACGCCCCGCGCCGTCCGCTCCAGTTCGCGCCGGGCGGTGACCAGTTCCTCGTCGCTGCGGCCGGTCACCCGTACGTGTCCGGTCAACGTGACGCCCTGCCGCCCGGCGGCGGCCATCGTGAGGCTGAAGTTCGTCGCCAGGGCCGGCAGCGAGGTCAGCAACGCCACGAACTGGGGGAGCGCCGCCCCCGAACCGCCCAGCCGCGGCCAGCGGCCGATCCAGTACGTGGTGTGCCGGCGGTCGTCGCAGCGCCAGGTCCGCGAGGTCTCCTCCGTGCGTCGACCCGACCCGGCCGACCGGCCCGCCTGGGTGATCGCCATCGGGTTCGCGCACGAACTCGTCGCCAGCGCGCCCGTCAGCTCCTGCTCGGTCAGCACCGTGGCGCGGAACCCGGCCCCCGTCAGCCGGCTCGCCAACTGGTCGGCGGCCCGCACCAGACACCGCTGCGCGCCGCCGAGCCCGCCGCCGCGCGCGGTGACGGCCTCGGGGCACAGCTCGGGGTCGAGTTTGAGGGCGATCCAGGTCAGGCGCACCGCGGGAGTGCCGGTGCGGGCTTGCAGGGGCGCGTAGTTGAGCGCGGCCATGGACCGGGCCGGCAGGTGCGGCGCCGGCGCCGGCTGGGTGTGCTGCACCAACTGCGCGGACTCAAGCCGGATCCCGTCCACTTCGAGGATGTCCCGGACGAGACCGAGCGGCAGCGGCCGCGCGCCCCGGTCCGGCCGCAGCGCGGTGGCGTCCGTGTCCACCTGTACGACCGCGGTCAGGAACGTCCCGTCACCCACCATCCCGACCGGACGTCGATCGCGGTCGCCGAACGTCAGGGTCCGCAGCGCCGGATCGGCCTCGACCAGCGGGGCCAGCCCCGGCTCGGTCCCGGCGGGCACGGTGAAGGCGGCGGCCCGGCGCCGGCGGGCCCGCAGCGCCAGGGAGCCGGCGAGCCACTCCGGCAGGGAACGCCGGCGCCGACGCACGACCGCGAGCAGCACCAGGACCAGCGCGAGCACGCCGGCCGGCACCAGCAGCAGCGGTTCCACCACCCACGCCACCAACAGCGCCGCCGCGGCGACCTGGAGCAGAACGAGCTGTTGCAATCGGAACGGACCGAACCGCCCCGGACCGGACCTCGGATGCGGAGTCACCCCGTCGCCCGCGGGTGCGTCCGGGACCCTCTGCGACTGCGTCGCGGTGGCCATCACTCGCGCACCTCCCCCTTCCGGGGTCGGACCCCGTACGTCCGGCGTCGTGCGGCGGTCGCCGCGGACACCGGAAATCCCCTCGATCCGCCCCGATGGGCCCTGATGCCGCACGGCGCCTGAAATCGCGCGGTCCGGAGGTCCTGACACGGGGTGTCGAACGGCCAACAGAGCCTACCCGCCCCGTGCGTGGCCTCCGGCAAGAGGCATAGTAGGTGCCCGGTCAGACAATCGAGGCTCGGGGACCGCACGCACCGACCGGGCCGTGCGGGGAGAAGCAGGCGGCCATGGCATCACGACGTGATGAGCTCAACGCGTACACCTTTGCGAAGCGGCGTACGGTGGCGGCCTTCCTCCAGCCGTCCGCCACCGGCACCGAGGAGGGTGCGCCCAGGCCGCTGCGGGCCGTACTGCCCGGAGTGATCGTCGGGGCGCTGGTGCTGGCGGGCTTCGGCGCCTGGGGCATGTTCAAACCGCAGGCCCCCAAGGGCTGGGCCGAGCCGGGCAGCACGGTCATCGTCGGCAAACAGTCCACGACCCGGTACGTGGTCCTGTCCACCAAGATCAACGGCAAGGCGCAGACCAGGCTCCACCCCGTGCTGAACCTGGCCTCCGCCCGCCTCCTCCTGGACCCCTCCAAGTTCAAGGTCGTCCAGATCGAGGACAAGATCCTGGACGCGGGCAAGCCGCCGCGCGGCCCCATCATCGGCATCCCCTACGCCCCCGACCGGCTGCCCGCCGCCGCGGACGCCGGCAAGGCCAAGCGCTGGGCGGTCTGCCAACAGCCCGGCGGCAACGGCAAGGGCGTGCAGACCGCCGCTTTCGTCCTCGCCGACCGCGAGGCGGGGCTCGTGGACGACGCCGACAAGGTCACCGGCGGTCAACTGCTGTACGTCCAGAACACCGGCGGCGCCAAGGAGCGCTACCTCATCGACGCCGGCGGCACCAAGTACAGGTTCCCCGAGGGCGCGCCGGACGCGGGCACGCTCACCACGGCCCTGGTCGGCACCGGCGCCGTCCCGCAGCCCGTCACCGAGCAGTGGCTGGCCACCCTCAACCCCGGCGACGACCTGGCCTTCCCGAAGCTGCCCGGCACGCCCAACGCCAACGCGAACGTGCGGGGCCTGGCCACCGCCGACAACAAGGTCGGCATGGTGCTCACCGCCCAGACCGGCGCCGGCACGCAGCACTACGTGGTCCTGCCCGAACGCGTCGCCCCCGTCTCGGAGTTCGTGGCCTGGCTGCTGATCTCCGCACCCGCGACCGACGCCCTCAACATGCACGGCAAGGCCCGCGAGATCGACCTCCAGTCGCTCGACCCGGACGCCACGCCGTTCAAGAGCGAGGCCAGGTGGCCGCAGCGACGCGGTCCCCAGATCAACCGTGTCGCGCCGGCCGCCGGCGCCGCCGCGGGAAGCGAACAGCGCGACACCGTCTGCAACGTCCTGCGCTCCGTCGACGGCCAGGGCAACCAGACCCTCAGCACCTGGGCCGGCGCCGGATTCCCCGTCGACATCACCGCCAGCGGCACCAGCTCGTACGTCACCCCCGGCTCGGGTCTGCTCTACACCCAGGTCCAGGGCCGGCAGACCACCGCCGGGGGATCCCTGTTCCTGGTCACCGACACCGGCCTGCGGTACGCCGTACAGGCCAACGGCGACAGCGACGCCGAGCAGTCGAAGATCGGCGCCGGCGCCTCCCAGGACCCGGCGGCCGACGGCCGTCCCGAGGCGAGCCAGGCGCAGATCCGGCTCGGCTACGGAGCGGTCACGCCGGCCATGGTGCCCATCGCCTGGTCCGAGTTCCTCTCCAAGGGCCCTCGGTTGGACACCAACTCCGCCCGCCAGCCGCAGGGTTCGTGAGGACGCCCCCGATGCCCGATACCCGGATGCCCCGCCCCCGCCCACCTCGCCCGGCCGGCGCCCCCGGGGCCCTGCGGCCCGGTCCGGCGCGCACGGCCGCGCGGGCCGCGCTCCTCGCCTGCGCCCTGGTGCTCGTCACGGTCCCCGGCGCGGGCGGAGCCGCCGCCGCGCCCCGCGCCTCGTACGCGGCGCCCCCCGCGTTCGCCCCGGCGCCCACGTCGCTCGCCTCGTACGCCTCGCTCGCCCCGTCCGCCTCCCGGGTCTCCGGAGCCGGTGAGTGCACCTTCCCCATGAAGAAGCAGATCGCCGATCGCCCGTGGGCCCTGCAACGGCTGCTTCTCGACGCCCTCTGGGCCCGGACCAAGGGCAAGGCCAAGGACGGGAGGAGCATCCGCGTCGCGGTCATCGACACCGGCGTGGACCGGGCGAACCCGCAGCTCAGCGGAGCCCTCGACGTAAGCGCCGGCAAGGACTTCGTCGACCCCAAGGGCGGCGACGGCACCGCCGACAGCGTGGGGCACGGCACCAAGGTGGCCGGGCTGATCGCGGCCCGCCCCCAGGACGGGACCGGCTTCGTCGGCCTCGCCCCCGAGGCCACCGTCATCCCCATCCGGCAGAACGACGGCCAGGGCCACGGCAACGCCGCCACCCTCGCCAAGGCGATCGACCACGCCCTCGCCAAGGGCGCACACGTGATCAACATCTCCCAGAACACCGACGCCCGGTTGAGCGCGGACTCCGAGCTCGGCAAGGCCGTCAAACGCGCCATCGACGCCAAGGTCGTGGTGATCGCCTCGGCGGGCAACGACGGCCTCAGCGGCCAGAAGCGCGAGACCTACCCGGCGGCCTTCCCCGACGTCCTCGCCGTGGCCTCCTCCGACCGCAACAACGAGCGCGCCTCCTTCTCCCAGCCCGGCCACTTCGTCGGCGTCGCGGCGCCCGGCGTCGACATGGTCTCCACCGTCCCGGGCTTCGGCCAGTGCATCGACAACGGGACGAGCTTCTCCGCCCCGTACGTGGCCGGCCTCGCCGCCCTGCTGCGCGCCGAGCACATGGACTGGACCCCGCAACAGATCGTCTGGCAGATCCAGAACACGGCCGAGCGATCCGTCAACGGCCGTGACGACTACGTCGGTTGGGGAGTGGTGGACCCGGTCCGCGCGGTCACCCAGGACAGCGAGCCCCCCAAGGCCCCCGTCCCGGACCCGGGACCGCCGCCCGCGGCCGCCCCGGAGGCCGCCCGCCTGAGCCTCGCCGAGACGGCGCAGGAGCGCGACGAGCGCCTGGGCACGTACGCTCTCGGGATCGGTGTCGTCCTCATCGGTGTCATCGCGGGGACCGCCACCGTCATCCGCGACGCCCGTCGCCGCCGCCGTTTGCAGTGAACGGTCACGGGTCGACGAGGGCTGTGGGGCACCGGTGTTGGGCCGGTGCGGTGAAGTGGCTAGAGTGACGCCGAGCTTCACGACTGTGATCGGGGGATCGCGTGAAGCGGAGGGGGACTTCCGAGGCGAGCGGCTCGACGCCGCGCCGGGAACATCCGCTCCGCCACGCAGTCCGCCGGTTCTGCCGGCGAATTGAGAAGTGAGGAGCTTCGGATGACGAACAATTTCGGACTCGCGGACGATCCGGTCGTCAAGGCGGCCAACAAGATCTCCGAGACGGCCCAGGCGGTCACCACCCAGTCCCGTGAACTGGCCGACATCGTCGCGACGGTGAGCGCCGGTTGGACCGGTGTGGGCGCGGGCGGATTCGCCAAGGCGCAGGAGGACATCAACATCGACCACGACAAGATCCGCCGTCTGCTCGGGGTCCTGCACCACGCGATCTCGCAGACCAAGAACCTGAGCAACGCCCAGGACGAGGACGTGCGCGCGACCTTCGCCGCCGCCAACAAGTCCGGCCTGAACAACATCTGACCGGCGTCGTCGCCCGTCAAGCCCCAGCGCGAAGGAGAAGACCATGGTTGACCCCGGCCACACCCGGGTTCGGTACGAGACCGTCCAGCAGATGGCCGACCGCATCCGGATCGTGTCGAACAACATCGTGAAGGACCTGGCCGAGATGGAGCAGGCCGTCAAGGTCGTCACCGACACCTGGGACGGTGAGGCACACCGCGAGTACGTGATCCTCCAGTCGAAGTACAAGGCCGCGGCCGACCACATGCAGAAGCAGCTGGACACCGTCGCCAAGCTCATCGAGGCAGGCAAGGGCGACTACCGTGCCACCGACGTGAAGGCCTCGCGCCTGTTCACCGAGGCCTACTGAGCCGGTAGCCGGTAGCCGGTAGCCGGTAGCCGGTAGCCGGTAGCCGGTAGCCGGTAGCAGGCACCCGGCACCCGGCACCCGGCCTCGCGCCGAGCGCCAGAACGGGGCGCGCCCGCACCGGGCGCGCCCCGTCCGCGTCTCCCGACGCCCACGGCCTCAGCGGAGGTCGAACTCGCCGTCCCTGGCGCCGAGCACGAACGCCTCCCACTCGGCCGCCGTGTACCGCAGCACCGTCTCCCGGTCCAGCGAGGACCGCATGGCCACCGCCCCCTCGGGCAGCTTGGCGATCTCGACCCGCTCCTCGTCGGGACTCGTCCCGGGCGGGCCCTCCCACTCGACACCGCTGATGTCGAGCGCGTACAGCTCGTCCTTCTCCTGCTGGGACCCCATGGCGCGGCCTTCCCTTCGTACGACGGCGGTGCAGCGTTCTGGACCGATTATCGACGCCGACACCGCGGGCGGGGGAGCGATTGGACTTCTCCGTCCGACCTCACACCGCGGAGTTCGGCAACCGTCCGAGCTGCACCAATGACGTGCCGCGCTTGCGCGAGACGTAATGGCCCCGGCCCGGCGGCATCGGACGCGGCCGGACACTGCCGATCAGGTCGCCCTCGGACGGGTCGCCCGACAGCACCACGCCCTGCGCCCCCAGCTCCTTGATCCGCTGCATGAAGGGCTCGTACAGCGAACGCGAGGCCCCCGCCGAGTTCCGGGCGACGATGAAGCGGATGCCCGTGTCCCGGGCGAAGGGCAGGAACTCCACCAGCGCGGCCAGCGGATTGCCCTGACTCGTCGCGACCAGGTCGTAGTCGTCGATGATGATGAAGACGTCCGGGCCCGTCCACCAGCTGCGGTCGCGCAACTGCCGCGGGGTCACGTCATCGGGCGGCTGCCGCCGGGAGAACACCCCGCCCAGCGCCTCCATGTGCATCTGGAGGGAACTCGCCATCGGCGCGTACTCCAACAGGTGCTCCTCCGGCAGCGCCCCGAGCAGCCCCCGCCGGTAGTCGCCGACCACCAGCTTGGCCTGGTCGGGGGTGTACCGGTCGGCGATCTGCCGGGCGATGAGCCGCAGCAGGTTCGTCTTGCCCGACTCGCTCTCGCCGAAGACCAGGAAGAACGGATCGGTCTCGAAGTCGACGAACACCGGCTCCAGGTCGGTCTCCCCGATGCCGATCGAGATCCCGCGCGACGGGAACTCCCCGCCCTTGGGCAGCTGATCGGCGTGGAGCAGCCGCGGCAGCAGCCGCACACCGGGAGCCGAGGCCCCCGCCCACGCCGCCTTCACCGCCGCCACGAACGCCGCCGTGGCCTCCGACAGGTCCGCCGCGCTGTGCGAACCGTCGATCCGCGGCAGCGCGCCCAGGAAGTGCAGCTTCTCCGGCACCTGGCCGCGACCCGGCATCCCCGTGGGGACGTTCGCGGCGACCCGCCGGTCGAACTCGGAGTCCATGACGTCGCCGAGCCGCAGTTCCAGCCGGCTCAACATCTGGTCCTTCAGCGCGGACCGCACCTCCATGTAGCGCGCCGCCGTCACCACCACGTGGATGCCGTACCCCAGGCCGCGGGCGGCGATGTCCGTGACGACCGGCTCCAGGCCCTCGTACTCGGTACGGAAGCCGCCCCACCCGTCCACGATCAGGAACACGTCGCCCCACGCCTCGCCGGGCAGCTCGCCCGCCGCGCGCCGGCGACGGTAGGTGCCCATCGAGTCGATGCCGTTGGCGCGGAAGAACTCCTCGCGCCGGTTGAGGATGCCCGCGACCTCCGAGACCGCCCGGCGCACCCGCTCCGGATCCAGCCGCGAGGCGATCCCGCCCACGTGCGGCAGCTCCGCGAGCGACGACAGACCGCCGCCGCCGAAGTCCAGACCGTAGAACTGCACCTCGCGTGGGGTGTGCGTCAAGGCGAACGAGGAGATCAGCGTCCGCATCAGCGTCGACTTGCCCGACTGCGGACCGCCCACCACCATCATGTGGCCCGCCGCACCGGAGAAGTCCCGGTACAGCACCTCGCGCCGCTGCTCGAACGGCTTGTCGATCAGGCCGAGCGGAACGACGAGCCCGCCGGGCCGCGTGTACCCCTGCGCGTGCAACCCGCGCTCCGCCGACGGGGCCAGGGCCGGCAGCAGCTGGTCCAGCGGCGGAGCCTGGTCCAGCGGCGGCAGCCACACCTGGTGCGCGGGCACGCCCTGACCCTCCAGCCGGCCCACGATCACGTCCAGCACGGTGTCCGCCAAGGCGTCCTCGCCCTGCGCGGCGGCCTGCGCCGCCAGGTACGCCGGGTCCGGCGCGGCGTACACCACCGGCACCGGCGCCGCCGTGAACCGCACGGGCCGCCGCTCCAACGGGAACAGCCCCACCGACAGGTCGGGCCCGCCCGAACGGTAGGTGCCCGACACGTACGCCGCCTTGAAGCGGGTCATCTCGTCCGTACCGAACTTCAGGTACCCCGAACCCGGCACCGACGGCAGGTGGTACGCGTCCGGCACCCCGAGCGCGGTCCGCGACTCGGCCGCCGAGAACGTCCGCAGACCCACCCGGTACGAGAGGTAGGTGTCCAGGCCGCGCAGCTTCCCCTCCTCCAGCCGCTGCGACGCCAGCAGGAGGTGCACCCCCAGCGAACGTCCGATGCGACCGATCTGGATGAACATGTCGATGAAGTCGGGCTTCGCCGTCAACAGTTCCGAGAACTCGTCGATGACCAGCACCAGCGAGGCCAACGGCTCCAGCGGCGCACCGGCCGCCCGGGCCTTCTCGTAGTCGTGGACGTTCGCGTAGTTGCCCGCCGACCGCAGCAGTTCCTGCCGGCGCTGCAACTCGCCGCGGATCGAGTCACCCATGCGGTCCACGAGCGTCAGGTCGTCCGCCAGGTTGGTGATCACCGCCGCCACGTGCGGCATCTGCCCCATGCCCGTGAACGTCGCACCGCCCTTGAAGTCCGCGAGGACGAAGTTCAGGGTCTCCGAGGTGTGCGTGACCGCCAGACCCAACACCAGCGTCCGCAACAGCTCGGACTTCCCGGAACCGGTCGCACCCACACACAGACCGTGCGGACCCATGCCCTCCTGGGCGGCCTCCTTGAGGTCCAGCATGACCGGGGAACCGTCCTCGCCCACACCGATCGGCACCCGCAACCGCTCACCGGCCGACCGGGGCCGCCACGTCCGCGACACGTCGATCGAGGCCGCGTCCCCCAGGTTCAGCAGGTCCGTGAAGTCAAGATTGGCCAACAAGGGCTCGTCGTCGTCCCCGCCCCCCGTGCGCAGCGGCGCCAACTGCCGGGCCAGGGCCTCCGCCGCGGGCAACGACAAGGTGTCCGGGACGCCCTCGTACGCGACGCCGGCGCCCGACTCCAACCGCAACCGACCCGGCCGCACCACCACGGACAACCCGCCGCGCGGCTCGTCGAGCTCCCCCGCGACCACCTCCACGACGGTCACCCCCTGGAGACCCTCGGCCGCCGCGAACACCGAATCCGGCGGCACGATCCCACCGTCCAGCACGACCACCAGGTGCGGCTGGTCCAACACGGGCGAGACCTCCCGGCTGAAGCGCGGCCGCCCGTCCAGCCGCGACGCCAACAACCCCTCCAGCTCACCGAGGTCGTCGCCGAACAGCCGCTTCGTGCCGGCCCCGTCCACCTGACCCGGCAGCTGCGTGTGCGGCAACCACTTCGTCCAGTCCCACGAGGGCACCGCACCCGGCGCGGCCACCACCGCCACCATCAGGTCCTCGGGGGAGTGCAGCGTCGCCAACTGGGCCACCAGAGCCCGCGCCGTCCCCCGCGCGGACTCCGTCTCCCCGGACACCGTCACGTGGTAGAACGCCCGGATCGACACCGCCATCGGCAGCCCCTCCAACGAGGAGTGCACCGCCAGGAACCGCTGCATCGCGCCCGCCGTCAACGGCTCCAACTCGTCCACCGGCGCCGTGTCCGGGGCCACCAACGCGGTCGCCAACCGCTGCGCCCCCAACCCCAGCCGCGCCTGACCGAAGTCCCCGTCGCCGACCCGCCGCTCCCACAACCGCGAACCCTCGGCCACCACCGACCACAACTGCTCCGGCGCCGGGTGCAGGTACAACTGCGCGTCGCGCTGCGCCCGCGCCGTCCTGCGCACCTGCCGGCGCGTCTGCGCCAGGTACTTCATGTAGTCCCGGCGCACGTCCGCCATTTGCCCCTGCGTACCGCGCCGGTGGCGCACCAACTGGGCGATCACCATGCCCACGGTCGAGGCCAGCATCAGCACGCCCATGACGCGCATGAAGGGCGCCGCACCCGGCATGAAGAAGAAGACGACCGAGGAACCCATGCCGAGCATCGGCAGGAGCTGCATCAGCATGCCCTCCTGCTGCCCGCGCGGCAGCTCCGGCGGCGCCTCCAGCCTCAGTTCGTCCGAAGGGACTTCGGGCGGCAGCGCCCGGGGCGGGCGCTTGACGACGATCTGGCTCACCGGAGCATCAATCCCTTGAAAACGGACGGGACGTCGCAACCGGCGCCCCCAAGTCCCGGACACGGAGGGGGACTCCCCCGCGCGACGGCGATCCTACTTGCCGACCCCGCGGCGGCGGCCCGGTAGGGTGACCGCGCGCGACATGCGCAACCGCGAATCCGCCCACGCGCATGCGGGGACGGACACGCCAACCAGGGGGGTCACGCAGGTGAGTACGGCCGAGGCGACGGGTTTCTGCAGGGTCACCGTCGTGGCCCCGGACAGCCGGATAGACGTGGCCCTCCCCGAGGACATCGCCGTCGCCGACGTCTACCCCGAACTGCTGCGCCTCACCGGCCAGACCCAGCCCGTCGGCGCACCGACCGGCTTCCACCTCGTACGCCGCTCCGGCGTGGTCCTCGACGGCGCCCGCACCCTCGCCGCCCAGCAGGTCCTCGACGGCGAGGTGCTCAGCCTGCGCCCCTTCGCCGAGTCCCTGCCGCCCGCCGTCTTCGACGACGTCTCCGACGCCGTGGCCTCGGCCGTCGTCCGCGACCGCCACCGCTGGAGCGACGACATGCTGCGCGGCGCGGGCCTGGCCGGCGCCGCCGTCCTGCTCGTCCTGCTCGGCTTCGTCCTCTGGTACGCCGACCCGGTCCGCCACGACATGCACGGCCTGCCCGGCATCATCGCCGGCGCCGTCGCGGTCCTGCTCGTCGCCGCCGCCGGCGTCCGCGCCCGGGTGTACGGCGACCGCGGCTCCGCCGTCGCCCTCGGCCTCGCCGCCCTCCCGCACCTGCTGATCGCCGGCTCCGGCGTCATCGCCCCCGCGGCCGGCCAGGGGCCCGGCCGTCTCCAGTTCCTCCTCGGCTGCGTCTGCGCCCTCGTGGCCGCCGTCGCCCTCGTGGCCCTCACCCCCAACGGCGACGCCCCCTTCGTCGCCGCCACCTTCCTGACCGCCACCGGCACCCTCGCCGCCTTCGGAGCCATCGCAACCGAAGCCACCGCCACCGCCACGGCCGCCGTCTGCGCCCCCGCCGCCGTGGGCCTCGTCGCCTTCCTCCCCGGCCTCTCCGCCCGCTTCGCCCGGCTGCCCATCGGGTACGCCGCCCCGCAGAGCTCCGCGGGGGACTACGAGACCCCGGACCGCCACGAGATCCGCCCCCCCGGCGGCCCGACCGATCCGACCGACCCGGCCGCCGAGGCCCGCCGCGACCCGGCCGCCCTCGACGCCGAGGCCATCGCCGTCCAGGCCCGCCGCGGCCACGAGATGCTGCTCGGCCTCGTCGGCGGCTGCGCGGCCGTCGCCGTGGGCTCCGCCGCCGTCCTCGGCTTCTCCGACGACACCTGGGGCCGGCTGCTCGCCCTGGCCGCCGGCCTCGCCATGCTGCTCCGGGCCCGGCTCTTCCGCTACACCTCACAGGTGGTCTGCGCCCTCGCCGCCGGACTCGCCGCCGTCGCCCTGCTCGTCCTGGGCCTGGCCCTGCACCCGCCGGCCGACCTCGTCGCGGAACTCGTGCTCCACCGCGACCGCGGCGGCCTGGACCTCCGCACGATCTGGCTCTCGACCGCCGTCGCCGCCGGCGCGGTCCTGCTCACCGCAATCTCGCTTGTCATCCCGCGCAAGGGTCTGTCACCCTTCTGGGGACGGATGCTCGACCTCACCGAGGCCGCGGTACTGCTCAGCCTGGTCCCGCTGACCCTGGCCGTGCTCGACGTCTACTCCCGGGCCCGCGCTCTCACCAGCTGAGATGCCGGGACCCGGCAGCCTGGTACGCTGTGTGACGGCCGTTTGTGTACGCGCCCCCGGAGATCTTCTGGAGGCTGCGCTCAGCGGACCCCGCCTCCCGAGTAACGGAAGATCCCCAGAGAATTCGACCTGGGGCACTCGGTGGCAACGAAGACCCAACACGAGGAGTACGCGTGCCGCTCGACGCCGCAACGAAGAAGCAGCTCATCGAAGAATTTGGTGCCAAGGAGGGCGACACCGGCTCCCCCGAGGTTCAGGTCGCGATGCTCTCCCGCCGCATCTCGGACCTGACCGAGCACCTCAAGACCCACAAGCACGACCACCACTCCCGTCGTGGTCTGCTGATCCTGGTCGGCCAGCGTCGCCGCCTGCTGCAGTACCTGGCCAAGAAGGACATCCAGCGCTTCCGTACGCTGGTCGAGCGCCTCGGCATCCGCCGCGGTGCGGCCGGCGCCAAGTAAAGACGCTGTGAAGGGAGCGGTTCCCACACTGAGGGGGCCGCTCCCTTTGCTGTACGTGCGCGACGCACCACACGCTTTGTAGTCTGGAAGCGAACACGCGCACAACCGAAGAGGAGGAGCGCCCTCCCACCGCCGCCGGTCCTCGGTAGTGGCATCCGGAAAGCCCGGCGAGGGCTACGAACCGGGTGCTTCGATCGAAGACCGGCCCGCACGCCAGGAGCGCTTCTCCAACACCGTTCGTCACCACACGGGTGGCGGACGGAGACGACGAAAATGGAGATATCGCTAGTGGAGAACGAGACCCACTACGCCGAGGCCGTCATTGACAACGGTTCCTTCGGCACCCGCACCATCCGCTTCGAGACGGGCCGTCTGGCCCGCCAGGCCGCCGGCTCCGCCGTTGCCTACCTGGACGACGACACGATGGTGCTGTCCGCCACCACCGCGTCGAAGAAGCCCAAGGACCAGCTCGACTTCTTCCCCCTCACGGTGGACGTCGAGGAGCGGCAGTACGCGGCCGGCAAGATCCCCGGCTCCTTCTTCCGTCGCGAGGGCCGGCCCTCCGAGGACGCGATCCTCACCTGCCGCCTGATCGACCGCCCGCTGCGCCCGTCCTTCAAGAAGGGCCTGCGCAACGAGATCCAGGTCGTCGCGACGATCATGGCGCTCAACCCCGACCACCTGTACGACGTCGTGGCGATCAACGCCGCCTCCGCGTCCACCCAGCTGGCCGGCCTGCCCTTCTCCGGCCCGATCGGCGGCGTCCGCGTCGCGCTGATCCGCGGCCAGTGGGTCGCCTTCCCGACGCACACCGAGCTCGAGGACGCCGTCTTCGACATGGTCGTCGCGGGTCGCGTGCTCGAGGACGGCGACGTCGCGATCATGATGGTCGAGGCCGAGGCCACCGAGAAGACCATCGCCCTGGTCAAGGGCGGCGCCGAGGCGCCGACCGAGGAGGTCGTGGCCGCCGGTCTCGACGCCTCGAAGCCCTTCATCAAGGTCCTCTGCAAGGCCCAGGCCGACCTGGCCGCCAAGGCCGCCAAGCCCGAGGGCGAGTTCCCGGTCTTCCTGGACTACCAGGACGACGTCTACGAGGCCCTCTCGGCCGCGGTGAAGGGCGAGCTCTCCCAGGCGCTGACCATCGCGGGCAAGCAGGACCGCGAGGCCGAGCTGGACCGCGTCAAGGAGATCGCCGCAGAGAAGCTCCTCCCGGCCTTCGAAGGCCGCGAGAAGGAGATCTCCGCCGCGTACCGCAGCCTGACCAAGGCCCTGGTGCGCGAGCGCGTCATCAAGGACAAGGTCCGCATCGACGGCCGCGGGATCACGGACATCCGTACCCTCGCCGCCGAGGTCGAGGCCATCCCGCGCGTGCACGGCTCGGCGCTGTTCGAGCGTGGCGAGACCCAGATCCTGGGCGTCACCACCCTCAACATGCTCCGCATGGAGCAGCAGCTGGACACCCTCTCCCCGGTGACCCGCAAGCGCTACATGCACAACTACAACTTCCCGCCGTACTCGGTCGGCGAGACCGGCCGCGTCGGTTCGCCGAAGCGCCGCGAGATCGGCCACGGCGCGCTCGCCGAGCGCGCGATCGTGCCGGTCCTCCCGACGCGCGAGGAGTTCCCCTACGCGATCCGTCAGGTGTCCGAGGCCCTCGGCTCCAACGGCTCGACGTCGATGGGCTCGGTCTGCGCCTCCACCATGTCGCTGCTGAACGCCGGTGTGCCCCTCAAGGCCCCCGTCGCCGGCATCGCCATGGGTCTGATCTCCCAGGAGATCGACGGCAAGACCCACTACGTCGCCCTCACCGACATCCTCGGTGCGGAGGACGCCTTCGGCGACATGGACTTCAAGGTCGCCGGCACCAAGGAGTTCGTCACCGCGCTCCAGCTGGACACCAAGCTCGACGGCATCCCGGCCTCGGTTCTGGCCGCCGCCCTCAAGCAGGCCCGCGACGCCCGCCTCCACATCCTCGACGTGATGATGGAAGCGATCGACACGCCGGACGAGATGTCCCCCAACGCCCCCCGGATCATCACCGTCAAGATCCCGGTGGACAAGATCGGTGAGGTCATCGGCCCCAAGGGCAAGATGATCAACCAGATCCAGGAGGACACCGGCGCCGAGATCACGATCGAGGACGACGGCACCATCTACATCGGTGCCGCCGACGGCCCGGCCGCCGAGGCCGCCCGCGCCACGATCAACCAGATCGCCAACCCGACCATGCCGGAGGTCGGCGAGCGCTACCTGGGTACGGTCGTCAAGACCACCACCTTCGGTGCCTTCGTCTCCCTCATGCCCGGCAAGGACGGCCTGCTGCACATCTCGCAGATCCGCAAGCTCGCCGGTGGCAAGCGCGTGGAGAACGTCGAGGACGTGCTCGCGGTCGGCACCAAGGTGCAGGTCGAGATCGCCGAGATCGACTCCCGCGGCAAGCTCTCCCTCGTCCCCGTGGTCGAGGGCGAAGCCGCCGACGCCGACGCTGACAAGGACGACTCCGACAAGTGACGTCGCGTAGTTCCCGTGTGACGGCCCGCCCCTCTTCGGAGGGGCGGGCCGTCGCCCGTACCCAAACCCTGCTCAAGGGGCAGAACGGCATCGGCACCGTCCGGCGCACCGTCCTGCCCGGCGGACTGCGCATCGTCACCGAGACGCTGCCCTCCGTCCGCTCCGCCACCTTCGGCATCTGGGCGAACGTGGGCTCCCGGGACGAGACGCCCACGCTCAACGGTGCCACGCACTACCTGGAGCACCTCCTCTTCAAGGGCACCGACAAGCGCAGTGCCCTCGACATCTCCTCCGCGATCGACGCGGTCGGCGGCGAGATGAACGCCTTCACGGCGAAGGAGTACACCTGCTACTACGCGCGGGTGCTCGACACCGACCTGCCGCTGGCCATCGACGTGGTCTGCGACATGCTCACCGGGTCGCTGATCCGCGAGGAGGACGTGGACGCCGAGCGCGGCGTCATCCTCGAAGAGATCGCGATGACCGAGGACGACCCGGGCGACTGCGTGCACGACCTGTTCGCGCAGACCATGTTCGGCGACAGCCCGCTGGGCCGTCCCGTCCTCGGCACCGTGGAGACGATCAACGCGCTCGGCGCCGACCAGATCCGCCGCTTCTACAAGAAGCACTACGACCCGACCCACCTGGTCGTGGCCGCGGCGGGCAACGTCGACCACAACAAGGTCGTACGTCAGGTCCGCGCGGCCTTCGAGAAGGCCGGCGCCCTCGGTCGCACCGACGCCGAGCCGATCGGCCCGCGCACCGGCACCAAGCGGATCCGCACCGCCGGCCGCGTCGAGCTGGTCAACCGCAAGACCGAGCAGGCCCACGTGGTCCTCGGCATGCCCGGTCTCGCCCGCACCGACGAGCGCCGCTGGGCGCTGGGCGTACTGAACACCGCCCTCGGCGGCGGGATGTCCTCCCGGCTGTTCCAGGAGGTCCGGGAGAAGCGGGGGCTCGCCTACAGCGTGTACTCGTACACCTCGGGCTTCGCCGACACCGGCCTGTTCGGCGTGTACGCCGGCTGCCGGCCCAGCCAGGTCCACGACGTGCTGCGGATCTGCCGGGACGAGCTGGACAAGGTCGCCTCGGACGGGCTCACCGACGAGGAGATCAGGCGGGCCGTCGGCCAGCTCTCCGGCTCCACGGTCCTCGGCCTGGAGGACACCGGCGCCATCATGAACCGGATCGGCAAGAGCGAGCTGTGCTGGGGCGACCAGATGTCGGTCGACGACATGCTGGCCCGGATCGCGGCCGTCACCCCGGACGACGTGCGGGCCGTCGCGCAGGACGTACTGGCCCACAAGCCGTCGCTCGCCGTGATCGGACCGCTGAAGGAGAAGCAGGCCGCCCGCCTCGACGAAGCGGTCGCCTGAGATCCTGGGGTTCCCGGGTGCCGGTCCGCCCCGGCCGGCCGGCACCCGGCCCTGTGAGACGCAAGCGAAGGAAGCACGAGCATGAGCAGCAAGCTGCGGGTCGCGGTTCTCGGCGCCCACGGGCGCATCGGCGCCGAGGCGGTCAAGGCCGTCGAAGCCGCCGAGGACATGGAACTGGTCGCCGCGCTCACCCGCGGGGACACGCTGGAGACACTGGCCGACACCGGGGCCCAGGTCGCCGTCGAGCTGACCACTCCCGCCGCCGTCATGGACAACCTCGACTTCTGCGTCCGGCACGGCATCCACGCCGTCGTCGGCACCACCGGCTGGACCGAGGAGCGACTGGCCCGGCTGAACACCTGGCTCGCCGGCTCCCCGGAGACCGGGGTGCTCATCGCCCCCAACTTCTCCATCGGCGCCGTCCTCACCATGAAGTTCGCCGCGCAGGCCGCGCGCTACTTCGAGTCCGTCGAGGTCGTCGAGCTCCACCACCCCAACAAGGTGGACGCCCCCTCCGGTACCGCGACCCGTACCGCGCAGCTCATCGCGGCCGCCCGCGCGGAAGCCGGCCTGGCCGCCCAGCCCGACGCCACCGCCACGGCCCTCGACGGGGCCCGCGGCGCCGACGTGGACGGGGTCCCGGTGCACGCCATCCGCCTGCGCGGCCTGCTGGCCCACCAGGAGGTGCTCCTCGGCGGCGAGGGGGAGACCCTCACCATCCGTCACGACTCCCTGCACCACAGCAGCTTCATGCCGGGCATCCTGCTCGGCGCGCGCCGCGTGACGCAGACCCCGGGCCTCACCTTCGGCCTGGAACACTTCCTCGACCTCGGCTGATGAGCAGGCAGTAGCCCCCATGCGCGCGAAGATCACGTACTTCCTCACGGCCGCCGTCCTGGTCGTCTACTTCGTCCTGGTCGGCAGCCGGGGCCTGATGCTGATTCGGCACGGCACCTGGCTCACCGTCACCATGGGCGTGTCCGTGCTGATCCTGCCGGTCATCGGCATCTGGTTCCTCTGGGCGAACACGCGGTTCGTCACCAAGGCCAACCAGCTCGCGGCCGAGCTGGAGGCCGAGGGCGCCCTGCCCGCCGACGAACTGGAGCGGGACCAGTACGGGCGGATCCTGCGGGACTCCGCCGACGAGGTCTTCGCGCGCCGCAAGGTCGAGACGGAGGACGCGCCGGGCGACTGGCGCAGCTGGTTCCGGCTGGCCGTGGCCTACCGCGACGCCCGCGACACCCCGCGGGCCCGCAAGGCCATGCAGCGCGCCATCGCCCTGCACGACGGAAGGCCCGTACGGGTCTGAACCCGTACGGGCCTTCCGTGACGCGCGCGGGACGACTCAGGCGGGAACGGCCCGGTACTCGTCGGCCCACGCCTCCACCATCCCGGCGGCCCGGTCGAACGCCTCGGACCGGGCCAGGAAATCGGCGTTGTGGTCGGTCAGGAGCACCGGGAGGGCGGCGCCGTCGCGTCCCGCCGCGGTCAGGGCCTGGCCCTGTACGGTCCTCGGCAGTCCGAGCCAACGCACCGGCTGCTGCACGGTACGGATGCTGTCGATCTTGCTCCAGGCGACCGAGCGCGTTCCGAAGAACGCCACCCGGCGCAGCCCCGTACGACTCACCCAGACACCCATGCGCAGCAGGCGCAGGGTGGCGCCGACCACGGTGAGCGCGGCCGCCAGACAGAGCGTCGCCCCGCCCCAGGTGCCCGCGAAGGCCACGATCATCGTGGCCAGGAGCATGAAGGCGGAGAGCAGCAGCAGCAGCGCCGCGACGGCGACCCGCCAGGGACCGGGCCGGTAGGGCCGACGCCAACGGTCGGGATCGTCGTGGGGCAGTGTTTCTTCATCGTGCGCGTCGAAGACGCCGTCGGCCGTCAAGAAGGGCAGGGGCACGGCTGGACCTCACTCACATGCACGTTCGGTTGGGCTGTGCCCGTGAGGCTACCGCCCCTCGGACGCCTCCGACTGCTGTGACTTCTGGGGCGCCTTGTGCGGCTGCAGTGCCGGCATGCCGAAGAGCAGCGAGCCGACGAGCCCCGCCACCACGGTCAGTCCGACCAGCGTACGGGCGGCGATCTGAGTCTTCGCCAGACTCTCTCGCGGCGGTGGAGTGACGTTACTGCGGAAGCGGTCGGCCTCGGCGACGAAGGCGAAGGGGACGGGTTCGCGCCGGCGAAACATGGAGGGAGTCTCCTCACGGTCAGGGCCCGCGGGCCGCGTGGTGCGTTCTCCAGGTAAGACGTCCGAAGAGCCCGATCCGTGCCGCGAATCGGAACATCGGGCAAATGACGTGGCGGGCCGTCAGCTGTACGGGTGACCCCGCCACCGCGTCGGACTGGGAAGCGGGCCGTTCCCCGCGCCGTAGAGTGGGCGCGCCCCAGGTAATACCGTTCGGAAGGACCCCCCGGTGAGCGAGAACGCCGCTTCAGACCTGAAACCCAGCTTCCGCAGTGACGTGACGGTGGAGCTGGTGAAGCACTCCGCCGCCGACTCCGACGTGCTGTGGGCCGCCCGCGTCTCCACGGCCGGCGAGCAGTCCCTGGAGGAGCTCCAGAAGGACCCGGAGCGCTCCAAGGGCCTCATCAACTATCTGATGCGCGACCGCCACGGCAGCCCCTTCGAGCACAACTCGATGACGTTCTTCATCAGCGCCCCGATCTTCGTGTTCCGCGAGTTCATGCGGCACCGCGTCGGCTGGTCCTACAACGAGGAATCGGGCCGCTACAGGGAGCTGGAGCCGGTCTTCTACGTCCCGGACGCGGATCGCAAGCTGATCCAGGAGGGCCGCCCGGGCAAGTACGTCTTCGTCGAGGGCACGGCCGCGCAGCAGGAGCTGACCGGCCGCGTCATGGAGGACTCGTACGTCCGGGCCTACCAGGCCTACCAGGAGATGCTGGCGGCGGGCGTGGCCCGGGAGGTTGCCCGTTCGGTCCTGCCGGTCGGACTTTTCTCCTCGATGTACGCCACCTGCAACGCGCGCTCGCTGATGCACTTCCTCGGTCTGCGCACCCAGCACGAGCTGGCGACCACCCCGTCCTTCCCGCAGCGGGAGATCGAGATGGTCGGCGAGAAGATGGAGCGGCACTGGGCCGGTCTGATGCCGCTCACGTACGCCGCGTACAACGCCAACGGTCGCGTTGCCCCGTAAGGCCGGAGCCACGCCTGGCGCACAGATGTACGGCCCAAGTCCCAAGTGTCCGTATTGCGGCGTTTCGTAAAGTTCATCTAGGCTGATCAAACGGACCCGGCACTGCTTGAACCCCCGAGCAGGCAGTGCCGGGCTCCAACACCCCGGTTCACGTCCCCCGAGGGGACACCGCGAGCATGGCAGCGAGTAGCGTGTTACCCATGGCTCCGATCTCGACTCCGCAGACCCCCTTCGGGCGGGTCCTCACCGCCATGATCACGCCGTTCACGGCTGATGGCGCACTCGACCTCGACGGCGCGCAGCGGCTCGCCGTCCACCTGGTGGACGCAGGCAACGACGGCCTGATCGTCAACGGCACCACCGGTGAGTCGCCGACCACCACCGACGCGGAGAAAAACGACCTCGTACGAGCCGTGATCGAAGCCGTGGGCGACCGCGCCCACGTGGTGGCGGGCATCGGCACCAACGACACCCGGCACACCCTCGAACTCGCCCGCCAGGCCGAGCGCACCGGCGCACACGGCCTGCTCGCGGTGACGCCGTACTACAGCAAGCCGCCGCAGGAAGGCCTCTACCGGCACTTCACGGCGATCGCGGACGCCACAGAGCTGCCCGTCATGCTCTACGACATCCCCGGCCGCAGCGGTGTACCGATCAACACCGAAACCCTCGTCCGGCTGGCCGAGCACCCCCGTATCGTTGCCAACAAGGACGCCAAGGGTGACCTGGGCCGCGCCAGCTGGGCCATCGCCCAGAGCGGTCTGGCCTGGTACTCCGGCGACGACATGCTGAACCTGCCCCTCCTGTCGGTCGGCGCGGTCGGATTCGTCTCCGTGGTCAGCCACGTGGTCACCCCCGAACTCCGCGCGATGCTCGACGCCCACCTGGGCGGCGACGTCCAGAAGGCCACCGAGATCCACCAGAAGCTGCTCCCCGTCTTCACCGGCATGTTCCGCACGCAGGGCGTCATCACCACCAAGGGCGCCCTCGGCCTGCAGGGACTTCCCGCCGGCCCGCTGCGGCTCCCGCTCGTCGAGCTGACCGCCGAAGAGACGGCGCAGCTCAAGATCGATCTTGCCGCCGGCGGGGTACAGCTCTGACAACAGACTTCACAACTGAACAAGCAAGACCCGAAACCGCATAAGCAAGTGCACGAATGACATGCGCGCCACGTGCCTACGAGGTACGTGGCGCGTGTGGTGAGGAGACACTTTTGAGCCACCCGCATCCTGAACTGGGCCCGCCGCCGAAGCTCCCCAAGGGCGGCCTCCGGGTCACCCCCCTGGGCGGCCTCGGTGAGATCGGCCGCAACATGACCGTCTTCGAGTTCGACGGTCGCCTGCTGATCGTCGACTGCGGCGTCCTCTTCCCCGAAGAGGAGCAGCCGGGCATCGACCTGATCCTGCCGGACTTCTCGTCCATCCGGGACCGCCTCGACGACATCGAGGGCATCGTGCTCACGCACGGTCACGAGGACCACATCGGCGCCGTCCCCTACCTCCTCCGGGAGAAGCCGGACATCCCGCTGATCGGCTCCAAGCTGACGCTCGCCCTGATCGAGGCGAAGCTCCAGGAGCACCGCATCCGCCCCTACACCCTCGAGGTGAAGGAAGGCGAGCGCGAGAACCTGGGCCCCTTCGACTGTGAGTTCATCGCGGTCAACCACTCCATCCCGGACGCGCTGGCCGTGGCCATCCGCACCGGCGCCGGCATGGTGGTGTGCACCGGCGACTTCAAGATGGACCAGCTGCCGCTGGACAAGCGCCTCACCGACCTGCACGCCTTCGCGCGTCTGAGCGAGGAGGGCATCGACCTCCTCCTCTCGGACTCGACGAACGCCGAGGTCCCGGGCTTCGTCCCGCCCGAGCGCGAGATCTCCAACGTCCTGCGCACGGTCTTCGCGAACGCCCACAACCGGATCATCGTGGCCAGCTTCGCCAGCCACGTGCACCGCATCCAGCAGATCCTCGACGCGGCCCACGAGTACGGCCGCCGGGTCGCCTTCGTCGGCCGCTCGATGGTCCGCAACATGGGCATCGCCCGTGACCTGGGCTACCTGAAGGTTCCGCCGGGCCTCGTCGTGGACGTGAAGACCCTCGACGACCTGCCGGCCCACGAGGTCGTCCTGGTCTGCACGGGTTCCCAGGGCGAGCCGATGGCGGCCCTGTCCCGCATGGCGAACCGCGACCACCAGATCCGGATCGTCCCCGGCGACACCGTGATCCTGGCGTCGTCCCTGATCCCGGGCAACGAGAACGCGGTCTACCGCGTGATCAACGGTCTGACCCGCTGGGGCGCCAACGTCGTGCACAAGGGCAACGCCAAGGTGCACGTCTCCGGTCACGCCTCCGCGGGCGAGCTGCTGTACTTCTACAACATCTGCAAACCGCGGAACCTGATGCCGGTCCACGGCGAGTGGCGCCACCTGCGCGCCAACGCCGAGCTCGGCGCGATGACGGGTGTCCCCAAGGACCGCATCGTCATCGCCGAGGACGGCGTGGTCGTCGACCTGATCGACGGCAAGGCCCGTATCTCGGGCAAGGTCCAGGCCGGCTACGTGTACGTGGACGGCCTGTCGGTCGGCGACGTCACCGAGGCCTCCCTCAAGGACCGCCGCATCCTCGGAGACGAGGGCATCATCTCGGTCTACGTGGTGGTCGACAGCACCACGGGCAAGGTCGTGAGCGGCCCGAACATCCAGGCCCGCGGCTCCGGCATCGAGGACTCGGCCTTCGCCGCCGTCCTGCCGAAGATCGAGGAAGCCATCGCACGCGCCGGCGCCGACGGCGTGGCCGAGCCGCACCAGATCCAGCAGCTCATCCGCCGCACCATGGGCAAGTGGGTCTCGGACGGCTACCGCCGCCGCCCGATGATCCTCCCGGTCGTCGTCGAGGTCTGAGCCTCGCCGTAACGCCCGTCCTGGAGCGGGGCAACCGGATTTGCATCCGGGGGCCCCGCTCCAGTACGTTTACGTCTCCACCTCGCACGGCACCCAGGCACACACGTGTGCCCGCGACCGCGCGAGCGGGTGGGAATCAAGCACTCAGGGAGACCTGATAAAGTCTGATCCACCCGAAAGGGAAAGGCCCTCCAACGGTCATCGAATTCAAATCCAAGTCGGAAACGACGCGGAAATGATCTGATAGAGTTGGAATCGCCGGAAAGGGAAACGCGAAAGCGAAGAACTGAAAGGCGAAACCCGCTTCGACCGGGAATCGGACACGAAAGAGTCTGATAGAGTCGGAAACGAAGGAAGCGCCCGGAGGGCCTGGAAACAGGAACGAAGGAAGCGTCCGTTCCTTGAGAACTCAACAGCGTGCCAAAAATCAACGCCAAAAGTTGATACCCCGTCCATTTCGGTGGATGAGGTTCCTTTGAAAAAGACCTGTGAGGTCGCAGTCCTTCGGGGTTGTGGTGCTTGCAGGCGATTACACAGCGAGGACGCAGTGGTCGATCGGTCTTATTCCGACATGATCGGCCCGCTCTAAGTGCGTGTGCACC